>CACBCS010000003.1 GCA_902537815.1 uncultured Pseudohongiella sp. | reverse complement strand
TTTCCTCAGTTCTGAGAGTTCCATCATTCGCAGGTCGCCGCAGGACCCGATGCCAAGTTTGGCCATTTTTTCTGCAGTCACTTTTCCGACTCCGTGCAATTTCCTGACTGGCAGGTCAGTCAGGAAATCCTCGACCTCGTCTCGGCTTACCGCGAACTGGCCATCAGGTTTGTTCCAGTCGCTGGCAATCTTGGCCAGAAATTTGTTTGGTGCGATTCCCGCCGAAATGGTAATGCCGACTTCTGACCGCACTGCGTCACGTATCGCCTGGGCGATCGCGGATGCATCTCCGCTAAACAGACTGCACTCAGTCACGTCCAGATAGGCTTCGTCCAGAGACAAGGGCTCGATGAGAGAAGTATAGCGCTCAAAAATGCGATGGATTTTCGACGATGCGCTCCGGTATTTCTCCATATCCGGGCGAACAATGATCAGGTCCGCACAGCGCTTGCGTGCAACTGCCGATGACATTGCGGAGTGGATACCGAATTTCCGGGCCGCATAATTGCAGGTTGCTACAACGCCTCTGCGCTCCGGTGAGCCGCCAACGGCAATGGGTTTGTCGACCAGCTCAGGATTGTCCCGCATTTCGATTGAAGCATAAAAACAATCGCAATCGCAGTGTATGATTTTTCTTTCTTCAGACATGCGCCAGTTTGGCCGGGCGGAGACCGGGAAGACTTAACAGGCCTGCCGGTCTCTGATAATCGTCTAACCCATACGGCGCTCAAAATCAGTCATAAATTCGACCAGAGCTTCGCAGCCAGCGCGTGGCATGGCGTTGTAGATGGAGGCTCGTGCGCCGCCTACCGCGCGGTGACCTTTTAGTGCATACAAGTCGGCGGCCTCTGCCTGCTTTACGAACTCAGCCAGTAAATCTTCCTTGTGAAGATTGAATGTGACATTCATGACCGATCGATGCGCTACATCCGCTGTTCCGTAATAGAAGTCGCTACCATCAATGGCATCGTAGATCAGTTTCGCTTTGGCTTGGTTTTGCGCCTCCATCAGTGCTACACCGCCCTGATCTTTCAGCCATTGCAGAACCAGTGACATCAGATAGATGGCAAAAGTATTGGTAGTGTTCGCCAGTGAGTGTTGCTCGGCATAAACCTGATAGTTAAGCAAACCGGGAGTTGCGGGAAGCGCATAGCCCAGCAGATCTTCACGTATGATGACCAGGGCGAGGCCGGCAGGTCCGAGGTTCTTCTGCAGCCCGGCAAAAATAAGGCCGAATTGGTTGATGTCTAATTTTCTCGAGAGAAATTCCGATGTCATGTCGGCGACCAGGGGTACGTCGCCTGTTTCTGGGAAGCTGTGCCAGCGTGTTCCGAATAAGGTGTTGTTGCTCGTGATGTGCAGATAGGAACTGTTTGGGTCCAGTAATCCGATGTCGTAGTCCGGGATGTAACTGAAGTTTCTGTCTTCGCTGCTGGCAAGGTTAATAGACGCGCCGTAGCGCGTAGCTTCCTTGCTCGCCTTCGAGGCCCAGTTGCCGGTCAGTACGAAAGAGGCCTTGTTAGCGGCTTTACGATTGATCAGATTCAGAGGGACTGCAGAGAACTGCATCTGGGCGCCACCGTGGACGTACAGAATTTTATAGTTATCGGGAATGCCTGCGAGTTCGGTGAGCAATACGTCGCATCGATTGATGATGTCGTCAAATTCCCCCGAACGATGGCTGATTTCTATCACGGATGCGCCGAGATTCTGATAATTGAGAAATTCAGCCTGAGCATGCTGCATGACTTCAAGGGGCAGCATTGCTGGGCCTGCTCCGAAATTGAAAACGCGTTTCATAGTGATAATCCTGAGTCTCAGATTGTTAGAGGGCAGTCACCTTGATGACATCATCAATTGCTGCGATCGCTGCGAGCGCCGATTCTGAGGCGGGGCTTTCGAGGTCAATCAAATTGTAGGCGACCTCTCCTCGGCTCTTGTTCAGCATGTCGATCACGTTGATATCCTGGTCTGCAAGAATAGAAAGAATTTGGCCAAGCATTTTGGGGACGTTCTTGTTTGAGATCGCCAAACGTGCGCCCGGTTCTGAATTGGCTGCGCGATCAAGAGTAAGATTCGGGAAATTTACCGAGTTCCTGATGTTGCCGTGCTCCAGAAAGTCCTTGAGCTGATCAGCCGCCATCATGGCGCAGTTTTCTTCAGCCTCGGCCGTGCTTGCTCCTATATGCGGCATGGCGATCACCTCAGCCCGACCCATGAACTCCCTTCGTGGGAAATCACAGACATAGGCCCGCAGTTTTTTTGTATCCAGTGCGTTCATCAGCGCCGCTGAATCGACAATCTCATCCCGGGCGAAATTCAAGAGGCAGGTTCCCTGGTTCATCGTGGCGAACATGCTCGCATCGATTAGCTTGCGAGTGGAATCGAGCACCGGAAGATGCAGAGAGATGTAGTCTGAACCCGCAACAAGGGCGCTCAGATTTCCAATGCGCTTCACCTGACTGGGAAGTCGCCAGGCAGCATCCACCGATAAAGCGGGATCGAAGCCTACTACTTCCATGCCGAGCCCAATCGCCATCTCGGCGACCAGTGATCCGATTGCGCCGAGGCCTACGACGCCGAGTGTCTTGCCTGCTATTTCGTTTCCTTTGAAGCGTTTCTTTTCCTGCTCCATGAGCTTGGACAATTCAGCATAATCACTGATCTGCGTCTGTGAGTCAGCGAAACTGATCCCCGGAACAATGCCTCTGGACGCGAGTAACAGGCCGCAAAGCACCAGTTCCTTGACGGCGTTGGCATTGGCGCCCGGTGTGTTGAACACGACAACCCCTCGTTCTGTGCACTCGGCGACAGGGACATTGTTGACGCCCGCGCCGGCGCGAGCCACTGCTCTGAGGTTCGGAGTCAGTGCAGTGGGCGCCAGTTTGTGACTCCGGAGCAGGATTGCATTTGCATTTTCGGTGTCCGGGCTTACGGTATAACGTTCAGCAGTGAAACGGGTAAGTCCCTTATCAGAAATTGAGTTGAAGGTTTGGACGCGGTACATGCTTGGTGTTCCTGAATGTGTCTGGGCACTTGGTGGCTTTTGATCAGTCCATAAAACTCACAAATGCCGACTCGCTCGTGTCACTCTAGTCCTCGAGTCGAGACTACTGTCAGGAAGTGGTGGCTTTTTTGTGGCTGGCTAACTTCGAACTGGAATTATCTCGCGATTTCAGAGGAAACTCCAGTTTGCATGTGGCCTGGAAACGACCTGTTACATGAGGCGGTGGGCGCGGTATCATGAGCACGCTGGGCCGTGACTGTTTGCCCTTCACTGGAGGCTGTATGCCGTTACCTGAGCTGATTATCGTCTCACCAAGCATATCGTCCTGTTTGAGTGCAATGACCGGAGATCTGACAGATGCTTGAGCCAGGGCGCCCGCTGCGCATTGGTGATACGGCGATACCTGTTCACCAAATTCTTGGGAACAATCCGGGGCCGATGACAGGTCCGGGCACCAACAGCTATCTGCTGGGAGACAGGCAACTTGTGCTGATTGACCCGGGGCCCGCCAGCGACGAGCAGTTCAGCGCGCTGATGCGCTGCTGTGAGCGGGGCCGGTTGCGCTACGTGTGTGTCACTCACACCCACCGAGACCACTCACCGGGAGCGAAGGCACTGGCTGAGGCGACTGGCGCCGAACTGGTTGGCCTCGCCGCTTCAAACGTGGCCGGACAGGACCAGAGTTTCCGGCCAGATCGGTTATGGCAGGGCGGTGATGTTCTCGACTGCGGTGATTTTCGTCTTGAATTGATCGCTACGCCCGGTCATGTGTCCAACCACATCTGCTATTTGCTGACCGAGGAGAAACTGCTGTTCACGGGAGATCATATTCTTCAGGGCACGACTCCGGTTATTCTTCCTCCAGATGGCGATATGGCTGAATATCTGAGTTCTCTCAGATCGCTGCAGGATCGTGACTTGCGCTATCTTGCTCCCGGCCACGGCCGGCTTATGGAGCAACCGCAGGAAGAGATTCGTCAGTTAATTGCTCATCGCCTGAAGCGTGAAGCGAAAATTCTTGATTGTCTGAAGTCGCTTGGTGCGGTGACAGTCGATGAACTGGTGGTGGAGGCGTACGATGACGTTGCTCAACATCTGATCCCGTGGGCGAAAAAGACATTGACGGCTCATCTCATCAAGCTGGTCAAAGATCAGAGCGTGCGTGAACAAGACGGCATCTGGAGTCTGACCGGTTGAGTGGAGAGCTTGAGCACGACCTTCCTGCGGCAAGTTGGTGGGTCTATATGATCCGCGCGGATGATCAAAGCCTATACACCGGCGTGACGACAGACGTAGAGCGGCGTCTGGCAGAGCACAAGGCAGAGGCCTCAGGGCCTTATCGGGGGGCCAAAGCCCTGAAGGGTAAACGGAATCTGCAGCTGGTGTATTCTTTTGCCGCAGCAGATCAATCTCAGGCGCTGAAACTGGAATTCGCGATCAAACAGTTACCCAAAGCTCGCAAAGAAGCACTGGTGGCTGGGCAGCTCCCAATCGGGGAGTTACTGGCTGGCGACGCAAAACACTGAGAGCATTAATGGATGCCGAACACGTTAAGATTCCAGTCGGGATAAGCAGCTGTCTGCTGGGCGAGCGGGTGCGCTATGATGGCGGCCACAAAAAGCACTCCTACATCGTGCAGACTCTCGGAGCCTATTTCGAGTTCAAGGCGTTCTGTCCTGAACTGTCGATAGGGCTGGGCGTTCCCCGTAAAACCATCCGGTTGATCCGTTCAGAAAGCGAAGTGCGCTGTGTGGAAAGCAATGACGTCAGCAAAGACTACACCGATCGTATGAAGGGGTGTGCAGATGAGCAGCTTCCGTGGCAACGCCGCCTGTGTGGTTACATTCTGAAAAAAGATTCGCCAAGCTGCGGCATGGAACGCGTCAAAATCTGGGATGAAAAAATGCCCTCGCGGGACGGTGTCGGAATCTATGCTGCCCGACTGATGGAGAGCCTGCCGTTTTTGCCGGTTGAAGAGGAGGGCAGGCTGGGTGACCCGATTCTCAGAGAAAACTTCATTCAGCGGGTATTCGTCCTCTGGCGCTGGTACCACCTGATCGACAGTGGGCTGACACTTGCGGGGCTAATCGAATTTCATGCCCGGCATAAGCTCATTATTATGAGTCATGATCAGTTGTGCTATAAAAAGCTCGGCAGGATGGTTGCGGCAATAACCAAGCTCGATGTCAAAGAGCAGGCACCGTCTTACTTGTCAGAGCTCATGAATGCCCTGAAGATTCGTGCAACGCGGAAAAATCACGTTAATGTATTGCAGCATCTCTTAGGTTATCTCAAAACCAATCTGGATAAAGATGACAAGCAAGAGTTGATCCGGGTGATTGAGGATTATCGAACTGGTATAGTGCCTCTGATCGTTCCGATAACGCTGCTCAATCATTTTTTTCGAAAGTTTCCCGACGAGTACATCGAAAATTCGTGGTATATGCGACCTTATCCGGCGCAGTTGAGTCTGCAAAATATGATTTGAGCAAGCCAGTAGAGCGCCCGCATTCGAGACGATCATGCTGTTGTTATCTGCGATAGATCACATTGTGCTGAGGGTGACTTCGCTTGACAGCATGGCTCGTTTTTATTGCGACGTGCTTGGCTGCATCAGGGAAAGGGAAGTTGAGGAACTGGGTCTTGTGCAATTGCGGGCCGGTGGCAGTCTGATTGATCTGGTCGCTGTTCATGGTGAACTTGGAAAATCTGGAGGTATTGCGCCGGGTCATGAGGGTCGCAATATGGATCATTTCTGCCTGAGCGTTTCGGGTGTGTCGGAGCAGGAATTGTGTGCGTATCTGGCCAGCCGGTCCATTCAACACTCAGAGGTAGCGACGCGGTATGGCGCGCAGGGCTTCGGACGATCGCTGTATCTGAGTGACCCTGAAGGCAATACTGTCGAGTTGAAACTGGCAGCCTGAGCCGTGTGCTCAGGACGCTGTGACAGCTCCGGGCTCCCGGTGACTGGCAGGAACTATCTTAAAATTAAGAAAGCCGTAGACCACGGCAATTACCGGATTAACCAGGTTGAAAAAACAGTAGGGCAGGTAGGCGAAGGTGGCAACACCGAGCGTGCCGGCCATATAGGCTCCACAGGTGTTCCAGGGAATCAGTGGCGAGGTAATTGTGCCTGCGTCTTCCAGTGTCCTGCTGAGATTTTTCATATCCAGATTATGGTTTTGAAATTCCAGCTTATACATCCGTCCCGGCAGAACCACGGAAATGTACTGGTCTGAAGTGATCAGATTCGCGCCGATACAGGTGAGCAGGGTCGTGGCTATCAGACTGCCGGTACTGCTAACGAAAGACAGGGCGTAATTGACCAGGCACTTCAGCAGTCCGGTATGTTCCATTACGGCGCCGAAGACCATCGCGCACAGAATCAGCCATACCGTATTGAGCATCGAACTCATGCCGCCCCGGGTCATGAGGTCATCCAGAGTTGTGTTACCGCTGCTGAGCGAGAAACCGTCGAACAGGGTTTGCCAGACTCCACGGAAATACGCCAGAAAGACATTTTGCGTCTCGCCTGCAAGCGCCAGTACCGCAGGTCTCTGAAAAATCAGTGCGAGTAACACTGCCAGTGAAGCGCCAGTCAGGATGGTCGGGACGGGCGGGAATTTCTTGTTTGCCATGACCAGTAAAGTCAAAACAGGCAGTAGCATGATTGGGTGAATGGTGAAATTGTCGCTGATCAGGCGCATGGTGAGCTCGAGATCGGTATTGGCGGCTTCCGAATCAATGTTCAGGCCCATTAGGGTAAACAAGACCAAGGCGATTACGATGCTTGGGATGGTTGTCCACAACATGTGACTAATGTGTGAGAAAAGGTCTGTGCCGGCGACCGCCGGTGCTAAATTCGTGGTCTCGGAAAGTGGGGACAGTTTGTCGCCAAAGTAGGCTCCCGAAATAATTGCACCGGCTGTGACTTCGAGAGAGACGCCAAGACCTCCTGCTGCGCCGATCAACGCGATGCCGATGGTGCCCGCTACCGTCCAGGAGGAGCCGATGCTCAGGGAGATCAGTGCGCAAATGACACAGCTCGCTGCGTAGAATATGTCGGGATCGAGAATCAGCAGGCTGTAGTAGATCATGGTCGGAACCGTTCCTGACAGAATCCAGCTGCCGATCAGCAGCCCGACGCAGAACAGAATCATCACCGGCTTCAGGGCCACACTGATACCAGCTATCATGCTGGCCTCGAGTTCCGTCCAGGTTTGCCCGTTCCTCCATCCTAGCAGGCATGCGACGGCGGCACCCGCGCACAGTGCGATCTGGTTCGGGCCGTAGCTTGAGTCCTCACCAAACAGATAAACAGAAAAAGACAGCAGGCTGATCAGAACGCCAACCGGGATCAGTGCCTCGATGACTGTGGGAGAAACTGTATCCTGTGTCGTATTCTCTGCGGTGCTGTCTGGGGCAGCCATGGGGAAACCTCTCTGGATTCACCGGCAAGCATATCGAGATTCCTAACTGCCTGTCTAATCGTAGATAGGGTATAATCGGTCATCGTTTTACAACCATCCAGTCTCCTCTTAAGGGGGCGGTATTTCTTCGGCCCCGCGGGGCTCTACAGGCAGAATTTTGCTCATGAACAATGCTGAAAATCACATCGCCGATGTCACGGAATACATGCAGGCCGTGGGAGAGCGGGCCAGAGCGGCGTCCCGATTGATCAATCGGGCAAGCACGGCGCAGAAAAATGCGGCTTTGCTGGGTATTGCTGACTCTCTGGATATCCGGCGTGACCAATTGATCGTGGCGAATCAGAAAGATCTGGACGCGGGCCGGGGGAAAAATCTGGACGCAGCCCTAATGGACCGGCTGGAACTTACGCCGCAGAGAATAGATGCGATGATCGATGGCCTGCGTCAGGTTGCGGGCCTGGAAGACCCGGTGGGTGCCGTGACTGATCTGAAGTATCGGCCAAGTGGGATTCAGGTTGGGAAAATGCGCGTGCCTCTGGGGGTGATCGGCATAATCTATGAATCAAGGCCTAATGTGACCTGTGAAGCGGCCAGCCTCTGTCTCAAGGCCGGCAACGCTTCCATCCTCAGAGGGGGCTCGGAAGCGCTGTTGTCCAATCAGGCGATCGCTGCATGCGTCAGGGGAGGTCTGGCGGCCGCGGGGCTGGACGTAAATGTTATTCAGGTAATTGATCGCCCTGACCGGGACGCGGTGGGCCAGTTGATTACTATGCCGGAGTTTGTTGATGTCATCGTGCCGCGCGGTGGCAAGGGGCTGATCGAGAGAGTCAGTGCCGACGCAAAGGTGCCTGTCATCAAGCATCTTGACGGCAACTGTCACGTGTATGTTGATGACAGAGCGGATCTTGAGAAGGCAGTAACCGTCGTGGTCAATGCCAAAACCCAGCGTTATGGCACCTGCTGCACTATGGAGTCGCTGCTGATCGCACGATCGGTAGCGGAGCAGGCTATCCCCAGGATTGCGGCAGAGTTTGCCAGGCACCAGGTTGAAATGCGTGGATGCGAAGCGGTGAGGGCGATTATTCCGGAAGCTTCTGCTGCCTGCGACAAAGATTGGAAAGAAGAATACCTGGCACCTATTGTCTCAATTAAAGTGGTTGAGGGGCTAGAAGAAGCGATTGCTCATATTAACTCTCACGGTTCCCAGCATACAGACTCGATCATCACTGAGGACTTCAATAGGGCTCAGCGTTTCCTGCGTGAAGTGGATTCGAGCTCTGTAATGATCAATGCGTCAACCCGGTTTGCGGACGGCTTTGAATACGGTTTGGGAGCTGAAATCGGAATCTCGACTGACAAGCTACATGCCCGAGGGCCGGTTGGTCTTGAGGGTCTGACATCGCAAAAATTCATCGTGATCGGTGACGGCCACATCAGGCAATGAAATCGCGGCTCGGTATCTTTGGAGGGGCGTTTGATCCTGTTCATCAGGGACACATTCAAGCTGCGCGCTTTGCACTAGAAACTCTGGATCTGGACGCGGTACAGATGATCCCCTGTAATGTGCCCAACCATAAAGAGTCCTTGTCAGCCAGCGCAATGCACCGCATGGCGATGCTGAAACTCGCCCTGCGGGATGAGCCCTCAATCACGCCGGATGATTGCGAAATCCGCCGGGGCGATATTTCTTATGCGTCAGATACGGTTAGCGCCTTTGCGGAGTCCGGATGCTGGCAGCATCGGATCTTTGTGATGGGTATGGATGCGTTTAATGGTCTGCCGGGTTGGCATAATTGGCAGGGCTTTCTGGATTCCTGTCATATCCTGGTGCTTGGCAGATCTGGGCAGGACGTAGATGAACTGGTTGCTGCGGAGTTGGATCTCGAACGCAGGCAGGTGGCAGAGCCCCATGAATTATTTGAGCAGAGCGTTGGCCAAGTGCATTTGACCCGGCTGTTTGATGTGGAGCTTTCTTCCACCCAAGTGCGGAGCAGGCTCCGGGAAAATGGCAGTGTCAGCGGACTGCTCAACCCCAGAGTATTTGATTACATCGAGGAACATTCGCTCTACGGATGTAAGCCTTCAAAGCAGTGACAAGACAGAATGAGTGGGCAGGTAAAAGAATTGAAGAGTAAGAAAATTGCGCAGCTGGTAGTGGAGGCGCTGGAAGATCTCAAGGGCGAGTCGATTTGTTCTATTGATGTCCAGAAATTGACAGAAATAACTGACTACATGGTTATCGTAACCGGTCGTTCCAGTACACACATCAAAGCATTGTCTGACTCGGTTGAGAAGAAGGTTAAAAAGGCAGGGCTTGATATTCTGGGTATGGAGGGCAGGCTGCAGTCTGAGTGGATTCTTGTTGATGTCGGAGGGGTGGTTGTGCACATCATGCTGGGATCAGTCAGGGCCCTATACAACCTAGAGGAACTGTGGGGCTTTGATGCGTCTAAAGGGGCAGCACGGAAGGGTTCTTCTGAGGGGCCTTCTCCAGACTCATGAAAACGCGATTACTGTCAGTCGGCACCAAGATGGCGGATTGGGTGGTCGCGGGCACAGAGCATTACAGCAAGCGCATTGAGCGGGAGATGAATTTCTCTCTTATTGAGATTCCCTTGGCCAAGAGGATGAAAAATCAATCGCCGGCAGTTGGCAAAGCGAGAGAAGCAGCCGCCTTTTTGTCTCAGATTCAATCGGACGACTATGTCGTCGCGCTGGACGTGAAGGGCAGAACAATCAGCACTGCGCAACTTGCCGACAAGCTGCGTGCATTCAGGATGTCAGGGAAAGATCTGGCGCTTCTGATTGGGGGGCCTGACGGCCTGGATAGCGACTGTCTGGGGCGGGCAGATGAGCGTTGGTCTCTATCCGCGTTAACGCTTCCGCATCCGCTGGTCAGGGTGCTGGTGACGGAGCAACTGTATCGTGCGATGTCGATGATTAACGGTCATCCCTATCATCGCGAATGAAGTTCCCGGATACGGGTAGTGACAGCTCAGAGTGGAAAACTTTTGATCTTTTTTGGGGTCTAAATTCTCAGCAGCCTGATTTTCAAGCAGGAGAACAAATTGCCGACTAAGTTGATCAGGTCATGTTCATGATGATGGACGTATTCACGGTGCTGAATCTGCAATGACAGGTAAATGGCAACTAAAAGACCACGAAGCTGAGAAGCAGCTTTTTACCCGGCGGCTGGCTGTTGCTGCGGTGATCGTCGCGCTTCTGTTCAGCGCGCTGATTGTCAAACTGCTTGACCTTCAGGTTGTACAGTATGAGTATTTCTCGGCCCGGTCTGATGGCAACAGGCTCCACTCTCAGTACGTGCCCCCCGCGCGAGGTCTGATTTTTGACAGCCAGGGAGAACTCCTGGCAGACAATCAGCCAATCTTCAATCTAACCATTGTCAAAGAGCAGGTGGAGGATCTTGATTCCACCCTGGCTTTTCTGGCGACACTGATTCGGCTGTCGGACGATGATATTGCGCAATTTCAAAACCGCTTGAACCGCAGCCGGGTACCTTTCTCGTCCGTGACGTTGCGCTATCTGCTCAGTGAAGAAGAAAAGGCCAGAGTGGCGGTCAACAGCCACCAGCTTGCGGGCGTGACAATTGAATCGCAATTTGTACGCAGCTATCCGCTGGGCTCACTGACAGCGCATTCGGTGGGCTATGTCTCTGAGATAAACCGTGAAGAGATGAATGCGCTAACCGATGCTCAAAAAGAAAATTACGGCGGCACTTACCATATGGGGAAAAGTGGCGTGGAGAGAACGTACGAGGCATTGCTGCACGGCACTGTAGGCTATGAAATTGTTGAGAAAAATAATCGGGGCCAGATCATGCGGCGATTGGACCGTACTGACCCTGTCGCCGGGAAGAATCTGACGCTCCACCTGAATGCAAAGCTGCAAATGGCGGCAGAGCAGGCATTAGGCGATTTTCGCGGTGCTGTTGTGGCCATTGAACCCGCTACCGGTGGCATTCTGGCCATGGTCAGCAAACCCGGATTTGATCCGAATCTCTTCGTCACCGGCATCAGCAACAAGGATTACTCTGTGCTGGTAAACGATGTGGTGAATACCCCGCTTTTCGATCGTTCGACCAATCCCTATCCACCCGGGTCAACAGTCAAGCCATTCATTGGTCTTGCGGGGCTACAAAGCGGCGCGATCGACTATGAGTTCACGATTCAGGATCCGGGGTATTTCAGGCTTCCGGGAGTGTCTTACCGCTGGGGTGACTACACGCTTCGCACCGCCATCGGGGGTGGTCATGGGGAGACAGATTTACAAAAAGCGATTTATCAAAGCTGTGACACCTTTTTCTACGATCTGGGTCACCGCCTTGGCATTGACAGCATCCATGGGTTTCTTTCCCAATTTGGGTTCGGTGACAACTTCGCGCTTGACGTCGGCTATGCCAGAACCGGCGTCCTTCCCTCCCGCGACTGGAAGAGGGAAAGTCGGGGAGAACCCTGGTACCCCGGTGATACCATCAACTCGTCGATCGGGCAGGGCTATATGTGGGCAACACCGCTCCAGCTGGCGACAGCTACCGCCATTCTGGCCAACCGGGGCGCGATGGTTCAGCCGCGAATCCTCAAAGCAGTAGATGGCGTGTCTTTTGAGCCGCTGAACAATAACCCAAAGCCGGAAGTCTTTGTCGACGACGCCGATTATTGGCGCTATATCCATGAAGCGATGACGATGGTAGTACACCGGCCGTTTACTGATGAGTTCCGGGACTACGGTACAGCCTATGAGTCAATTGCGATGCAGGATCGCGCCATGCCTTACCTGATGGCCGGCAAATCAGGGACCGCGCAAGTTGTCGGGATCAGTCAGGAGATCCTGTCCAGCGAAGACATTATCGTTTCTGACCTGAATAAGGACCACGGACTGTTCGTTTCTTTTGCTCCGGCGATGCATCCCGAGATTGACCCGAAAATCTCCGTCGCAGTCTTTGTCGAAAATGGTGAACATGGCAGCAGCGTTGCCGGGCCCATTGCCAAGCAGGTCATTGATACCTATCTGCTTGATATTCTCCGATTGGATTTTGGTGCGGCAGATCTTGAAGCTGCCGGGGCAATAGTGACGCAGTTAGATGAGTAATCCTGATTTTGTGCGTCAGGCCAGCAGTTTTAATGCGTCCCGCAGAAGCGGCTCCAGCCTGTGGCAAGCCCTTCACATTGATCCCCCACTGCTGATCGGAGTCTGTTTACTCGGTGCATTCGGGTTATTCGTGCTGAACAGTGCTACCGGCGGAGAACAGGCGGTGATTCAGCGTCAGGCGATTGTCATGGTCGTCGGTCTGATCGTAATGTGCGCTGTTGCGCAATTTAACGTGCATTTTTTTCGTCGCTGGGCGCCGCCGATTTACGGAGCCGGGATCGCCTTGCTCATCCTGGTTCTGTATATCGGTGCTGAGGTAAACGGTGCGAAAAGCTGGATAGATTTGCCCGGTTTGCCCAGATTTCAGCCCTCAGAAATTATGAAGTTTGTCGTGCCGGTGCTGCTCGCATGGTACCTCGCCAGCCGTCCTTTACCGCCCAAGTTCAAACATCTTTTCTGGTCTGCTGTCATGAGCGTCATTCCTGCTGGACTGATTGTTCTGCAGAATGACACGGGCACGGCGATTATGGTGTTCATGTCCGGTGTGTTTGTGGTTTTGCTGGCGGGAATTCGCTGGCGTATCGTATTCGCAGGGCTGTTCGCGGGCTTACTGGGCTCGCCTGCCTGGTATCTGTTCCTGGCCCAAGCGCATCAGAAAAATCGTATTCTGACCTTTATGGATCCCTATCGCGACCCGACAGGTGCCGGTTACAACATCATCCAGTCTCAGATCGCGATTGGTTCGGGTGGCATTTATGGCAAAGGGTACGGCAACGGTGCGCAGTCTCATCTCGACTTTATACCGGAAAGCCACACAGATTTTATCTTGGCAGTTCTGGCCGAAGAATTCGGTCTGCTCGGCGTACTGTTTCTGATCGGGCTTTATCTGTTTGTCTTGCTCAGGGGTTTTGCGATCGCTTATGCTGCAAGAGACTTATTTGGCCGTCTGTTGGCAGGCAGTATCACCCTGACGTTTTTCCTTTATGTCTTCATCAACATGGCCATGGTGTCCGGACTGGTGCCCGTCATTGGCTTGCCATTGCCGCTGATTAGCCGAGGGGGCACTTCGATTGTGACGCTGTTCATTGGGTTCGGTCTGCTCATGTCAATTCAGACCCATGATCGCCAGAAATTTCGCTAAAATATTGAAAAATAATCAAAAAATTTCAATTTCGCTCAGCAAGGCCCGCCTTTACCCTGATAGCTCGATAATTCGGTGTAGCTGCAGGGGTCAAGGCATTAAAAATTTCATGCAATCGGACGTTAAGTAACTCAAACGATTGATGTTTTCGGTGACTGATTGTGTTTAAACATTTCCAGAGCATATGCTTGCGGCGCTTTATTCCGGGACTGATGGTGGTAATGACGCTGGCCGCCTGCAGCTCCGCGCCGAGTTCCTCTCCCACATCGAATTCAGGGGGTCGCTATTCGATTGCTCAAGATCGAGCTCCATCCGGGCAGGTACACCTTGGCTCTATCCCTGAAGTCATACCCGAGCCGGTGACCCGAACCCAGGCAGGAAATCGCAGCCCCTATACGGTCCTAGGGAAGACCTATACGGTTCTGCGAACGGAGAAGGGGTATAGCGAAACCGGAATTGCCTCCTGGTATGGCGAAAAATTCCATGGGCATAAGACGTCAAACGGGGAAGTCTTTGACATGTATCAGGCCTCGGCGGCTCATAAATCCTTACCCATTCCCAGTTTTCTCCGTGTGACCAACCTTGATAACAATCGCAGTTTAATTGTGCGGGTAAATGATCGCGGTCCTTTTCACGGAGATCGGATCATAGATTTGTCCTACGCGGCCGCGCTGAAACTCGGATATGCTGACCGCGGGACGGCAAGGGTCCAGCTCGATGCGATTGTTGTCAATCAAGAGCGTCGGGCGGTGACGTATTCAAGCAGTCGGCCGGCTTCGCCCGAGCAGGGTGTCAGAGAACAGGTGGGCGGTAGAAGGTATCTTCAGGTCGGCGCGTTCTCAGAGATGCATTCCGCGCAACGGGTTTCCGATCAATTGCGGCAGCTCACCCGTCATCCGGTGTTCATTCGGTCCGTCAACAGTGGCTCGGGTAACGTACTGCATCGCGTGAGAGTAGGCCCGTTGCGGGACAACCGAGAAATACGGGAACTGAGCCAGCGCGTGGTTGCCGCTAACTTGGGAAGCCCGTACACTGTGGCTGAGTAGCCAGTTTGTAGCGTGCGCTAACGATTTGCACTGCCGGAAATGCCGGTCTTTCCCGTTCCATGAGTCCAGATTTTTTCTATTGGTATTCTTTATGTCCTTGAAGCACTTTCAGCCGTTCATGATTCGCTTATTCTGCAGTGTTGTCTTGTTTGTGTCTCCGTCTATCGCGATGGCGCAGGTCATCATTCCGCGCGCACCGGATATCGCCGCCACCAGCTATGTGTTGCTGGACGCGCAAACTGGTCAGATTCTGGTAGAAGAGAATGCTGATGAGCCTCTGCCGCCTGCCAGCCTGACCAAAATTATGACTGCCTACATTGCTATCGAAGAGATTATCAATGGCAATCTTGAACTGACTGACCAGGCCCACATCAGTGAAAAAGCCTGGCGTATGGAAGGCTCCAAAATGTTTGTCGACGTGAATTCCCATGTCAGTGTTGAGGATCTGCTGCGTGGCATTATTATTCAGTCCGGTAATGACGCCAGCGTTGCAATTTCCGAACACATCGCCGGTAGTGAGGAAGCGTTCGCGGATATGATGAATCAGTACAGCGAAGTACTGGGCATGAAGGACAGTTTTTTTATGAATGCCAGCGGGCTGGACACTGAGCTCTACTACAATACGATGTCAGCCAGAGATCTGTCGATTCTTGCCACCGCGACCATTCAGCGGCACGGTCGGTTCTACCCCATGTATGCGGAAAGAGAATTTACCTACAACAACATTCGTCAGAGTAATCGAAATACGCTGCTTTTTCGCGACCGTAATGTGGATGGCATGAAAACAGGTTGGACCGACGCCGCAGGCTATTGTTTGGTAGCCTCTGCCGATCGTGACGGTATGCGGTTGATTTCTGTCGTTATGGGTACGAGCAGTGAAGAGGCCCGGGCGATAGAGACGCAAAAACTACTCACTTATGGCTTTCGATATTATGAAACGCACAAGCTGTATGATGCCGGACAGGTTCTCGCCTCAGTGCCGGTCTACTCTGGTGCCAGCGATTCTGTTGACCTAGCCATTGAGGAGGAGGTTTACGTCACGATTCCTAGGGGTGCGGCTGAATCTATGACGGCCACAGTTGATGTTGATGAAGTCATTCAAGCACCGATTCAGCAGCGCCAGGCCATGGGGACAGTCAATGTGATGCTCGGTGACGAGCAGGTTTTCAGCGGCGAAGTAGTGGCTGCGCAGGCGGTCGAAGCGGGCGGGATGTTCAAGCAATTTGTAGACTGGGTCAGCTTGATGTTCAGTGACGCAATGACGGAATAGACAGTGTCTATGGATGATGAGCCAGAGCGAGACCTTTCTTCACCTGAAGAGGCGCCGCCGAAAATTGAATTTCCCTGTCTCTACCCGATCAAGGTTATCGGTCACGCAGTAGACACTTTCCGGGCACAGGTGCTGGAGGCTATCGAGCGGCACACAGGCGCGATTGATCCCAATTTGATTCAGCTCAAACCCAGCAAGCACAGTAATTATCTGTCAATTACAGTGACAATTGCTGCAACTGGTGAGCCTCAGCTACAAAGCATCTTCAGCGACCTAAAAGAGATCGAAAGCGTCAAGTTGGTGCTGTAGCTTGCATTTGCCCGACTACAAATGGTTTGCCGCACAGCCTGCAGGAAGCGATTCGTCTGCTGCGCTGGTGGTGCGGCGGCTTGGTTTGCAGAATTACGAGCCGATCTTCAAATCGATGCGCTATCTTGCAGAGCATCCGAAGCCAGACCGGTCAGATGAAATATGGCTTCTGAGTCACAAGCCTGTTTACACTCAGGGTCAGGCAGGCAAGCCGGAGCACATTCTGAACCCGGGCGGTATTCCTGTGGTGCAGGTGGATCG
Organism: uncultured Pseudohongiella sp.; assembly: GCA_902537815.1. Lineage (GTDB taxonomy): Bacteria > Pseudomonadota > Gammaproteobacteria > Pseudomonadales > Pseudohongiellaceae > UBA9145. The sequence continues at coordinate 138,746 of CACBCS010000003.1, read as the reverse complement.
CGGGGGGCAGATTACCTATCACGGTCCTGGCCAGTTGGTCGCTTATCTGCTTATTAATGTCAGGCGCAGAAAAATGGGTGTTCGCAGTCTGGTTGATATGATCGAGCAGGCGATCATCAAGACTCTCTCTGATTATGAAATCGAGGCGGCCACCCGGCCGGGTGCTCCCGGCGTGTATGTAAATGATGCTAAAATTGCGGCTCTGGGTCTGCGGATAAAGAACGGATGGACCTATCATGGTCTCAGTCTTAACGTAAACATGGACTTATCTCCTTTTGGCAACATCAATCCCTGTGGCTTCGAAAAATTACCTATTACTCAGGTTGCCGACCTTGTCACGGGCGAAGAGGAGTTACTGCAGTCGGTGAGTCGTAAGCTTGCTGATGCCCTCTTACAGGGACTGGGATATCATTCGCATTACGGTCTGTCATCGTCAGAAGGCAGCCGAGCCACTCAAGTTGGATGAATCAGATCATGGCAGAGCGTAAAAGACGAAACGTATTGGTGGAAGGCGAGAAACTCAGGGGCGCAGAAAAAGTAAAGCGCATTCCCGTAAAGGTCATCCCTACCGTCGAATTGCCTGCCAAGCCGGACTGGATACGGGTCAAGATTTCGACTTCCCCCAAGATAAGCCACATTAAACAAAAGCTGAGAGAGCATCGTCTGGCTTCGGTGTGCGAAGAAGCGTCTTGCCCGAATCTCGGGGAATGCTTCAGCAACGGCACGGCAACTTTCATGATCATGGGAGATATCTGCACTCGGCGCTGTCCGTTCTGCGATGTGGCGCACGGAAAACCCAGGCCGCTTGACCCGAACGAGCCGACTGAGCTGGCCCGGGCCATTCAGGAAATGGATCTGAGTTATGTTGTAATTACATCAGTAGACAGAGATGACCTGAAAGACAGTGGTGCGCGGCACTTCGCAGACTGCATCACCCAGACCAAATTACAGAATCCTCATATTAAGGTCGAGGTGCTGGTGCCGGATTTCAGAGGGCGAATGGACATTGCGCTCGATATCCTGCAGTCCACGCCTCCTGATGTGTTTAACCACAATCTTGAGACGGTACCGAGGCTGTACCGTAAGGCCAGGCCGGGCGCTGATTATCAATGGTCGCTGGAACTGCTAAAGGCCTATAAGGAAAGATGTCCGGAAGTGGTGACCAAGTCCGGACTGATGCTGGGCCTGGGCGAGACCCTGGATGAAGTGAAGGAGGTGCTGCGAGATCTCAAGGCGCACCGAGTAAACATGATTACCCTGGGGCAATACCTCCAGCCCAGCAAGGACCACCTGAAGGTTGAGCGATTTGTGCATCCTTCCGAGTTTGAGGCGCTAAAGAAATTTGCCGAAACCCTCGGGTTTAATCAGGTTGCCAGCGGCCCACTTGTGCGATCTTCCTATCATGCTGATAAGCAGGCTCACGGAGAAACGATCGTCTGACATCGTTAGGCAGCATGAATATTCGCGACTACGAAGCAGACTACAAACCAGCACTTAAAGAGATCACCCTCAGAGCTTGGAAACCTGTATTTGCCGATCTCGAGCGCAGTATCAAGCCGGAAATTTACGAAGTCTTCGTGCCCGACTGGCAGGCTGAACAGATTCGTTCCTTGAATACCGTCTGCGACAGTGGCGATATCCATACAATCGTTGCCGAGCGAGATGAGAAAATCCTTGGGTTTGCTGCCATATCTTTCCATCCGGAAGACTTTCTCGGCCAGATATATCTGATCGGCGTTGATCCAGACTGCCAGCGCAGAGGCATCGGTACTGCACTCATTAATGCCGGCATCGAAATTATCAAACAGCGCGGTTTCGCTCTCGTGATGATTGAAACTGGCGATGAATCCTCCCACGCCGCTGCCAGAAAGACCTATGAAAAAATGGGCTTTGACCTCTATCCCGTTGCCAGGTGTTTAAAAAGGGTCTAGCAGATGTTTGATACAGGTGGCCAGTCTTACCTCCTTGCTGGGCGCGGGTAGCAAAGCCGCCATGATCTCCGTCCGACAACTGATTTTAAGCCTGCTGGCAATGCTCACGGCCTCGGGCGTGCTGGCGGTCTTTCTCACAAACCCTGAGTTTATCGGTTCTCAAGCGCTGATTATCCGCGCTGCCATCCTGGACTGCGCCATATTGCTGCTCCTGACAGCCATTTATCCGCTGGCTCCGGTGTTTGTTAAACGGCCCGGAGCCTATGGCTTTGTGGTTTGCCTCCCTGCACTGCTCCCTGCGATTCTGTATTTTAGCTGGCTGCTACCGCAGCGCAGTCCGGGGGAAATTCAGGGAGATCAGCTGAACAGTGCGCTGATCACAGACGCATCCAGCAATGGATTGGTAGAGGTCGGCTTTGCATACCCGATTTATACGCCTCTTATCACTCTCCGAAATACCGGGCTGTTTACCGAGTATGTCAATGTGTTTCTCAGAGTGACCGATGCAAATGACGGATCTGCTTTATTCCGCGCGGTACGCGCCGAAGTGCCGGATTCCGGTTTGAGCGTAGAGTCATCGGTGCGCGGGATGCTCAGCAACAACGGGGATTACCGGTTCAATCCGCTGGCATTGCCGCCCGCGAAGACGGTTCAAGCGAGGATGGTGTTCATCATTTCAAGCCTGGATGATGGCACCAGCTTTACCGATGCGCTGTCGAGTGCCTTCAAGGCTGAATTCGAAATCAGAAATCCCGCGACAGGGGCTCTGATTACAAGCTTTCCTCTGGATCGGCTCTAGGGGTACAGCGAGGTGAAATCGTCCGGATCAGAGTGCCTGGCGCTTCGCATTCCAGTCCAGAGCAGTGCTAGAGAGGTGATGAGATAGCCGGAGTACAGCAGCTGGTATCCGGCGGTTGGCTGGATTAAAAACAGAAGCAGGGCAGTACCGCCAAGTCTCAGCAATTCATGCAGGGCACTGAAGGTTTTTCCTTCTAACCAGAAGCCGTGAACGCACAGCGAATAGGTCAGAAATACGACCATCCATACGGTTGTCTGATAATCCCAGTCCGGCGCATTGATCAGGGTGTACAAGGCAAGGCCGGTGGTGACCAGGAATTGCGCGAAAACATAGATTCTTCCGAAGTGATTGATCTGCGGGTCGAATTTTTCAGCCTTGGCTGGGGGTATTTGTTTACTCTGGCAGTTGCTGGTATGACCGGGTGCCCGCCATCCGGGGCGACGGAACGGCAGTGAGAGTTTGTTCAGCAGGCCGGGGGTATGCCAGCAATCCAGCATGAGTCTCCAGTAAACATGGGCATTAGCCCACAGTGGATTCCAGCTTTTGAGTGGCTTGCTTAGGCCAAAAATGACGGGTTCTTCCGGTAATTCGTCCTGAAAAGTGCCGAACAGGCGGTCCCAGACGATGAATACGCCCCCATAGTTACGATCGATATACTGTTCGTTCCGACCATGGTGTACGCGGTGATTCGAAGGAGTGACTAGCAGCCATTCCAGGTGCCCTAACTTCTGGATATGTTCGGTATGCACCCAGAACTGATAAATCAGATTGAGACTGACAACGGAGAACAGGACTTCACCGGGATAGCCAGCGGCGAAGAACGGGAGATAGAAAATAAAACTGTAAAAGTCTGTGCTGGTTTGACGGAGGGCCGTGCCAAGGTTGAAATCTTCACTTTGATGATGTGCAACATGGGCGCCCCAGAACAGCGCGACTTCATGCCCCAATCGGTGCTTCCAGTAGTACGCCAGATCGTAAAGTACAAAACAGGATAGCCAGGTCCACAGGCTCTGTTCTGAAAGCTGCGACAGCCCGAAAGTGGTCGCGACAAACTCATACAGGCCAGCCGAAGTCCCAACGATCACCAGTGCTTGCAACCTGCTGAGAGTCCCCATTGACAGGCTGTTGATCGTGTCATCAAGACGATAGGTATTTCGAGCGCACAGCAGGCCATAGCTGAATTCCACGAGAATCAGCAGCAGGAATACCGGGATAGCATACAGAATAAGATTCATGAGTCGCTAAAACCTGCTCACCGATTCCGGTCCGCTGTAAGCCTGAGCGCCTAGACTCCGATACTCTGCGATGGCCAAGCCCGCAGCAACGCTGGTGAACGGGTCATGTTCAATCACTTTGTCTGGAAACGACTCGTCCAGTAAACGCTTGACGGCAGGAATCAGTGAGGAGCCCCCGGTACGAAGGACCAGCTGTATCTGCTCAGCTTTGATGTTGGCGCGCTGTAAGATAGTCGCGATTGCCGCCTGTAACTCTGTCAGGACAGGTAGGATGATTTCTTCAAAATGTCCACGGGACACCTTAAGGTCTATATCAATCTCGGGGATGTCCAGCCTGGCCGTGTCATGACTGGACAGTTCAGCCTTCAGATCTTTAAGCGCCTGAAAAACCAGGTAGCTGTAATTGTTTTTTATCAGATCGTAAAGACGCCTGAACTTAATCGAAGCTTCGTCTTTTTCTTCGATACGCTGCATCAGCGGCGTGGTGAAGCGATTCTGATTGAGCATGTAGGAAACCGCCCAATTCAGCAGCAGCTCCTCGTAGTCTTCGAAGGGGAAGAGCGTTTCAATTTCTCGGTCTGAGCCTGCCCGCCGCCAGCGTTCGCCCTTGCCCAGAAGGGGAAAGAGGATTTTTTTAAACATCAGTTGGTCAATATGGTCGCCGCCCAATCCAATCCCGTGGGTGCCAATGACTTTGAAGCCTTCCTCGAAACGCTTGAGCAAACAAAGATCCAGCGTTCCACCGCCGAAGTCTACGGCAAGAATGGTTTGCTGACTGGCAGCCGGGTATTGGTGCAGATAGCTCAAGGCTGCTGCGACGGGTTCCGGATACAGGCTCTGACGGCTGAAGCCGGCATATCCGTAGGCTTCCTTGAGCAGGGTGAGGGCCAGCTGGTTCCGCCCTTGCTCGGTCCCTTCGAAATTGACTGGATGGCCGATACAGGCATGGTCAGCTGCCTTCGGATCTGACTCGAATGTTAGAATCAGCCGTTCAACACGCTGCTGAACACTTACCAATAGCGGAGTGATCAGTGCAACGAGACGGAATGGTCGGTCAAACACCATCAGGCGCGGCGCATTCCGGTTTCCCAAAAGTCGTTTTATACCGCGGAACAATCGACCCTGTAGCCCTCCGTCAATGAATGATTGACCATAGATCAGTTGGGTCTGCGCCTCTTCCGGCAGCCCTTTGTCGCCGATTTGCCCGGTGGTGGAGCGGCCTTCACCAAGTATCTCGGCACTGAGTTCAACAGTTCTTCCCATGTTGCTTTCAACGTAGCGATTAATGGCTGCCTGTCCTGTAGTGATTTTTAGCTCTTTGTCGATGTAAGTCGCGGAAGGCATCACCACAGCAGTCTCTTCGAGTGGGATCAGGTGTATCCGTTCGCCGTCATAGACAGCGGCGGCACTGTTACTGGTGCCGAAGTCGACACCAATGCCGATTCGCGGTGAAGATTCTGTTGAATCAGAGGAGTTCAATGTCTTGCTTAGAGTCTTGGTATCGCCCGGGCCCGGAGTGTCAGCAGACCGAAGCACAGTGGCAGAAAGTTAATGTCCATTTAACCCGTCTGGACCGACGTATGATAACTTAGAATAGAGCTGCAGAGAAAAATAAGCTGAGTGTCAAACTCTTTGTATTGGTTATTGAATATGTTGATGTTTTTCGGCAGTTGACCTATCCTGCGAGCGCTCATTCAGGCGGAAATTACCGTGTTCATTTCAGACTTTCATTTGCGTCGACTTCTGTTGCTGCGCCGATTGGTGGGATTGCTCGGTTGCGTCGTTATTTTGGCTTTCAGTGCCTCTGGGCAGGCCGGCACGATTGTCAGGGTGAGTACCTCTGTCGGCGATTACTCGATAGAGTTTCTCGATGAGTCGGCACCGGCTACGGTTCAGAACTTTCTGAATTACGTCAGACGCGGAGACTACAATGCCACCTACCTGCATCGGGTGCCCGATGACTTTGTTGTACAGGGCGGGGCCTACAGATTTCAGCCTTATGTGGGACCTGTCGATGTTCCGACAGACCCTCCGGTGATTAACGAATTCGGTGCCTCTAATATCAGAGGCACCGTAGCCATGGCCAAGATAGATGGCGATCCCGACAGTGCAACCAACCAATGGTTTGTGAATCTCAGTGACAATACCTCACTGGATACATCAAACGGTGGTTTCACCGTGTTTGGCAGCGTTCTTGGTAACGGTATGGCGGTACTCGACACGATTAACGGTCTGAACAAAATCAGCCTCGGCTTCAAGGCCCAGGATGCGCCCTTTATAACCGGGGTTTATAATGACCCTCGCGATCTGGTTTACATGAACGTATCGGTTGTCGAGCGCTACAGCGAGGCGGCCCACGTTTTTGAGTCAAATTCGGGGTTATTGATTACATCCGTTAACGTCAATAATGACGAAGATATCGTAAGCCTTTACCTGCGCCAGATTCCGTCCAGCAGCGGGTTGCAATTACAAGTCGACCCGGGCTCTGTCATCGCCCGCACCAGCTTTTCTGGCATAGCCACATATTCCGCTTCAGACAATCGGCTGCGGATCCCCTCGCTTGAAGTCAATCAGAATGGCCAGGTTATGGTTCTGAGCAATGTGCTGTTCGAGCTAACCGACCCGGACGCACTGATTTTCACGCTGGTCTCCTACGATCAATAAGACTTCATTTACGCGCTCTTGGCTTTGATTTACTCTTCATGTCGGGATCCGCGTCGGGCTCTAAGACAACTGGACGACTAGCGGGAAACACAAAATACAAATAAAAGAGAATTGGCGTCATGGCGGCTCCCCGAGGTGAATTCACGTCCCGTTTCGGATTTTTGATGGCTGCATCCGGCTCGGCGGTTGGTCTGGGAAACATCTGGGGGTTCCCGACGAACGCGGCCTCTAATGGCGGAGCAGCTTTTTTATTCACGTATCTGATTCTGGCCTTTGCTCTGGCCTATCCGGCGCTCATGGCCGAGCTCATCATCGGGCGCTATGCCAGAGCCAATGCAGTCACGGCACTGCGCACGATATCCTCCGGCAACAAGACACGGCTTGCTGCCTTGCTGGTAGGATTCATCGGTATTGTCACGGTCAGTTTTATCCTAAGTTTTTACGGCATCGTCAGTGGCTGGATGATCGCATTTTTCTTCGATCCGATTGCCCGTTTGTTGGGCGCTTCGCAACTGTCAGCCTGGCTGACCGCTGATGCGGTCATGCGGAACAGCCTGTTCGTGGTGTTATTCATGTTGCTGACCATTTACATCATCAGCGCGGGCGTTAAGGAAGGTATTGAGAAATGGGCTTCGCGTCTGATGCCGTCTCTGATTGTGATTCTTCTTTTGCTTATTGTGTATGTCCTGACGTTGCCGGGCGCTATGGATGGACTCCGTGCCTATCTCATCCCGGATTTTTCTCTGATAGCAGACCCTTCGCTGCTTGTTGATGCGATGGGTCAAGCTTTTTTTTCCTTGTCCTTGGGGGTGGGTACGATGCTGATTTATGGTTCCTACATCAGTAGCAAGGAAAACCTGCCCACAATCGGCAGTCTGGTCGCGCTGCTTGATGTCGGCATCGCAGTGTTGGCAGGAATGCTGATTTTGCCGGCTATGTATGTCGCGCTTGCCAGTGGTGTGGAAATATATGATGACGCGGGCGGCTTGATCGCCGGACCAGGACTGATTGTTTCAGTGTTGCCCTCGTTGTTCACTACCATGGGTGCCATCGGGGTATTTGTCGCCATTGCCTTTTTCGCGCTGATGACGATTGCCTCTTTGACGTCATCTATTTCTATGCTGGAGGTACCGGTCGCCTACGCAGTTGAACATCATGGGCTTGAACGTCGTCGGGCGGCCATCCTCATAGGATCCATCATTACTGTCATCTCGTTAATTATTGTCTTTAACTTCGATCCGCTTTTCGATCTTGTGGTGACAGTGACAACTGAGGTGAGTCAGCCGCTTCTGGGATTCGCCTTTTGTATTTTTGCTGCTTGGATCTGGCAGCGCAGTGAAATTCTTAAGGAACTTAAACAGGGGTGCCCTAAAGTCGAGTCAGGAATTTTCTGGAAAATCTGGCCGTTCTACGTCAAATTTATCTGCCCGGTCGCGATACTTGTAGTGTACTTCCAGTAATCAGATCAGGCGGCCTCGAATTGCTGGGCGTCGCTGATGCAAGCGGCCTTTCGCGCTGTCTCCGGTGTCGTAGTCAGAAGTGGTCAATGACCTGAATGAAGCGTTCAATCTCACTGTTGGTGTTGTAATAATGCAAAGAAGCCCTGATAACGTCTCCTTGCGTCTCTCGGTCCAGATCCAGTCTTGCATTGTTTTTTTTACTGGTCGATGTATTGATGCCCCGTTGATGCAGATGGATCTGAAGCGCCCCAGCTGCTGTGCCGGTTTTGCTAAAAGTCACAATCCCTGATCGGGGCTCATTCAATTCATGCACTTGAACCCCCTGAAGATTCTGAAGCCCAGTCACCAGTTTCTCAGCCAGACTCTGAATACGGGCCGCAATATGTGTCATGCCCAGTGCATTGGCATACTCAGCGGCCCGACCCAATCCAATCTGGCCTGCGAGATTGCGTTCAAAGCTTTCGAACCGGCCGGCGCTCTTCTTTACCGTAAAGCTTTCTGCAGCGTCCCAAGAGGCAGACTGTAAATCTAACACGGGTGGAGTGAAGCTTGCCGTGCTCTGATTGCGCGCGAATAAAAACCCGGTCCCTCTGGGACCTCTCAAGTATTTCCGTCCGGTGCCGCAGAGAAAATCGCATTTGATCTCCTGCAAATCTAGAGGCAACTGGCCAACGGACTGACACGCGTCTACTATGAGGCAAATGCCTTCTGACTGGGCGATTTCAGCGATTGCCTTGATGTCTTGGATATCTCCCCGCTGGCTGGCAATGTGGGTGACTACGATGGCCCGTGTTTTTGTGCTTAACTGATTTTCGAGCTCTTCAGCCTTGATGAGACCGTCAGCGCCAAGGGCAAGCGTCTGGAACCTGATACCTCGATGGCGGGCTAGTGCAAGTAAGCTGAGGTAGTTCCCAACATACTCGTTGCCAGCGGTGATGATTTCGTCTCCTGCTTTGAGGTCCAGTGACAACAGTGCGGATTGCCATGCCCGCGTCGCGCTCTCCATAAACGCAATTTCTGAACTTTCGCAATTAAGCAGTTGTGCCATCTGGGTGTAGAAATTGGCGACTTCTTTTTCAGCCTGTGAGGCCGCTTCGTATCCGCCGATCCGCTGCTCAAGCTGAAGATGGCTGATCACCGAATCGATGACAGGATGCGGGCTCAGCGCGCATCCGGCATTGTTGAAATGGAGGATGTTGTCGCATCCGGGTGTCTCAGCCCGAACGGTTTCTAGGTCAATCATAGGAGCGACGATTCGGCATATCTGGATTGATTTAGGCTTTGCGTCAGCATACCAAATAGGTATGCTGATGTTCTATTGATCCTGATATTGAGTAAACAGAGGCACCTTAGCTATGCGCCATTTCGATACCAAAAATGAGGTTTCTGCTCCTGACTCTGAGGCAACTGGCCGGTTTGACCGTAGGCGAAAAGCGTTGCAGTTTATGGGGCTCTCTTCCCTCATGACCGCGTTTCCTCTACTGGGAGCGGAGACGGACAGTTCTTCTTCTCAACGTACAGGCATCAGGGCGCTGCTTTTTGATGTCTTCGGTACCGTTGTTGACTGGCGCTCTTCCATCATTAGAGAGGGCAGACTGCTCGCACAGCAAAAAAACCTGCAGGTCGATTGGGGCGCATTTGCGGACAGCTGGCGGGCAGGCTACGGACCCGCCATGAACAAAGTTCGCTCGGGAGAGCTTCCTTGGACCGACATTGATGATCTTCACCGAATGATTTTGGATGATTTGGTCATTGAGTTCGGCCTCGATAGCCTTTCCGAAGCTGAAGTTGATTACCTCAACCGTGCCTGGCACCGATTGTCTCCCTGGCCTGATACGGTAGGAGGTCTGAATCGACTGAAGAGTCAATTTATCATTGCGACCTTATCGAATGGCAACGTGTCCTTGTTGACCAACATGGCAAAGCACGCAGGATTACCCTGGGACGCGGTGTTTTCCGCCGAGCTTGCGCAGCATTACAAGCCAGAACGGAGGGCGTATCTGAAAGCCGTGGATTTGCTGAATTTACAGCCCGCTCAGGTCTTGATGGTCGCTGCACACCCTGGAGACTTGCGTGCGGCAGCACAAGCAGGCTTAAAAACGGCCTATGTTTACCGGCCTCTCGAATGGGGGGAAGAGCGGATCAGAGAGCGGAATACAGCGGACGAGTTTGATTTTGATGCGGAAAGCTTTCTCGACCTTGCCCGTCAGCTGGGGGCATAGCGTTTGGTGCGAGGCCGGATGCCTGATTCGCTTAATCGCCCACTGAGCCCGCTGACGATTTCACGGTAAGCAATGATCGAATGGCTGCGACTTGTCGAGAAAGCCGTTAGAATACCCGGAGTGCGCCTGCGGGGTACCGGCGCTGAGTCCTGGCTTTGGTATTTACCGTTGGCAGCGCATTGCCAGCTAAACTCTGTTACCCCGGCGCCCTATGTGGCTGTTTTAAGGACTGACATCTTTCTACCCTATGAGAATCCAAATTTTATCTCTGGCGGCACCGGCAATACTCACGGTTGGTCTGGTCGCGTGCTCTGAACCGCAAACACCCAGCGTCAATAATCCTGTATCGGTTCAATCCAGCGAGTCTGCTATGTCCGAAAACACCGATGTCTCTGCCGTGACGGCAAATCCATTTTTCGAGGCGAGTCCGCTAATTCTGAATTATCCCCAATTTGACCTGATTCAGACCGGTCATTACTTGCCGGCTTTTGAGCGCGGTATGGCTGAACAATTAGCCGAAGTTGAGGGCATAGCCAGTCTGGGTGAGGACCCTGATTTTGAAAACACGATTTTCGCGCTGGAACTGTCCGGTCAGATGCTCGACCGTGTGTCCCGGGTATTTTTCAGCATGAGCAGCGCGCATACCAATGACGAGATCCGGTCGCTGCAGCAACAGCTTGCGCCCCAGTTGGCTGCACACAGTGACGCCATTTTGTTGAATCGTGCCCTGTTCGCCAGGATACAAACCTTGTTTGATCAGCGACAGGAGCTGGCTCTCAAGCCTGAGGCGCTGCGCCTGTTGGAGCAGTACCATCTTGACTTTGTCAGGGCCGGAGCTGCTCTGACTGAGTCGGAGCAGGACAGAATGCGGGAGATCAACGCCGAGATGGCGACCCTGCAGACGCAGTTCAGCCAGAATGTCCTGAGTGAAGTCAATGATCTGGCAATCGTTGTCGATTCTGAAGAAGAAATGACGGGGTTGGATGAAGCATTGAAGCAGGCAGCCAGTGAGGAAGCTGCTGAACGCGACCTTCCGGGAAAGTACGTGATCCCTCTGCTGAATACCAGTGGTCAGCCGGCCCTGGCCAGCCTGCAGAACAGGGGTATCCGGCAACGGATTTATGAAACGTCTTTGTCCCGTGGCAGCCGGGGAGGGGAATTTGATAACCGGGAGGTTCTCTCAAAAGTTCTGAGTCTCAGAGCAGAGCGCTCGGCATTGCTGGGATTCGAAAATCACGCTGAGTTTATCCTGGCCAATCAAACCGCTCAGACCGTGGAGGCGGTTAATCAGAGGCTGTCTGAGCTTGCAGCGCCTGCTGTGGTCAATGTGAGACGCGAGGCGAATGATCTTCAGGCTTTAATTGAGTCGGAGGGGAATGACTTTCAGCTTGCCGCGTGGGACTGGGATTTCTACACGGAAAAATTGCGGGCGGAACGGTTTAATTTCGACGCCAATCAGCTGCGGCCGTATTTTGAGCTGGATAATGTCCTTACTCGTGGCGTCTTCTACACGGCAGAACGGCTTTTCGGGATTCGCTTTGAAGAGCGTGACGAACTGCCTGTTTACCAGGAGGATGTCAGGGTCTTTGAGGTGATTGACGTCAACGGCTCAACGCTAGGGATGTTCATCGCAGATTTCTATGCAAGGCCCAGTAAACGGGGTGGGGCCTGGATGAATTCCTATGTTTCGCAAAGTGCGCTGATGGGAACTTCACCGGTGGTGGCTAACCATCTTAACATTACGAAGCCACCTGCTGGTGAACCAACTCTGCTTACCTTCGATGAAGTAACCACGATGTTTCACGAATTTGGACATGCTCTGCACGGTCTGTTTTCACAAGTAGAGTATCCCTACTTCTCCGGAACAAGTGTTCCTCGTGACTTTGTCGAATATCCGAGCCAGGTCAATGAAATGTGGGCTACCTGGCCGGAGGTGCTTGAGAATTACGCTGTGCACTATGAAACAGGTGAAGCCATGCCTCGTGAGTTGCTGGACAAGGTGTTATCGACTCAAACCTTTAACCAGGGCTTTGCTACGACCGAGTATCTGGCAGCCTCTATCGTTGATCAGGCTCTGCATCAACTGACTGTAAATGAAGTGCCGTCGTCCGAACGGATTATGGATTTTGAGGCGCAGGCTCTGGAGGCTGCCGGTATTCAGGTTGATGAAGTCCCTCCTCGCTATCGCGCGACCTATTTCTCACATATTATCGGAGGCTATTCGGCGGGCTACTATTCCTACATCTGGAGCGAGGTGCTGGACGCAGACACCGTGGAGTGGTTTCGTGAAAATGGTGGACTACGACGCGAAAATGGTGACCATTTCAGACAGTCGTTGCTCTCGCAAGGGGGCAGCAGTGACGCCATGGGTCTATATCGAAACTTCAGAGGGCGGGACGCGCAAATCCTGCCGCTGCTTGAGCGTCGAGGCCTCAATTAGATACGACTAGGTGCTCAGTCGCGGTACTAACCCGGCTGCCGCTGAGGCGAATCAGCAGCATACTGAGTTCATCCCAGGGGTTGGCCGGGCTCATGCCCTTGCAGGCCTGATCGACCAGACGGGCCTGCTCCAGCAGTTCCCAGATGAGGGCGCTAGACAGTCTTGAGATTGCTGTTCTGACTGTCTGCTTGCGGTTGAAGAATATGCGGGCAGTTTGCATGATTGCTGTAAGAGGCTGACCGCTTTCCCGTTTCTCTACCATTGGTTGTAACGTTCTGAGTTCCCGCGTCACTGCCCCGAGGATAACAAGAGGATAAACATCCTCCGCCTGCAAACCATTCAGGATTTTCTGAGTACGTGCCAGATCTCCCATTAGAGCTGCGTCTACCAGTTGATAGGCATTGTAGCGAGAATTATCTGCTACGATCTGCATGACGGTTTGCGCGTCAAGTTTGATCGTGGTAGCGGGTCCGGCCAGCAGTTTGAATTTTTCGATTTCCTGCACAGCTGCGAGCAGGTTGCCCTCGATACGATCAATCAATATCTGGAGGGCGTCCGGTTCCAGATGGATATTCGCCTGCAACATCCTTGACTCCAGCCATCGCGGTAGATTTTCACGGTCTATTGGCCATATCTGAACCACTACTGACCTTGATTCGATTGATTTGAACCATTTCGTCTGCATGACGCTGGACTCAAGTTTCGGGCTGCTGATTAAAATGACCAGATCGCTATTGTCGGTTTCGAGAAAATCTGCCAGCGCGAGCTTTGCCTCATCTTCAAGTTTGGGTTGCTGTAAGCGGAGCTCGATGATTTTACGTTCAGCAAAAAGAGAGAGGTTGCCGGAAGACTGTCTGAACCGCTCCCAGTTGAAATTCCGTTCGACGGTGTGGATTTCTCTGTCGGCAAAACCGGCGCCGCGGTGATACCGTCGAACCTGATCGGCGGCTTCCTGCAGCAGTAAGGGCTCGTCGCCGCTCAACCAGTAAACTGGATGTGCGTCGGCTTTCAGTGTTCTGGCCAGTTGCTCAGTCTTGATCTTCATTCGGCGGTTGATTCTAATCGACGCATCAGTTGATTAATCAGTGCTTGCCGAAGCTCATTGGCAATTATCTGGGCCTCTTCCTGATTGCCGGCAATATTCTCAATATCCTGAAAGTAAGTTCTGACAACGGTGAGCGTCTCGTCAGGGATTGTCGGCTTTCCGCCGACTGTCAGTGCGATGTTGACGCTGAGTCTAAGTTCAACCTGTGAGGCGCGAGCTCTCGGATTGATCGATACCGGTCGGGTTGAAATCTGTTCATTGCTCACCTTTAGGGTCGGGGCAGTTTTAAGCTGCTGAGACGACAGTGAGACGCCTGCGGCTCGCAGGCTGCGCTGAAGAAGGGCAGACAATTCACTTTGCGGTTGCGCCAGCTCAAGGTTCAGATTGTCAAAGCTCGATACAATCGCGTCATTACCACGCAGAGTGAATCCGCAGGCCTGTACCGAAAGTGCGAGGACCAAGAGAAGTAATGTCAGAGCTGTATTGCGCATCGCTAGCCTATAACGATATTAACGAGTTTCCCCGGGACAACGATAACTTTTCGCACCGATCCTTCGCTGACAAAGCGCTGTATGATCTCATCCTCAAGAGCCAACTTTTCGAGCTCGTCCCTGGTGATATTCCGGGAGACTTCAATTTTGCTGCGCAGTCTGCCGTTTACCTGCAGCACGATCAGCATACTGTCCTGAACAAGGGCGCTTTCCGCCACTTCGGGCCACCGGGCGTTCATAACCGCGCCTTCGTGTCCGAGTCGCTGCCAGGCGACATGGCAAAAATGAGGGACAATTGGAGCCAGCATCAGAACGCTGAATTCCAGAGCTTCCTGTACAACGATGTGATCTGTTTCACCCTGGTGATTTTCGGCAAATTTTGAAACCGCGTTAAGTAATTCCATCGTGGCGGCAATCGCAGTGTTGAAGGTGTGCCGTCGTTGATAATCGTCAGTGACTTTGGCCAGTGTCTGATGGCTTTTCAGTCGTAACTTCTTCTGCTCGGCGGACAGCGTCAGGCTGTTCATCTCTGGCAGGGCCAGTGCTTCGTGTTCCGCAAGCTGCTTCCAGAAGCGTTTCAGGAAACGATAACTGCCTTCCACGCCGCTGTCAGACCAGTCGAGAGACTGATCCGGGGCTGATGCGAACATGGTGAACATCCTCACCGTGTCTGCGCCGTAGCGATCTATCAGGGACATCGGATCAACGGTGTTACCTTTCGATTTCGACATCTTGGCACCGTCTTTCAGGACCATACCCTGCGTCAGCAAACGGGCAAAGGGTTCATCGCTGGTGACTAGGCCTTCGTCCCGCAGTAACTTATGGTAGAAGCGGGCGTACAGCAGATGAAGAATGGCGTGCTCGATACCTCCGATATACTGATCCACCGGGAGCCAGTAGTTGGCTCTGGCATCTAGCATGGAATTATTCTGATCTTTGCAGGCAAACCGCGCAAAATACCAGGATGATTCCATGAAGGTGTCAAAAGTGTCAGTCTCCCGTCTGGCTGCAGCGCCGCAGGAGGGGCACTCTGTCTCGTAGAACTCGGCCATTTTGCCGAGCGGTGAGCCGGATTCATCGATCTCAATGTCTTCGGGTAACAAAACGGGCAGCTCGGACTCGGGAACCGGCACTGCGCCGCAGGCGTCACAGTTGATCATTGGAATCGGTGCTCCCCAATACCGCTGGCGGGAAACGCCCCAGTCACGCAAACGGAAGTTGACGGTTTTCTCGCCGCGTCCTCGCTCCGTCAGATAGGCCGCGATTGCGTCGAATGCTTCGGTGAAGGTCAGGCCATTGAACTGGCCGGAATTGATCAGCCTGCCTTTTTCAACAAAAGCTTCCCGGCTCAGGTCACAGATCAGCTCATCGGATATCGGCTCTACGACCTGCTTGATCTCAAGGCCATATTTTGTGGCAAAGTCCCAGTCCCGCTGATCATGTCCGGGCACAGCCATCACTGCGCCGGAGCCGTAACTCATGAGGACAAAATTGGCGGTATAGATAGGTACGCTGTCACCGCTGATCGGGTGGGTGGCTTTCAGTCCGGTATCCATCCCGAGTTTTTCCATGGTTGCCATTTCCGCTTCTGCAACTTTGGTCTGATTTTGTTCTGCGATGAATTGAGCCAGCTCGCTGTTTGTCTCGGCAGCTTTTCTCGCAACAGGGTGTTGGGAAGCCACCGCAAGATAGGTGACGCCCATCAGGGTGTCAGGACGGGTGGTGTAGACTGAGAGACACCTGAGTGATTCGTCTGTTTCGTCAGCCACCTCGAAATCCAGGTTCACACCCTCAGATCTGCCGATCCAGTTGCTTTGCATGATCTTGACTTTTTCTGGCCAGCCATCCAGCTTGTCCAGACCGTCCAGGAGCTCCTGCGCCATGGCGGTGATTTTTACAAACCATTGAGGAATATTGCGTCGCTCGACCAGAGCACCCGAGCGCCAGCCTCTCCCGTCAACGACCTGTTCATTGGCAAGCACTGTCTGGTCGACCGGATCCCAGTTAACCTCGGCTTCCTTTTTATACACCAGCCCTTTAGCGAACAGGCGGGTAAAAAACCACTGCTCCCATTTGTAATAATCACGGTGGCAGGTGGCTAATTCCCTTCCCCAGTCATAGGCATAACCTAATTTCTGGAGTTGGTCTCGCATATAATCTATGTTGCTGTAAGTCCAGCTGGCAGGGGGGACCTTGTTCTGCATGGCCGCATTCTCTGCCGGCAGTCCGAACGCGTCCCAGCCCATAGGTTGCAGGACATTTTTGCCCAGCATGCGCTGAAAGCGGGAGATAGCGTCTCCGATGGTGTAGTTGCGCACGTGCCCCATGTGCAGATGGCCGCTAGGATAGGGGAACATGGACAGGCAGTAGAATTTCTCTTTGTCAGGGTCTTCCGTGGCTTTGAAAGAGCTGTGAGCGTCCCAGTAGGCTTGAGCCTCAGTTTCCACCTGCTGTGGATTGTAGGCAAACATGTCGTCGTTGGTCATGGATCAAATTCTGTGTTCATGGGCGGCTCTGGCGCCCTGTTTCGGTGTGCGCAAGCATACCGCAGGGCTCGGGCGGCAGGTAGTCTTGGCGCTATATTTCTGGCTAAACGGGCGCTGCCTTTCAAGCCGGTGACTGGGAGCCTGAGTCTGAATCTAGCAGGGTGTTGGTGTTAACTTTGAGTAGTTTAATCTGACGACTGTCGGCATTGAGTACCGTTACCTGCAAAGTGCCCAATATCACGGATTCGCTGCGTTCAGGGATGCGACCGAACTGTTGCAAAATCAGGCCGCCAAGAGTAGTGAATTCCTGATCACTGAACTCAGTACCAAAATAGTCATTGAATTCATCTAGCGGAGTCAGTGCCTTCACGATGTAATTTGTCTCGTCAAACTTTTTGATGTAGCTGTCGTCATCGACATCGAATTCATCCTCGATCTCACCGACGATCTGCTCAAGGACATCTTCAATCGTCACCGCGCCGCAAACACTGCCATATTCATCAATCACGATGGCCATGTGTTGTCGCGTTTCACGGAAATCTTTGAGCAGCACGTTCAGTCTCTTACTTTCCGGGACAAAGGTTGCGGGGCGGACGAGATCCTTGATGTCGAAACGGTCCTGACTGTCAGTCAGTAGCAGAGGAAGTAAATCCTTCGCGAGCAAAATGCCCATCACGTTGTCTACGTTTTCCCCAACTACTGGAAAGCGTGAATGCGAGGCTTTGGTGACCAGTTCGACAATATCACTCAGAGTAAGGTCGGCCGGTACAGTCACAACCTGTGATCGGGGAATCATGATATCACGTACCTGCATGCTGGAAACCTGCAGTGCGCCTTCGATGATGCCGAGTGCATCAGCGTCCAGAACCTGATCTTGCTCTGCGTTGCGCAGTAACTCGAGGAGACTCTTTTTGTCAGTGGGTTCGTCAGAAAAAACTTGCGCGATTTTATCGATCCAGGACCGGGGTCTCGGATCGATGCTAGATTGGTCGTCTGTCATGTACGGGCGGCTATCAGCCTCCTTCGGATGGCGGTAGAGGTCACACTAACAAATACGGATTACTAATTCCAAGCTTTTTCAAGCATTCAATTTCAAGCGCCTCCATAGTGGCGCTCTCGCTTTCGGTAATATGGTCGTAGCCAATGAGGTGATAGAGCCCATGGACGAGCATATGGGTCCAGTGATCTTCCACGGTTTTCAATTGTTCTCGTGCCTCTGCTTCAACAACGACCGGACAGATCACAATGTCTCCAAGGGGCTCCGAGGTGAGGTTTGCCGTGAGGGATTCAGGCAAGTCAGCACGGAAGGAAAGCACATTGGCCGAGGCGTTTTTCTCACGATATCTGAGATTCAGGGTCCGGGACTCCTCAGCGTCGACAAAGCGCAGGCTGACGGTGACATCATGATCCAAGCCGGCTGCCTGACAGGCTGTCGCCAGAACACGAAGGCAGAAGTCATAATCGGGAGACCAGTGATCCGGGCAGGCATCATCGAGCTCAATGGTCGCTGTCATGTTTGCCGCTGCTGTTCGGGTGCGAAATGGGTGTGTCTGATTTGTCGTCGAAAGCGTCATAGGCTTCAACGATTCGCTGAACGAGTCGGTGTCTGACAACGTCCTGAGAGCTGAAGTGGGCGAATCCGATCCCGTGGACGTTTTTCAATACCTGGCTGACGTGGACCAGTCCGGAGCGTTCACCTTTCGGTAAATCAATTTGCGTGACATCCCCGGTGATGACTGCTGTTGAGCCAAACCCGATTCGGGTGAGGAACATTTTCATCTGAGCGGTTGTGGTGTTCTGGCTCTCGTCGAGAATGATAAAAGAATTATTCAGCGTTCTGCCTCGCATGTAGGCCAGAGGTGCGACTTCAATCACGTTTTTGTCAATAAGACGCCCGACCCGTTCGAATCCCAGCATCTCGTACAGGGCATCATAGAGCGGTCTCAGGTATGGATCTATTTTTTGCGACAGGTCACCGGGCAGAAAGCCTAATTTTTCTCCCGCTTCTACGGCTGGCCGGACCAGCAGAATGCGGTTGATTCTTTCTTTGGTGAGTGCCTCAACTGCGCAGGCAACCGCAAGATAGGTCTTGCCAGTGCCGGCGGGCCCGATGCCAAAATTGATGTCGTGCCGCCAGATGTTCCTAACATAATCCCGCTGATGTTTGCTGCGAGGTTTGATGCTGCCTTTGGGGATGCTGATCAGTTCAGAGGGCTCTGCGGCGCGATCGCTCTCAGTTGCAGCAGATTCGTTATTCAGGAATTCCTGCATGGCTAAGTGAATCTGGTTCGGGCTCAGGAGTTTTTCATTTTCGGTCGCTCGATAGAGCATTTCAAGCAGTTCGCAACCACTGGCAACTGCCTGTTCATCCCCATTGAGCTGAAATATATTGCCCCGCTGACGGATCTTTAACTGTAATCCCAGTTCAATCTGCTGGATATGCTCGTTAAGCCTTCCGCACAGGTTGGACAGACGTTGGGCGCTGTCAGGGAGCAGGGTTAGGTTAATGAAATGACTGGCCATGATAGTAAGACAAAGTGGAGGCAGAATCTGCCCTGCCGGCTTTATGGTTGCTGCGTTCGCTTGCTCAGACGGTGTTTCCTAACAAAGAATTCGGGAGTGCATCAGTAATCTCTATACTAGCAAACTGTCCAATCAAGGAATGGTCATCGCAA
Organism: uncultured Pseudohongiella sp.; assembly: GCA_902537815.1. Classification (GTDB taxonomy): domain Bacteria; phylum Pseudomonadota; class Gammaproteobacteria; order Pseudomonadales; family Pseudohongiellaceae; genus UBA9145. The sequence continues at coordinate 119,298 of CACBCS010000003.1, read as the reverse complement.
CGGAAGTTAACTACCCGGTTATTTTCTGTTCGACCCTGCAGCGCGCCCGGGTCTTTCTTAGAGATGCCGGTAATCAGTACTGACTCTACCCCGCCTACCATCGCCTCACTGATCGCGCTGGCTTGGGAGACGATTTGCGATTGTAGAGTAGCCAGGCGATGTTTTTTCTCCTGCTCACTGGTGGGATCCGGAAGTTCAGCGGCGGGTGTCCCCGGACGGGCGCTGTAAATAAAGCTGAATGATGTGTCGTAGCCGACATCAATAATCAGCTTCATGGTGTCCTCAAAGTCGGCGTTTGTTTCTCCGGGAAAGCCGACAATAAAGTCAGATGACAGGCTTATCCCCGGCCGATTCGCTTTGATCTTGCGTATTAATGAACGGTATTCCAGTGCAGTATGGCCGCGCTTCATGGCTGCCAGTATACGGTCAGACCCGCTCTGCACCGGCAGGTGCAAATGAGAGACCAGTTCCGATATCTGTCCGTAAGCCTCTACCAGGTTCTGGTTAAATTCAACCGGGTGCGAAGTCGTGAATCGAATTCGGTCTATGCCCTCGATCGAAGCGATGTAATTGATCAACAAGGCCAGATCAACGATCTTGCCCTCATGAGACAGTCCCCGGTAGGCGTTGACATTCTGTCCCAGCAGATTGATTTCCCTGACACCTTGCTCTGCCAGGTGAACCGCTTCTGCCAGTACATCGTCAAGGGGTCTGCTGACTTCTTCTCCTCGGGTATACGGGACAACACAAAAACTGCAGTACTTGCTGCAGCCTTCCATAATGGTGAGAAAGGCATGACAGACGCTCACTTCAGGTTCAGGTAAACGATCAAACTTTTCAATCTCTGGGAAACTGATGTCAACTACCGTTTCGCCTGACTGAGAGGCTTCGAGCATTTCCGGTAACTTGTGCAGTGTTTGCGGGCCGAATACCACATCGACGTAGGGCGCACGTTTACCGATCGCTTCTCCCTCCTGGCTGGCGACGCAACCGCCGACCGCGATGCGCACATTCGGATTCTGCTCTTTCAGCGTTCGCCAGCGTCCCAGCTGATGGAACACCTTCTCCTGTGCTTTTTCGCGGATAGAGCAAGTATTCAGCAGCAATACGTCAGCCTGTTCAGCCGTGTCCACCAGGACCGCGCCGTCGTTCTGCTTGAGCAAATCAAGCATTCTCGCGGAATCATATTCATTCATCTGACAGCCGTGAGTTTTGATGAACACGCGCTGCTGGCCTTCCTGCTTCGACTTTGCTGATTGCAGATTTTTCTCTGAACTCTCCACTCTATCCTCGGCCAACTCGTTTCAATTGATGTGCTGATTGACTTCTATCCCAAAAGCATCGTTAATCGGGTGCTCTTGCGCTCAGTTCGGTACTGAAGTCGCGAGGTCGCGTCGGTCAAACCGAGCACGCGCAGTATAGCAGGTCTGAGGCGTCTTCTCAGTGGCTGCAGCCCTTGAATTATGCTGCTCGAACGCAATATATAGCCGGCAAGTAGCCGGAAAACCTGGTTATGCAAACTCCTGACGTGGTTTGCATCCAGTTTCGTCTGCCGTCACCTTTGTTTCTCTAAGAGATTGATTTAAATGACTAATACGACAGAAATCTACAAGATAACCTTTCTCAACAAAGGCAAGGTGTACGAAATTTTTGTCAAACAGGTTTACCAGAGTGACCTATACGGATTCATCGAAATAGAGGAATTTTTGTTCGATGAGCGCTCTCAGGTGGTGGTTGATCCCAGCGAGGAGAAACTGAAATCAGAATTTTCCGGCGTCAGGCGTAGCTTCATCCCGATGCAGGCGATCATCAGAATAGACGAAGTCGAAAAAACCGGTGTCGCCAAAATCTCCAACGGCGATAAAATCACGCCGTTTCCGGTTTCCCTGGTCGGCAGTACCAAAAGCGATAACAAGGATGCCTGAACCGGTAATGAAACGACCTGGTTTCAACCTGAGTGACGGGTGGGGTGGTTGACACTGTCCGAGCATCCGTTCGCTGCACTGACACCAGATCGGGTTCTGGCCGCTGTCGAGTCCCTTGGCTTCGACACGGATGCCCGCTTTTTTGCTCTGAACAGTTATGAAAATCGGGTCTATCAGATCGGTCTGCTCGATGGGACCAGTCTGATTGCGAAATTTTACAGGCCCGGTCGGTGGGAGGCTCGGCAAATTCGCGAAGAGCATGCCTTTACTCAGGAATTGTTCGATCTGGAAATTCCTGTAGTTCCCCCCATGAAGCTGGCGAGCGATGAAACACATGTGCAGGTTGATGGCTTTGAGCTCGCGCTGTTCCCACAACTCATCGGTAGGACTCCAGAGCTCGATGATCTGGATAGTCTGTTCACGATGGGAAGATTTGTCGCCAGAATCCACGCCGTCGGCGCCCAGAGCAGCTTCAGCTATCGGCAACATTTGCGCCTTGAGACAGCGTTAGACAGCAGCCGTTATCTGCTTGAGAACGATTTCCTGCCGTCTGACCTGATTACCGCGTACGAAACCCTGATGCGGGATCTGTTTGACAGGATGTCAGAACAGCTTGCGTCAACAGGCGACTGGCGATCACTGCGGATCCATGGTGACTGTCATCTCGGGAACGTTCTGTGGCATGAGGGCACACCGCACTTTGTTGATTTTGATGACACGGTGATGGGGCCTGCCATACAGGATTTGTGGATGCTGCTTTCTGGCGACCGAGACCACAGGCAGGCGCAACTGCTCGAGCTGGTCGAAGGATATAATGAATTTCATGATTTCCGGGTGAGCGAACTGGCGCTGATCGAGATCCTGCGAACCATGCGCCTGATAAACTACAGTGCATGGCTGGCCAGACGCTGGACCGACCCTGCTTTTCCCCTGAACTTCCCCTGGTTCAACACCCAGAGATATTGGTCGGATCATATCCTGGAACTGCGTGAACAGATTGCAGCCCTTGACGAACCGCCGCTGCAGCTCATTCAATAACTCGAGTCAGTCAGCCCTGGCCCGCCGATCTGCCCGGTGCCGTCCATAAAAACAAACGGCAGACCGGAATCAGTCAGCCAGTCTATGGCATCCTGCTCTGGCTTAAGCATGGCAATTGTAGCGAAGGATCCTGCAACCGTGCAGAGATTCGCAGCAACGCTGACAGCTCTCAGTCCTGAGCAAGGCCAGCCGGTTTTGGGATTCAACAGGTGGCTGTAACGCTTCCCCTCCAGGATGAAAGAGCGCTCATAATCACCGGAAGAGGCAAGGCCACCTTCAGATAAGTGAAAGTGTGACATCATTTTCGTTGAATCTTCCGGATGGGTGATGCCTATCGGCCAGGGTCGATTTTCTGGCTGTGTTCCAATCGCGGCGAAGTCGCCTCCGAGATTGACTAGACCGCGCCTGACGCCGAGTTCCCTCGCCAGTGTGGCGAGGGTGTCTGCTGCGTATTCCTTTACGATGCCGCCGAAATCAATTTCCATGTTTGCGGGCATCAATAGCGTATCGTCCCGCCAGTTGAGTTTCTCGTACCCGATCAGTGGCAAAAGCCCCTCAAGCTCCGATTCGTCGGGTATCTGCCTGCGACTGAAATCCCAAACGCGACGCAGGACGCCTGCCGTGATATCAAACAGTCCGTCGCTCTGTTCATAGCAGCTCCTCGCATGTTCAAAGAGCTTCAGAGTTTCGATATCTATTTTGATACCCGTCTGCTTGCCCGCACTGCGGTTGATTTCGCTCAGAAAACTGTCGTCTCGATAGCGTGTATATTTGCTTTCAAGCCGGCTGACCTCGTCGATCAGCCGTCGAACCAGTTTTGCGGCACTGATCCGAGATGCTTCGTACAGCTGAATTTCGCAGTAAGTTCCCATTGCCCTGAAGCCGGCATGGCGCAGATTGGTGCTCATGGCATTTCCATGCGGTTAGAATGCGTAATCGACGCCGAGCGATAGCCGGGTGAACTGGACCAGTCCGGGGCTGGGTTGAGCTACGGTGAAAGCCGAGTATTTTTCATTGGCTACGTAGCGTTCGGCGGTGAGGGTAGCGCTCCAACCACCAAAATCCGCAACGAAACTCAGACCCCCGCTGATGGCACCGAATGCTGACAGCCGATAATCGCTGGACTGGCTTTCAGACAGCGGCTTCATAAAATCATCGATATTGGTATAAAAGTCGGCGGCAGACTGACTGTAGTAGCGCAGCATCGGAACGATTTTGAATGATCGTGTTACGTTCTGGAACCAGGACAGATCTAGGGTGTGGGAACGAATGCCAAAATCGTCGCGGTAGTAGCGATAGTCACTCTGCAGCGCACCATCTGCCTTGATAAAGAAATAGCGCAGCGAATTCGAGAAAGCAATCTGGGTCTTCTCATCAGGCCTGCTGTCCTGCAGTTTGTATGGATCAGACAAATAGCCCGATTGCCCGGTCAGACTCAGTGCTGTCTGGAAACTGGCAACTGGGTTCAGCACCTGACTCAAACTCACTGCCACCGAACTTGCTTGTTTGTTCTCATGACGCACGCGATTAAAGCGCTCAGCGTCACTCGGGAAGATGCTGTCATCAGAATGACTCAGGCTCACCGTCAGGGTCGTTAGATCGTTATTGAAGTTCCGTGAACCGCTCATGCTGACGTATTTAGCGCGGTAGTCATTTTCCTCTGAGTAGCCAATGGCGCCGCCGATTTTTCCGCGTGCGCCATAGTACCGAACACCGAGGCTGACCTCGCTCCGAGAATCGTAGATGCCGCTTGCTCCGCTCATGTTGATTACTGGCTGTCCGTTGGAGCCTGCTGTCGAGAACCAGGGAGAAGCGCCACTCATATTTTCGTGATTAGCGTCAATGAACAGCGCATAGTCACGACCAAGCGGGGAGACAAACTGAAATTGATGGACGTCGATGTCGTACCGCTCAAGTTCGCCAAATGGAACCTGTTCACGACTTAAGTCATCTTCCTGATAGTTTGAGATCTTGTAAGAGAGTGATGAGGCCAGAGGCGGTGCATCCGCCTCGGCGATGCCGGGCAGTGCAAGTGCCGAAGTGGACAGAGCTATCAGGCTGCGTGACGCGGGCTTTTTCACAGGGTGACCTCAATGGTCTGAAGGCCGGCGAGCCTTGAAAGCTAGTTGCATCCGCAACCGCCGCCGGCCGCAGTGTTGCCGCCTGAGGAGGCTTCTTTGCTGAAGAAAATGTGGTCGTTGAGAGCGCGTTCCAGAGGATCGCTGTCCCAGGCCATTTCCTGTTTGGCAAGATAGCCACGCTCCCAGGGCTGAACCTGACTGCAGGCAGCAAGCAGTGCAAGCATGATGAAAGACAGTATCAGTCGCATCTTAGCGGGCAACCCCAATCAGTCTGGCAGATTTGCGACGATCGCGGCTTCGATCATCTCCATGTCTGTCGGTCGAAATCCCATGTGCACCAGTTTTACTTCGCCATCAGGTCCGATCAGGTAGGAGGACGGCATGCCGATGACATTGAACTGTGTCGCCATATCTCCTTCCGGGTCTGAGGGAATCAAAAAGTCTAAAGGGGTGTCCAGCAGGAAATCCAGGCCATCTTCGATCGGATTGTCCACATTGATCGCTACCACTTCGAGACCCCGGCCCCGGTATTTGTTGTACAGATCGTTGTAAAGTGGAAGCGAGGTTAGGCACGGAGCGCACCAAGACGCCCAAAAGTCAACGTAAACGGTTTTACCCGGCATGTCAGCCAGCGCAATGGCCGGTTGGTCCGCGTAGATTGACGGAAGGGAAAAGTCAGGAGCAGGGTCACCCTCTTCAACGGCATGGGCCAAACCAACCAGCGCGCTCGTCATGAGCCCCAGTCCCAGCGTCAGAAAACCTCTTTTCATCATGATGACTCCTTGATTTCTTCAAAAGTCTGTAAATGTTTGTCTGAGTTGTCAAACTCTTCGCGAACGCCTTTGAGACTGGCTGATGCCTGCGGTCTGTTAGCCACAATCTCAGACGCTCCCTGACATTACTGGTATTCGTGCCGGCCGGTTCACCCCGCCTGTCGGACTATAACGCACCCGCGAAAAATCCGTCTACTTAGAGCTGAGTTGCTAGGCAGCGGTCGCCACGGCGGAGCGAAGACTTCGCAACACTTCATGCCATCGCTTGCGCTGAATTGTCAGTGCGAATTTCAATTCTCTGTAGCTGTCGCGCAGTTCCATCCGCTCCCATTGCGCAAGCGTTTCCTGAAGGCGCTTTTCCCGCGCTTCAAGCCACTGTTGCCGGGTCGCGTTCCAGTCTCTGAGTAATTGCTGGAACTGTTCATACTCCTGCTCCAGCTTTGCCCGGAGGTTGTCCGGGATGTCGCGAAACTCGAATTGTTCGCGTGCTCGCTGGTACTGCATTTGTAATCTTGCTGTCTCCACGCGGGCAGGATCGGTCCTTTTCAGGTCTGTGGTCAGACCCACCCAAGATAAACTGCGAATCATCCATTTGGTGGGATCGAAATGCCACCATTTAACCCCATTGCGATAATCCCATTGGAACGTATGGTGATAGTTGTGATAGCCCTCACCGTAGGTGATGAGTGCGAGCAGGGGGTTATCCCGCGCCGAACTCGCGTCGCTGTAAGTTTGCTTGCCCCACATGTGAGCAATCGAGTTGATCAGGTAGGTCACATGCTGGCTCATCACCAGTCTAAGTAACCCTCCCAGGAGCAGACAAGCGATAATATCGCCATGCAGAAAGCCTAAGAATGCCGGCAGGGCAATGTTAGTAAGCAGCACAAGCAGCAGATAATGCTGGTGCTGCCAGAGCGCTATCTTGTCCTGCTGAATGTCCTTGATGTTTGAGAAGTCTTCCTTGCCACTGTCATAGTTCCGCAGAATCCAGCCGATATGGGAAAACCAGAATCCTCGGCCAGCGGAGTACGGGTCCCTGTCGTTCTGATCAACATGGCGGTGGTGGCGGCGATGATCTGAGGCCCAGTGCATCACATCATTCTGTAGGGCGCAGGCTCCCCCCAATGCGAAGATCAATCTCAGGAAGGGATGCCCCTTATAGGCTTTGTGAGACCACATCCGGTGGTATCCGGCCGTAATCGACAGGCCGCAAAAAAGCATCATGCCAAGAAAGACCAGCCACTCATAAAGATCGTAGCCGTCGAGGTAGCCGTACAGTGGAACCAGAATCACAGCCAGCAGTGGTGTCAGGCTGAACAGCAGCATGTTTGTCCAGTTAATCGGTGCTTTTTCCATAATTGCAGATAGAATGTTGAGTGACTTAGCCTGCAGTGTAGCGGATTTTGCTTAAAGAGCCAGTAGTGTAATCTTTCGGGTCTACCTCAAGGCCGGGAGAATTGCAGATGCAGGACACGAACGATCGATTGGAGGGCATAGAGACCCAGCTGGCATTTCAGGAAGATGCCCTCGAGCAATTTAATGCGGTCGTTGTCAGCCAGCAGGGGCAGATAGATGAGCTGCGGGCCCAGCTGCGCATTTTGCAGGAGCAGCTCAACGCGCCGCCTGACGGTTCGCTTGAGTCGGCGGTCGATCCTGCCCGCGAAAAGCCGCCACATTATTGACCCCAGACCTTCCGCAGACCAATACAATCTACAATCGCTTCAGTTTGGATTCAGCTTGGCGCTGCTACCTTTGATAACGCCTCAAAGGGTTAATCGTTACTAACTGCAAAAGGGCAGTTGAAGCTTTCAGTTCCGTACTGAAGTGAAAAGGAGAGTCAGCAATGAATCGACGGTCAGTTTACTTGTTAGCCGTAATCAGTTTTTGGGCGGCTTGCGCATCAGCGGAAACGAGCTATGAATATGCCCAAGTTCTCGAGTCCCGACCAGTTTACCAGCTCATCGCGATCGAAGAACCTGTGGAACAGTGCTGGGAAGAAGAGGTGGCGGTTGAACGCTATGCGACCTATGAGCGCTCCAATACGCCGGTGCTGCTCAGTACTGTCATTGGGGGCGCAATCGGCAACGCAGTCGGTAATGGCAAAAGCAAAAAACGGGTCGGCGCGGTGGTCGGGGCGCTGTTGGGGCACTCGGTGGGACGTGATATAGTGCGGCGGAACCGGGGCGTGATTCGTGACGTTGAGCTTGTACAGCGCTGTGAAACGGCTTATGAGCAGGCAGAAGAAGAGCGTCTGGTTGGCTATCAAGTATCTTACCTTTATAACGGTGAGGAATATTCTGTGCGCACCGATACTGATCCGGGAGATCAGATACGTCTTCGGGTCAGCGTACAACCTGAAATTTAAGGCTCCTTGTCTTGTCGAAACTGGCGGCCTGTACCCCTGAGGTGAGAATTGAAAATTACTGGAACGCCGAGTTTACTCTTCTCTCTGTTGCTACTTTGGAGTCAGAGTGTTCAGGGACAGGTTCCGCCGCCGCTTGAACAGAACCAGCTGGACCAAACGAGTCCGCTGCGGGAAGTCCGGAATAGCCGCCAACTGAGTGGCGTCATTACTGAGCGACAGGCAGTGAATCTGGCCAGACAACGATTCGCCGGTAACATTCTGCGGATTACCTTAGTCGGTGAATCGAGCAACCAGCGCTACCAGATTCGCATGGAAAATTCGGGCAAGGTATTCACGGTGTTCGTCCACGCCAGGAACGGTGAGGTCACGGGCGGAAACTGAACCGACTCGCCGATGGGATTGCGGAGGTAGCCGATAATGCGACTACTGGTTGTAGAGGATGAGAGTTTGCTCCGGCAACAGCTTGAACAGGGTCTGAGCAACCAAGGCTTCGTCGTTGACGTCGCTGAAGACGGCAAGGCCGGTCTGTATTTTTCCACTGAGTATGCCTATGACGCTGCCATTATCGACTTGGGATTGCCGGAGATAGACGGCATTTCCCTGATTAAGCAGATCCGCGGTGCCGACAAGCAGTTCCCTATCCTGATTCTGACCGCCCGAGGTGACTGGCAGGACAAGGTTGCCGGTCTCGACGCGGGCGCAGACGATTATGTGGTCAAGCCGTTTCGCCTTGAAGAAATTGTTGCCAGATTGAATGCGCTTCTGCGCAGAGCAGCCGGGTTTGCCAAACCCAAATTAAACTTCGGTCCGTTCACGCTCGACCTGACGGCCAAACGGTTGTCGGTCAGCGGTGAAAATATAGACCTCACTGCCTACGAGTACAAACTGCTCGAATATCTGATGATGCATCCTGGGCAGGTTATTTCAAAAACAGAACTGACTGAGCATCTTTACGCACAAGATTATGATCGGGACAGCAATGTCCTCGAAGTCTTTGTACGCCGACTCAGGCTTAAGCTTGATCCACAGCAAACCCTGAAACCCATTGAAACGGTCAGAGGCCAGGGTTACAGATTCTGCTTGGCTGAAAGCGGATAGCATATTTCAGGTGTGCATTTGACGAGCACTTCGACTATGCGGGCGTATTCTCTGCGATCACGACTCATGTGGGTTTTCGGTATCCTGCTGTGCGTGTTTCTGGGTTTGATCGGAGTGGTGCTGGACCGGGCTTTTCGTTCCAGCGTTGAAGCCGGAGCGGCCGAGCAGCTTCAGGTCCAGATTTACCTGTTACTCTCTGCGGTCGACGAACGCAACGGCGAATTCTATTTTCTGGAGACGCTGCAGGAGCCCCGTTTTAATCAACTTGATTCAGGGCTCTATGGCTACATCAGCAGTGCCAGTATAGGGGAGTTATGGCGAAGTGATTCTGCCAGAGCTTTTGATCCACCTGAGCTTGGGTTTTTGCGCGAGCGCATAGGCGTGGGGCAATCGCGTTTTCAAGTCATGCCGGGTGAGGCTGCAGTGTATTTTCGCCTCAGCTACGGAATTCTCTGGGAAGATGGCATCAGTGAGTTCAATTTCACTGTGCTGGAAAATGCAGATCCCTATTACTCAGAGATCAGAAATTTCCGCAGGGATCTCTGGTCGTGGCTCGGAGGGGTCGCTGTCCTGTTGCTTATGATCCAGACTTTACTGCTTCGATGGGGGCTGGCGCCCCTCAGTCGGATGGCCCTTGATCTTCGGGCGATCGAATTGGGTGAAAAGGACAAGCTTGAGGCGGAGTACCCGAAAGAGTTGCGGGGCGTCGCGGCGAATCTTAATCAACTGATAGAGAGCGAGCGAAAGCAGCAGAGCCGATATCGGACAACTCTCGGCGATCTTGCCCATAGCCTCAAAACGCCGCTGGCGGTCATGTCGGGAATTATTCCCTGGCTGAAAAGTGCTGAGGGGAAAAACAGTTCGGAATTTCTCAGCCAGCTGCGTGCGGCAGATGAGCAAATCGAGCGTATGAATCAGATCGTGACCTACCAGCTCCAGCGTGCCGTTCAGGCAGGCAACAGCCTGTCGATTGCGCGACGCGTGAATGTGGCTGAGACGACCGATCAAGTCATCGAAGCACTGCAGAAAGTTTATGCAGACAAACAGATGTTCGTGCACAGAGAAATTGACAGACACGCCCAGTTTATCGGTGACAAGCGAGATTTGATGGAGCTGCTGGGGAACGTGCTCGACAATGCCTACAAGTATGGTAGATCCGAATTGATCGTTCGGATTAAAAGAGAGGCAACGCTCACGGATGGCGTCATTATTCAGGTAGAGGATGATGGTCAGGGCATACCCAATCATCAGGTTGCCTATGTGCTGCAGAGAGGCGCCAGGGCTGACACTCTGATGCAAGGTCAAGGCATCGGTTTAGCGGTGGTCGCTGATATTGTCGACAGCTATGGAGGCGATGTCAGCGTTACCACCAGTGTCTTGGGTGGAGCCAGTGTCATGTTGACGTTGCCCGCACCTGGATCGCAATGACTAAAAGCGTTCAGCAGGAGTTTTATTCGCCGAGTGTAAAGCCTGCGCCCACGGCGATGAGCGTCATGGTAAAGAGTGTCCATTTGAGCGTGCTCTGAGAACTGCGCACGGCGATTTTAACCATCAGGTAGGCGCCGGCCATGTTGCCGCCCGCGAGGATCAGGCCGGGTATCCATTCGATAAGGTCAAAGATCAGAAAGATTGCGACTGACACCATAGTAAAAGCCAGCGTGCAAACCATTTTGAGTGCATTTGCCCGTACCAGGTCATAACGGAGACCGCCGGCAAGAGCGGCGAGCAGGATAAACCCGACACCAGCCTGAACGAACCCGCCATATAAACCAGCTGCAAACAGCCCCCACCAGGCCCGGCGTTCCTCATTGGGAGAAAGAGTGGGGGTATTGGCGGGCGGGGCAATGATGCCCGGACGCAGCAGAATCAGCAGCGACATTCCTAACAGCGTAAGCAGCAGAAGTGGTTTCAGATAGATATTCGGCATGAGCGCCGCACCCAGAGCCCCCGCAGCACCTCCAGCGAGGGTTGGCGCCAGAATTGGGCGGACTGCCGGTCGATCTAGCATCTGGTTTTGGTCAAAACCGGCGACGCCGACCAGGCACTGCATTAACACGGCGACGCGGTTAGTGGCATTGGCGACATCGGCGGGCAGCCCCATGATCATCAACATGGGTAGGCTCAGATTTGAACCGCCGCCGGCCAGAGTATTGATTCCGCCTGCAATGAAACCCACAAGGCAAAGCGCGGAGATTTGAAAAATTGTGAGGTCGATATCCAGAGTGGGGCTCTACAATGATCAGACGGCCCGGTGGCCGCCGCTGGCTGGTTTGTTAGCGGATCAGTCCGGATTATACCTGATGGCACTGCCAAAGCGGTGAGTATCGACTAGGCTTTGAGTCGCCCTCTGCGGGGATTGCAACGCGGGTTGGACTACCGGTAAGCATGAGTTTTTGCGACTATACTTTAAGGGTGGATGAGGAAAAAGGGCAAAATTTGAAACAGATTCCTGACTTTCTTGTGGTGGGCGCGGGTATTAACGGGCTGCTGGTGTCTCGCAATCTGTTGGCGCTTGGCGCCTCGGTCATGCTTATTGATCAGGGGGAGGTGGCCCGCGAGTCCTCCTGGGCGGGAGGCGGGATTGTGTCACCGCTGTATCCCTGGCGGTATTCACTGGCAGTGACTGCGCTGGCCAACTGGGCTCAGGAATATTATCCGCAGCTAGTGCGTGAGTTGCTTGCCGAAACCGGTGTCGATGCCGAATTTGAGACGTGTGGACTGCTCATGCTTGATGCGCCTGATCAGTCAGACGCCGTGTCTTGGGCGGTATCCGAAGGCAAGGCAATGGAAGTCTGGGGAGCCGGCCGAATCTATGAAGCAGAGCAAAATCTGGCGGCGGACTTTGGCAAGGGTTTGTGGATGCCGCACCTGGGTCATGTGCGCAACCCCCGGCTGTGCAAGGCCCTGATTGCTAGTCTCAAACAGTCACCGTCATTTGCGCTGCAGACCCACACGCGCGTTGCCGGATTCGAGCAGACAGACAACAGGATTGTTGCAGCATATACAAACGCAACTGGTTCTGGAGAGAGGCAGAGTGTGCAGGCGGGGGCTTTTGTCCTGACTGCGGGCGCCTGGACCCAACAATTGCTGGGTTCTCTGCAAGTTGAATCCGGCGTGGCGCCGGTGAAGGGACAAATGCTGCAGTACCGATTAGCTGAACCATTGATTGATTCGATGGTGCTCCACAAGGGAAAGTATCTGATACCCCGCAGAGATAGACATCTGCTCGTGGGTAGCACCTTGGAATACGCCGATTTTGACAAATCATTGACAGAAGAAGGCAGGAAAATACTGCAAGATGCTGCCGTAGGTATGCTGCCTGATTTAGCGCGATATGAGCCGGTACGGCAATGGTCAGGGTTGAGGCCCGGGAGGGCAGGTGGCCTGCCGGTGATCGGCTTGGTAGAGCCACATGAAAATCTGTTCGTGAATGCTGGCCAATTCCGGAATGGGCTGGTGCTGGCGCCGGCTTCTGCACGCCTGCTGTCTGAACTGATTATGAATCAGCGGCCTTTTATTGATCCGCAGCCTTACCGCCCCGGAACGGACCCGCGAGGGTCATCGCAAGCTATTCAAGCCCAGGCTTCTTGAGTCGGTGTCGGAAGGACACGCCCAACTTTCTTGTCTCGGCGCTTTTATTCCAGCTAGTTTCTTCCAGCGCTTGCTGAATCGCTTCGATTTCAATCGTCTGTGAATGTTGAGAGAGCGAGAAAGTTTCCTCGGTGTCGGCCTCTCCCTGTCCTAACGGTAGTACGTTTCGGACAATATTTTGGTCTCGTGAGTGGCGTAGTGGGTTAGTTTTTGTCTGGTTTGTGGAAATGTGAAACTGATGCCTAGGATTTGTCGTACAATAGCCTGCCTCGTTCGGTACCGCCCGGTTAGCCCGTTAACAGGTACCGACTCCCATTGTTACGAGTAAGTGAATTGCTCAAACATTCCGACATAACAGGAAAGTGACTCCATTCAGGCAACCTATGTCAGAAAAGTTGAATATAGTCATGGCCCAATTGAATTTGCTGGTTGGGGACATCGACGGTAATACTGAACGCATCATCAGCGCTGCCAAGCGAGCTGAAGTGGAATTTGCGGCTGACGTCGTGGTATTCCCGGAGCTAGCTTTGACCGGTTATCCGCCTGAGGATTTGCTGCTGCGACCCAGCCTTAAACTCAGAGTGGAAAAGGCCCTGCAGCACATTCTTCGGGAAAGCATCGATCCGATTCTGGTCATTGGCTTTCCAGAGAGCACCGGCGAGGCAGTCTATAATTCGCTGCTGATTGCTCAGCAAGGGGAGGTAGTGGGTGGGTATCGCAAGCAGTGCCTGCCAAACTATCAGGTTTTTGATGAGCGAAGATATTTTGCTGCGGGTGATCGCTCCTGTACGCTTGATCTGAAAGGTACGACGATCGCTTTCACCATTTGCGAAGATCTCTGGGAAGATGAGCCTGCTCGTCAGGCTAAGAACGCCGGCGCACAGATGTTAGTCAACATCAATGCGTCTCCTTTTCACACTGCGAAGCTTGAGGAAAGACAAGGCCTGGTCTGTAAGCGCAGCATGGAAGAGGGTTTCCCAGTTGTGTATGTTAATTTACTGGGCGGCCAGGACGAGCTAGTGTTTGACGGAGGATCTTTGGCGGCTAGCGAGGGCCAACTGGCTTGCCAGGTGCCCCAGTTCGTCGAGGGTTTGTTTCCACTTGAAGTCCAAATCGACATTAGCGGGGTATGCCGGATCGCCTCACAACGGCTTTCGGCAAGTCTCAGTCTCGAAGCTCAGGTCTATGAAACGCTTGTTCTGGGATTGCGGGATTACGTAACCAAGAACCGATTTTCCGGAGTGGTTTTAGGGCTGTCCGGTGGAATTGACTCAGCCTTGAGTCTGGCTATCGCGGTGGACGCACTGGGCGCAGCCCGTGTCGAAGCTGTCATGATGCCCTTTGCCTATACTTCACAACTTAGCCTCGACTGCGCCGAACGTCAAGCCAGGACCCTTGGCGTGGACTATCAGGTAATTGCTATCAATGAAATTTATGCGAGTTTTCTCGAAGCGCTGGAGCAGGAATTTCGGGGTCTGCCTGTTGATGTCACTGAGCAGAATATACAGGCGCGTGCGCGGGGTGTCCTGCTGATGGCAATTTCGAACAAAAAGGGCTTGCTGGTTTTGACGACAGGCAACAAGAGCGAAATTGCTGTTGGGTACTCTACGCTCTATGGGGACATGGCAGGCGGCTTTGATGTTTTGAAAGATGTCTCAAAAACATTGGTCTATAAACTGGCCCGGTACAGAAACGCGCAGAAAGCGGATTGCGAAGCGATTCCCATTGAGGTGATCAACAGACCGCCATCGGCAGAACTCGAGCCCGGGCAGCTGGACCAAGACAGTCTGCCGGATTACGATACTCTGGATGCGATCCTCGAGCTATACGTTGAGCGGGATTTGAGCTTTGAGTCGATTGTGGAGAAAGGTTTTCTCGAAGCGGATGTAAAGCGGGTGTTGCGGCTTGTTGACCTGAACGAGTACAAACGTCGTCAGGGGCCGATCGGAGTGAGACTGACTCAGCGTGGATTTGGTCGCGACAGGCGCTATCCGATCACTAATGGTTGGTCGCTTGGTGATTAATCGCCGGTAAAAGCTATATCGCGCTTTAATCCGGATCGGAGGATTGAAATTAGCGCATAGTCCGATTTGCCCGGCGCTGTGGTTTTTGAATCGTACGTTCCGCTTTACGCTGCACTCTCTGCTCCTGTTGGAGATGGTTGGTCTCCCAACTAAAGTGCTCCCGGAATTCTTGGCATTGGGCTTCAGGCAGAAATATGCCGTTGTTTCAGTTTAGCAGTCCGAAGGTGATGATGCTTAAAAATGATCGCCCGTTTGATTGCTGACTTCGCTGGGAATTGATGATTTGCTGGCTGCCCGAGGTCCCTGGACGCTGGGTTGGGGCAAGTGGAGGATTTCCCCGGTTGTCTCCGAGCAATCCGAAACTGACCGTATAGAGCAGTGAAGGGTCGGTAATTTCCGTCCTGACGCGAAAATCACCCTCGTCATCAATAGAAATATGGTTTGGATAGTTCTCTTTCAGCAGTGCCAGAGAGGTGTCTGCCAGTTCATTCAGTCCCAGTCTGAGGTAGGATTCCACCATGATAGCCACGCCGTCGGCCACTGCCGGAGTGCCCTGGAAGTTTTCAACGACATATTGACCTCGTCGCAATGCCGCAATATACGCCCGGCGATCTAGGTAGTAGTTGGCCACATGTATCTCATAGGCTGCCAGGTTGTTCCGAAGAAAAACCATCCGGGCTCGAGCGTCTGCAGCATAGGCGCTGTCTGGATAGAGCGCCAGCATTTGAGCAAAGTCGTTGAACGATTCCTGAGCCAGACCCGGATCACGTTTGGTGTAATCCACAGGAATCAGGCGGCTCAGGACGCCGCTGCGATCGTTGAAGGACGCCAGTCCTTTCATGTAATAGGCGTAGTCGATGTTCTCATTCTCAGGATGCAGTCTGATGAAGCGATCCGCCGCGGCACGGGCAGCCTCCTCGTCGCCGTTGCTGAAATAGGCATAAACAATCTCAATCTGCGCTTGCGCTGCGAAGCGGCCAAAAGGAAAGCGCGACTCAAGAGCCTGGTAGGTGGAAATTGCACCCGAATAGTTCCGGCTTTCCAGCTGTTCCAGTGCCCTTCGGTAGAATTGCTCCTCTGTGGTCAGGCCAGAGAATTCGTCGGCTTCATCTCGGTCGAACAGTCCGCACCCGCCGAGGAGCAGCAAAAGGACGGCAACATGCAGAAACCTGGTCGAAGTTGGCTGTGTCATGAATGGCTGCAGTTCCGCTGTAGGTGATCCTTAACCCGGTATTTAACCACACGGTGAGCCTGAAACCCACTAATAGGGCAATGAACTGCGCGGTGATTCGTCCCAGATGAGTGTTTTGATGGCTTGGAGTATCATGCGCGTGTGATGGTGCCGGAACATGAAAAAGAATCGATCTCGCTGAAGGCTCAGGTGACTGATGAACAGGCGGGGCACCGAATAGACCAGGTGGCCGCCCGCTTGTTTCCCGACTATTCCCGAGCGAGGCTGCAGGCCTGGATGAAAACAGGCGAGCTGACTGTGAATGGTCAGCGCTGTAAACCGAGAGAATCGGCGCTCGCCGGTTCGTGGCTGGTCCTTGACGCAACGCCACAATCGGCTGAGAACTGTGCCGCCGAGGAAATGCCGCTCAGTATCGTCTACGAAGATGAAGAGCTGCTCGTGCTTGATAAACAGGCTGAACTTGTCGTCCATCCGGCAGCGGGTCATCATCAGGGCACTCTGGTTAATGGTCTGCTGCACTATTGCCCCACCCTTGAATCTCTTCCGCGTGCAGGGATTGTCCATCGACTTGATAAAGATACTACCGGATTGATGGTTGTCGCGAAAAATCTGAAGAGTCATCATGCCCTGGTTCAGCAGCTGCAGTCACGGTCGGTTTCTAGGCAGTATGAGGCAGTGGTTCAGGGAGTTATGACTGCAGGAGGGACTGTTTCAGCGCCTCTAGCCCGTCATCCGGTGCATCGCATGAAGCGAGCCGTTTCCGCAGATGGTCAGGAAGCCATTACCCATTATCGAGTGGTTCAGCGCTATGCTGCTCATACCCACATCCGTGTGAACCTGGAAACCGGCCGTACTCATCAGATAAGGGTCCATATGGCACATTTAAAATATCCTATCGTAGGTGATCCGCTCTATGGAGGACGCTATCGGGTTCCGCCAAATTGCGTAGAGGAGCTGGCAGGTGCGCTGGAGACATTCAAACGCCAGGCTCTGCATGCGTCTGAACTGGCGCTTTTACATCCTGCAACCAAGTTGGAGTGCAGGTGGGAAGCCCGATTGCCGGATGACTTCGCGGGCTTGTTGAGTCTTTTGCACCAGGATGCCGGAGAGGGGACGGCGTGAGCGATATGTCCTTGATCTGTCCTGATTGGGAGGCGCCTGACACGGTGTCGGCGTTCGTTACGACCCGCGCTGGAGGCGTCAGTCAGGCAGCGTTTAACTCGTTCAATCTGGCAGACCATGTCGGTGATAATTCGGACGCGGTGGCCTCGAATCGGCGTCGGCTGCGGGCCACTCTCCCCGGAATCCGAGGTTGGCAGTGGCTCAAGCAGGTGCACGGTGCTCGAGTAGTTGTCGTGCGGGAGGAAACTACTTCTGTAGAGGCGGATGCAGTCATTACTCGAGAAGCAGGTTTGGCGCTCAGTGTACTGACCGCGGATTGTCTGCCTCTGTTGCTGGCCGCCGAGGATGGCAGTGAAATCGCTGCTGTGCACTGCGGTTGGCGCGGGTTGGCGTCGGGCATTGTTGACAACACGATTAAGGCGATGCGGACGCCGCCGGAGTCAATTCTTGCCTGGATGGGTCCGGCTATAGGCCCTTGCCACTTCGAAGTTGGGCGGGATGTGCATGCTGCACTGAGTGCAATTCTCGCTGACGATGCGCTGGCAAGCGCTTTCACGCCAGCGGTCGGTGAAAAGTTCATGGCAGATCTGTATGAGGTCGCGACAGCCCTGCTCCGGCAGCAGGGCGTTCAGAGAATAAGTGGCGGTGGATTGTGCACTTCTTGCGATCAGCGACGCTTCTTCTCCTACAGAGTTTCGCCAGTCTGCGGTCGGAATGCGACGACCATCTGTATCCCATCGGCGTGACTGACTGAGCCTCTGGGCCGTGCTCCGGAATTGAACAGGCGTTCCGTCGGTTAGCGCCTGTACAGATTCAATATTGAAAAATTTATTGTTCACCCCAATCTTTACGTTATCGATAGTGGAATGCACAGCCCGGTGTTTCAGGGTTTTGTGCTGAAAAGGATCGTAACGATGCGACTGGATAAACTGACAAGTAAACTGCAATCAGCTTTGGCTGATGCGCAATCTCTTGCGCTAGGCAAAGATCATAACCAAATTAGACCAGAGCATCTCATGCTGATGCTGATCGACCAAAAAGGCGGCACGGTTCGTCCTTTACTGAGCCAAACCGGGTTTCCTGTTTCGCAGCTGAGACAAGCGTTGCAGAAGTCGGTAGACGAGCTGCCCGTGGTTCCTGATCATGATGGCGAAATCACAGCCTCCCCGGAGTTAGGTAAATTACTCAGCCAGTCAGACAAGCTTGCCCAGCAAAAACGAGATGCTTACGTCTCCAGCGAGACGGTTCTGCTTGCTGCCATTCAGGGGAAAGATGAGGTAGGCAAAATACTAAACGGCTTCGGCGTGTCTGCACAGGCGTTTGAAAATGCGATTACTAATCTGCGTGGCGGTGAAAGTGCGGACAGGGCCGACGCTGAAGATGCCTGGCAGGCATTAAATAACTACTGTACTGATCTTACGGAACGGGCTGAGAATTCTGAGTTGGATCCGGTGATCGGTCGCGATGCAGAAATTCGCCGTACGATTCAGGTGCTGCAGCGCCGAACGAAAAACAATCCGGTGCTCATTGGCGAGCCGGGAGTGGGCAAAACAGCGATAGCAGAGGGGCTCGCGCAGCGCATTGTCAATGGTGAAGTCCCAGAGGCGCTGAAGGACAAAAAGATTCTTGCTCTCGACATGGGTTCGCTGATCGCGGGAGCTAAGTTTCGAGGAGAATTTGAGGAGCGACTAAAAGCCGTTCTCAATGAGCTCGTCAAGCAGGAAGGATCAGTAATTCTCTTCATAGATGAGATGCATACCATGGTGGGGGCCGGCAAAGCAGAAGGCGCAATGGATGCCGGCAATATGCTCAAACCTGCGCTGGCGCGAGGCGAGCTGCACTGTGTCGGTGCAACAACCCTTGATGAGTATCGGAAATACATTGAAAAGGACGCTGCGCTGGAACGGAGGTTCCAGAAAGTTTTGGTCAGCGAGCCGACCGAGGAAGATACTATTGCGATCCTGAGGGGGCTGAAAGAGCGCTATGAGGTGCATCATGGTGTCGATATTACGGACTCGGCCATTATTGCCTCTGCTCGCCTGTCGCAGCGGTACATTACGGATCGTCAATTGCCGGATAAGGCGATCGACCTTGTAGATGAAGCGGCCAGTTTAATTAGGATGGAAATTGACTCCAAACCGGAACAAATGGACAGGCTTGAAAGGCGCCTGATTCAGCTGAAAATAGAGCGTGAAGCGCTAAAAAAAGATGAGGATGCTGCTGCACTTGAGCGCAAAGACAAGCTCGAATCAGACATTGCCGGACTGGAAAGGGAATACGCAGATCTGGAAGAGATATGGAAGGCCGAGAAAGCCTCCCTGCAGGGCGCCGCATCAATCAAAGGGAGTCTAGAGCAGGCCAGGCAGGATATGGAAGCGGCTCGCCGATCAGGCGATCTGGCACGGATGTCGGAAATTCAATACGGTGTCATTCCAGGGCTGGAGCAGAAGCTGGAGCTGGCCACCGTTGCAGAGGCGGCCGAAAAGCAGCTGTTGCGCAACAAGGTGACCGAAGAAGAAATTGCTGATGTGGTGTCCCGGTCCACGGGTATTCCGGTAAACAAGATGCTGCAGGGCGACAGACAACGATTGCTGGAAATGGAACAGGCCCTACAAAAGCGCGTAGTGGGTCAGTCAGAAGCGATCTCTGCGGTGGCCAATGCAGTCAGGCGCTCACGTTCTGGGTTGTCAGATCCCAATCGGCCAAATGGTTCATTTCTGTTTCTGGGTCCTACCGGGGTCGGTAAAACGGAGCTATGCAAGGCGCTGGCTGAGTTTCTGTTTGACACTGAGGACGCGATGGTTCGGTTGGATATGTCTGAATTCATGGAGCAGCACTCAGTTGCGCGTTTAATCGGAGCACCTCCGGGTTACGTTGGCTATGAAGAGGGGGGGTATTTGACTGAAACTGTCAGGCGCCGTCCGTATTCGGTCCTGCTGCTGGATGAGGTGGAGAAGGCACATGCCGACGTATTCAATGTCCTGCTGCAAGTGCTGGATGACGGTCGATTGACAGATGGTCATGGCCGCACAGTGGATTTTCGAAACACAGTTATCGTGATGACTTCAAATTTGGGCTCAGACCGGATTCAGGAGATGATGAATCAGCAAACGGTTGAAGCAGATACCTATGATCGGGTTAAGCGCGGTGTCATGGAGGCGGTGGTCAGACATTTTTCGCCGGAATTCGTGAATCGGATTGATGAAACAGTGGTCTTTCATCCGTTGCAGAAAGATCAGATTCGTCGCATAGCCGGCATCCAGATTGCGCTTTTAAACGAGCGACTGGCGAGCAGTAAGCTGGCTTTGCGGGTCAGCGATAACTTGCTGGATCACATTGCAGAAGCCGGTTTCGACCCCGTTTACGGTGCTCGCCCGCTGAAGCGTGCAATCCAGAATAGCCTCGAAAACCCCCTGGCAGAGCATGTTCTGCGGGGCGCATACCGGGCAGGTGATGTCATCAATGTGGATGCCGCTACTGACGGGAATCTGACTTTTTCGCTCTCGCCGAAAGTGGCGGAGCAGGCGGTGGCTTGATTCCGCACCGCGTTGCGGCCAAATTGCTGCTCTGGCGTCCTGACCCGTGCGGTAGAAGCGCCGCAAGAGCTTGACTTTCCAGATAAAAGTGGCAGAATCATAGATCTTCGGCGGTCGTGATGGCCATCTCATTACCGTCCGCCGCAGTTCGAGCTCGCCAAGACCTGGTGACGGATGAACTGGTCTCCGGGTGTCGGACAACATCCACCCCTGGCTTCTAATGCGGTTTCGATCACGTAATCGCTGACGAAGCCGACATGTAGCTTATCGGTTGCTTGGAGTAACTGTGGGCTCGTGACATCAATCAATTTCTGAGAATCAAAGACGCTCGAACGAGTAGCCGCGTGCTTCGGGCGTGGCCGTGAATCGGTCATAACTGTGTGAATTGAACTGTTTTAGAGGCAAATAGACGTGGAACAATTATCGGGTGGAGAGGCTTTAATTCGCGCCTTGCACGACGAGGGCGTTGAGTTCCTATTTGGTTATCCTGGCGGCGCCGTGCTGCACATTTACGATGCGCTATTTCAGCAGGATAAAGTGGAGCATATCCTGGTGCGCCATGAGCAGGCGGCGACCCATGCGGCTGATGGTTATGCCCGGGCAACCGGGAAACCGGGGGTAGTGCTGGTGACATCGGGACCGGGCGCGACTAATGCCATTACGGGCATCGCGACGGCTTACATGGACTCAATCCCCATGGTGGTGATCTCCGGGCAGGTGGAAAGCCGGATGATTGGCAGCGATGCTTTTCAGGAAACTGACATGGTGGGTGTGTCAAGACCCATCGTGAAACATAGCTTCATGGTGCAAAGTGCAGCTGATATCCCAGCGGTTGTCAAAAAGGCCTTTCATATTGCTTCGACAGGCCGGCCGGGTCCTGTTGTCATTGACGTGCCGAAAGATGCGACAGATCCGAAGCTGAAGATCGACTATGAGTATCCGCAGGACATCAAACTCCGGTCCTATCAGGTCCCGTCAAAGGGTCACTCCGGCCAGATCAAAAAAGCGGTTGAAGTGTTGCTGGGCGCCAAACGTCCTATGATCTACACCGGTGGCGGGGTCATTCAGGGGGAGGGATGTGAGGAATTGACGCAGCTTACGCGAACGCTGGGTTATCCCATTACCAATACCCTGATGGGCCTGGGTGCTTATCCGTCTACTGATAAACAGTTCCTCGGCATGCTTGGTATGCACGGAACCTATGAAGCCAATATGGCGATGCATCACTGTGATGTTTTGCTTGCGGTCGGTGCCCGCTTTGATGATCGGGTGACAAATTCCGATACCAGTAAATTTTGTCCGGACGCGACAATTTTGCACGTGGATATAGACCCGGCTGCCATTTCAAAGACGGTAACTGCTGACGTGCCCATCGTTGGTCCTGTTCAGTCCGTGCTGCGGGAGATGCTCGATCAACTGGATAAAAGCGACCAGTCCGTGGACGACCAGGCTCTCAAGGCGTGGTGGAAGCAGATAGACCAGTGGCGGGAAAAAAAATGTCTCGCGGTTGCTCCGGCTGAAGGGGGGATAATTAAACCCCAGCAGGCTGTCCAGGCTTTGTATGAGCTGAGTGAGGGTGATGCCTTTATTTCCTCGGATGTTGGTCAACATCAGATGTTTGCAGCGCAGCATTATGGCTTTGATAAGCCCAGGCGCTGGATAAACTCGGGTGGGCTGGGGACCATGGGTTTTGGTTTTCCCGCTGCCATGGGGGTGCAACTTGCCTTTCCAGACGCACTGTCCGTCTGCGTAACAGGGGAGGGCAGCTTCATGATGAATCAACAGGAATTTGCCACCTGCATGCAGTACGGATTGCCGATTAAAATAGTGTGTCTGAACAATGAAGCGCTTGGTATGGTAAAGCAGTGGCAAGATATGCAGTATGGCGGGCGACATTCTCACAGTACCTACTCTGAATCCTTGCCGGATTTCATTAAGCTGGCCGAGGCGTACGGGCACGTCGGTGTGCGTATCGAGAGAGCTGATGAGCTACACAGCAAAATGAAGGAAGCGCTCGCGATGAAGGACAAGCTGGTATTTATCGATGTTCTGGTTGATCCAACCGAGCACGTCTATCCCATGGCGATCAAAGGCGGTGCAATGAAGGATATGGTGCTGAGCAAGACGGAGCGTACCTGACATGAGACACATCATTTCAGTACTTCTCGAGAATGAACCAGGGGCTCTTTCGCGCGTTGTCGGCTTGTTTTCTCAGCGTAACTACAACATTGATTCGCTCACAGTGGCGCCGACGGAAGATCAATCGCTTTCTCGGCTGACGGTAACGACAAGTGGTGATGACGCCCGGATTGAGCAGATCACCAAACATCTCAATAAGCTGGTCGATGTGGTCAAGCTTGTTGACCTGACCGAAGGCGCGCACATCGAGCGCGAATTGATGTTGATCAAGGTGAAAGCATCGGGTGCGCAAAGAGCGGAGATAGCGCGCACGGTTGACATTTTTCGTGGTCAGATCGTAGATCTGACGGCAACGGTATTTACTATTCAACTTACAGGCGCTGGAGAAAAGCTCGACGCGTTTATTGCAGCCTTGGGCGAGAGTGTGGTGCTGGAGGTTGCGCGCACCGGGGTTTCAGGTATCGCACGCGGCGACAAGACCCTGGCGCTCTAATCCGGAAGATGTCGTCGGTGGGCGGTGGGGCAGAAGTACGGTAAGTCCGGTGAATAGGGCGGCTATTTGAAGAGCCGCCCGGTTTGCACTGTCTGCTCGAGGGTCTGGCTCAGCCTAGATGACCTTCTTCATCGCGGTCATGTAGCTGCGCAGTTTCTTGCCCACGACTTCTATAGGATGAGAACGAATTGCCTCGTTCACTGCGATGAGTTCGGCGTTATCTACGCCTTCATCGGTCAGCTGCAGGCCTTTGCCGATGACGTCAGTATCGATTTTTCTCATGAACTCTTCCAAAAGCGGCACACATTCATGAGAGAAAAGATAGCAGCCATACTCTGCCGTATCGGAAATCACTTTGTTCATTTCGTAGAGCTTTTTCCGGCCAATCAGGTTGGCGATCAGCGGAACTTCATGCAGTGATTCATAGTAGGCTGATTCAGCAATCACGCCACTGTCTGTCAGGCTCTCAAAGGCGAGTTCTACGCCCGCTTTGATCATGGCAGCCATGAGAATTCCGTGGTCGTAGTATTCCTGTTCGGAAATCTCCATGTCGCCCGCGCTTGATTTTTCGAAACTGGTCTCTGCGGTTGCTGCCCGCCATGCCAATAGCTTCGCGTCATCGTTGGCCCAGTCCTCCATCATCCCCGCTGAGAATCGTCCGGTGATGATGTCGTCCATATGTTTGTTGTAAAGATCCCGCATGATGTCCTTGAGTTCATCGGCGAGCTCATTGGCAACCAGTTTGGCCGGGTTGGACAGGCGGTCCATCATATTCGTGATGCCCCCGTGCTTCAGTCCTTCGGCGATGACTTCCCAGCCGTGCTGAACCAGCTTCGAAGCGTATGCGGCATCGATACCTTTTTCAACCATCTTGTCATAGCAAAGCAATGAGCCCGTTTGCAGCATGCCGCACAGTATGGTCTGCTCGCCCATCAGATCGGACTTCACTTCCGCGATGAAGGAAGATTCCAGTACGCCGGCTCGATGTCCTCCCGTGGCGGCGGCATAAGCTTTGGCAATCTCCAGACCGTCTCTATTCGGATCGTTCTCTGCGTGAACCGCGATCAGAGTCGGAACACCAAAGCCACGTTTATATTCTTCCCGGACTTCACTGCCGGGGCTTTTGGGGGCAACCATTACGACAGTGAGATCATCGCGCACCCGCATGCCCTCCTCGACAATGTTGAAGCCGTGAGAGTAGGCCAGGCAAGCCCCTTGCTTCATCAGAGGCATCACCTGATTAACTACATCGCTGTGTTGCTTGTCAGGTGTTAGATTCAACACGAGATCGGCGCCGGGTATGAGATCTTCGTAAGTGCCTACCGCAAAGCCATTCTCAGTTGCATTTTTCCAAGAGGCTCTGCGTTCTAAGATGGCAGCATCTCTCAAAGCATAGGAGACATCCAGGCCGCTGTCCCGCATGTTCAGGCCCTGATTTAAGCCCTGCGCTCCACAACCGACGATAACAACAGATTTGCCTTTTAGCTTGTCAACGCCTCCGCTGAATTCGCTACGATCCATGAAGCGGCATTTTCCCAGCTGCTCCAGTTGGAGCCTCAACGGTAAGGTATTGAAGTAGTTCATGAGAGTGTATCCTTCACATTGTCGAATCAGGGAAACAAAGCTGCGAAGTTTATAGCAATTGATCGAGAGGGTAAATTACAGAAAAATTTACATAACCGGATTGATAGGGCTGTATACTATCGCCTTGTCTATGAAAAGAGACCGTAATGCAAGATCTTAAAGACGATTCAGAAATCGCTAGCTCGGAAGCAGAGGATTCTCTTAGCCAAGAATTTAACTTACCTATAGATGAGCATGAAGAAGTAGTTTCGGAAGGTGGTAGAAAGGTCAAGTTGCGCGGTGTTTATTTATTGCCGAACTTATTAACCCTTGGCGCCTTGTTCGCTGGCTTCTATGCAATCATTGCTGGCATGTCTGGTAGTTTTAATGAGGCGGGTTGGGCGATAGTCATAGCTGGAATATGTGATGGATTGGACGGACGAATCGCGAGATTGACAAACTCACAAAGTGCCTTTGGAGCTGAATTTGATAGCATGTCTGACATGGTGTGTTTTGGCGTGGCGCCTTCACTCATTATCTTTAGCTGGGCGTTTGAATCGCTTGGTAACATTGGTTGGGCTGCAAGTTTTATCTATGTGTCCTGCGCGGCCCTCAGGTTAGCCCGTTTCAATGTTCAATTAGGTACCGTTGATAAGCGCTTTTTTGTCGGCTTAGCGAGTCCAGTGGCGGCCGGTCTAGTAACTTTTGTACCGTGGGTGGCTTCTAAATATGACATTGAGGTTACCCCCCTCGTATCATACTTAGCAGCAGTGCTCACAGTATTTGCAGGTCTTTTGATGATTTCGAATTATCGTTATTACAGCTTCAAGCTCAAGGGTACGGTCCCATATATTTTTTTTGTTTTTGCGGTTTTAGTTCTCGGGATTACTGCCCAGAGGCCTCACGAAGTTTTCTTGATTACAACCATAGCATACGCAACTTCGGGTCCAGCTAACTGGTTGTATCGACGGCAGTTTGCAGAACGCTCTGATGCCAGAAATTAATCTAAGCGACAAAATTAAACGTAACGGGTGTTGGTTCGCAGGACTTAAGGAATGCGGAAAAGTCGGCTGAAATTCTTCCCAATTGCTACGTTGAGTGAGTTACATAACTTAAACTTTCGAAGGCGCAATTAAATGCTCATAAAGAAACCGTCAGATGTAAAATCCTCAGAAATCACCCCGGAAAAAGTCTATCGCAATCGCCGAGCCTTTATGAAAGAGACGGCGGCGCTGGCGCTTGGTGGTAGCCTGCTCGGTGGCGCTTCACCTGTACTGGCCCAAGATGGCGATGCATTGAAAGCTCGTGCCCCGGAAGCGCTTAGTTTAGCGGCACCAGCGCCATGGTGGGAGTCGAAATTTGCCGAAGTGACTCCGGCGCCTGAGCAGGAACCTTACTTCACAGGTGAAACTCTGACCCCCTACCGAGATGTGACGCGCTACAACAATTTTTATGAATTTGGCATGGATAAATCAGATCCGTCTTCGCGGTCTGGTGCCTTTCGGACCGACCCATGGTCGGTAGAGATCAGTGGAGAAGTTGCCAAACCCGGCACTTACGATCTGGAAGATATTCTTGGCCCGATGCAGTTGGAGGAACGGGTTTACCGCCTGCGCTGTGTCGAAGCCTGGTCGATGGTGATTCCCTGGATCGGGTTTCCGCTGGCTGATCTGATCAAGCGCTTTGAGCCCACTTCAAAAGCCAAATTCGTTGAGTTCGAGACTCTGGTAGATCCGAAAACAATGCCGGGCGTCACCTCCCGCTTTGCTATCGTAGATTGGCCATATCGTGAGGGACTGCGCATCGATGAAGCAACTCATCCCCTCACTTTCATGGCGGTCGGCTTATACGGCAGTTATTTACCTGCTCAGAATGGCGCGCCGATGAGACTGGTGGTGCCCTGGAAGTATGGCTTTAAAAGCATCAAATCGATTGTGCGCATTAACTTTCGGGAAACCATGCCAAATACGACTTGGAACGATCTGCAAGCGAATGAGTATGGTTTCTATGCCAATGTAAACCCTGAGGTTCACCATCCACGCTGGCGTCAGGATATGGAGCGGCGCCTGCCGCAAACGCTGTTCAGTCGACAATACATTGAGACCCGCCTGTTCAATGGCTATGCCGATCAGGTGGCTTCTCTGTATTCGAGTATGGATCTGGCGGTAAATTACTGAGTTTGGCGACTTCCTCGGTCTGGCCGGTGAGCATGGGGCTGAAGCCTGCGGTATTTTTGCTGGCGCTTGTGCCTCTGGCGTTGATGGTTGTGCAGATCCTGCAGAATAATCTGGGCCCTGATCCCGCACAGGAGCTGGCCAAGGTCACCGGTGAGTGGACCATCCGGTTTCTGTTGTTGGCACTCGCGCTCACGCCGCTCCGGCACCTCACTGGTATCACCCAGTTTGTCCGGCATCGCCGGATGCTCGGCCTGTTCGCGCTGTTTTACGCCACGATTCACCTGCTGGTTTGGATGAGCTTTCTGCTTGTCTTTCGCTGGCAGGCCATCGGCGAGGAATTAATCGAGCGCCCTTATATCACCGTTGGGTTTGTCGCCTATATGATCTTGCTGGTGTTGGGTGTCACCTCGCCGAAAGCGATGGTTCGCAGGTTGGGTAAGAACTGGAAGAAGCTGCACCGGTTGGTTTATGTCGCCGGGATTCTGGCCGTCGTGCATCTGCTATGGATACTGCGCACTGATGTCCGGGAAGCCGTCGTGTACGGGGCTGTGCTGGCGGTACTGCTGGGTTTTCGGTTGATCCGCTCCTTTGATCTGCGCAGTTCCTGAGGCAGTCCGACAGTCGATTCGGGTGACCCCGGGATGTCTTGTCAGCCTGCATTAATTGCGTATAATACGCCGCCTCGCTCGTCTTCCTGGCGGGCGAGCAGGAAGAATTGATAACCTTCACCAAACGGACAACGCTTTTCTCTGTTTGGGTCTGTAGCTCAGTTGGTTAGAGCGCACCCCTGATAAGGGTGAGGTCGGTGGTTCAAATCCACCCAGACCCACCAGTACCTCTGGTATTGTTCTCAACACACCGTTCACCTGCTGCTCGCCCAGCTCCACTGCCGCTGTCCCTGATGCCGGACTCGGCTCGTTCTGCGACATCGCACTGCTAGCGATCAGCAGCGTGCTGATGCAGAGAAATCTGCACCGGTTCGGATCGAGCAGGGGGCGGTGCTGAAGAATCAAGTTTGTCATGCTACGGCTGGAAAATCCTGGGGCCCGCGATACAAGCTGCAGTCGCGCTTGAATGGCAATTGGCAAAAACTGCGGAACGAGTACAATGGCTTGGAATGGTAACTGATAGTCCATGACTATAGGGAATTAACTATGATAGCCCCGCAACTTTTGCAGGTTTTTTCTGATACTTTCAAGATCGGGTGGGTTGTTGCCGCGGCGCTTTTCACACACAGTGCAGTGGGGCAAGCCCCTATTATCCAGCCCGGTGCGCCCGGACAACAAAGCAGACTCATCACAGCAGAAGAAGCCTCTGCTCTGGCCGGAATGGAATACTCGCTGGGCGATATACAGTTTCTGCAGGGCATGATCCCTCATCATGCCCAGGCAAAAGAAATGTCTGCGCTCGCAGGAAGCCGGACCAATAATGAAGCAATTCTGGCGGTCGCTGCGAGGATTACCCTGTCCCAGGATGATGAAATCGACATGATGCAGGACTGGTTGGGTGACCGGGGACTGGAGGTGACGGCTGAAGATGCGCACCACCAATCAGGATTTATGCGCATGGCCGGTATGCTGACGGATCAGGAAATGGCAGCGCTGGCAGCGGCACGGGGTTCTGAATTTGACCGGCTCTATCTCGAAAGCATGATTAAGCACCACCAGGGGGCGTTGGATATGGTGGAAGATCTGCTCGACCAGCGTGGTTCGGTGCAGGATCCGCTGCTCTATGAATTTACTTCAGACGTGACGTCGGACCAAACCTCTGAAATCGAGCGGATGGTCACTCTATTGGCCAGCTTCAGTTCTGATCCGAGGGTTGGCCTTGCCGCTGGGTTCAGGGATGCCGGTGAGGCGTCACTTAACATGCAGCTAGTTGCAACACTGCCGAAACCTGCCGGCTTTTTTGATCCCGAACGACCGTCGGGTCTATCAGCACGCCGCCTTGAGGAACTGGAGGCTGAGGCCAGCGCCAGCGGGAATGCTCCGGAAACTCCAACCGATGAGGAGGCTGATGAAAACGCCGACCCTCGCCCGGCTCTGCTCAGCTTCTCGAACACTGACCTGCTTTTCTCCGGTGACTATCTGATCGCCGGTAATTACCACGGGTTTAATACTTACGATATTAGCAACCCAGATTCACCCGAACACATAGCCTCAGTGGTATGTCCTGGCGGCCAGGGAGACGTCTCTCTGGTCGGCGGTCTCATGATTATGTCGGTCCAGGAAGTGAGAGGTCGCCTGGACTGCGGATTAGAAGGCGTTCCTGAATCTGTCAGTAATGATCGGGTTCGTGGCATTCGAATTTTTGATGTCAGTGATGTTCGCAACCCGACACAGGTCGCCGCTGTTCAGACCTGCCGTGGTTCTCATACCCATACTGTTGCTCAGGAAGCCGATGAAAATGGGAACATTTATGTGTATGTTTCGGGAACCAGTCGGGTCCGTGATGACGAAGAATTGGCGGGTTGCTCCGATGACTCGCCCTTCGAAAACCCTGAATCTGCACTGTTCAGGATCGAGGTCATCGAGATACCTGAAGACAATCCAGCCGAGGCAAAGATTGTCCATCGGCCATTTATCTTTTCGGACCCTGATTCAGGCACGCTGGCGGGGCTTTGGGGCGGTGGTGATCATGGTGAAGGCACACAAACCACGAGCCAGACCAATCAGTGTCATGACATCACGACCTACCCTGAAATCGGACTGGCTGCCGGTGCCTGTTCAGGGAACGGTATTCTGCTGGATATCTCTGATCCCGCTGATCCAAAGCGACTGGATCAGGTCATAGATCCCGGATTTGCCTACTGGCACTCTGCAACCTTCAATAACGACGGGACCAAGGTCATTTTTACGGACGAATGGGGTGGAGGCGGTCGGCCAAGATGTCGCGCGCAGGATCCTCTGACCTGGGGAGCCGATGCGTTCTATGACATTGTGGAAGGCAAGCTGGAGTTTCGCAGTCACTATAAAATGTCTGCGCCACAGACCGAGACTGAGAATTGTGTTGCTCACAACGGTTCCCTGATCCCGGTGCCAGGTCGGGATATTTTCGTCCAGGCCTGGTATCAGGGCGGGGTATCGGTGGTTGATTTTACGGATTCTGCGAATCCAATTGAGATTGCCTTCTTCGACAGAGGGCCGATTGACACCGAAGAACTTATTACGGCAGGGTACTGGTCGACATACTGGTATAACGGACGTATATACGGCACTGAAATTTCCCGCGGGCTGGATGTATTCGAAATGCAGCCGAGCGACTTTCTTACAGAAAACGAAATTGCCGCGGCGTCTCTTGAAGCCCTCAAAGGCACCCTGAATGCTCAGACTCAGGAGAGGATCACCTGGCCTGCTGAGCCAGTTGTCGCCCGGGTCTATCAGGATCAGCTGTTGCGTACTGGCGCGATCGACGAAGCGCAATCGAGAGAGCTGAGCGAAGCACTCAACCGAGCACAACGATTGCTGGAACGGGGGAATAGCAACCGCAATGCGGCTAGCGAGCTGGAAGCGTTAGCGGGGCGATTCGAAACTTCGGCCCAGTCGCTTGATGGTATCACCGCAAAACGCTACCTGGAGTTGGCACGCATAGTAGCCGGGATTGCCGACGCTGTACGTTAGCGTATTCTCTGCAGCGTTCGTGTTTTCTCAGGTGAAGTTGAGGGATCTGAAAATGGCGGCCCGAAGACGGGCCGCGTCTCCTGCCTGCTCACAAGCCTCTGGCAGAATCACTGATACCGGACCGGTGCCGTGGTTATTCTGACTCTGGATTCCATATAGGTGATCGACTCGTCATCAATCTGGCTAAACCAGTGGGGAGTGCCGGGTTGTAAAACTAGCACGTCGCCTGCTTTGACCTGCCTCACCGTGCCGTCTTCGATGCCATGTTCAGTGCGTACGATGTTGTCGCCAATCGGATCAGCAAGAGGCAAATTCAGCAAACCGCCTGTGACCAGGGTGCCGCTCCCTTCGATGATACGGTAAATTTCCACGCTGAACGGGTGCATGACCGCATACTGCAGAACACCACTCATTCGCCTGCGCACGGAAATGCCCGGTGAAATTGAGACAGAAACTCCTGCCGCTGAGTTGCTGGTAGCAGCTGCACGGTCTAGTTCTCTAACGACCTCTTCATGTGCTTTGAATAGCGCGGCAGGTGCGCCTGCAGATTGCGCGTTTACGCCGTTGGTGAACAGCAGAGTCAGACTGGCAATCAGAGCATAGGTCAGGGCTGTTGGTTTCATCGAAAGTCACTCCTAGTTAAAGTGCATTTCTAGATTAGGTGGTGCGACGTGATTTGTCCATGCAGTGTTGATGGCTCATGGGTCACGTCAGGCGTGGACTTCTCAGTCTTGGCCTTTTACCCTTGGCGGTTAGGCCGAGAAGGTTTTAAAAAAGTAAAAACAAATCCTGGGGAGAAGTTATGAACGTCCTGTCCTTTCAATCCCGTGTAATGTCGATGCTGCATGTTGGTTTGCTGGTGCTGCTCGGTAATTCTTTCAGCTTTGCTCAGGGGCTTCCTGGCACTGAAAACGGCGAGTGGCGCTACATTGGTGGTGATATGGGTCATACCCGGTTTTCTCCGCTTGACCAGATTAATCGAACTAATTTCGAGCAACTTGAGCAGGCCTGGATTTGGCGTAGCGACAATTTTGGCCCGAATCTGGATTATTTCTCCAGATCTACCCCGATTTATGTCGACGGCATTTTGTACACGGTCGCGACACCGAGGCGACAGGTGATCGCCATGGACCCTGCCACCGGAGAAACACTCTGGACCTTTCGCGAGCCCGAAACAATTCGGCATCAGCGCTCACCCCGTCAGGCTTATGGCAAAGGCGTCTCCTATGCTGAGCTTGATGGAAGAGGTGTCATTTTTATCACTACACCCGGATTTTTTCTCTGGGCTTTGGATGCGAAAACTGGGCTGCCTCTGGAGGGGTGGGGGGAGCAATTTCCTGTGGGGGATACCCGACGCTCGGGCGTTATCGATTTGATTCCTCACCTGGTTGAGGGATGGGGCCCGTGGCAAGATTATGTCGTTGCGGGTGGTGAATACGATCCTGATTACGGTATTCCTCGGGAACTGGGTATGGTGACCGCCTCAGCACCCCCCATTGTGGTGAACGGTGTGGTTGTGGTCTTGGTGGGCCATCAGCCCAGTTACGGACAAACCCGCATAGAAAATGTGCCGGGCGACATCATGGGTTTTGATGCGGTCACCGGCGAACGTCTCTGGAAGTTTCATGTGATTCCGCGGCCCGGCGAGGTAGGTCACGAAACCTGGTTAAATGAAGCCTGGCGCTTTTCCGGGGATATGTCGACCTGGGCGCCGGCTTCAGCAGATCCGGCGTTGGGCCTGGTATATCTGGTCACGAATGCCTCAACGGTGCAGGCGTATGCAGGACATCGGCCCGGTGATAATCTTTTTGGAGGCAGCGTCCTGGCTCTGGACGTCGCAACAGGGGAGCGCCGATGGCACTACCAGATTCATCGTTCCGACCAGTGGAACTACGATCTGCCGACTCCGCCCTTGCTGATGGACTTGAATGTCAACGGGCAGCGTGTCCCGGCAGCAATTCAGAACACCAAACAAGGGCTCGTCTTTGCTTTCAATCGCGAAACGGGCGAACCAATCTGGCCCATTGAGGATCGAGAGGTAATTCAGACCGAAGTGCCGGGCAATTACACGTCTGCCACTCAGCCCTACCCGACCTGGCCGGAGCCGGTTGATCGAATCATTCTTGACGGCATCACGGAAGAATTCGTGATTGATTACACACCCGAACTCAAAGAAGAAGCCATGACGATTCTCAGTGGCTTTCGGATTGGGGGGCTCTATGTGCCGCCTTTACCCAATACCTATGAAGGTGAGTTCATCAATAACGTTGGCTGTCTGGGTGCGGGTAACGTTATTTCGCATCCGCCCGTGGCGGATCCCAGTACAGGTATGATGTACAACTCACATCGGCGTAACTGCTTCGCGCCCGGCTTCATGCGTCCAACAAACGGGGTAGACCGAGACAATCCGAACTACCCCAGACCCGGAGAGGGTGGAGCAACTCCGAATAGCACGCCAACGACCGGTGTGACCGTGGTTCCGTGGTTGCCGGGCGGTGGTGGCGGCTTGCCGACAATTGATGGGTTGCCGCTATATAAGCGTATGAACAATCAATTGACCGCCTATCAAATGAATACGGGCGAAAAAATCTGGTCGCATCCAGTAGGAGAGACATCTGAAGCGATTAAAAATCATCCGCGCCTCGAGGGAGTTGATGTCCCAAACAGCGGCGGGACCGGCTGGTCTATTCAGATGGTCATGGGTGATATTCTCGTGCAGACACGGGCTTTAAGCGAAGGCATGGCGCAGATGATGCCTGACGCACCGCTCACTCTGAATGCGAGAGACAAGCAGACGGGTGAAGTTCTGGGTAGCGTGTCCTTGCCCGCACCTGCTCAATACGGAATGATGACCTACATGCACCGAGGCAGGCAGTATATCGTCGTTCAGGTCGGAAGTAACCAGACTGAGTTCCCTGGTGCTTTGGTTGCCTATCGATTACCCGACTGACTCTGGCTCGACCGCAGAATCGAGCAAGTGGCCTATATATGCAGCAGGTTGATAAATTGCAGCACTGTGTGTGGATGGAATTTAAGGGGGTTGAAGCCCAGGGTATTCGTTGCTCACTGGCTGGTAAGATCGACATGATTGACAAATATGTTTTCGTTAACTACAGGGGCCAGGTGATCGAAAAATCCCGCATGGGCCTTGCTAGAGAGCTGAAGGATGGGAATGTCATAATTATCAGTGAAGCCCCGCTGATTGATCGCGCGATTGAAACGGTTATTGGAAAACTGAGAAATTCCGGTGAGCCGAATGACTAGCGCGCAACAATCGATTAGTGAAGGCCTGCCCCTCATTACTGTGTAACAGATCGGTCTTCCGGAACAGCCCGCGAATTCTGATATCTGGGATCGCTTTCTAGTATTTGCAGCAGAGCCGAAGGGCTCATGTATGCACCGCCGCCTTCGCTGTTCATACCGGCTTCACGACTGCCAGTGAGTTAGCTTCGAACAAACAGGGCGTGGTCAAAGCGCTGCCAGCCGAGGCCGTAGTCGATTACTCGCCGGTCTGTTGCCCGCTCGAATTGAATTCCACAGTCACTCAGCTGACAGACCGCATCGGCAACAATGCCGAAAAAATCCGGTCAAGGTAATAGACGGAGTGGGCCAGTTCATGGCCGAGGATACCCACCTGAGCATTGAATGGCTGGTTCTTGAGCAGGAACGCGCCGTTCCCCTGTTCGCGGTTGCTGTCGATGACCACCAGATAGTTTCGTTTTTCGGCGCCTTTGAGCAGGCTTGCCCAGTGGGGTCGTGAAGACAGTGGAATATCTACATCGTCGATGACGAAGCGAATTTTTACCGTTTTCAATTCTGGGAAGTGGCTCAACGCCAGAAGCGCCTGAAGCTCAAAGCCAGGTGGCAGAGATTTGTTCTGCCCGTATTCATCCAGCAGCTCCTGAAAGCGGCCTTGTTCCTCTTTTTCTGAGTAGTTCCGAGTCACCTGTGCATCCGCTGCCGGGCTGTTGATGATGGCTGCTATGACACAGCACAACCAACAGATCAGGAAGATCAGACTTTTCTGCTTTGCGGTGGCTGACATCGCGTTCATTCTGAAAACCTAGCGAAAATACGGCGCGCTGCCAATAGCTGTGTTAGTCGGTCCGGCGGCGTGAAGTGCGCAGACTGCTGCTGGTCTGAGCGTCTTGCGGCTGTCCGGGCTGGCTTGGGTCAGGTCCTTTGCTGTCCGCTTTCGGGTCAGACGTGATTCATCAATTCAGACTGTTCGTGGGCGGGAGGCACCGGCCGGTTTTCACCGAGCGTTCAGGTGTGCCCATGGCAGACATTTTTGCCGTCTCATGAGAAGGCATCACGTGTCAGTGAGCGACAACAGTGATCAACAGCCAGAAACAGCCATCAACAGTCACGTTCAATTCTGGCGGCAACTTCGCTATCATTGGCGAATGAATCGAGTCCGGTTTATTGCTGCTGTTATCTTTGTTTGTTGTCTGTCCGGATTGCAGGCTCAAGAGTCAGCGCCAGATTTTGCGCAGTGGTTAGACGGGCTGCGCGCTGAAGCGCGCGACCGGGGCATTTCCGACACCACGCTGCTCGCCCTCGACGCCATCCAGCCGCTCGAAAGAGTGCTTGAGCTGGACAACAGTCAGCCGGAGTTTGTGCAAACCTTCACCCGCTATCTTGACCTTAGGATCACGCCGAGACAGGTTGCGCAGGGTCAGGCTTTGCTCCAGCAGCATGGCGTTCTGCTTGAAGAAGTGCGGCGTCGCTATGGCGTCCAGCCGCATTATTTAGTGGCCTTTTGGGCAATCGAGAGCAACTACGGCAGAGTAACCGGAGGTTTTTCCGTGTTGGAGGCTCTTGCCACTCTCGCTTACGATCCGCGTCGGGCCGATTTTTTCAGGGAGCAACTGCTCACTGCGCTTCAGATCATCGATGATGGGCATATACAGGCTGACCGCATGAGCGGTTCCTGGGCCGGAGCGATGGGTCAGCTGCAGTTTATGCCGAATATATTTGACCGGTACGGCGTTGACGGAGATGCAGACGGAAGGATAGATATCTGGAACAGCCTTCCTGACATCTTTCACTCCGCCGCCAATTTTTTATCGGAATCCGGCTGGCGAGGCGACGAGCGATGGGGCAGGGAAGTGATGCTGCCCCGCGGTTTCGATTACAGTCTGACCGGAACAGCAACCCGCATGTCACTGGACAGGTGGCAATCTCTTGGTCTTACCTCAGTCAACGGCAACCCGCTTCCGGTTGTCTCAGGTATGGA
Source organism: uncultured Pseudohongiella sp. (assembly GCA_902537815.1). GTDB lineage: Bacteria > Pseudomonadota > Gammaproteobacteria > Pseudomonadales > Pseudohongiellaceae > UBA9145. The sequence continues at coordinate 83,322 of CACBCS010000003.1, read as the reverse complement.
GGCTTCAGTGATTCTCCCGGCCGGTGCACAGGGTCCTGCTTTTCTGGGTTATCAGAATTTTCGGACCACCATGACTTATAACCCCTCGACGTTTTATGCGTTGACGGTAGGTCACCTTGCTGATCGGTTTATGGGTGGCGAGGCAATAGCGCGAATGCCGGAAAATGAGCAGGCGATGAGCTTGGCAGACGTTAAACAACTCCAGGAGTTGCTCAACAGTCGCGGATTCGCTTCGGGCGAGCCGGATGGCCGAGTCGGACGCCAAACCAGGGCTGCGATCAGGGCGTATCAACAAACACAGGGTCTGCCTGATGACGGATACGCCTCGCAAGTCCTGCTTGAGTCCCTGAAAAACTGATCGCGACTTTCAATGTCTTTTTTCCACAACTTTGTTAAACAGTACTATGACATCAAAGCAAGCTACAGACGTATCTCTGCAACGTTTTCGGAGTCTGGCTACCCTGACTCTGGCAGCTGTCTATTTTTTGATTCTGGTTGGAGCCAGCGTCCGTGCCTCCGGTGCGGGAATGGGCTGCCCGGACTGGCCGACCTGTTTCGGACAGTGGGTACCGCCCACCCACGAATCGCAGTTACCGGCTGACTATCAGCAAACGTACGCTGAACTCGGTTACGCCGACACCCGGTTTAACGTCGTAAAGACCTGGACAGAATATTTGAATCGGCTTCTGGGTGTCAGTATCGGCATCCTCATTTTTCTGAGTGCCCTGGTGTCTTGGCCTTTACGCCATCACAACGCTTTGATAACGAAAGCCTCAGTCGCGGCGTTTTTTATGGTTGGTTTCCAGGGATGGCTGGGCTCCCGGGTGGTGAGTTCTAACCTGCAGCCCGGCATGATTACCTTGCATATGCTGATGGCGCTGGCAATCGTTGCGACTTTGCTTTTCGCGCTGGCTCAGTCCAGACGGCAGATGATGGCCGCACAACCGGTAACGGCAATAGATCCACGCTTTGAAAAATGGCTTTATATTGTACTTGCCATGACCGTGCTGCAGGTGGTTATGGGTACGCAGGTTAGGGAGATGACCGACTTTATTAAGGAGAGTCAGGGAGAGGCAATGCGCGCTTCCTGGATTGAAGCGATGCCCTGGTTTTTCTACGTGCATCGTAGCTTCTCTGCTCTGGTCCTTTTTACCAACCTCTGGCTCGTGCGCCTGCTGGTGAATTCGCTGGGATGGATGCATACCATAACACGACTGACCTTCGGGATGATCGCGGTGATTGGCCTTTCAGTGCTTTCGGGTGCAACTCTGGGGCATTTGGGTATGCCAGCATTCGTGCAGCCGACTCATCTTCTCGCCGCCACGTTACTGTTCGGGCTGCAGTTTCTTATCTGGTTGAGCTATCGGCATGCGCGACACAGCCATTCCCAGTCAACCCGGCTTCACCCGAAAAGTGTGCCGGGCTCCGGTCAGATTGCTGCAGCAGTGTGATGGCTTTCTTTGTGATGACCGACTTAAAAAGCAACTGAAAGGTGAACAAAGAGCTGGATTTAATCGTGTTCGGTGCGACCAGCTTTGTCGGCGAGATTATTTGCCGTTACCTTGCGAATGGGCACATTGAGCCGAATTTTTCCTGGGCCATGGCGGCCAGATCTCAAGAAAAACTCGAAAGCCTTCGCGCAACTCTCGGCAGCGGGGCAGAACTCATTCCGATAATCGTCGCAGAGTCTTTCGATAAGGCTGCTTTAGCAGCGCTGTGCGATCGGACCGCTGTTGTTCTCTCAACCGTTGGGCCCTATGCGCTTTACGGGGAAGCCTTGATCGAGGCCTGTGTGGCAGCCGGAACCGATTACTGCGACCTCACCGGTGAGTCGCAGTGGATGAAACGGATGATTTCACGCTACAGCGACCAGGCAAGATTGAGTGGCGCTCGTATTGTCCATGCCTGTGGGTTTGATTCCCTGCCGTCAGATCTCGGGGTGAAATTTCTCCAGCAAGAGGCGCAAGCCAGATTCGGTGAGCCTTGTGCCACTGTAAAAATGCGCGTGAAGGCAATGAAAGGTGGTGCCTCGGGAGGAACTATTGCAAGCGGGGTGAACGCCTTCAAGGAAGCCACTAGTAATCCGGCGGTGAGAGAGGAAATGAAAGATTGGTACTCTCTGTGTCCTGAAGCGCATCGTAATTCTGCTAAACAGCGCCATGTGAATACAGAGTACGACGAGGATTTTAAATCCTGGGTGGGTCCGTTTATTATGGCCAGTGTCAACACCAGAGTCGTTCTCCGCACGAACGCGCTTCTGAATGAACAATATGGATGCCAGTTTTACTATGATGAAGGCAGTCTGACGGGCGCCGGTAATGCGGGCAAAAAGGCAGCGAAAAGAGTTGCTCTCGGAACAAAGCTGTTCGGTGCGGTACTGATGCTTGCGCCATTGCAATGGTTGGCGCTGAAATTCTTTTTACCAAAACCCGGTGAAGGGCCGTCTCCGGATGAGCAGCGAGCCGGATTCTTTGATCTGCGCTTCTTCGGCCGGACGGCGTCAGGGGAGGAAGTCCGGGTTAAAGTTACTGGAGATCGAGATCCCGGTTACGGTTCGACAGCAAAAATGATAGCCCAGGCAGCCATCAGCTTGCGCAGGGACGTTGACAAATCTCAGTTGGAGGGTGGTTTCTGGACCCCCGGTTTGGCCTTTGGTGAGGCGCTGCTTCTGCGCCTGCAGACCAGCGCGGGTCTGACTTTCGAGGTAGTCAACACGGCCGCAGACTAGTCAGACAGGAAAAACCTGCCTGGTATGGATCGCGTTTCGAGAGAATTCAGCCCATCAGTCCCACCACGACAAGCGATTCTCCGATAGCGCTGTCACACCGATGCAAAGGTGGTTCTGCCGAAAGCAGAGCAATCTGGGTTTGGTGGTTTTATGCGCTTTGAGAGATCAATGATACAAGACAAAACAACATCGTCTTCATCCGTTCAATCCTGTGAATCACCGCAATCCCGCCCGGGCATTATTAAATTCTATCTTCAGTGCAAGCGCCTGTTTGTTTTTCAGCTCAAGCTCTATACCGATGCGTTTCGAGATGTCGTTCTGAGCGCGCTGTCGTTTTTTGCCTTTCTGTTCGATTTGGTGCTGATGCCTGATCCACAAAGCGGTTATTTCGAAAAAGTTTTTGCCCTGGGCCGGCGATCCGAACGTCTGATTAACTTGTTTGAACAGCTTAGTCGCGCGGGTCAGCAGGCCGTCAGGCAAAATCCCGCCGCGTGAAAACCCTGAGTGTTGAAAGTTTTCTGAATCCGCTGTGCCAGCAAAGTGTTGCCTTGATCTCGGGGGCCAGCTGCGGTGATTGCTGTCTACCCGTTTTTGTATTTATGCACATGTTGCGGTATGTTCGTCGATGCTCAGCGTGTTTATCAGGATAGATCCCGTGTCCGATCCTTTGCTGCTTTTCACCGCCCAGATTGTGGCAATTATGTCCGTCTTTTTACTTGCGGCTGGCTATCTCAAGAGTGACCCGAAAAGTGCCAGCGCACGGGTCTTCGCGGTAATCGCGCTTTTCGTTGTGTTCTATCTGCTTAGCGGTATGAGTGGAGACAGCATTGATTCTGACTTCAGGGTTAATCTTTCGGCCATCGACCGCCTGATCGAACTGGGTACGAGTTCGGTATCCGGTTTGTTTATGATTTACTGCTTTCTGATTTTCCAGGAACAGCAGAAATTTCCGGCTTTCCTGAGTCTGGCTTTCGGGCTTCAGGTTGCATTGGAATTGCTGTTTCCATTCCTGCGCACCGCTCAAAATCCAATGGTCGAAACCTACCTGACTTTCCTGGCCGGCGCTCTGGACGTCATGCAGTTGCTGTTTGTTGGCTTTGCCATCTTCTGGACCCTCAGAGGGTGGCGAGCCGATCTAGTTGATGACCGACGCATCCTGCGCTGGTTTATCATCGGTGTTCAGGGGGCGCTGATATTCAGTGTGGTTTTTGTTGAGAATTTTCTGCTGGAAGGAGGCTCTGCGAACAACGCCTCAGAGCAGGCCGTCATCGTATTCGCGATTGCCTTGCTAACGCTGACCATGCTGGTCGTCGCGATGCGCTTTGACCTGGTCTCTCTGAGTCAGGCGATCCGCAAGGTCACGGAACTGACTGAGGTTTCAGAGCCGGAAGGTGCGCCAAGCTACGACGTGGACAGTTTTAATTTGGTATTCAAAGGGGGGCAGATCTATCGCGAAGCAGGTCTTACGATTGCCCAGTTGGCCAAGAAGCTCAATTTGCCAGAATACCGGCTCCGGGCGTTTATCCACAGGGAGTTGGGGTTCAGGAACTTCAATGCGATGCTGCATGCTTACCGCGTTGAAGAGGCCAGCCTGGCACTGGCAGACGCGGACCAACAAAGTGTGCCTGTGCTGACCATCGCTCTGTCGGTGGGGTATCAGTCAATCACCCCATTTAACAACGCCTTTAGAGAGATTATGGGCGTTACGCCGTCGGAGTACCGCAAGCGGCAAACGAGTTGACGGGGTTCGCTGGATTTTCACTAAAGCGGTAGGTTATTCTTGACCCGCGGCAAAGGCTTTGAAACCAACCTGCCAAAATAATACTCAAATTCCTTTTGCCGGGCTTGCAGACATTCAGTTTTGCGGGAAAGACGTAGGGCAGAGATCTCTGCGGCCTTGTTCAAACGACGACTAGGGAATCAAGAAACACTCAAACGCTCAGGCGATGGCCGGCTCTGGCCGTGAGCCCGGTTAGCGTCTACATAAGAAGCTTGGGGCAGCGGGATACATTGGCTCGCGCTGTCGGCATCAGGGGAGGACAGCTCTGCAATGAATGAGCTCATTTACAACCTAGCAGTATGGCTGGACGATACCGAATGGAGCAGAATGCTTCACGAGTCCTACTATATGTACAATTGGGTCGAATCGACCCATGTTCTTACCCTGATGGTGAGTCTTGGCATGCTGTTTCTGATCGATCTGCGTATGTTGGGCCTGGCCCTACCGGACGTACCTGCCAGCCGGATCGCCGAACGCCTTAATGTGCCGATGCTGATCGGTTTTGCCGCAATGTTCATTACTGGAATCCTGTTGTTCTATGCTGTGCCGGTGCGCACCTCGCAGAGTCTCTGGTTCCGGATTAAGATGGTGCTTCTCGTGGCTTGCGCGGTGAACGCGTTTCTGTTTCACAAACGTATGAATGAGTCGGTAGCTACATGGGATATCGAGCCAAGAGCCCCGAGCCGTATCCGCCTTGGCGCGATGCTGTCACTCACTTTTTGGTCAATTGTTGTAGTGTGCGGCCGGTTTATTGCCTATGACTGGTTCGATTGCAATACAAGCCCTAACACACTGATTGATATCGTTTCTGGCTGTGTAGACGGTCAGACGCGGTTCTAGGACGCAGAGAGGAAAAAACGATGAAAGCTGTAATGTTGACCTCCTACCCACGAACTCTGACTGTTGTGGCGGCGCTGCTGACATTATTGATGCTTGCCTACGGCGGTGCCATGGAAGCTGTTTATCCCTCGCTGCTCGGTGTATTCGAGTGGTTGGAAACTACCTGGTTCGGTGTGATCGGGAAAACCTGGGGGGCTGCGTTTGCCTTTGTTGAAGCCGTTCACTTGCTGGGTCTGGCTTTGCTTGGCGGTTGCGTTCTAGCGGGCGATGGACGGTTGCTGGGAGTTGTCCTGACTGATGTGCCCGTGCAGACAGTGGTAGAGCGGACCCACAGGGTTTTTGTTTTCGGTTTGTCCATTTGTCTCGCAACCGGCATCTTCATGGCCTGCGGAGTGGCGACCAAGATTTACTATCTTCCGGTTTATTGGTTCAAAATGCTGGCTCTCTCGGCGGGCATGCTGTTCCACTTTCAGATTCGCCGGCCTCTGCTCGGCCACGACATTCAAAATTTGAATCCTGTTGTGGTCAAAATGGTTGCGGTGGCGTCAATGCTGGCATGGTTCATGGTCGCTGCCACTGGCCGATGGATAGGTTTCAGCGGCTGAAACAGGGAATGCAATCCGTTCAATAACACTCGGATAAATCACATGGCTGATGAAATAACTTCAGAGAATAAAGACGCTAAGATGAAAGACGACCAGGCTGCGGCACTGGTTGTGGCGCAAGCCTTTATCGTGTTTTCTGCGATCTACTGGTTCACGCAGATCGAATCGGTGCGGGAATTGCTGCAGCTGGCTTATGGCTGATACGCCGCCGGGCCGCCGCCGCGCAATGCCTGGGGCAGCCTTCCACCGAGAATGCTGATGAACGGCCCGCAACAAACCCGCATAAACGCCGCTCGTCTCTTAGTGTGCGTGACTGAGAGTGACTATGGGTGCCTTTACTGAAGGGGTGAGTAGTCCGTTGCAATCATGTACTCACGTTCGATCCCGCCGAGAATAGGGCCGTTCGCATTAGATGCCTCTGCCACGGCTGTCCATTCCGGGTCGGCTATAAACGCCGCCCAAGAGGCGTCGGCGGCTTCCCGACTGCTGTGTTTCAGCACGTAAATCAATGTGCCCTCGGCTTTTTCGGGATCCGTAGGCGTCCAGTAGGCTACGACTTCCATCCCATGTTTGCTGAAAATACGTGTGGTGTGGTCTCGGAACCTCGCATGGAGATTATCGAGGTTGCCCGGAGTGGCGGTATAGGTTCTTAACTCATAAACCACTTGATCCTGAGCGGTCGTATTAAGCAAGGTGCTCGTTCCGAAACCCAGGATAAACAGTGAAAGTGATGTCAGTACGTGTTTTAACAGTTTCTTCATGCCTTTTGCCTCTTGTAAGCTACGGTTTGTCAAAGAGTCTAAAGAAAGAAGCGTGCAAGCGCCAGCGTATCGCTGTTCCGGTTATCAGCCCCCGGCGTGGGGCGCAAATGGGGCAGGAACGCTGAGACAATCGATGCAAAGGCTTTGCAGTTTATGAAATGTGCAACTACAAGCGGCTGTCTGTTTCTGGTGCTCTTTCTGAGTTCTGCCAGCCTGGCTCAGCTCTTGCCTGAATCCGACAGTCGGTTGGAGCGCGGTCTGGCGGTCCTGACTGAGCTGGAATCTGAATTCGGCAATAACAGCACACAGCTCGTTCCGGCTCTGACAGAAATGGCCGATCTCTATCGCGATGAGGGTCGGTTCGCTGAAGCTTATCGGATGCTTGACCGGGCGGCACAGGTCATCAGAGTGTCTGAGGGTCTCTACACCCGATCTCAAATCCCTCTGGTGAGGATGAAGGTTGAAAATTACGGCGACTGGGGCGACTGGGACAGCGCCCGAGAACAGCTTGAGCACCTTTTTTGGCTGCACAGGACGAAATCAGATCGGGTAGACAGCGCCTTAATTGCTGATTTGATGGCTGTGAACGAGCTCCATCTCCGCGGCATTAGCGAAGACAGCTACGAGTTTCAGACCTTCCACTTTCGGCGCGCAGCCCACGTCAACTGGTTGGCTCTTGGTGCTGCTGAGAGGCTTTGGGGCGCAACAGATTTACGTCTTGTGCCCATCATCTACTCCCTAGTTAGACAGCAGCACCTGCAGGCTGTGGCAGTTGAGCAGGGCGGTAAAACAGGCTGGGAATTGCGTCAGATTGTTCCCGGCGCCGATTTGGTTCGGGAGCGTGATGATATGCGACGTTATTTTTACGTGACCGGGTTGGGCTTGCTCGATCAGTTGCGGTCCATACAGTTGGCCCAGCTTGATCTGGAAGGCGCTGCGATGGCAAACCTCTATACCGCCGACTGGCATTTACTGTTCAATGAAGAGGATGCGGCGCTGGCTGCCTACCGGCGTTCATACGAAGAGCTTTCCTATGCCGGCCGGCAGCCAGACGCACTGGAAGATTTTTTTGCGACTCCGAGCGTCCTGCCGGTGCATGATTTCCATAGCTCACTGGCGGCGGCCTCGACATTCGGGCAGGGGGTAAAGGTTGAACAGTCTGAGCTTGATTCCTTTCGGCAGCCTGAGCCTGAAGCAGAGACAGATCACGCACAGCTTTTTTATGCGGAGTGGGGGCCTAGCTTCCCGTACACCAGTTCACCCGACCCAGTAACGCAGCAGTTCAGTGCGGTCAGGAATGCGGCGCTGTTCAGCTTTGATATTTCCGGTGTCATGGAGATAACCCGTTTTATCAGTCGAAAGCAGGAACGCACGGTCGCTCAGCCACTTAACGTCAGTCTGGTGCAGCCTGCGCCGGTTTCTCCCGAGTTTCGAGAACAAATGATTGCACGCTTGGAACAACTTCAATTTCGTCCGCGCCTGCATGCAGGCCGTCCGGTGGAGGCGTCCGCAACCCTGATCTATTTGTCTGCCCCCAGCAGCCCGTAAATTCATCGATACTATCTCCAACGCATTGAGTGATGGAAGCCTGATTGCGGGAGGACCTAAAGCTTTGGCCCTACAGTGCCGACGCAGTGAATAACACAGTCAATTTATTTCACACACGGAGGAAGGACGCGTCACAGGTAAAAAGTTTTTATCATCGGTCTCAATGTCGTAAAAGGGGTTTCATGATTTATGGGCGAAGCGAAAATTGTCGAGCAAAAAATTGACAGCAGTATCTCCTCCAACCCGGTATTTTATGTTTTAGACACCAATGTATTAGTTCACGATCCAACTTCCATTCTCAATTTTGACGAGCATCATGTCGTCATCCCCATTATCGTTCTAGAAGAGCTCGATTCGCTCAAAAGTGGGCGACATTCCATTGCGGCAGATTGCCGGCAAGCAATACGGGAGCTGGATAATCAGCTCGGACAGGCCAGTCCGGCAGAAGTCTCAGCCGGCGTGGCTATTCAGCGCTCTGACGCCGCCAGCCGGGGCGGTAATCTGTCAGTCCTGATGACTGAAATACCGGATAACGTCGTTAAGCTGCCTACCCATATCAACGACAACAAAATTCTCAATGACGTCGGTTTCCTCAAGCAGCGACACCCGGACCGTAAGGTGGTGCTGGTCACCAAAGACATCAATGTCCGCCTTAAGGCTCGCGGACTGGGAATTGAATCCCAGGACTACCACAGTGATCAACTGCTCAGTGACATCGAGCACCTGAACAAAGGCTATATTGAGTTTGAGGGTGACTTCTGGAGTCAGGTCGATGCCGTTGAGACCATTCATCGGGACGGAAGCACTCAGCATGTGCTGCCGCGCGCATTGTTCGAGGGGGAGGTCTGCCCGAATCAGTTTATTTATGATGAGATGGGGTTTGTCGCTCGTGTGTTGGAGTCAGATCACGAGTCGGTCACGCTTTTGCATCTCAGCCGACCCGGATTGATGGAGGTTGAGGCATGGGGCCTGAAGCCACGGGATCTGTATCAAGCTATGGCATTGAATCTGCTCCTGGATCCACAGATTCACCTGGTGAACCTGACCGGGTCGGCAGGTTCAGGGAAAACGATTCTTGCGCTGGCCGCGGCTATTGAGCAGACAGTCGCCACTAAACTGTACCGTCGCATCATAGTTACGCGAAGCACTCAGGGCTTGGACGAGGATATCGGATTTCTGCCAGGGACAGAGGAGGAGAAGATGGAGCCCTGGCTGGGGGCAATCACCGACAATCTCGAGGCGTTGCATCTTGAGGATGAGAACTGTAGAAGCAGTGTTGAGTATGTTCTGGACAAAGTGCCGCTGATGTTTAAATCACTGAATTATATCCGGGGCCGATCGTTCCAGAGCAGTCTGATTATCATTGATGAATCACAGAATTTAACGCCTCATCAGATCAAGACGATCGTGACTCGCGCCGGCAACGGTTCGAAGGTGATCTGTTTAGGTAATCTTTCCCAAATAGATACGCCTTATCTGACGCCGATCAGTTCGGGTTTGACTTACCTGACCGAGAGATTCAAAGGGTTTCAGCACGGTGGGAACGTTCTGTTGCAGGGCGTTCCTCGCTCTATTCTGGCCGCTTTTGCTGAAGAGCATCTTTGACGTGAAGATTTAGCGGGATTCAATCAGTTCATGCAGGTGACTGGGGCAGGCGCGCGCCTGTTGTCCAGTTTGCCCGGTTAGACGGTCAACCGTTGTCGGAGTCTGCCAGGAAGTTTTGCTGCATGGTTTCGGCCGGTGCCTCAGAATTCGGCTTGCCTGATTCCGTGGCGGGTATTCCGACCACAGTCGTGTGCGGGGCGACATCTGCGAGCACGACGCTGCCAGCGCCAATTTTTGCGCCTTCGCCGACTGTGATGTTGCCGAGCACGGTGGCGCCTGCTGCGATCAGGACGCCAGATTTTATTTTGGGGTGACGGTCACCCTGCTCATTGCCGGTACCGCCAAGAGTGACCTGCTGCAGAATAGAGACATTATCGTCGATCACGGTGGTTTCCCCTATGACAATTCCCGTTGCGTGATCCAGCATGATGCCGCGCCCTATCCGGCAAGCGGGGTGAATATCGACGCCGAAAACCTGAGAATTGCGGCTCTGTATAAACAGTGCGAGTTCTTTTCGATCGTTCTGCCAGAGACAATGCGCGAGGCGGTGTACCTGAATAGCCTGAAAACCCTTAAGGAATAAGATCGCCTGCAAATAGGACCGGGTAGCGGCATCACGTTCGTGCACGGCCAGGATATCTGACGCGGCGTCGTGGATCAGTTCAGGCGAAGTGACGAAAGCAAATTCAAACAACTCGCCCACGGAGATTGCGGGCATCACATCATCAGACAGTTTGTTTGCGAGGATGAAGCCAAGGGCAGATTCAAGGCTGTTATGATTGAGCACGCAGGCGTAAACGTAACTTGCCAGCAGCGGTTCTCGCTGGATAACTGACTCAGCCTCTGACCGAAGTCGCTGCCAGATCTGTGACGACATGATGTTATTGCCCCAATCGAATGCACTTATTATATCGACTGCGAATGTATTGACCACACCACGGCTCTGGGGATGGCAATTTACGCGCCTGTAACCGCTGTTTGGAGTGATAGCTCCGACAAACGACGGGTTTTTTCAGTGTCACAGGATAGACCCTGGCGGCCAAGCGATCTGATCTGGAATTGGCACTCACGCGTTTTTTTCATTAGAAACAGCTTAATTAGTTGATAAAAAACAGTGTGTTACAGTGGGTATTTCGTCTTGCGTAAGGAAATGCTTTAAGCGCCTTAACCAACAGAATCTGGCCTTACATGGCCACCGGTGCTAGCTTTCGCCAATGCGTAATGATCGGTGTTTTCATTTGATGTTCCTCGCTGCAGCCGTCCTGCTGGCGGGCGGCACTCGTGCGCAGGAGCGCAGCCACTACCAGTACTGGCTCGAACTTGCTGCTGCAGATCAGACCTACGCTGACCGGGCGCTAGAGATCGGAAGATCCCAGGCATTTCTGGAATTCCTGGGCGAGGGGTCCGTGGTCTTTCGTGAAGAAGGGCCGGTGGACGCTCTGGAGGAGTATTCGTCGCCCGACTTTCGGGGCAACGATCTGACCTGGGAGTCGCATTACATCGACGTATCCCGGGCAGGTGATCTCGGATTGTCAGCCGGGCCGATGGTGAGCATCACTGCGGATGACGAGGGTAATGCCAACAGCTTCGGTCATCTGGTTTCGGTTTGGTGGAAGCAGGCCGGGGAATGGAAACTTGCAGCTGATATGTTTGCCTTTATCCCCGGATTTCTGTCACTGGAAGTTGAGCCAAACTTTTATGACACGCAGCCTGTCTTCGAAGAAACCGCGCTGCCGGCAACTTCGGAGCAAATCGGTAGCACCATGCAGGCCCTGTTTGATGCTGACACGCTTTTTGGGCGCTCGATTAACATCCGCGGGGGCGAAAGGGCCCTGCTGCGCTACGGTATGGAGAACATACGCGTATATTTACCCGGTATGGGCCCCGCCATCGGGGGCGAGGTTGCCAGTTCAGTCTATGGAGCCTATCTTGATGACCAGCTGAAAACGACGACACCCGTCAGTCTGGAATCGATGGGCGGATATCTAAGCGAGTCAGGAGAAATGGGCTTCACCTACGGGATAATGTCTACCAACCCGGAAGAGGCGCAGGTCGGATTCAGTCGCAACTATCTGCGCTTGTGGCGGTTGACCAAAAGCAACGAATGGCGGATTGCCGTTGAGGTACTCCGACCTCTCTAGTTGTCGATCACGATTTGTCTCTCGCCATAATTCCGGATCTCTCCACCCCGGTTTCGTAAGCTCACGCTGAGTGTGTAGGTGCCGTTGGCGACACTCAGGCTATTCCATGTTCCGGTGAAGCCCAGATTGGGCCGGTTCGGGTCGCTCATCACATCCTGATTACGCACGACGTCTGGTCTTGGCACCCCATATTGCAATGGATGGGCGGTCTTGCCATTGAGCATGAGTTCGACAGTTTCGATGCCCAAATCTTCGCTATAGGACCAGCCTGTGACAGTCAGTTGGCCGCGCACCACGTCCTCATGGTCGGGCGTGTCAATCCAGGCAATGATGGGATATGGGCAGGGCCGGGCGCGGTCCTCCAAGCCCGGTTCCGACATGGCAAGCTCATCGATTACGTAGAAAGAGAACTCCTTGTCTCCCTCAAACAGTGAGAGCGGGGTGCTTGGACGAACCGTCTGGCTGACGCGGCACATTTCCGTCATCAGATCGATTTTGTCTGCTTGCAGCAGCGTAGTGTCTTCGGTGATGTAAAGCGCAGGCTGCCCGCCATACTCCTGAATAGCACCGGCGTCCATTCGCCACAAAGCCAGCTGTGTGGCCCTGCCGTCCCGAACAGCTTTATCCCGGTCCAAGGTGATCACCCTGTTCGTAAATCCGGCAAACTTCAGCTGGGCAGCGGTATAGTAATTATCCGTAATCAGCAGAGGGCGTTTATCAGAGAACTCGCTCCGCAGCACTTGACGGGTATGCTCACTGAAGGGTTTCCATCCGGCCATCTTGTTAGAAAGAACGCCTTTTCCAAAAACTGGCTGCAGCTGTTCCTGATAGGCCTGAGAGCCCACCCCAACCAATCCGGTAAGCGTACCGGTAAAGCCCAGCGTCAAGATGATACGAACCGCGCCGCTCCCGCTGATGGCAGTGCGCCGCTGCTCAATCCAGTTGCCAACCTGGCTGAGGGTGTCAGGTAACGCGACCAGCAGGGGAAAATACCCAGACAGGGGCCAATGAACTGATGTGCTGTTTGCGTCGGTCCATGGGGCCAGCAGCATGTAGACCAGCAAATTGGTAATGGAGACACTAAACAAGAGGGCCGCGGCTTCCTCCCGCTGAGCCTGTTTGAAAAGCCGCATCAGAGCCAGGAGAAAGCACAGGTAGAGCGGTGGTGTAACCAGTCCCGCTTGCTTGAAGATGTGCAGTAGCCCGCTTGCATGAAATTCCCACGGGTGTCGGTCAATTAGATAAAAACTGGCGCTGCTTAACCCGTTGTTTAGGTTGAAGCAGAGGATCGGCACCAGCCCTGTCGCTGCGATAAGCATGGCAAGGTAGAGCAAGGGATTGCGAAAATGTTCTCTTGATCGACGGGAAATGAACAGAAATCCAAGTGCAGCCAGTGGATATAAGACAAATCGATAATGCGTACTGAGTCCGCAGGCAGTTGACAGGCCAGTCAGTATCCAGCAAGCAGCCGAGTCAGTTCGCAGGGCACGCTCAAATGCCCCTAAGGCAATTAAGCCAAACCAGATTAACGGAACGTCAGGTACCGCGAGAAGCCCAAGAAACCCGCCCAGAGGAAGGCAGAGCGAAATCAGCGCAGACTGCCGGGCGGCCTGCTTGCCGGTGATCGGATAGGCCAACCAGTATACCAGCAATGGCACAGTGCTGCCCATCACAAGAAATATGGATCTGACCGCCAATGCGCTGCTGTCTGTCAGAGAACTGCCGAGACGGACAAGCAGAGCAGTCATGAAGGGCAGGTCACTGTACCCTAAAGCGAGTTGTGTTGAGGCCAGCCAGTAGAAGATTTCGTCGCTGTACAGGTCAAGTTCGAATGCCAGACACGTTTTGACCACTGCCAGCAGGAGAAATCCTGCAGTAAACAGTCGCAAGGCGCCGGACTGGGATGGGACTCGCGCTGACAAATTGCTCTCCCGGTTTGCTCCAGAGCATGCAGAATACCTCTTCGCAGTTGCAGCAAATGCTCTGTCAGATCTGTACAGTCTGAATCAGATTATTCGGCACCATCTTGCTCGACAGGCGTTTAAGATTATTAATAAAAACCCATAAAATCGACACCATAGATGTAATCCATAATGAAGAATACAAAGGATGCTCGCCAAAGGTGCCAACCTGATACACCACGGTCGCCGTGATATAGGCAAGTCCGGTACTCCAGCTGAATACCAGAATTGTCCAGCGCAGGCCGGCTTCTTTATGAACCGCTCCCAGCACTGCCACGCAGGGCGCATAAAGCAGCACAAACACCAGATAACAGAAGGCGGCGAAGGGGCTGCCGAAGAGGCTGGCCATGTTGGTCAAGGTGCTGCTTCGCACTTCCTGTTCCTCAGCCACGGCCTGAAGATCGCTGACGTCCCCGATTGAAATGCCCAGTGGGTCAGAAAGAGTGCCGGCAAGCGCCAGAAACTCTGTCCCGATTGAGGCGAGTGCAGCACTGCCCGCTGCTAGCAGGTCGGGTGGGGCTGAGTTTTCATCGTTTTCCTGCTCGGTATACAGCGCGTCGAGAGTTCCGACGATGGCTTCTTTGGCGAACATGCCGGTAAAAAGGCCAACAGTCGCTGGCCAGTTATCTGCTTCGATCCCCAGAGGTGCGAAAGCCGGGGTAATGGATTTGCCAATCACGCTCAACACGGACTTTTGAGAGTTTTCATTGCCGAAGCTCAGATCAGTGCCCAGCGAATTGAGAAAACTGAGGGCAATGACCACGGTGATCACCGTTCTGCCGGCGCGCACCAGAAATCCCCTGAGCCTAAACCAGGTAGTCAGGAGTATGTTACGGGCAATCGGGGCGTGATAGGCAGGCATTTCTTGAAAGGATGGAGAAATTTCGGCTGGAAACATCTGCTTCCGAAAAATCCAGCCGGTAAATACTGCCAGGGCGATGCCAAGCAGGTAGAGACCAAAGACGATATTCTGGCCGCTCTGCTGAAAAAAGGTGGCCGCAAACAGGGCGTAAACAGTCAATCTTGCGCCGCAACTCATGAACGGTGCCATGGCTATGGTCATAAGACGATCGCTGTCCCTGCCCAGTGTCCGGGTTGCCATCACAGCGGGCACATTGCAGCCAAAGCCGACAATAAGAGGCACAAAAGCATTACCGGGTAAGCCTATACTGCTCATCAGCCGGTCGATGACGAAGGCGGCCCTCGACATATATCCGGAATCTTCGAGCACGGACAGGCAGAGGTAAAGAAAGCCAATCACCGGGATGAAGGTTGCGACCAGGGTAATGCCGCCACCTACACCCTCTGCGAGCAATGTCACGAGCAGTGCCGGTGTGGACAATTGTTCGAGCATCCAGCTCGTTCCGTCAATCAGCAAGGCAGCGAACAGGATGTCAAAGAAATCGATAAACACTGCGCCGAGATTCACTGCGAAAGTGAACATGAGATAAATCATCAGCAAGAAAATAGGTACACCCAGCCAGCGGTTAAGGACAACACGGTCCAGCTTCTCGGAGAGACCGTGTTTTTCTGGGTTGACCTCGACCACGCCGTTTAATAGTTGTTTGGATCGATGGTAGCGACGCAGCAGTGGATCCGCATCGCCTGTCGCAGCATCATTGCCTTGCGGTTCGCTATAGGGGTGCGCACGCCGGCCAGAGTCGCCGGATGCGAACATCGCGTCTTTCAATGCCTGAATGCCCTGCTTGCGGGCGGCCACCATTGAGACCACCGTCAGCCCGAGTTGCTCTGCCAGCTTTTGAGGGTCAACGGCGATACCGTGCTGTTCAGCAACGTCGAGCATGTTGAGCACAACGATTATGGGTACACCGAGTTCGTTGAGCTGTTGCGTCAGGACGAGTCCGCGCTCAAGGTTGCTGGCATCAATGAGGTTAATGATCAGCTGTGCCTCATTATTCGCCAGAAAGTCGCAGGAGATTTGTTCATCGACACCCTGATATTCCTGCTCTAATGAGTAGATACCAGGCAGATCAATGAGTTCTGCCTGCTGATCCTTCAGCATGCAGTAGCCAAACTTCTTCTCGACGGTCACCCCCGGCCAGTTACCGACCTTCTGGCGTGCACCGGTCAGAAGATTGAAAAGGGTTGTTTTGCCGCAATTCGGGTTGCCAATCAGAGCAATTTTTTTCATCGGGCTATTGGATCTGTACGTTGATTATTCGGGCATCAGTCTTGCGCATGCTGAGGAGCGTGGCACCCACTTTTATCTGCATGGGATCTCCGAGCGGAGCAACCCGTAGTATTTGAATGCTGGCTCCCGGTATGACTCCCAGTGCATAGAGGCGACTTCTCAGCTCAACCGGCTTCTGTGCTATTTCGGTGACCAGACAAACATCGCCCACCTGAGCATTGGCAAGTGTTGTTCGGTTCATTAAATAATTACCAGAAATTCAGAAAGATACAGACATTATTTCAGAAGTTATCTTGATGTGGAAAATAACAAATCTAAATAATGTTGACAATCATTCTCATTTGCATTTGAATAATGCCCGAGGTTTATCCCAATGTACGTCTGTATTTGTCGTCAAGTTACTGACCATGAGATTCGTGACGTCTGTCGCGAGGGCGCCATTTCTCTCTCCGAATTGCGGGAAAAGCTGGGTGTCGCTTCTGACTGTGGTAAGTGTGGCAAACTGGCAAGGACCATCGTCAAAGAATACGCTAAGTCGGCTGCATTTGTCAGCGCGGCGTAGTTTCTGATCTTTCCTGATGTGGTGAAGTATTCCGAAACGATAGACGCTTCCGGCATGCCGCTTACTTTGCGCTCAGGCTCACCCAAAATCTGTCGATATCCCGAATAGACGCCACGGATCTGACATCGCCGTTATCGGGCCCTGCCTCTGTCCACCTAAGCTTCAAAATTTGTCTATGCATGCATGTATTGACCTGGGTTCCAACAGTTTTCACTTGCTGATTGGCGAATGGAAGCAAGGGGAGATTGGGATCGTCGAGCGGTTAAGCGAAAAAGTTCAGCTGGGTGAAAATGTCCGCCAGACAGGCCGCATTTCGCCGGCAGCGTTCGAGCGTGGTCTCGTCTGTCTGCGCCGGTTTTCACATCTCATGGCGCAGTATCCCCTGCAACAGTATTGGGCGCTCGGTACCAATACCTTTCGTGTTACGGAGAACGCTGATGCGTTTATCGCAAGTGCCGGTGAAATCGGGATAGATATTTCGGTTATTTCAGGCGTACAAGAAGCCGTCCTGATTTACGCGGGGGTGATCACGGAGCTTCCGAATAGTGATGTTTATCGTCTGGTTATTGATATCGGCGGTGGCAGCACAGAAGTCATTATCGGCAGTCATCATCAGCGATTACTGACAGACAGTCTCCCAATTGGCAGTGTCGCATGGCGCGACCGTTTCTTTTGCGATGTGAGTCCGGACACTGAGTCGATCCTCGCGGCGATGGACGCGGGTCGGCAAGCAGCGATCGAAGTCTTTGCTGCAGTTGCGCCGGGTGTTGCCCGGTGCGGATGGCAGCAGGCACATGCCTCTTCGGGGACGGTAAAAATGCTGGCGGCAATCTGCCAGGGGCAAGGGAGTCCAGCGGGGATTGTCTCTCTCGAGGCGCTTCGGGAGTTGAAGACCCTTCTTGCTGAAACAATCGGCGCACAGGGGGAGCTGGCAGGGCTGAAAGAAGCACGGCGCGATCTGTTGCTGCCCGGATGGTGCGTGCTGTCCGGGTTGATGGAAGCCTACCGGGTACCGTCTGTGCAATTCAGCGCAACTGCACTTCGTGAAGGCATGCTGGATTTTATGGTACGAAATGAGAAGACCTTCGATGCCATGACACAAAGCGATCTTCCCAGCATCAGTAGCGCCACGTCAGGATAACCGGTGTTTTTCGGTTATCTCGAATGTAAGCAAGGCGATCGAAAGCTGCTTTATGGGCACTTGAGCCTGTTACTGTGGTGGATACTGTCAGTGCCGGTTGGCCTGGGAGAGATTGTCCATGAGCTTAGCCGGCGTGTCTGTCCTCTCATATGCTGCGACTGTGCCTCTGGCGTCGGTTTTAACTCTGCTGAGCGGAAATCGGCAGGTGAAGCAACTGCCCTTGCCAACTTCAGAGGAGATTGTCAGTTCACCGTCATGTCGATTTACGATGTGCTTGACGATTGCCAGTCCGAGCCCTGTGCCGCCGGTTTCTGACGAGCGACTGACATCTACCCGATAGAACCGCTCAGTCAGTCTTGGAAGGTGCTGCGCTTCAATACCGGGCCCATTGTCTTCGACATGCGCCTCCAGATAGTCCTCGGAAAGGCGAATCAGGATGTTAATTTTGCCCTGATATGGGGTGTATTTCGCGGCGTTGCTGACGAGGTTAGCGATTGCGGAGTAGAGTTCACCGCGATCCCCGATGAATTTGATGTTCTCATCGCAACTGAGTCTGAATTGGTGATCCTGTTGGGCAAAAATTTGTTTGGCGTCGGTGACAATTTCAGACAGTAGCTGAATCAGGGCGAATGAGCTTTGCTTTCTTGATGGGGTGCCGGTTTCCAGCGCGGATAACGCCAACAGATCCCTAACAATGTTTTCCATGCGAGAGGATTGCTGATGCATCTGGATGATCGGTTTTTCCCATTTATCGTCAAGATCCTGGATGTTGTCCAGTATTGCTTCAAGATAGCCCTTGATCACGGTGATTGGAGTACCAAGTTCATGGGATACGTTGCCGACAAAATCTTTTCGCATCAGTTCGAGTCGATGGAGTTGAGAGATATCCCGAACAATGATCAGGCGCTCATTTTCCCCAAAAAGAGCAATTTGAATCTCCAGTCTTTTGCCGCTGTCACCGGGCGCATTGATGTTTAGCGGTTCGTCGTAAACGTTTCTGCCGAAATATGCGGTGAATGCGGGATCACGAATCAAATTCGTCACAGGCAGCCGTCTGTCTTCCGGATAGCGCAATCCCAATAAGGACTCAGTGGCCTTGTTCCACCAGTCGAGATTGTTATTCCGGTCAACCATAATGATCGCCATTTCCAGCGCTGCAGACGACTCTTGTGCTTTATTGACGATATTTTCCAAGTATGCACTGGCTCGTCTTTCCTGTTTTTGCAGGCGATAAATGCCGTCGAATACTCCGCCCCACAGGCCGAAACCCTCAGGAGGAGCTGACCGGTCTGAGGCATGATCTTTCGCAAGCCATTTTGTCAACCGATGCAGCTGCACAAGATCGAACAGGACGTAGCTACCGACAAGCAGCAAAAGTGCAGGCAGAAGTTGATCAATGGAATAACCAACAAGGCACACCGAGACCATTATCAGGGCCTGTTTTCGCAGTTCTGAGCGCCAGGCTTGCACTTATGGGGCTCTCTTCAGGTCTGGAGTCGACAGAGGCAGCACATTCATCGAAATTCCCTTGAATCCAGGGGGATGCTCGAGAGACTAGTGTAAAGGACATGCGATGCGATCGCCATCACAGTTAATCGGATAAGTCATATTTCTCGTTTTCGAAGACGCCGCGTATACTCCGGCATTTTCCGAAGCGGCGGGTGGCGCGGAAATGTGCCGCGCCGCTATAACATGAAATCGATGGGACTGGTGGGGGCATATTGTGTCATGCAGAAACCCACACAGTTCACCGGTAGGGTCAATTGACAGGGATGATGGAGCCAATCAAGACAATTGAGCTTGATGATGATCGCTTGCGTTGGATCGTGCCCGGTTGCCAGTCCCAACGAGCGAATCCGGCCATACAGCGGCTGCTCTGCGATCAGGGGTCATTAACCCAGCAGCTGATCGAGGTGAGTAACGGCCGTTTCCGCGTACAAACGGTCGAGCTGGAGTGGCGAAATCTTCTGGGAGACGACTTGCGGAAATTGTTCGGTCCGGTTGCTCCGTCGCATAAATTCTGGTCCCGGAAAACAGTATTGCTTTGCGAGGGTTCGCCGGCAGTACTTGCACACAGTCTCATGCCGGAGCACGCAGCGCAGTCCGCTCTGGATCAGGTTTTAGCGTTGGGCGAGCAACCTTTGGGTGGATATTTGTTTTCGCAGAACGGCCTCAAGCGCGGTGCTTTCCAGTTCGCCCAATCCGAGCAGGGCTATTGGGGCCGCCGGAGACTATTCTATCTAGACAGCAAGCCGATCATGGTTGCTGAATTTTTCCTCCCGGGAGAAACACTGGATAAGCTGTTGCGCAGGTTCCGATGAACCCGGCTCGTCGCTGAAGGGACTAAGAGTGGTCATCGGGCCGATGTTGGATTTACCCCGGGGTCTTCTCGGTTTGCCTCCTTCTGCTAATCAGCCGCTTGCGGCCGGGTGACTGGCCGTTTACTGAGAGTAGTCTATGCTGATTAGCAGGGCACTGGCGGTGGTTTATTCGGTGCCTTTTATAACCGTTTAACCGTTGCAACCGTCACAAAAGCGTCATCGGAAACCCATTGCTGTAAAGGAGTAAACAATGAATCACTCCAAATGCAAGCCGGTAGAATCTTGGAGCCCTGTCTGTTTGCGCAAGCCCGTCCGGAATCGGTTTGAATAGCCGAATCCCCAGCCTTCGCGGCGAAATACACCAAAGACCCGAGCCCAGAACTTGTCGCGGCTGACATGGGAGTACCGTTGTCTGAAGTCAACCGGGCTTTGTCCGTCCGACAGGAAGTGGTCTCAGCCGATTCGCCAATTTCAGGCGATTCACAGGGTTCATTGCTGGATTGTTTGCCCGACAGGCGGCCTCGAGGGCCTTCGCGTCTTCAGCAGCAGTACCATTTAAACAAATGCTTCGATCGATGGTTATCCGCATTGAGCCAAAAGCAGCGAGAGGTCATTTCCCGCCGTTTCGGTTTTTACGGATTTGATGGTGATACGCTGGATAAAGTGGGCAAAGAGATCGGGCTTACCCGCGAAAGGGTCAGACGAATTCAGCTTGAGGCGCTCAATTGTCTGCGAGCCATACTTGCCAGAGAAGGAGTGGCTTCGGAATTACCCTCAGAACTGGATTGAGACGTCTGGATAGACCGTCCCGTTATTAACTGCGGATAGACTTGCGCCTGACTCCCAGGATTGTCTGTTTCCGCACGGTTGCTTGTATCAACTTACTCCCTGCATTATCCTCATCGCCGCTTGTGCAGCGATTTGCTGCTGATTGTTGTTCATTTGATAACTCTCACTATGTTGAATATCAAGGGTGCTTCTGCCCTAGAAGGAAAGTTGATTATCGACCTGAGTCGGGTTTTAGGGGGGCCATATTGCTCTCAGATACTCGGCGATCACGGTGCTGAGGTGATTAAAATTGAACCGCCGCGCGGCGATGAAACCCGTGATTGGGGGCCGCCGTTCCAAGATGAAGATTCCGCCTACTTCATTGGGGTGAATCGAAACAAGCGCGCCATGGGTCTCGATCTTTCAGTGCCTGAAGGTCGCGAGGTTTTGCTACGGCTGTTAGAAAATGCCGACGTGCTGCTGGAAAACTACAAACCGGGCACAATGGAATCCTGGGGGCTTGGCTACGAAGAGGTGCTGCGCGAACGTTTTCCGAAGCTAATTCATTGTCGCATCAGCGGGTTTGGTGGCGACGGGCCGTGGGGAGGATTTCCCGGATATGACGCGATCATCCAAGCCATGGCTGGATGGTTCAGCGTGAATGGAGAGGCCGGCAGTAAACCCACACGTCTGGGTCTGGCCGCGGTCGATATGGGCACGGGCCTGTACACTTCCATCGCAATTTTGATGGCCCTCATCGAGCGGGAAAAATCAGGTGCAGGGCAGTATCTGGATATGACGCTGTATGACTGTGCCGTGTCGTTGATGCATCCCCACATTGCGAATTTCAATTTTTCCGGTGAAATTCCCGGGCCGACCGGTAATGCGCATCCCAATATTTCTCCGTATGACACTTTCCGTACTCAGACGATCGATATCTTTATTGGCGCCGGCAATAACCGGGCCTGGGGAAAGCTGTGTAAGGAAATAGGAAGGGAAGAGCTGATTCACGATCCGCGCTTTGCGAACAACATCGACCGCGTGACCAACCGGGACGAACTCAAGGCTGAAATCGAGTCGGCTCTTGTTAAACGCCCGGGAGAGGAAGTCGGCGAGGCGCTTGCAAAAGCGGGGCTCGCAGCAGGTCCTATTCATAACACTGCGCAAGTCGTAAATCATCCCCACACCCGCCATAGGGAAATGGTGGTTGAGAAAGAGTGGTATCAAATGTCTGGCACTCCGATTAAATTTTCCCGCACTCCGGGAGCACTGCGTCATCTGCCGCCAAAATATGGTGCTGACACGCGAGCGATCCTTGCTGAATTCGGGTTCAGCGAAGAGGAGGTCGCAGATTTGATCAGCAGCAACACCGTTCTCACACGCAGGGTACGCTGATCTGCCGCACACCCATCCCGCGGCGGTTCAATTCCAAAACGCTCGGCGTTTTCTCTCCGTTTTTTCAAAAGCCTACTTGGTGATTACGAGCTCTTCGCTGTCGCTGAGTTCTGGATTCACCGATCAGGCTAAACCGGCTGGCAATCTTATCGGACGGGTTTTTCGATCATTTCAGCCTGAAAGAGGGCGGCTGCTTTCTCAGAAGCCGGCTCTGTATGGCGCAGCAGGGCCAGGATGCTCTCGGTCCAAGCCAGTCGGGGGCAACTGTTCGTCATCAGGAATTTGAGTTAGACTTTTTGATTCTGTAGCACCGGAAGATTGCAGGCACAACAGGCTCGCGACGTTTTGCTGTCTATTGCGAATAAAGGATCAGTATGGATACCAATTACAGCCTTAACAGCCTGTTTAGTCTTGAGGGGAAAACTGCGCTCGTTACGGGCGGCAGTTCCGGTCTCGGTTTAATCATGGCCAAGGCCTTTATTCAGAATGGCGTTAAGGTGGTTATTTCCTCTCGCCGAAGAGAAAAGTGTGACCTGGCGCTCGCTGAGCTGAGAAAATATGGAGACTGTGAGGCGGTTATTGCGGATGTTACCGTATCGGCAGATCGCAGTCGCTTGCTGGAGGAGGTCGAGCAACATCTGGGTGGCCTTTCGATTCTGGTGAACAATGCAGGCGCTAATTGGGGTGCGCCTCTGGCCGAGTATTCCGATGAAGGGTTTGAGAAAGTGATTTCAACGAACCTCAATGCGGTTTTTGCACTGACCCGGGATGCAGGACCCTTGCTCAAGAAATCCGCGACGACTGACAACCCTTCCCGAATCGTTAACATCGGATCCATGGATGGTTTGCATGTACCCGTTGTTCAGCGAGTTCCGACCTTTGCCTATTCAGCCAGCAAAGCAGCACTGCATCATCTGACTCGCGCCCTGGCCGTTGAGTTAGGCCCTGAGCACATTACTGTCAATGCGGTAGCGCCGGGGTTTTTTGAATCACGTATGACGGATTACATTTTCGAGCATTATCTGGAGGATATCCAAGCGGACTGCCCTTTACGACGTATCGGGCAAGCGGAGGAGATTGCTGGCGTTGTGATCTACCTGGCCTCACGAGCGGGGAATTACACCAATGGGGCTGTGATTCCTGTAGACGGAGGCACCAATGTGTCCAAAGGGATTAAACCCTGGGATGAAAGATAGATGTGTTGCCAGTTTAAAAAGGCCAATCAATGAGCCGAGAATCTAATACACGGGAGACTGCATGAGCTTATTCAACCTGGAAGGCAAAGTTGCACTGATTACGGGATCGACCAAGGGAATAGGAAAGGCAATTGCTCAGCGGATGGCGGAGCAGGGCGCCAGAGTGATCATTTCCAGCAGAAATCAGGACGCTTGTGACGCCGTGGCGGCAGAATTGAGAGACAAAGGTTTGGAGGCGACCGGAGTCGCCTGCAACATCAATTATCAGGAGCAGCTTGAGAATTTGGTGGGTGCCGCGCGTGCCGCCTTTGGGGCAATTGACATATTGGTCTGCAATGCTGCGCTGAATCCCTTTTTTGGTCCGTCTCAGGAAATCCCCGATGCGGCTTTCGACAAAGTGATGCAGGCTAATATCGGGAGTGTCCATCGCTTGTGTAAACTCGTGATACCGCATATGGCCGATGCAGGGGGGGGAGCAGTGATCATTGTCTCCTCCATCGGCGGTCTCAAGGGCAGCGAGAGCCTGGGAGCCTATGCTATCTCGAAAGCTGCGGACATGCAGATAGCCCGTAATCTGGCGGTCGAGTGGGGTCCTAAGAATATCCGGGTGAACTGCATCGCACCCGGCCTGATCCGGACTGATTTCGCGCGCGCCTTGTGGGAAAACCCGGAAATTTACCAAAAGACCGTGTCAAAGTACCCGCTTCGGCGCATCGGTGAGCCGGATGAGATTGCCGGTGCAGCCATATTTCTGGCGTCCGCTGCCGGCAGTTTTACAACCGGGCAGACTATTGTCATTGATGGCGGCGGCACTATCGCAGGGTGACGGGTTTATCGGGTATGCTTGACTTCAGAAACGCATAAATCTGGGCTCGCTGGTCTGATCTTGAGCCAGAACAACAGAATCAGAAAGATAAGGAAGTATAGTGATGATGGATCTTGGTTTGTCCGAAGAAATGGTTGAGATTAAGGGCAAAATTCTCGACTTTGTTGAGAATAAGGTAGAGCCGATCGAAGGGGAATATCACGAGCAAGTTGGTGTTGGCGACCGCTGGTCGCACACCCCTCGCCAGGACGAAATCCTAAACAACTTGAAAGACGCTGCTCGAGACATGGGGCTGTGGAATTTCTTTTTGCCTGAGAGCCAGGGCGGCGCTGGAATCAGCAATCTGGAGTATGCCCATCTGGCTGAAATTATGGGCCGGAGCCGGCTTGCCTCAGAGGCGTTTAATTGCTCGGCACCGGATACCGGTAACATGGAGGTGCTGGAGAGATACGGTTCTGAAGAGCAAAAGGAGCAGTGGCTTGAGCCGCTGCTGGCGGGTGAAATTCGATCTGCCTTCGCCATGACAGAGCCCGGGGTAGCCTCTTCGGATGCAACCAATATTTCGACATCCGCCGTGCTGGATGGTGATGAGTGGGTGATCAGCGGCGAAAAGTTCTATATTTCCGGTGCCGGAGATGCGCGCTGCAAGATAATGATAGTGATGGTGGTGACCGACCCAAACGCTCCCAAGCACAATCGTCAGTCACAGATACTGGTGCCTATGGATGCCGAGGGTGTCGAGGTAGTGAGACCCATGCATGTATTCGGCAAGGACGATGCGCCGCACGGCCACATGCACATCAAATTTCACAATGTTCGTGTGCCTGAAAGCAACATAATACTTGGCCGGGGCAGGGGCTTTGAAATTTCGCAGGGGCGCCTGGGCCCCGGTCGTATTCACCATTGTATGCGCTCAATCGGGGCCGCTGAGAAGGCCTTAACACTGATGTGCGAAAGAGCGACCAGCCGGGAGGCATTTGGTAAGCCGCTAGCAGAACTGGGTGGTAATTATGATGTGATCGCAGACAGCAGGATCGAAATTGATATGTGTCGGCTGCTGGTGCTCAGGGCAGCCTGGCTGATGGATGCGATAGGCAACAAGGCAGCAAGAGACGCAATTTCTCAAATCAAAGTGGCTGTACCAAATATGGCCTTGCGTGTTATCGATCGGGCCATTCAGATGCACGGCGCTGCCGGTATCGGGCAGGATTTCCCGCTGGCGTCCCTATGGACCAGCCAGAGAACCCTACGCCTTGCCGATGGGCCGGACGAAGTCCATCGTCGGGTAATCGCGCGCAAGGAGCTGGCGAAGTATCAATAGCTCAGCTAGAGGAACTGCTTATAATGGGAACCAGAAGGGTTCCCATTTTTTTGCCCGTTGAAATTACCTTGAGCGTCTCAGTTATTATCCCGAGTTTTAACCGCGTGTCAGTGTTGCCGAGAGCGCTGAACTCTGTGCTGGCTCAGACTCACGGCGCTGCTGAAATTATCGTTGTGGATGATGGGTCCAGTGACGGAACGAATGCCGTAGTGGAGCGGGATTATCCGGGTGTGAAGTTGTTGACTCAAGGCAACCAGGGCGTGAGCTCGGCGCGCAACGCTGGTGCATCAGTGAGTACTGGAGAATGGCTCGCATTTCTGGATTCAGATGATGAGTGGCTTCCCGAAAAACTGAACCATCAGTTAGCCTGCGCGCGGGACTTTCCGCATATAAGTCTGATACATAGCGATGAAATCTGGATTCGGAGGGGCGTTCGTGTGAATCCAATGCGGAAACACCGCAAGTACGGGGGTCAGATTTTTGAATATTGTCTACCAAGATGCGTCATATCGCCCTCGGCTGTCATGATTTCCCGGGCGCTTTTTGATCGTGTCGGAGGCTTCGATGAGGAGCTGCCCGCCTGTGAGGATTACGATCTCTGGCTTAGGA
Source organism: uncultured Pseudohongiella sp. (assembly GCA_902537815.1). Taxonomy (GTDB): domain Bacteria; phylum Pseudomonadota; class Gammaproteobacteria; order Pseudomonadales; family Pseudohongiellaceae; genus UBA9145. The sequence continues at coordinate 57,062 of CACBCS010000003.1, read as the reverse complement.
TTTGCCACCAATACGAGGTGGCGTATGTGGAACGTCCGTTAATCCGTAAATACGGAGGCCATGAAGACCAACTTTCAGCGAAATATTGGGGTATGGACCGATTCCGGGTCAAAGCACTGGCTAAACTGCTGGCGCAGTCCACACTGAGCAGTGAGCAGGAAGTATCGACCAAACGCATGCTTGATGAAAAGTGCCGCGTTCTCATAAGCGGGGCTGAAAAGCGAAACAATCCTGAATTAATCTCCTACTGTATGCAGCTTCTGAATGCCCATAATCTCTGAATCAGTGTTGGTTACTCTGGTGGCGGCGCTTCCCTCTGAGGCTGGACCGCTAAAGGACTTTTTTCAGCTGAAGCCGCTGAGGACGATGAACAATATTTTTCAATCGGATCAGGGAATTCGGTTGCTGGTGACGGGTGTGGGTCGCAAAAACCTCAATCAGAGTTTCGCCAGATTGGCCAGATCTGAGATTGCAGAGAAGTCACCACAAGTTTCTCCGGCCTGGCTGAATATTGGTATTGCAGGACATCGAGAATTAGCTGTTGGCGAGATGATGGTCGCCAATAAGATCAGTTGTGCCGCGAGTGCGTACTCCTCTTTTCCCACGCCTGTTCTGTCGGGCAGACATTATGGCGAGGTCCTTACGGTTGATAAGCCTGAGTTGGCTTACCCGCAGAATGCAGCTTATGACATGGAGGCCCATGCGTTCTGGGACATGGCGTTGAACTACGGCATGCTTGATTTGATTCAGTGTTGTAAGTTGGTTTCAGACAACCCCCACGATGGAGTCGAGAAGATTGCTGCAGCGCTGATTGATGAAATCTTCTACGCGGCGTCGTATGAAATCCGACAGCATGTCGAACTTCTACGGAACCTGGCGCATGAGCAGCAGCAGTTAATTTCTGACCCAGCGCCCTATCTGAAAATTGCCGGCCGGATACACTTGAATGTGAATCAGGCTCTGCAGATCAGAAGACTGTGCCAGCGGTTTGTCATACTCAACAGAGAGAGCGAATTGGAAACACTGTTGGCTAAGGGATATCAAAGCGCGCGGGATCTAACCCAGGTTCTTCGGGAATCTTTGAAAAGCGCATGCAAGGTGACAGAAGAGTGAAGTTTTCAGCGGTGTACATCGAGCGCGCGATCGCTGAGCATGAGCTGGTTCAGCGGATAATCGCGAGGGTATCGGGAGCGCCAATCATTACGATTGATCGGTATGGTGAAGTCTTTAATCGGGCAGGACAGAATTTCAGAATTCAGAAAAGAGCGCCTGCCTTGATACTGGCAAAAAAGCACGGAAAGACGGTGCTGCCCTCCCCTGAAGGATATGGCTTTGAACAGGGTCGGGGGTTCTATTTTTCTCATATGCTGAACTGTCTTTATGATTGTCGCTACTGTTTCCTGCAGGGCATGTACCGGTCAGCCCACTACGTACTTTTCGTGAATTATGAAGATTTTATGGCTGGCATCGACGCTGAAGCTCTGAATCATGACGAAGGCACGGTGTTTTACAGTGGTTACGATTGTGACAGCCTGGCGATGGAGCCGATCAGCGCTTTTTGCGCGAGCTTTATTCCGTTTTTTGCCAACAGACCTGAATCGATCCTGGAGATTCGAACCAAAAGCACACAAGTTCGACAACTGCTGGATTTCCAGCCGATCGACAACTGTGTTGTCGCCATGAGTTTTACCCCGGAAGGCGCATCGAAGCGGTGGGAGCATAAAGTGCCGACCCTCAGAAAGCGTTTGCAGACCATGAAGAAGCTTCAGCGCTCTGGTTGGAAGATCGCCGTCAGATTTGAACCGGTTATCGGAGAAGCTGGTGTCGAAGCGGAGTATGAGCGGTTATTCTCCCAAACATTCAGCGCTCTCTCAGCAGACGAGTTGCATTCGGTAAGTCTTGGAGAGTTTCGTCTGCCTGCCCAATTTCACAAAAATCTGGTCAAGCTGTATCCGGATGAAGACCTCCTGGCACGGGAGACAGTTCAGCATGATGGCATGCTGTCACTGGCAGCAGGAGGCGAAGCGCTTCTCGAGGCGCTGGAAGATCGGCTCTTCAGCTACGTCGATCGTTCGCGTTATTACCGATGCGCTTGATGGGGTTCTCTGGACACTACCAAACCATGTCATTGACAATCAGCCAGGGAGAAACCATATGACTTCTGAAGGAAAAGGGATTGCTATCGTCACGGGAGCCTCCTCGGGTATCGGCCTGGCCTGCAGTGATGCTTTTCTCGCCGCCGGATTTGAGGTGATTGGTCTAGCCAGGGATTTCTCCAAAACAGACGTGGAGCATCCCAATTTCAGAAAGACATGCCTGGACCTATCCTGCCCAGATGAAATCCAAGGCGTCTTCCCATCCTTGCTTAAATCATTGACTCAGCCTTTGAGGGTTCTGGTTAATAATGCGGGTATCGGAAAGATGGGATACCTGGAACAGCTCTCTGCCGCCGATATCGAAAAAGTTCTCGCAACCAATTTGCTCGGCCATATTCTGGTGACTAAACACTGTCTGCCGGTTCTAAAGCAGTATAAGGCGTGCTCTGACCTCATATTTATCGGCTCTGAATCTGCCCGGCAGGGCGGCAAAGAAGGCAGTGTTTACTGTGCCAGTAAGTTTGGTCTCCGCGGTTTTGCGCAATCGCTAAGGCTCGAATGCGCGAAAGCAGGTGTGAGGGTCAATCTGATTAATCCGGGCGCGGTCCGGAGTGCTTTTTTTGATGAGCTGCATTTTGAGCCGGGGCCGGAAGTCGAGCACGCAATTCTTCCAGCGGACGTGGCGGCCATAGCGCTCGCAGTAGTCAACTTGCGCGCGGGTATAGTGCTTGACGAAATTAACATGTCGCCGCTGCATAAGGTCTGGCAATCCAAGTAACAGAAGAGGCACGGTTAAGCCTAGCAGCGGTTGTTATCTAGGGAATTGAGACAAGCGCTGCGACATTTTGTCACAGCCTGGCGCACCGGTTTTACTGGGCTGATATCAGCAATGATGCGATACTAGCCGTAACTACTCATTCTCGACCGGGTAGAGTTTCTCCAAATCGGATCTACTGCCCAAAACTTTGATCGGGCTGTTGGCGCAAGCAGAGGGGGTCATAAAAATGAAAATACATCAGAACATGGTTAAATTTTGTCTGGCTCTGTTCATCATGCTAGGTGTAGCAACGCACATTCATGCGCATACAGGCTTGAAGGAATCGACACCTGCAGCGGATTCCCGAGTTCAGGCCGTCCCCTCGCAAATAGAGTTGATATTTACCGGTCCGGTTCGTCTGATAAAGCTTGATGTGGTCGGAGACAGTGAAACACAGATCACCTTCAGCCCGGCATCGGAGCCTGAATCCGTTTACCGCATTCCTGCAGCAGGTTTGGCGAACGGAGAGTACGAGGTAGCGTGGGCTGCAATCGGTGCTGATGGTCACACAATGGCGGATTCATTCCGATTTTTCGTTGACCTCAGTGCTGCGTCTTCAGCCCCTTAACCACCTAAAAGTATAACCAACTGCCCCTGGGCTCTTGGAAACTGGTTCAGCATTGGTGCGTCATGTCTATTAACCCCAGCTGGGAGTTGCTCAGTGTTCTGAGCAAGGTGTTCATTTACCTGGGAGCCGCGAGTGCACTTGGAGGTTCTTTTTGTCTTCTAAATTACTACGACGGTACGCGCGCCACCCTGAGACGGGTGTTGAGTATCCACCTTGCCGGCGCTCTGCTTGGTCTGCAGGGGGTTGCTGCCGCTTTTCTGGCGCAGGTAGGTACAGCGAGTGGCAGCGGGCTGTCAGGTGCCTTTGACAAGAATATGGCGGGTCTGCTGCTCAGTACGCAGCTTGGAGATCTCAGCCTCTTCCGTGCCGTTGGGTTCGCGATATTAATAGGCTCAGGCCTCTTTTTTTATCAGGCGATGGTGCAGCAGAGGCGAGCACCGAGCCGACTCTTTTACCAGCGCCTGTTTGGTGTTAACGCGCTTGGTTTTATCTTTCTCCTGCTAAGTTTCCGCTTCGGTGGTCATGTTTCGGTACAGTCCTTATCCGTACAATTTGCCCTAGCGGTACACTTTACGATGTTTGCTCTCTGGATTGGTGCGCTGTATCCGCTTCTCACGATTTCACGGACAGAACAGGTCGCCGAGCTGAAGGTCAGTTTAGAGAGGTTTTCAAAGCATGCCGTTGTGATTGTCTCTCTGCTTTTGCTCAGCGGACTGGCGCTGATGCTGAGTTTCATACATTCTCCAGCGGAGTTATTCACTTCGGCCTATGGGATAGCTCTCTTACTAAAAATCCTGCTGGTGATCGGCTTGGTAGCGATTGCGGCTGTGAATAAATACATCATCGTGCCGCGACTCCTGCTGCAGACCGACACGGCTAAGTTTCAGCGCTCGGTTAGCCTAGAAACTGCCGTTGCGGTCTTCTTACTACTGCTAACGGCATATTTGTCTACTGCTCTGGGTCCGCCCATGCATTGAGCATGGTGGCGTGGCTGTGACTTTGTCCCAGCAGTCAATCTTCAGTCAGTATCAGATCTCAATCAATTCAGGGCAGCAATAGAGGCGGAACCACGCCTCAAAGCCCTTACGGCTGTTCGTGGGGATCGGACACTCTTGCTTCTGATTTACTGATTTTTCGGATCGATGCCCAGCAAAACTCCCCGGCGCGCTAAAAAGAGTGCTTCTTCGGCCGATCTAAGAATAGAAATGCACTGTTTGAAACTCGTTGGTTTTATTCAGTTATTCTAACTGTTTGCCTCTTCGTTTAAGAAAGAGCACTTACTGTGAGTTGAGTCTGAGGGTGTAACCGGTTTAGAGAATGCCCCTCGCGCAGAGGCTCTAAGTACGTTCAGGTTAATACATTGTCATCATTTGCGTATATTCTGTTGCCTCGCCGCGTGATTCTCCGAATGGTCGGGTCATGTCTCATCATTAGCCTGTTCAGCGGCGCTGCGGCAGATGATTCATTTAGGGCCCGGTCGTTCAACTACGACTTTACTGCCTATGTTGAATGGTTGGATTATTTGCTCGGAGAAAATGAGATACCCGGTGCAGCGCTTGCGATTGTCTCACGTGAGGGAATCATGCATCTGCAGACCTGGGGCGTACGGGAGGTTGATCAAAGGGCTCCGGTGACGACGGACTCGATTTTTCGGATTGCGTCCATGTCAAAAACGTTTGCCGGTGCGGCAGCAACTCTTCTGGTTGAGCAAAACCTACAGAATTGGGAGACACGCATTTCCGATCTGTTCCCCGACCTGCGTCTAGGCAATGGCGTCAGCTATCGTGCAATTACACTGAAACAGGTGGCGAGCCACTCTACTGGCCTGATGCCGCATTCCTATTCAAATTTGCTTGATGACGGCATTGGCTATGAGCGGATTAAAGACAGATTCGCTGACATTCCTGCGGTGTGTAAGCCGGGGAGATGCTACGGCTACCAAAATGTGGTTTTCTCGCTCATCGGAGATGTCGTGGAACAAAGTACCGGCTCCAGTTACGGGGAATACCTTGCAGAGCAGATATTCCGACCATTAGGCATGGTCTCGGCTAGCGTTGGTCTGGACTCGTATCAAAATGACCCTAATGCAACGGTTCCGCACACCAAACGCCACGGCCTGTGGCGCCCTGTGGCCACTAATCCCGCGTACTATACTACCGCCCCGGCTGCTGGCATTAACGCCAGTGTATTTGATATGACAATGTGGCTGCGGGCAAATCTTGGCGCATTTCCGGAATTGTTGGATGAGGGTGTCTTGAATCAGTTGCACACACCGGTTATCGAAACGCCGTATGGTAACTACTTCAACCGCTGGGAGAGCTTAGAGAATGCGTATTACGGCATTGGTTGGCGGATCTTTGATCTGTCCGGATTACGCGTTGTCCACCATGGTGGTGGTGTGCGAGGTTACCGGTCAGAAATGGCATTTTCCGACGAGGCCAATATCGGCCTGGTGTTACTCATTAATGCCGAATCGAGCGCCATTAATGAAGTAATCCCTACGTTTTACGAGCATCTTACCAGCACACTTTGAACTCACAGGAACTCACTATGGCTTCAGTAATCGATTTGCTGAAATCGCACCGAAGTATTCGAAAATTTACCGACGAAAAAATTCCGCCTTACTTGTTGCAGGCGCTGTTTGAGGCCGGACAAGCCGCAGCAACATCCAGTTTCCTGCAGGGATCCACCATCGTTCGCGTGACTGATCCAGCCAATCGCTCAAAGTTGGCTGAACTGGCGGGCAATCAGAAATATGTCGAAACCGCGGCAGAGTTTCTTGTTTTTTGCGCCGATCTAAAACGCCCGGGCAACTACTGCAGAACCTATGGAAAGCCTTTTGAGGGTGACTTTACTGAGCACTTCATCATCGCCACGGTAGACGTCGCGCTGATGGCGCAGAGTCTCGTGACAGCCGCTGAGTCGGAAGCTCTCGGGATCTGTTATATCGGTGGCATCCGAAACAATCCGGGTTCCGTTTCGGCGCTATTGCGCCTGCCTCAGGGGGTATATCCGGTATTCGGTCTCTGTCTGGGCTATCCCGATCAGGATCCGGAGATCAAGCCGCGCCTCCCTTTGCCGGTTGTGGTTAAGCAGGATTATTACAATGAGGAAGGGGATGCGGATCGGATCGAGGAATATGACGAGACAATCAGAGAATATTATCGAACAAGAACGGGCGGCGGACATGGGATCAGCTGGTCAGAGCAGGTCGCGACTTTGCTGTCGGAGAAATCCCGACCTCATATGAAAGCGTTTCTGGCCGATCAGGGGTTTGTCTTTAAATAACTCCAGGTCGGTAGCCGACTGGCTTACTGAGCCCTCATTCAGCCAGTGGTTAGCTTGAGTCAGTCACAATACTTTCTTGTCGATAGGAACCTGTTTCAGGAAGTACTTCCACTTTTCCCTCGGATTCCAGTTCAATGGTTTCGGACGGGGGAATAGCCCCGGGCCCGAAAGCAAATCTGAATTCCCCGTTGACCAAGCCGCGACGGTCATCAGTTACGGACCACTGAGCAATGTAATACGCAGAAGGCGGGAGGTTTCTGGGAATCGGCAGGACAAAGTTATTATTCATCCGCCCGGGGTCGTAGGTGAATCCAATATTGATCCACTCGCCTTCTGCGGAATAAAGAGCAAGTTTTAAAAGGCGCACATCGACCCGAAAGCTCATGGTGATCATGCGTGGAGGGTCCGTCAGGACAGAATCATCTTTTGGAAAAGTGACGCCAGGTGTCAGGATGCCATGGCTATGCTGAGCGACAGCTACAGGAGTGGCCAATACTGACAGGGAGAAGAACAAAAAACCTGTTACAGATCGAATCCCGTTAATTTGTGCTCTTGCCATGCCTACCTCCGCAAGCGCATTTTATCGATTAACAATGCCGCTTCCTAGGGGGTAGTCGGAGATCGCAGGGTATCGAAATACACCATACATTGCCGGGTAAGTGCACAAAGCTGCCCCTGTTCTGTGTATATCTTGCCTGATTGTTGGGTATAACCGTTATTGGCCGCATCCACTACAAACTCAAGGTAGAACCAGTCCCCAGGAATTGAGTCCGGTGTCATCACAAATTCCAGGTTCCAGGTAAGAGAGCTGCTCGGTATGAGCGGCTTCTGGAAGTGAGACAGAATCACCGGTGGTGGTATATCAGCAAGAGCGACGAGTTTCTCCGCGGCGAATTGTTCGAGAGGGTTTTTGTGTCTCACCCAGAAATTCAATTCTCTGGCGGCTTTTCCTGAATAAGGGAGTCCGTCACTTGTCCATCTGCCATCAAAAAAAGATAGGAATGAAGGCAATCTCTTGCGATAGTCACTGAAAGTAATACCGATGTCACGAGAAGGCGGTTCGATAGATTCAGCTTCGACTGTCAGGCCTGGCCGATCTATGCCGAATACCCCTAAGGCGTGAAGGCACAACCTACCATCAGAAAAAACTTCTCCTACCATTTGCGTCACATTTCGCCCTTGCCGTTGAATGCTGGCCCTGGCTTTTATTTTGCCGGGGGGAAGCGGCGCAATGAATGATACCATTAAGGTGCGCATCGGAATGTCTTCCGCAATCATCTTCCGCATCGCTGTGACCGCAAAGGCCGCAGCAAGACCTCCAAAGGCAGATCTTCCCTGCGACCAGGCCTCTGAGAAATGCGTCGTGTTATCCTCACTGGTGCTCAGTTCTTCGAGAATGCTTAAAAATTCAGCGTGTTCCATAAGGCGAGATGTCTGTGGTGTCGTGAGGGGTTTCGGGTTAGGTTTTGCCGGAGTTTCTGTGTGGCAGACTGTGGTATTCTTTGCCTCATCATCAGCTGACTAAGTAATAAAGCAGGATGTGTCTGGATTTTTAGGTCACAACGCAATTTCTGGGCGAACAGGGCGACGAGGTTATGGCGAGCAAGGATAACATGAAGCGGATCACTTTGGTGGTTGTAGCACTCTGGAATCTGCTCTCTGAGACTGCAGCGCAAAGCCCAGCGGCTATGCAGGGATCTCATCATCAAGCGCTGCATCGCCTGGCAGTTGAAGCGGCCACGAACCCTGTCAATGACGAAGTGCTCGAAGTTGCTCCAGAGCTGCTGAGCATTGAATTCCCTGATGCGGTGAGGCTGGTAAAATTCACTCTGCGCAAGAATACCCGCGAATGGATAGATATCAACTTTCGCTATCGCCCGACCGCAGGCGTTCGTTACAGTTTGCCAGTACCCGAGCTCTCTGACGCTAGGTATTATACTGCCGAGTGGGCGGTACTGGGCGTTAACGACCAGTTAATAAGAGGTAGCTTCAGTTTTGCATTCGGTCCGGACGCCATGGCGCCATCCTATCATCAAGCAGCAGAGGAGCTGATTCTGCGCCAGCGTTATGGTGATCCAACGATTCAGTATGTTGCGCCGCCTCGGACACAAATTATTATCGATCAGGAGCCTCGCCGTTTTGATCCGCCTTTTACCATTAACCTTAATGAACAGCAGGGCGATTCAGTCCCTCCCGGGTAAGCTGATTGGGCCGGCAATCTTTAAAACTTCACCGCCTGTTTTTAAATAACCAAAAAAAAGAGGGCGTGTAGCCCCCTTTCCGGTTCAACGCAGACTCTGTGATCACTCGGACACGTGTACGGTCACATAGCCATCATGATAGAGCCCGCCGTCGTCAGCACGCGCCCACAGAACGTAGGAGCCGGGCTTGTCAAAAGTCACTTCGACCTCGTAGAGGCCTTCTTCGGGTACCTCCGGAGGGAGCCAGAGCGCACCCCAAGGAGAATTCGCCGAGGTTCGAGTATCTTCCCAGGGCTTTGGCAGCGGAGGGTTGAAAGTCGCCTTGCCCTCACCACGATACACATTCCAGGAAAGAAACAGGCCGTTGACCTTTCCGACGGTAACCCGAGATGGGGGCCGCTCCATGCGGCGCTTGAGCTCTTCAGCTGTGTTGCTGGAGTCTCTGCGCCGCTTGGGCAGGCCGTCATCCCAGACGCTGGTCAACAGTTTGATCGGCTCTCCGACGCGCGCAGTGCGTACGAGATCTCCCTGTACCATCACCACTGGCGGAACATTGGCTCGGGACTCTGGGCTGCTGGTCCCAGCGCCTAGTGACCCTGTCTCGGAAGCGATCACCATGTTGTCCACCAAGTAATCCTGACGCAGCGTAGCGTAAGCCTTTCGTTCGACGCCATTGACGTTGAGGGTCCAGACCAGTTCGCGGTCACCCCAGTCTGCCGGGACCGTCACTTCGAAGTTGAAGCGATTCCGCCGCGGGAGAAAGTGGGTGGGTTGGCCTCGGTCGGCGTCACCGGGTGAAAAGAAATTGTCCTGTCCAACCGGAACGCTAGGCTCTTCTTCCCAGTTTTCATTCATGTATCCAAACATAAAACTAAACGTGCCGTCAGGATTGGGTCGCCAACCTTCAAAGGCTGGTTCGACATGCTGGCCGCTGCGATAACTCTGTGCGGAGGCCGTAACAGGCGTTATCAGCAGCAAAAGAGCCAGTGTTCCGAGTACAGCGCAGAGGCTGTGATGCTCATGGTAGTACCGGTACATATTTGTTCAACCAGCGCCCTCAGTCGTCGTCGCTGGCAGCAGTTTGTGCGCCGTCGTCGGCATCAGCCAAAGGTGCTACCAAGGGCGCAGCGCAAAGCGGGCAGCCGATGACGTGATCGTTCGGGCCAAGGTTGAGTGACTGTCGTCTTTCCTCCATGGCCTCATAAAACTGTTCATCAGTCATCGTGACGCGAATGCCCAGATCAATGAACATATTGGTCACTGAGCGGTTACCTGAGCCCTGCCAGTTGCGAGAATCCGGGACGTTTGGGTTGGATTCTGTGTTGTTCATGTATCCCACAATATGGAGGATTGTCCCTTTGGGGAGCAGGGGTGCTGCATCCTCTGCATAGGGATAGCCGCGTACCCAGTTGTGATCGTATCCAACGCAAGACAAGGTCTCGATCGTGTAGCCCCATATGGCCTCCAGACACATTCGCTCACCCGGAGCATGCAGATGAGGCTCGAAGGTGATGACTTTCGTGTGCTGTTCTAGAACGGTGTAGGCGTGCAGTTCCTGGTCTTTTTTGTTGCCCTGGATGCTGATATCTACGCCATTACCGAGACCGATGAAGGCGTTCTGATATTTTGGCTTGTAGTCTTTGTCGTGGAACCTGAAACCGACTTCCAAGTGACCCACCGTGTCGACGCCGTTGGAGTGCAGATGAACGGAATCTGAAACGATCCAGGAACCGGCTTTAAGCAGGCGGCCAGCGTCTTGGTCGAATATGTCAGCGTTTCGGCCCACTTCGTGAACCGGCCAGGGGATTGACAGTCCGGGGATTCGTTCGCCGTTTTCATCCATCTGAGCAGTGGCCCAAATCATGTGATGAAAAATGTAGCGACCACCAACGGTCTCACGTCCGGTGCCTGCGCTCGGCACGTCATTGACTTCGATAACTTCTACCGACTTGACGTAACGGTCTTCGGTCAAGCCCGTGGGTGCAGAAGGAATCTCTCCCCACCAATCCGCTGTGCCCGAGAGTTTTGTGATGTCGTCCATCACCACAACCAGATCGGGCTCTCCCGCGCGCCATTTGATGCTATCGTCGAAGACCAGCGGCTCTGGCGCGTCAGCGATATCACCTTTAGCGGTGCCTGAACGGGCCCATTTCGATATTGCAGCCAGTTCCTCGTCGCTCAGCGAAGGATCATCTTTGTAGTCCTGAATACCGATATTCTTTTCCATGTACCAGGGAGGCATGGCACCGGCTCGGTCTCGCAGTCCGGTTTTGTATTCGATCAGCCCTGCATATGGGGCAACCTGCTCGTAGGTCACTAGTGGCATAGGGCCTGCACCACCGTCTCTATGGCAGCTTTGACAGCTGCGCTGGAGGATGGGTTCAATGTCCTTGTGGAATGTGACTTCTTCCGATTGGGCCAGCAAGACGGCGGGCATGGACAGCAATGCTGCCACTGCGGCGCTCGCGAGCGTAGAAATCGACAGTTTGATGCGCATAATCGCTACTCCTCATAGCTTTGGGGGTACGTCAGACGCTAAGCACATTAGCGTGAATACACGGGCCTCGAGTCTAACACAAGTCGTGTCTATTTGAACTTTCAAAATGCCTTTTGGTTCATAAAAACAACATCTTATCCCCGGTTATAGGCCAAAGTTCGCAGTTATAAATTACTGATTTTTAAAATTCGCCTAAACGGGCCTAGTCGGCGGTATCAGCAACGACGGGGTCAGTCCCTTTCAGCAGTGTCCATAGGTTGCTGCTCGCCAGTATCGCGATGAAAAGCACTGCCAGGCCGAAGCTGAACCACTGAACGGCGTAAGACAGATTCTGGTTAATTTCAGGCTGCACCGCCGGCCAGTGCCTTGTCAGCGTGCCAGGCTGGTCGGCGGTGATGCGCACTGTGAAAGGGAACAGGGGTTCGCCAAGAATTGCTGAGAGGGTTTCTACGTCCAGGGTGCGGATTCGCAAAGGCCACTGACTGGCATCAATGGTGTTTTCGATCGTACGAATATTCCCGTAAGGCACGAATATCTGTGCATCAATCTCCACCAGCCCGGTCACAGGGCGAGTGAAAGGGGGGGTATCAGGTGGCAGGATTCCCGTAGTCCAGCCTCGATGCACCAGAACCAACTGGTTGTTGCTGCTCAGCCTCAGGGGCGTCACCACGCCATAGCCGATTTGACCCTCATAGAACTCTGCAAGCAGCAGGATCGCGCGCTCATTCCAGTATTCACCGATGAGTTTGACGTGGCGGTTTTGCAACTCTGGATTAGCAGCATGTAAATGGCCGGGAGGTATTGATTCAATTGGTTCGGCATTGATTTGAAGCTCTGCCAGCAATTCGCTCTGAGCATCAACTTTTTCCGCTGCGCGGTCCAACTGCCACAGTCCCAGACGCATGAAGGTGGCTGCGGTTACCACGACGCAGGCGGCAAGCGGCCAGTTGATGCGAATACGGAAACTGCCAAACGTGTAGTTTTTTCTTAGTTCCATAGATTCTTTTGCGCGGAAAATGGATAGGGCCTGTTTCCCTTGCGGTTTACGGGCGGTAGTTACACTTGGATTGCTCTCAGCACCAGAAGCACCAGTGGTAAGGCGGGCGATAGTAGGTGATCAACCGGCCGCAGACGATAATAGCGCACCAAGCAAGCAGAGAAACTGTGCCAATGAGCTTTGCGCGCCCGCGGACCGGCTGGAAATCGGCAGTGGTTCGGACCTCTGTGCTACAGGTGGTATAGAACCAGAGCACGTTGCATCCTGCCAGCAACATAAAACCCATTTTGGTTTGAAATGCGGGATTATAGAGATACTGATCGGGTGCGCTGCTGAGGAACATCGTGCCGGTCACCACGTTGAGTGCGTAACCACAAACGCCAACAGAAACCAGCCGATGTAGGTGACGATACGCAATGCCGGAGCCCAGGCCAAGCATGCGTAAGTCGAATACACCCACGGTGCCGATCAGCAGGCTTAACCCCAAAAAGTGCAGTGATTCCGCGACCGGCCATCCCCAGGGTGAGTGCATGAAATCGAAAATTCCGGTTTCGTGGGAAAATGCCAACAGAGCTTGTTCCATGTCGAGTAAATAACCCCTCGGGCAGGATTAGAAATAGCGGGAAGCCAGTAGTACAGTATGCGTGTAGGCCAGAAACCGGCCGGCTCCGATAGTCACCACCCAGCATGCCAGCATGGCAAACGCGGTCTGAATCCCATTGCAAGGTTCATCATCCGGCGGTGGTTGATGGTTTGCAATCTGGCAGCGCATTGAGCGCTGCAACCGTCGGGTGATCAGCAGACCCGCGCTCAGTGCTGTGAACTTCAGATAAAACACCGGATTGGTCAGCGCCTTGGCTGGATAAGCGATTAGGAGCGCCACACCAGAGACGAAAATCAGCCCAACCGCCCACCAGTGTAGCGTAAAAAAAGGCTCAAAGCGTTTGTCGAGCAGGCTGGGAATCAGCCCCAGCAAACTGAATGCGAGTGCCAGATTAACCCCGACGACGAAAGCCATCGCCAGCGAGTGCAAAGTCAGAGAGCTGAAAAAGGCGACACCGGATTCGCGCAGCAAGATGCTGAGGCCTGTCTCTTCTAGAGTTGCTAATAAATACAGAATGTTTGCTTCCGGGATCGCTGTAGGGTCTTAGTGAGCCGCTGAGTATAATGCTTTACTGACACAAAAGTGAGTCTGCAAAGCTTTGCGCCGACCCGGCTTCGGGTTTTGGGGCTCGGGGGTGATCAGGAGGAAAGGCGACTTGAAGGGCGGTGTTGCGGGCTGAGGCCTGTGCTAGTATTTTTAGCGAATCTCACAATGAGAAAAACAAAGAGACGCCTATGCTCAAGCTCATCTGTCACCGCACAAAATCGTTATTGATCAGATCCAGTCTGTGTCTGACACTGCTTGCAGTGAGTTCGCTCACTGCTGCCCAGGATATTCCGAGAACGGCTGACGGGCGGCCAGATTTCAACGGTATCTGGCAGGCTATCAACACGGCTAATTGGGACGTCGAGCCTCACGCTGCAAGCTTCGGCCCTCTGGTGGCAGCGGGTGCCATCGGAGCGATTCCGGCGGGTCTGGGTATCGTTGAGGGAAATGAAATCCCATACACCCCTGAAGCCCGTGCGCAGCAGCAGGAAAACAAGTCAGATTGGCTGTCTGATGATCCGCTGGTCAAATGCTATATGCCGGGGGTTCCCAGGGCGAATTATCTGCCTTTTCCATTTCAGATTGTGCAGTCAACCGATCACATCGTCTTTGCCTACGAGTTCGCCAGTGCAAGTCGTATTGTCTACGTCGATCAGCCGGATTTTGAGGCGCCGATTCTAAGCTGGATGGGTCATAATCTGGCGCACTATGAAGGCGACACGCTCGTGATTGAGGTGACTGATCAGGTGCCTGACACCTGGTTGGATCATGCTGGAAATCATCATACGGATGCGCTTCGTGTCACCGAGCGGTATAGCCACCTCGGGCCGAACGTGATCCAGTATGAGGCGACCCTCGAAGACCCGAATGTCTACACCCGTCCCTGGAAAGTCAGTTTTCCGCTGTACCGCCGCCTTGATGACAACATGCAGCTGCTTGAATTCAAGTGTGTCGAATTTACTGAGGAGATGGTCTACGGACATCTGCGAAAGGGTGCAGACAGCAACAACTAGTTCGAACTGGTCTGCAGCGAGCGGCCAGCTGATGGATGGCCCGGGAACAGAAGGTGGAGAATTGAATTGCGCAGGCTGCCTCAGGCAGCGACCAGAAATGCTGTTGTTGCGGGGTCTTTGCAGGTTTTTACAAGCACTGACGAATCAGTCAAGGGCAGGGGGTGCCAGTTTTTGATGAGCGGTCTGGGTCAAATTGATGCGGGTTATAACAGCGCGCAGGATCGGATTTTACTACGAATCACCAACACGGCAGGAGAAGAGTACCGGCTCTGGTTAACGCGCCGTTTTTGTCTCAGTATGCTGGGCGATTTCAAAGTTAAAGTAAGTAGCTACCGACTCCCCGCTGAGGGAGTAGATGAGAGCAGTGCAGACAGTTCGGTTGCGGTAGCGGGGAGTGCCGGAGCGGCGACGGTTATGCAGGCCGATATCCTGCAGGAGCTGGTCGCGTCTCAGCAGGACTTCAGGCAGGCATTTCGCCCGGGTGAGCAGTTTCCGCTCGGTGAGCAGGGCGAACTGGTCAAGCGGGTAGATCTCACGCCGAATGGGAAGAGCGCAGGGACTCATGCCCTGAGCTTTCAGTCAGTCCAAGGGCAAGCGCTGACGATCGCAGTAACGCCGGAATTGCTGAATTCGATATTTGAGGTCATAGAGCGGGTGACGCAGCAGGCGGATTGGGGGCTGGTAACGACAGCTGCCAGGACGGCGAAGTCGGCAACCCTTCAATAACCTTCCTTTTCTGACGGGCTGCTCTCCGGACGAACATGATACACCGCCGGAATCCCGGAATATCTCGCCAGGGCTGTTTCGCGCCGCTGACAGAGTGCTAGTTGTCTATCTCTTGCAAAAGGGGTTCGCTGACACCCTCAATGCCAGCCAGCACCAGCAGCAGCATTTGCGGGCCCTGATGCGAGTTGACCGGACTGAACCACTCGTCGGGCGAATGCGCACCGCCGCCATCACCGCCCCCGGCGATTGTTATTGCAGGGATGTTCAGCGACATGGGTACGTTTGAGTCGGTGCTGGAAATCCCGAGTCCGGTGAGTTCGATACCAAGTGCGTCGAATGCCATGGCCGCAGCCTGCACCACAGAACTGCTCGGGTCGGTGCGACCAACAGGTCTGTCACCTATCAGTTTAAACTCGACGCTGATCAGATTCTGACCCCAGCGCGCGTTTTCTTCGCTGATTGCGGTGAGTGCGGCTGCCTTCGCTTCGCGTTCAAGAAGCGCCAGCGAGGATCTGTCATTCGAGCGCATGTCCAGTGCGAATACCGCATCAGCAGCGATCGAGTTAACTGAAGTCCCGCCATCAACGGTGGCAACAGTAAACGTGGTTTTCGGGAATCGTGGCGTTTGCAGTTCGGCTATTTTAGCAATCGCCCGACCCATGGCGTGAATCGCGCTAGGCAACCCAAAGGCACCGAAGGAATGACCACCCGGCCCTTTAAATATGAATTCAAAGCGCCGGCTGCCAGTGCCGCCATTGGTTATGCGCTGAAGCCTGACTCCGTCCACGGAGATAAAGCCGTCCACTTCCGGGTGGTCCCAAAATAGGGCTTTGATACCCCGTAAATCGCCACGCCCTTCCTCTCCGACATTACCTGAAAAAATTAAATCTGCCTGAGTGGTAAGGTCACTCTCATTCAGAACATCTAAAGTAGAGAGCAGGGTCGCCAGCCCTCGGGTATCATCTCCGATACGGGGTGCATAGTAGCGGCCATCCCGGAAATTGACAGTGGTGTCGATGTCTGAGGGAAAGACTGTGTCCAAATGGGCTGCGATGAGCAGGGTCGGCCCCCCACCCGTCCCTGGACGCTTGGCGACAACATTGCCCTCTTCATCAATGTACGCATCGGGAAAACCACGTTCCTTGATGCGCTCCAGAAAATATTCGGCGCGACGGGACTCCTGAAAGGGCGGGGCTGGGATTTCTGTTAACCGAATTTGTTCTGCAACCGCTTCAGATTCTCTGACTTCCAATTGGTTGAGCGCCTGCCGCACGCGGCTGTCGGAGCGGACCGCGTCGAACTGTGTGACCATTACCGGGTCAAGCTCGACAATCCTCTGCCCGGACGGAGTGGTGCTTTGAGCCGAGGACGGTGAGTGAAGCAGCAGGCTGAGTGCTAGCAGAGCTGTCAATTTTGGCACAGTGGGATCCTATCTGGGATACTTGAGCAGTGCGGCATGGCCTGCAAGTCCGTCGGCGCTAGGATTGAGCGGGCAGGCCACAAGGCAGCTTCGCGAGATTATTGGTAATTCTGATTGAAAATAATCCTGGCCCCTTACTGCACGAACCTTTACCTCGCGTGTGGCTCTGCACTTCGGCGGATCTGGATCAGTAGTTCAATATACCTTTTTCTCGGTCAGATGAACCGGCCTGAGGTAATCACCGCGCCAGGGCAGCATTCCCCCCAATGCAGCTGCCAAGGAGTGTGACTGAGGCCCGGATTTCTGCTTTCGCGCCATGAGTTTCTGCATGGGTTATCTCAGGAGATTCAGCTTGGTTAGGGCGTCCCGTTTGCAGGTCGCTGTTGCGTGAATGGCGCGATGGCTCTGTCTATGACGGACAGCACCGTGCTGACAATAAGTGCCCAGACCAGCAGATTCAGCCCAGACAAAACGAGGACAGCAGTCCATTGATTGTTTTCAAGCAGTCTGGCACAACTGATTAACAAGAGGGGGCCGAAATAGAATACACCATTCCAGCGCCCCAGAAAGCTCATTCGCAAACTTTTCTGGCGGTAGAGGAAATAGGAGTCCAGCACATACTGACTGAATGCTACCGTAATCAGAATCGGCAGGAGTCCGGGGACGAGGCCGGCATAAGCCGCGCCGGCCAATCCTGAGGTTACGAAAAGAAAATCTGTTGCATGATCAAAAATCTGACCGCGGGCAGACGCTGTGCCAAGGGCCCGTGCGATTTTTCCGTCAATATAATCACTGACAATTGCCGCAAAAAGACACAGCGCGAGTGCCCAGGCTGGCAGGAATTCACTGTCGGCCAGCGCCCAGGCTACTGGCAGCGCCAGCAGCAGGCGGGAAAAGGTGAGCAGATTGGCCATGTAGTGTCAGGCAAACAGATCGCGCTGTGCCCGGCGCCAGAAAATCAGGCCAATGATTGCGTTGAACAGGATAAAAAAGTTGTGCTGGACAAATCCAAAGGCTGCCATCTGTCCCTCATTTTCGGGAAATAAAATCACCCAAAAAGTAATCGCTGCGGCTCTCATCGGGGTGGGCACAGCAGCGGCGAAGAAAATCACTGGCAGGTAGGGTAAGAGAGTCAGGAAAGAAGCTTCAACGCCGAACAGATTTAATGCCGTGGTATAGACTACGATCGCGGCGAGCAAGGCCGGTGATCGGAGTAAAAAGAAAGCGCCATAATGCCACAGCTTTGCGCGGCGGAAGCCGTGAAGAATTCGTCTCTCCCGAAGCTGATTGTTCGGTAACAGAGTGCCGTTGAAATACAGTAGCCAGAGAATCAGAAAGACGGTGGCTCCGATACTGATGACTGGCATGATCTGGAAGACTTCCGGAAGTCCGCCACCCCCAAAAATGTAGCCCACTGTAGCCCAGACCAGCAGATAGAAAATTTCGCAGAACATGATGAACAGCATGACTGAACCGACTTCCCAGCCCGGAATCTGATCCCGCTTGTTCAGATAGTAAGCCATGGCACCCTTACCGATTTGTTCATTGAATATTGATATGATGTAGGCGCTCGCGCGGATGGGCAGAATGTCCTTGTACTTGATATCTGCCAGCAGCCAGTTCAATGCCCGGGTGACGACAAGCGTGTCGATAAGAAAATAAAACAGCGAATAGGCCATCATGAGCGCCAGCCACGGACCCCAGGCAACGTTTGCAAAGACCTGTGTCATATATTCGGTCAACGGCAAGCCCTCTCTGGCTGCGGCGCCGTTTAATCGAAAATAAAGATAGACAAAACAAACACCGGTGATCAGCAGAAAAATAAGCCTGCCCAGCGGGCTTTGCTTCTTTTTAGCGGCAGAATTTTCTTGTTCAACTTCGCCTGTGTTTGCTTCGGCGGTATCGTGGTCACTCATATCAGGACTCGCTTATCAGTATTTTTTTGAGAGTGTCTTCAAGAGGTGTCAGGCTGATGCCAATTTTTTCATTGGCATTCTCTGTCACGACTTCATTCATGGTGATGACATCGATGACGGTGGGTGTGATACCGCCGCCCTTGAGCGTGCTGGTAACCGCCGCACCCAATTTGGCCATCAGGATCGGTACGGAGCCCACTTCAACCTCCTTACCCAATAAGTTTCCTGCTTTCTTTATCAGGTCGCGGTAGGCAATCGGTTCTGGGCCGACCAGTTCATACACATGACTTTCCGTCACAGGGCTGCAAGCCAGTTTCGACAGCGCCTGACTGAGGTCGTCCGTATCGAGGGGACGCATACAGTATTCTCCGCCACCCAGCACTTTGGTTTGGCCGCTGGAAACGGCGCTGAGTAGAGAGTTCGCGCCGGCGGTACCGGGCCCCATCAGAATCGGCGTGCGCAAAACCGTTGCGGGGATGCCAGAGTTCAAAACCAGCTCTTCGCCAACACCTTTGGAACGAAAATACGCATTGCGCGAGTCGGCGCCGGCTCCGACAACACTGATAAATATAATATGCCCCACATTGCAATCCTGGGCAGCTTTGACAACAGCAGCGGTTGCAGCAACGTTGGCGCTGGCATAGTTGGAATGTTTATTTTCAATCAGGATGCCGGCCAGATGAATCAGGCAGTCAGCGCCGGCGAGTGCTCGCTTGAGACTCTCTGGATTATCATAAGAAATTATCGCGGGATTGATTGAAGCGGATTTAGGGAGGCTGGCGAACGCGGACTCTGAGCGCACCCCGGCTTCTGTCTCGATGCCCTCTTTCTCACTCAAGTGGGACAGCAGGTTGATGCCGACGCTGCTGTTTGCTCCTGTGATGCTTATTTTCATGCGGAATGTTTCCTGTGCTGACGCCATAGATTGACGTGCCTTGATGCTGTCGATAACTCCATCGCCAGCCAAGGCGCGGCAGTATATCAGTGTAGCTACGCCACAAACAGAGGCGCCGATTGTTTACCTGCGGTCGGAATTCAAACTACTGGGCTTGGCCGGCGGGGCAGTCTGATGTCTGCGCATCATTCAGAGACTTGCTTGTCTGAAATTTTCCAGCGTCACTGTTGATAATCTGACTGAGCGCGCCCGCATTGAATGCCCGCTCCTGCTGCGCAGCAGGGGCCTCGGCATACAGCGTGGTGCGCATTTTCGCTTGGCGTCCAAGATCGCTGATGGCGGTGGCCATCTCTGCAGGGGGCCATTCCTGGCCGTGCTCAGCGCCCGCTGCGCGGGTGATGCTTTCGTTCATCAGACTGCCGCCAAGGTCATTAGCCCCACACTGCAGGGCGAGCATGGCGCCCTCTCGGCCTATTTTTACCCAGGAGGTCTGAATGTTGGAAATAGCGCCATTCAATGCCAACCGGGGCACTGCATGCATGAGAAGAGCCTCGCGTAGCGTCGGCCCCAGTCTGGATTTCCCTTTTCGGTACATCGGCGCCTCTGCTGCGACATAGGGCAGCGGGACAAATTCAGTAAAGCCTCCGCTTGCATCCTGCAGCTTTCGGATGGCGTAAAGGTGGGCAGCCCAGTGCTTGGGGCGATCAACATGCCCGAACATGATGGTCGCGGTAGATTGGAAGCCGACTTCGTGCGCGGTCCGCATGACTTCCAGCCACTGACCTGTGTTGAGTTTGTCGGCACAGATCTGTTCGCGAATCTCGTCGTGCAGAATCTCTGCTGCAGTGCCGGGTAGGGTGCTGAGTCCTGCCATTTTAAGGCGGCATAGGAATTCCTTTAGGCTGACTTCGAGAGTCGCTGCGCCCTGCCACACTTCAAGCGGAGAAAAGGCGTGTACATGAATGTCAGGTGCAGCACGCTTGACCGTAGTCACGATATCCAGGTAGGTCTGACCGGTGTAGTCAGGATGGATACCTCCTTGCATACACACTTCAGTCGCGCCCCTGTCCCAGGCTTCTCTGGCGCGGCGCGCGATTTCCTCTGCTGAGATGTCGTAGGGTTTCCCTCTGAGATTTTCACTCATTTTTCCTTTCGAGAAGGCGCAGAACTGGCAGCGAAAGTAGCAAACGTTAGTGTAGTTGATGTTGCGATTCACGACGTAGCTGACCGTGTCGCCACATTGCTCTGCGCGGATCACATCGGCGGCATGTACCACCGCGCTGAAGTCTGAACCGCGAACCTTAAAGAGCGATTCAATGTCCTCTTCTGTCAGGGGTTGTTGTTGCTGGGCGCGTTCAATGATGCTTGCGATCGGAGCAGACGGTCCGGGCTGTTCCCGACACAATCCGCGTTCAAGTGCGGGTATCTCTGCGCTGCTGCCGGGCCTCCAGGGATCCCGCCTAGCAAAACCCATGCTATCGCTGTGAGTTATTGCGGCCGGCAACACGGATCCATCGAGCCATTGCGCTCCGGCACGGAGATATTCTGGATACACCGTCAGACGCTGTTCCAGGAACTTGCCTGCTGCTTGAGTTTCCCGGGCCAGATTATTCAAATGAGGCCACGGGGCCTCGGGATTCACATGATCCGGTGTTACCGGAGAAACGCCGCCCCAGTCGTTGATTCCTCCGGAGATCAGTTGGGGCAGAACGCCCGGGCTCAGATTTGGGGGTGCTTGGATATTCATTTGAGGGCCGAAGATCAAACGCGTTACGGCGAGCGTCCAAATTAACTCTTCCAGATCAGGCTCAGGTGCCTGCGCCATTTTTGTGTGTGGCTTGGCTCTGAAATTTTGAACAATGATTTCTTGAACGTGGCCATACTGCTCATGCAGTCGACGGATCGCGAGCAATGATTCAATGCGTTCGAGTCGAGTTTCGCCAATACCGATCAAAATGCCTGTGGTGAAGGGCACGCTGGCTTGACCGGCGAGTTCGAGCGTTTGCAGGCGAAGCTCAGGGTTTTTGTCGGGCGACCCGTAATGCGGCATGCCTTTCTGACACAACCGGGGCGAAGCGGATTCCAACATGATCCCCATAGACGCGCTTACTGATTTCAGCATATCGATTTCGCGGGCAGTCATATTGCCGGCGTTGATGTGAGGCAGCAGTCCCGTCTCTGTTAATACCTGCTCAGCTACGGCCCGCACATATTCCAGCGTGTTGTCGAAGCCGAGATTAGCGAGGGCTTCTCGGGCGGCTCGATATCGCAGCTCAGGTTTTTCGCCCAGTGTGAAAAGCGCTTCCTGACAGCCCACTTCAGCACCGGCCTGACATACGGTGAGCACTTCTTCCGGCGACATAAAAGCCTGATTCAGGTACCTTGGGGTCTGGGCGAAGGTGCAGTAGTGGCAAACATCTCGGCACAGCTGGGTGAGTGGCACAAATACTTTGCGCGAATACGTGATCAGATCGCCGTGATGACTATCCCGAAGCTGAGAGGCCATCTTGGCAAGTGACGAGGTATCCGGATTGCCGGCGAGGGCTATTGCTTCGCTTTCGCTTAGCCAGTCGCTACTGTTGCTCACTGCTGAGTTCCCAAAGAAAATTGCTTATTATGAGGATGCTAGCCAAAGAGTAGCAGGGTGAATGACCTGTTGAGAACCCGATTCGCCCCAAAAAACACAATTGCGACAGCCCAAAGCCACTTGCACCGACGCCAACCGGGCAAGCGCGGCAGGAAAGCGTCCACTGAAACCACCGGTAGGGAGAGTACCATGTCTTTTCGTGTATTGATCAGGAGCCATGCCTGGTTTTTCGGCATTTGCATTGCAGCCGGCGTGATTTGTGGCGCGCAAGCGCAGAACAAGATGCTGTTTCAGGACGCCAGCCTGATTATCGGGGATGGCAGTGTCCTCACTAACCATGATCTGTTGATAGAAGACGGACTGATCGTCAGTCTGGGCGAAAACTTGCCGCCGCCGGACACAGGACTGGTGGTTGACCTTCAGGGGAAATGGGTGATGCCTGCTCTGATCGATGCCCATGCTCATCTTGGCTTCCAGTCGCGGCAAAGCTGGGGTGCTGAGAATTACGATCTGGAAAACCTGGCTGACAACCTTGAGCAATATGCCTACTTCGGGTTTGGCGCGGTGTTCTCAGCCGGCAGTGACCCTGCTGAAATTGCGCAGTTGCTCGCGGCGACAGTGCGCAGGAGAAATAATCTGCCTGAATTTCTTTACGCTGCGGGGATGGCTCCACCCGGCGAGGGACCTAACAATCAGTTTCTCGAGCAGACATCGCAGGTGCAAGCAAGGACTGGATACCAGGTACTTTACGGTGTTACGGATCCCGAGTCGGCACGACAGACAGTCACACATTTGGCGCTAAAAGGGTTTGAGTTCCTCAAAATTTGGGTGGATGACAGAGGTGGCAGTCAGACTAAGCTTGCGCCAGAAATCTACAGGGCAGTCGCCCAATATGCCGGAGAAGCAGGCCTGAAAGTGTTTGTGCATCAACAGAGTGCGTCGGACATGCCGGATCTCATCAGTGCCGGCGTAGACGGGTTTCTGCATGGACGCATCGGCCGTGATTTCACGGATGAACTGATCGAGCGGGCAGTGCAGGCAGATGTTTTTGTGATACCCAATCTCGGGTTGGGTGAACTGCGCAGGGCAGCCATTGGCGAGGACCAGTTTCTGACCCCGCTTTTGTCACAGGGTCTCAGGGAATCTCTGTCGGCTTCAGAGATACGTCAGCTGCGGCCTGAACGCAACGCAGCGAATGAATCCGAACTCATCGCCGGCTTCGCACGGATAGAGGCTGGGAATCTGGATCTCGTGCTTGGCACTGATGCAGGAGCGGTGCCGGGACATCCATTTGGGTATACAGGTCACCGCGAGCTTGAGATCTACGTGCGCTTGGGCATGAGTCCGATAGACGCGCTGCGCTCGGGCACTTCTCTTGCCGCCAAACATCTGGGCCTGCGGGGCTTGGGTCTGCTGGAACCGGGCAAGCAGGCGAGCCTGCTGATTCTGAACTCGGATCCTACTTCAGATATCCGAAATACGAGGGATATTCACTCTGTCTATCTGAACGGCCAGCGAGTTGACCGGTCTGCTATTGCTTCGCGAACGCCATAAACGCTCAATTGGCCGGCCGTATGATGTGATACTCGGTTTGTCGTGGAGCGATATACTTGAACTGCCGGCCATCAAAGAAACCGTCTTCCTCCAGTTTCATACGCATGGGTTCTCGGCTCCATTCCGGTATTTCTACCAGCGCAGTCAATTCGATGGAATAAGCTGTATTCGGCTGCATGGCGTAGTCTCCGGATCCGGGAACGCCTTCCTGCTTGTCCCACATGCCTATGGTGGTACCGGCAGCGTGCCCATGCAGACCAATGGGGTGGGTATAAATGATGGGGCCGATGCCTCGTTCCAGCGCCTGCTGTCTCGTGCGAAGTAGGATGTCATTCCCTGTTCTGCCTACCTGAAAATTGCTGGTCAGAATATCCTGAAGTTCATTGCCTTTTTGAAGTGCCAGTTGCAGCGAGGCCGGAACATCCATCTCCCCTTCTCGAAGGATATAGGCATTTTGCTGAGTGTCTGTCTGCAGGTTCAGATAGCTGATGCCAAAATCGATATGAACATGATCGCCACGCATAAGCAGACTGGGATCCAGATTGTTTGCTGCGATCTCCTGTTTCGATCGGTCGGAGCGCTCGACTTCAATGCTGGTGTGGAACCAGGTCTGCAATCCGAGGTCATTGACCCGTTGTCGAAACCACCATTCGAGGTCTTCGGTGGAGGTCACGCCCGGCGTGATGACGTCGCTTGAGAATCCCTCTGCAATGATTCCGTGGGCAATTTCCATGACGGTCTTATAGGTGGTCATCTCAGCGGCTGTGCGTGATTCCAGCCAGCCCACGGCTACCGCTTCGCTGGAGACAACCCGGTCGCGTAAGCGCAGCGGCAGAGCCTGAAGGAAATCCCGCTGCTCCGAATAGGTCAGGCCGTCGGCTAACGCATAAACATCCGAGTAGTTCAGGGCTATGCGGTCAGGATCTGCTTCATCGAGAATCTGTGCAATCCTCTCATATTGGTCAGGCTGCTGTTCCGGGTTCCAGACGCCTGGGAACAGATCGCCGACCGGGTACCGGGCCACAGCCATACGTGCGACGCCAAGCTCGGGACCCTGGTCGATGAACATCAGTACCGTTCGTCGTCTTGCATTGAGCCAGGTCGCCGGCAGCATGGTTTTTACGATCGGGTCTTCATTGTACTCTCTGGCGATCAGTACCCAGGCGTCTATCCGAGCAGCACGCATGACTTGCGGCACGACGGTGTTAAGTCTGTCCTCCATAATTTGATTGGTGATTTCAGCCCGTTCCCTGAGGGAAAGAATACGATCTTTCAATTCATCGGCATATCCGCTGCGGGCGGCAAGGCTGAGAGTCAGGCTGAGCGCTAAACCGAGCCAGGGTGGCGTGCAGGTAAGGATTCGCATGAGCTAGGACTCCGTAAAATTTTCGCTGTCAGGTTAACACTTTGTACCCGCTGTCAGCCAGACGGGCATGAACTTGTTGCTGCGTTCATCGAGTCGCTGAACTGCGTACAATAGATCAGCCACTCAGGCTGTGTGGTTTAATGCGAGGAAATCTTATGAGCCAATCTTCTGTGTCAGGTTTTGATCCTGCCCAGCATGTTCTGTCGGAGTCTCACTACTTTGAAGACCTAACTCTTGGTCAGCGCTTCAATAACCCATCACGAACTCTGGGTGATGCCAATTTTGCAGCCTTTCAGTTGGCCTCCGGTGACAATCATCCGATCCACTATGATGTGGAGTACTGTCGGCGCAAGGGGCATCGGGAAATGGTCGCGCATGGTTTTCAGATTGCGATGCAAACCGCGCCCGGCGCCGGGATGCTGCCCCATGTGCTCGAAGACAGCCTCATCGGGCTCGTAGAGCAAAGCAGCAAATTTTTAAAACCGGTTTATCGCGGAGATACCGTTTACCCTTCGCTTGAGATCATTGAGCTTATCCCCGGAAAGACGACGGGAGTGATTCGTCTGAAAACGACCGTTCACAATCAAGAGGGGGAACTAGTGATGGAGGGTGAGCAGAAAATGCTTGTCAGAAAGCGACCGACCGATCAGTCAGCCAGTTTGTAGATCGCGGTGTGTTCGACTTCAAGAACTACGGCGTTATCGCAGTGGAAGACCAGGTACAGGGAAATGAACTCATGCCTTTTGTAAACCCATTTTCTTGTTGGTATGGCTTTGATTTGATAGCTTCGTCCCACACGGACAGAGTCTCTCAGAGTCAACTTGCTGGCTGTGTGCACCCAGGCCGGCATCAGGTACATGTTTTTGAGTGCAGCATTACACATCTCCAGCAGATAGTAAGGATGCACATGGCTGTCTTCGCCCCGATAAATGGGTGACTGATCACGCTGAACTGATACATGGGCTGCGTTGTCTTCAGCTTTCGGTCTCCAGTGTAGCAGTGGGCCAGGACGGTTTACTTGAATCGTCTGGTCACTGATTTCCGGACGGACACCGAGCTCCTTCCCCGGTTTGCTGTCGGCGAGGGTGTTGATCGCAGGAAGTTCAGCAGGCAACCAGCTTTCCAGCTTGGCGAGAAGTGTCCCCTGTTCATTGTAGGCGCAGGTAACGTGACTCCGACTGCTGGATTCTTGTCCGAGGCTTTCGCTTCGGAGAGTCAGCAGGTCGTTCTGATACGCCGGTTTCAGAAAGACGACATCCATCATGCCTCGATGGAGAAATTGTTCGCCGTAATGCCTGACAAGGGGTTGGGTCAGGTATCCGAAGAGATTGACGCCGCTGACCAGGGCGCTGGAAAAGCCATAGCGCCTGGCTACCTCGTCGCTGTGGATTCGGTTTTCAGAATCTTCTGCATCGTTGAGAGAGAGAATTTGCAGTGGTGCTGGAGGCGTGTTCATACTTCTGTTTCCGATCCTGGCTGAGTGCTGGATTTAGACGCCGCTCGCTGGCGTTCAGATTTTATCACACCTAAATTGAGCTATCTGGCCATACCATAGAATTCGTCGTTAGGCTGCAGCGAAGTCATGTTGGCTATTCGATTGGACATGGCGAAGAACGCCGAGATGGCACCGATCTGCCAGATGTCATCCTGAGAAAAGCCCTCAGCTCGCAACGGAGCGTGATCTTGCTCGGTGATTTCATGCGCGGCTCGTGAAACTTTCACGGCATAATCGAGCATCGCCCGCTGTTTAGGGGTGATATCCGCCTTGCGGTAATTCGTGGCCAATTGATCAGAGAGGGTAGGGTTCTTTTCCCTGATCCTGAGTATCGCACCGTGCGCAACGACACAATACAGACACTGATTTAGACCGGAGGTTGTCACCACGATCATTTCCCGCTCGCCTTTCGTCAGGTTGCTTTCGCTGTCCATCAGGGCGTCGTGATAGTCGAAAAATGCTCTGAACTCGGCAGGCCTGCCTGCCAGAGCCAGAAAGATATTGGGAATAAAGCCGCTTTTTTCCTGTACTCTGAGTATTCGCTCGCGGATGTCGGGTTCGATGTCTTCGAGGACAGGAACGGGAAAGAGCGCGATTGGGTGCTTGGGCTTCATTGAATATTCCAGTAGATGATCTGTTGGTCTTCCGCCCGGCCACGGCCTCGAGAGCGCGGGGGATCCGGTGGCTGCAAGCTCGCTTCCGCTCGGTTTCGGTTGTCGGGGTCGATCAGGCGAGCGTCTCGACGGTTTAAGTCTAACAGAGTCTGACCCAGGCAACATCGGCGCCGGCAAGCCGCGCTCAGGTGGGTTGGCCCGGATGTTCTTGTCGCTTAGACTGAGGATATCGCTCCATCGTTGCGGATGAAATGGAGCCGTGCAATTTTTTGCCCGGCGAGGGTTGTTAGAGGCGGAGAAGGCCATGAATGCGCTCGCAGAGAAAGTTTATGTCGTCACTGGTGCAAACTCTGGTATCGGATTCAATGCAGCTCAGCGCTTCGCTGAAAAAGGGGCCGAGGTGGTGCTGGTTTGCCGTAGTCCTGACAAAGGTCGGGCAGCACAGGCCCGAATCATCGCATCGGCCGGGCACGACCGTGTTCGCCTGGAGATTGCCGACTTCAGTTCGATGCAAAGCGTTTCTGCGCTAGCTGATCGCCTCGCAGAGCAGTATGCGGAGATACACGTCTTGTGCAATAACGCCGGTGGCGCAAACGCCAGTCGTCAACTTACGGCTGAGGGGTTTGAGCTGACCTTCGCGGTCAACCACCTGAGTGGTTTCCTGTTAACCAGAAAACTGATGCCGAGCTTGCTCGCCTGTCAGTCCGGCCCGGCGCGGGTTGTTTTTACCAGCTCACTGGGGCACCGAAACAGCCCTCTCGATTTTGATGATCTGGAGCTAGAACACAATTACAGTACGCTGAAAGCCTATGGTCGCAGTAAGCTGATGAATCTTTTGACTGCCAGAGAACTCCACAAGCGATATAGCCACTCGAACCTGATAGCGAGTTCATTTCATCCGGGCGCGGTGCGAACTTCGATCTGGAGCAAAGGGGGCGTGTTGGCCAGATTGCTTGGCCTGCTGATCTATCCGTTCATGTGGCCTGTTGAAAAAGGGGCTGATACCTTTATTTGGCTGGCCAGCTCAGACGATGATGCTGTACTTGGCGCGGCAGGAAGTTATTTTTTTGACCGCCGAAAACGCCGAACCGCTGAGTTTGCAACTGATGAAGCAGCGGCGAAACTCTGGTCAGTCAGTGATGAGCTGATCGCTCCCTATCTGTGAATGGCTGTCAGCGATCCTCAGGCAAACCAGCCTAGACAGAGTGCTACTACCGACGCTGGCCGAGTACCCTTCTTCAGTCGCGTAACCCGAAGGTGTACACCACATTGCCTGAGGCGATGGTGACAAACTGCTCGCCGTCCACGGCAAAAGTCATCGGTGCGGCATGGACTCTGCGGCCGAGAGAGATGTTCCACAATTCCTCGCCGGAACTTGCATCCAACGCGAAAAAATAACCGTCAGCACTACCGGTAAAAACCAGACCTCCAGCTGTTGTCGTGATGCCTGCTGAAGAGCGGGGCATAATCGGGAACTCCCATTCGATTTCGGCGGTTTCAGGATTGATGGCTCTGATTGAGCTGTGAAACGCATCCATAGGTGAAGTGTAGCGACCTCCGCCACCGGTAAAGCGTTCACCTTCCTCGTAATCTTCATCGCGCTTGAAGAATTCCTGCTCGCCGTCAAACGAAGTCACGTAAAACAATCCGGTGTCCTGACTGTAGCCCGGAGAATACCAGTTAGTGGCTCCAACGATGGGTGGTGACACCATGATGCCTTCGTAGGTGGGCGCCATTCCGGGCACCCGAATGGGTCGTCCGGTCACCGGATCCAAACCCTGCGCCCACGTTTGTGCGGCATAGGGTTTGCCGATTAAAAACTCTCCGTTGCTTCTGTCGAGCGTGTAGTAGAACCCGTTACGATTCGCCCACATCATCACCTGACGCTGGCGACCGTTAAATTCGATGTCAGTCAGAATCGGAACCTGTATCGAATCATAGTCATGCACGTCGTGCGGGGTGAACTGGAAATGCCATACGATTTCGCCGCTGTCTCCGTCCAGCGCTACCACGGAGTCTGAATACAGATTGTCCCCGAGCCTGACGTCACCATTCCAGTCCGGTCCGGGGTTGCCCGTTCCCCAATAGATCTGGTTCAGATCAGCATCATAGGAGCCGGTTATCCAGGTGGCAGCGCCCCCGGTTTTCCAGGAGTCGTCGGACCAGGTGTCGTTGCCAAACTCACCGGGGCCGGGAATGACATAGGTTCGCCATTCACGTTCACCGGTAGCCGGGTCGTAAGCGTCGATGAAGCCGCGAATGCCAAACTCGCCTCCAGCGATTCCCGTGACCACCTTGTCTTTGACAATGAGCGGGGCGGCGGTTTTGCTGTAGCCGCTGTCATGAGGCGCCACTTCGGTGTCCCAGAGGAGGTTGCCGGTGCGCGCATCGATCGCAACAAGATGGGCATCAAGGGTCGACATAAAAAGTGTTTCTCCGAGGATGGCCACGCCGCGATTATTTCGCCCACAGCAGATTCGGAGATCGTCAGGCATTTCATGATCATAACGCCAGTACTCCCGTCCCGTGCGAGCGTCGACAGCGACGACGTTCGAGGGGGCTTCGGTGATAAACATAATGCCGTCAACGACCAGGGGGACTGTTTCAGCCCGGTCAATAACCGGAATCTGGTACGCCCATTTCATTTCCAGTTGGCCAACGTTGTCGATGTTAATACTGTCGAGCAGGCTGTAGCGCTGACTGTCCAATGTGCCGGAGTACATCAGCCAGTTATTGGGCTCATTGCGGGCGTCTACCAGTCTCTCCCAGGTTATAGGCGAAAAGGCGGGAGTGATTACCGTAGAGAATTGATCTTCCTGTGCGCCCGCGATGGCAGCCATTAGTACGCTTACAAGCAGGGCTGTTGCATGTTTCATTGGGGGAGTACCTCTCGTCGAAGCGAAAACAAGTAAGCCACTAGGTCGTCGAGTTCGCCATCAGATAGCGTTTCGGCATAACTTGGCATAGTGGATTTCTCCTGTCTTTCATAGTTTTCGAGCTCACGTTTTTGAAAAGACCAGAGGTTGGAGTCGGTATCCATGATACGAAGTGAAAAGCTGTCTTCATTCATTCGGAAGCCTTCCCGTATTACACCGTCGGCGCCGGCGGCTCGGACTGTCCACCATCGCGGAGCGACCTCCTGGTCGGGGTCCATCAGGGAAAGCAGCAGATCTTCAGGCGTCTTGTTTTCTCCAATGCGCGAGAGGTCCGGTCCGAGTCGTCCTCCCCGGCCATTGACCATATGACATCCGCTGCAGTCTGCTTTGCCGTTGAACAGCCTGTCACCTGTTTCGGCGTCTCCGGCAAGTTCGACAGACAACGGGTCATATCTTAATGAGTTTATATAGGCAACAAGTTGCCACACGGTGGCGTCAGGGACATCTGCTGCCACAGGCAGCATGGCGGTGCCCGGTACCCCTTCTCTGATGATATTGAAAATGCCGGCATCTGAACTTGCGCTGCGAAGCCTGCCCGTTAAATTTGGCGCTCCGGTTTCATCATTGCCTTTAGCGTCGAAGCCATGGCAGCGGGAGCATTGTCGTTCGAAATACCGGTTACCCATCCGAATGTCGACGGCAGTATTGTAGAGGTTGCCGGCATCTTCGGCCTGGGCGGATTGAAATAGCAGGCCCGTGGGGTAGTTGTAAAATCCGAGCACTACGATCGAGGTCGCGAGCCATCGCAAGTTGGGTTTCAGACGCCCCAGGTGAATGATCATTTGAGCTCCTTTTTCTTGTTGTCGTTGGAGTAATGACCGAGTTAGTGTAACACCCAAGCAGTGGGATGCAATCCAGCGTGGAACGATCTCTTAGCCTGATGACGCTGCGGTCTGCCTGTCAGATTGATGGCGTAGATTACATCCTCAGGAAAATGCGTTTTTATGGATCTCATTCACCCTATAACTCGCCTTTAACATAGCTTCTGCGCGGGGTGTTGTTCCCAGACGCTCGGATCGCACGCCAGTGAATACAGCTCAGCAAAATCCTCTGGTCTGATCGGGCGGACAATGATTGCAGTTAAACAATATGGCCCACCCAGCGACCTGCGAGCATCACCAGTGCCCACAGGACGAGCGACATCAGGCCTGCTGTCTTCGCTTGCCTGGGCGGTTCTGTGTCCCCATTCCATTGTTCGCGGTTTCTGTTGAGGACGAAATGGAAGTAAGCCATGTTAGCGCCGGCCAGGGCCAGCAGTATGGCCTTTGTCTGAAACGCCGGATTCTGAAGATGCCCTGAGGCGCGGGTGATGAACATACCCATTCCCGTTATTGTGGCAAGGATGAATGCGCCCCAGGCCCATGGAATCAGTTCGCGATTCAGCACACTCACAGGGTAGGCCGTTGCGGCTATCCCGATCAGGCGCAAGTCTACCCATAGGATCGACCCGACCAGAAGGGAAGCGGCTATGACATGGACCGTTTCAAGAGTCGGGAACCAGTTGGTCGCAGCAATTATCTGGGAGATACCCCAGTTTTCAACCGAAACCCAGAAGGGATACTCGGTGCCGTCAAAATAGGGTTCTATGTACCACAGGGGATAGTCGAGGTATTCAGTATAGGCAATCCAGCGCCCTCCCGTGCAGACCAGCAGCACCGCAGTGAGCGACTGAAAAGCCATGAGCCGTGAAACCAGTATTCGCGATGGATGGAGTTGCCAGAAATCCGGCTCGCGTTTGCTGAGTTGATGATACACAAACGTCAGGATCACGATGGGAAGCAGGGCGGCCATTTTCCACAGGAATACCGGGTTGTTGAAATACCGCATAGGCTGGGCAAATACAAAAAATGCCCCGGAGACCAGGTTGCTGGCCAGTGCGAACCAGAAGAATGGCATGACCCGCCGGGTGATCTCAGGCAGTGACTGAGAAGGGATAGCGAGCTTCAGAATCCGCAGGTTGAAAAGCACAATGCTGCCCATGACCACGGCGATACCGAGAATGTGCACCGTCTGGATGACCGGTGGAAAGCCCGGAATGTTCTGTAGCGCCCATAGGGCGCCATCCTGAAGAAAAGAGCCTGTCAGGCTATTTCCGATACTGTCGAAAAATGCAGACATAGGATGCACTTGGATCCTTCGCGGTCACCTGTCTAGAGGTATTTATCGGTCACTGCACCTTCTGATGCAGAAGCTACAGTGGCGGCGAACTTGGCAAGCACACCCCGGGTGTAGCGGGGCGCTGGTTTTTTCCAACTCGCCAGTCGCGCCTGCATCTCTTCATCGCTAATTTCAAGGGTGATGATGTTGGTTTCAGCGTCAATCGAAATTCGGTCGCCTGTCTCGACCACAGCGATGGGGCCGCCCTCGACAGCTTCAGGTGTCACGTGTCCCACGACAAAGCCATGTGAGCCACCTGAAAAGCGGCCATCCGTAATCAGTGCGATGTCCTCGCCCAGCCCTTTCCCCATAATGGCGGAAGTAGGTGAAAGCATTTCTCGCATGCCCGGTGCGCCTCTCGGGCCCTCGTAACGGATCACCAGGACATCGCCTTTGACGACAGTGCCGTCAAGAATGCCTTTCAGACAGTCCTCCTCCGATTCAAACACCCGGGCATTGCCGGTGAAGGAAAGGCCTTCCTTGCCGGTGATTTTTGCCACTGAGCCCTCCGGCGCGAGATTGCCGCGCAGAATACGCAGATGCGAGTCTTTCTTGATGGGGTTATCCAGCGGGCGAATTATATCCTGACCTTCCGGGTAGGGCGCTACGTCTGCCAGGTTTTCCGCAAGAGTCTTTCCGGTGACCGTCATACAGGAGCCGTCCAGCATGCCCGCCTCCAGCATGGTCTTCATCAGCGGCTGAATGCCACCTATCTTAATCAGTTCGGACATCAGATATTTCCCGCTGGGCTTGAGGTCCGCCAGCATGGGAACGTCCTTGCCGAGTCGGGTAAAGTCATCCAGTTCCAGTTCCACTCCGATCGTGTGCGCCATAGCCAGCAGGTGCAGTACGGCATTGGTTGAGCCGCCTAGTGCAATAGTGACTTTAATCGCGTTCTCGAAAGCGGCGCGGGTCATAATGTCAGATGGCTTGATGTCGTGTTCAAGCAAATGCATGATCGCTTCCCCGGCGCTCAGACAGTCCTCTACTTTCTCCTGGGAGATTGCATCCTGAGCCGAACTGTTGGGCAGACTCATACCCATGGCTTCAATGGCTGAGGCCATGGTGTTGGCGGTGTACATGCCCCCGCAGGAACCGGGGCCGGGGATAGCCGTCTCCTCAATATTTTTCAGTTCAATGTCAGACACCGTGCCCGCAGCATGGCCACCAACTGCTTCAAACACGGATATGATGTTCGTATGGTTGGGGCCGGGCTGGATGGTGCCGCCATAGATGAATATCGAAGGACGGTTCAGGCGCGCCATGCCCATCAGCAGGCCCGGCATGTTTTTGTCACACCCGCCGATGGTGATGATAGCGTCATGCCCCATACAGCCGGACACGGTCTCCACGCTGTCGGCGATGACCTCCCGGGAAACCAGAGAATACTTCATGCCCTCTGTGCCCATGGAAATCCCATCGGAAATAGTCAGAACGTTGTAGATGATGCCTTTACCACCCGCGTTGTCAGCCCCTTTGTTGACGTCTTCTGCGAGCTTGTTGATGTGCATATTGCACGGAGTCACCATGCTCCAGGTCGAAGCGATGCCGATCTGGGGTTTTTTGAAGTCACCATCTTCGAAACCCACTGCCCGTAACATGGAACGGCTTGGTGCCTGCTCCACGCCATCAACAACAATTGAAGAATTTTTACGTAAGTCCTTGTCAGTCATCTGATTTTTGATATCTCTTCATAATCTGCTTTAAGTGTAACTTCTGGGCCGGATGACTTGAATTGGGTCGCATCGTGGCGCAGGCGAGGAGGGCGATACTATACACCAGCCCGCGGTTTGTGGGCTATGGGGCATCATTACCAAATCTGAGTCGCCAGATCCGAGTCACCCGACCTGATCAGGCGCAAACGCGCCTGAGTGCGAATAGCCCCTGACGCTGAGTTGAGAACCGGGCGGGGCGCGACCCGAAGTGGCCGGATACTTATGGATTAACGCCCGACTCGTCGAGAGGTTTTACGAAGGCACCAGGCATGTTTCGGGAATGTTTCGGAAAATTCTCTGGAAAGGTTCGTTGTCGGGGTAAGGCGATTGGCCCTGAGGAGTCAGAAGAGAGTCATCAGAGTCAGCTAAGGCAGCGTCTGACGTCTGTGGCAGTATTGTCAGTATGAAGTCCGAAAAAGGCCATCATTGGAGCTATTTACCAGTATGATGGCTTTAGTTTAAGACCAACAGGCTTTAGATGACTCATGCTTCTGAATACCGATGAGTTCGAGAATGCCCGACAGATGCGTGATCCGCGCTTTGACGGGCGATTTTTTGTTGGCGTACTCACCACTGGCATCTACTGTCGCCCGATTTGTCCGGTCCGGGTCCCCAAGAAGGAAAATGTCCAACTCTACAAGTCAGCCGCAGCAGCTGCGGAGGCGGGCTTCCGTCCTTGCTTGCGCTGCCGCCCAGAGTCCTCACCGGGAACACCGGCCTGGAGCGGTACTTCCTGGAAGGTGTCCCGGGCGCTGCAGTTGATTGATCAGGGCTTTCTGGATGACCACTCAGTGGGAGAGCTTGCTGAGCAACTCGCAGTAGGGCCCCGACAGCTGAGCCGTCTATTTCAGGAACACCTCGGCGCGTCGCCTGTGGCAGTGGCCCAGACCCGGCGGCTCCATTTCGCGAAAAAGCTTATTGATGAGACCCGCCTGAATTTTTCAGAGATATGCTTCGCAGCGGGTTTCGGCAGTGTGCGTCGGTTCAATTCGCTGTTCAGTAAGACCTACAGCCGATCACCGCGTCAGCTCCGGGAAGCGCGCAGCCTGTACCGTAATCAGCTCAACGAAGGCGGTGCTATCGAGCTGTCTCTGTCTTATCGCCCTCCGTTTGATTGCGAAGCGATGCTGGGCTTCTTGGCTTACCGCGCCATTCCCGGGGTTGAGGTTGTGACCGAGCGCAGTTATGCGAGAACGTTTCGCCTGGAAGGCCTAGCCGGGCACTTTCAGGCATTTTTTGAGCCCCGCAGCCATAACATCCGCGTGCGTGTCAGCTACGGCGAGACCCGTCATCTCGATCGGATCATTGAGCGTGTTCGTGCGCTGTTCGATGTGAGAGCAGACAGTGCACAGATTGACGAATTCTTGCTTCAGGACTCGCAATTAGCGCCGATGGTACGGCGGTTTCCCGGACTCAGGGTGCCCGGTTGCTGGAGTGGTTATGAGGTGGCAGTGAGAGCGATTCTTGGTCAGCAGGTCACCGTGAAAGCAGCGTCTACTCTGGTGGCACGCGTTGCTGAGCGCTATGGTGAGGCCTATGAGTGTGACGTGGAAGGACTAAACTACACGTTCCCCGAACCGGCGCGGTTGGTCGAGGCGGATCTTGATGGTATGGGCATTGTTGCGGCGCGCATTGCGGCTATCCGGGCGGTCGCGGAACAACTCGAGCGTGGCAAGCTGGAGATCGGGGGCGGCATGGACACGGAAACCTTTGTGCCTGCCATTTGTAAAATCAAGGGCGTCGGTGAATGGACCGCGCAGTACATCGCGATGCGAGCGCTCAGTGACCCCAATGCTTTTCCCCATTCTGATCTGATTCTCAGGCGCGCGGTGGCGGAACCCGGAGACACCCTGACGCCCTCTGCCTTGCTACAGCGCGCTGAGTCCTGGCAGCCATGGCGCGCCTATTGCGCCATTTTGTTGTGGAAAAACTATGCTTTTGAACAATTGAATAAGCCTAAAGATCACTAAGTTTTACCGCATTAATCAACGTAGTTTTGAATTTACAGAGGACAACTATGGCGACTTTCTATCGCTACCATCAGACTCCGATCGGTGCGCTGCTGCTGGCAAGCGATGGCGAGTATCTGCAATTATTGGGATTTCCCACAGGCGTGATGAAAAGGCGTCACGACAGTGGTTGGGAGAAGAATGATGAGCCTTTCAAAGCAGTCATTAAGCAGCTGGATGAGTACTTTGATGGCAGTCGTCAGGATTTTGATCTGCCCCTAAGGCCGGAGGGTACTGAATTTCAGCGCCGGGTCTGGCAGGCGCTGCAGCAGATACCCTATGGCGAAACCTGGAGTTATGGGGAGTTGGCGGAATATGTCGGTAACCCCAAAGCCTCCCGGGCGGTGGGTGCGGCCAACGGCATCAACCCGATTCCGGTAATTATTCCCTGTCATCGGGTCATTGGCAGTAATGGCAAGCTCACAGGCTTTGGCGGGGGCCTGGAAACCAAGGCGTTCTTGCTAAACTTGGAAGCTACACGACGTGCGCCGGGTCTTGATTTTGGTCTCTAGACGTTCGAGAGGCGAGCTACATGGCGGTAGCTGCCATTGCCATGCTCGTTTTCGACGAACAGATTGCCAGGTTGTTTGCCCGCGAATCAGAAGTGCTGTTCCATGAGGTTAATTGTTTGCAGATTTTTGCTTATGGTTATATCGGGTGGGGGTTTGGTATGGTTGTAATTCAAGCCTTTAATGGGGCGGGTGATACAACAACGCCAACCTTTATCAATGTGCTCTGCTTTTGGATAATTCAGGTGCCGCTTGCGTATGGCCTTGCACTGCCCCTGGGTTGGGGGCCGACCGGGGTTTTCTGGGCGGTCTTCGTTGCGGATAATCTGACCTGCGCCCTGGGCGTTCTCGCTTTCCGACGAGGCCGGTGGAAGACTCTGGTCGTCTGATACGCGTCAACTTGATCTGTGTGAAGTTTTCGTGGCGCGCGCGGGAAAGCGGCCAACTCATTTTAGGAAAGACTTAGTATGCTCAGCAGTCAGCAGCAAATTATCGGCCGAACCCTGCAATGGCTCGGATCAGAACAGTCAGTGTGGTTATGTACAATCCTCAAGACCTGGGGTTCTTCACCGCGTCCTGTCGGCGCTATGATGGCCTGTACGCCTGAGGGTGATCTGATAGGGTCGATTTCTGGGGGATGTATTGAAGAGGATTTCCTTGAGCAGCTGCGGAATGGTCAGTTAAAGCAGCGGTTTCATGACGAGGGGAGTGTTCCTTTTGTGGTGAAATATGGAGTCACCGCAGAAGAGCAGGCGCGGCTCAAACTGCCCTGTGGCGGCCAACTCCATGTGCTGCTGGAGTTTATCGAACCAACTGACCTGAACAAGGGTATGTTTGCCCGGCTCCTCGATGCACTGGAGCAGCACACCAGTATCAGCAGAATCGTGAACCTCGAATCCGGGGCAATTTCAACAGCAGACGAGAGCCGGGATGACGCGGTCGTTATTCAGGGCAACCAGATGAGTCATAGTTTGAGTCCTATGTATCGTTTGCTGCTGCTTGGCGCCGGCGATGTGGCGAAATATGTTGCTGAAATGGCCAGGGCACTTGAGTACGATGTCACGCTCTGTGATCCGAGGCCCAATTACCTCGATAACTGGGAAGTTGAAGGGGTGGAGAAAACATCGCGCCTGCCGGATGACGTCGTTCGTGAGTGTTTCAGTAACCCCTATAGCGGAATCGTTGCGCTCGCTCATGATCCAAGGGTGGATGATATGGCGCTTATGGAAGCTTTAAAAACCGATGCTTTCTATGTGGGGGCGATGGGTTCTGAACGCACCTCAGCGGCGCGGCGGGAGCGTTTACCGAAGTTGGGGCTCAGTCAGGAAGAGATTGAACTCTTGCATGCGCCGATCGGTTTTCAGATTGAGAGCAAGACGCCAGCGGAAATTGCCATCTCGGTCATGGCTGAGGTGACTGCAGAAAAGCATCGCGCCCGCCGACCTGCATGAAAACTGGTGTGTCAGCTGTGCCTTGCGCAACCTCAATTGCAGCAGCCTCATCAGAGAGAATAGCGCACTGACACGGGGCGTTTTGTCTGCCGGGCTGAAAATTCTCTGAATCGGTTTGGTCTTCACACCTTCAGAATAATTGAATCGCGCCCGTCTTTTGCTGCCGCTGATCTGAAGCCCTCGCACTGCTGAACCCTGTCCAGCCAGTCGTTGCATTCGGGATAATCCACATCCAGATAGAACCGGTCTTTCGCGGTAGCCATTGGATAAATCATCGCAATATCTGCGGCTGTGACTCTGTCTCCGCCAAAATACGGAGCGAGTTTCAGGTCTGCTTCAGCAATGTTCAGCACTAAAGCCATGCGTGGTTTGATCAGGCTTTGTGTTGCCTGTTCCAGAACAGCCTTGATCATGGGGCGAATGAGAAAGGGCACTCGGGAGATCAGTATCTGAAAGACCGCTTCCATCAGCATCAATGACATCATGGAGCCCTGCGAGGCATGCATCCAGAAAAGATAGCGTACCCGATGCTCTCTGTCCGGGCTCACGCGCAATTCAGAGTCAGGGTGCTGATCCAATAAATAATCAATGATGGCAGTGCTCTCTGCAAGCGCGACCTCATCGTTGGTGATGACCGGCGCTGAACCCAGCGGCGACAGTTTTTTAAGTTCTGCCGGTGCCTGATAGGTCTTTGGGTCTCGTTCGTAAATTTTGAGCTCATAGTCGGCTCCCAGCTCCTCAAGTAACCAGAGAATGCGAAAAGACTGAGAGTATTCCAGATGGTGGAGAGTGAGCATGGTCGTGAATCCGGGGGTGAGCTGTTCACAGATGGTTTGGTCTCGCCACGGAGGGACCGCCGTCTTGCCTGACTGCTCCGCTTAGGCAACGCCGCCGGCCAATGAGCGAGGGGGTGTAAGTAGATACGCCCCCCATTGATTCGGAGATTACTGCTCTATGGCCCGCTCGATGCCGATTTCCTGCATGACTTCAAGTCTGCGCGCTCCTGCCAGGATGCCGATGATACCGTAGTTACCTTCGTGGCAGGCGTATTCGTACACGGGCTCTTCCATTCTTGAGAGCGGATACTCTCCGGACCATTGCGCGGTATAGACGCTCGGGTCATCCACCGTAAAACCATAGGTGATCTTGTTTGGCCCTTCGCGGCGGAAAGTCTCTATCACGGTCAGATTTTCGGTGGGCGCGCCTCGATACGTTTGCACAGGATTATAGTGCTTGGTCTCAACAACCAGAGTATCGCCTTCCCAGCGGCCAATTGAATCGCCCATCCATTTATCGAGCGATGCCGCGACTGCGTTCCGAGAATCGGCAATTCGTATGATTCGAGTGTCGTGCACCATCTCTACCATAATGGAAACATAGCCGGGCGACTGCGCAATCTGCATGTGTGAGTTGTACATAACTGGCGACATAACCGGCCCGGAGCTGTTTCCAAATGCAAGTACACAGCGCTCTCCTAAACTGCGTCCTTCCGGGCCGTCGTTTCGGTCAGGAAGCCTGGCTCTCAATTCCTGCATTCGGTCAGTGAATCCGGCTACCCGTTCAGGGATCCGACCATTTGGGGGGTCGATGATTGCTGAGGTGCGGAATTCCCCGTTGATGGTTGGCAGAAACATCCCGCGATCTGTCCAGAACAGGTCGTAGTTACCGACCGGGGGCAGGGCTTCCAGCGCTGGCGCCGGCCGGTCAGGGTCAAGCGGTTGATTGTCCTGCTCGACACGCTGCTGTGCAGCGCGTTCCAGCTGCAGTGCCTCCTGTTCGGTGTAGGCTTGCTTGTCACCGAGTTCCTGTGGTCTTTCGAACGGCATGACTGTATTGTTTTTCCAAAAGCCCTGCAGATCCGGAACGCCCCATTCAGTGATGGGTGTCTGGAACTCCTGAGCGCTCAGCGCGCCGGGCAGTAACCACAGCAAACTGCAGACGGCATGTATCACTGACAGAGAGGATTTGCCGTCAGCTTGACTGGTTAGGCTTTTCATATGTTCCCCCGCTGCGTCGCAGTGCGGCGCCTGGTTTATGCGTTTGTTGAAATTGTTTCGGCGACCCTGAGTCATGGGAATTCTGCTTCTTGCTCATCCTGAAACTGCCATCGGGGCAAGCAGCGGCCAGGGCCGGGCCTCTTCCAGTTGCCTGGCGAATTGCAACAGCAGCGCATCGCCGCCCCACGCAGCGGTTGCCATCACGCCTACGGGTAATCCGTTCGCATCGCTGTGCATTGGCAGTGAGGCGCTTGGTTGACCGGTGCCGTTGTACAGAGCAGTAAAGCCAGAGTAGCTCCGATATCGGCTACCGTACTCTTTCAGGTCGCCGGCATTCATGTTGAGCCACCCCAGTCTAGCGGTTGTTTTCGTGAGAACCGGAGAAAGCAGGACGTCATAACGTGCGTGAAATGTCTGCATCTCGGCTGCTGTCGCATTGAGTGTGTCTCTGGCCCGTAAATAATCCGTTGCCGAAAATCGCGCGCCCATCTGTGCCATTTGACGAGTTGAGGTTTCAAGGTCCGCTGTCTCAAGATCATTGCCTAACTCGTCTAGCCGCTTTTTGACATTTTGATAGATATGGATGCAAACCAGTGTGTTCATTGCTCCGGTAACTGCTTTGTAGTCAGCCGGATGCTCAACCGATTCGACATGATGGCCCAACGATTCACAAAGCTGTGCGGTGTCCTCCAGGGCCCGGAGGCACTCAGAATCGATTGGTTCGCCAAAAGGATGCTG
The DNA here is from genome assembly GCA_902537815.1 of uncultured Pseudohongiella sp. Lineage (GTDB taxonomy): Bacteria > Pseudomonadota > Gammaproteobacteria > Pseudomonadales > Pseudohongiellaceae > UBA9145. Next base: position 16,350 of record CACBCS010000003.1, on the reverse strand, counting down.
AGTCTGCAGTGCAATATTCAGTCTGCCCGGGGGGGTATCAATGTCTATCGAAAACTGCACCGGCGTGGCAGGTATTGGAAATAGCTTGGCCTTTTGCAGTCTTATCACATCGAGGAACAAGGCGCTGTCGCGCACACTGCGACTGACAACATGACCCACACTCATGCCGCTCCAGCAGTCGCCAAGCTTATTTTCGATTGCAGTCAAGCCGCGACTCGGTTTCAGTCCAAACAAGCCGCAGCAGGCAGCGGGAATACGAATCGACCCGCCGCCATCGGTTGCGTGTGCTACAGGTACAATGCCCGCGGCGACTGCTGCAGCGGCGCCGCCGCTGGAGCCACCCGTCGAATAATCCGGATTCCACGGATTACGGGTTGCGCCGTTTGCAACGGGCTCTGTGGTCAGTGTAAGGCCGAACTCTGGTGTATTGGTTTTGCCCAGAACGATCAGCCCGGCATCGAGATATTCCTGCACAATGGCAGCGTTCTGTGCCGCGACAAATCCCTGGTAGAGACGACTTCCGTTACTCTGGAGGAGGCCGGCTAGAGGACTAAGGTCCTTGATGAGAAAGGGCAGGCCTGCGACAGCGCTGTGACTCTCCTTCGTCTGATCCTGTTCGACGGCGTGGCGCTGAGCCTGTTCATAGCATTCGCCCGTCAGGGCATTGACGGACTGGTTGACTTTGCGAGCCTGTTCAATCGCCGAGGCGATAAGCTCTGATGACGTAAAGTCGCCATTTTTGAGCCCGCCGGACATAGCGGTGGCATCCAGTGCCAGATATTCCTGCTGTGTTAGCATCGATTGGTCTCTGTAAGGCCTATGTGCCAAAGCGTCCTCCGGTATACCAACCGAGTTCCTTTGTAGAGTCTTTAATTTTGTCGCTTATGTCCAGTATCAGCGCGAACAGCGCCATCCGTATGAGCACGCCATTATCTGCCTGGCGGAAAATCGCGAGATTCGGATGTTGATCGAGGTCCGCGTCGAGCTCATTTGCTTCCGCTCGCGAATCACGCGGCAGAGGATGCATGATGACTGTGTTGGGCTGGCAGTGTCTCGTATAGATGGCCTGATTTAGCCGGAAACGGCCTCGGTAGATGTCGGCCTTAAGCTTTGAATCGAAGCGCTCTTCCTGAATGCGGGTCAGATAAACGGTATCGTTTTCTTGAAGTCCAGCTTCCATATCGTCAGTTTCAGTGACTTCGTGGCCTGCTGCCTTCAGATCGCTGACGATATTGGCTGGCATCCTCAATTCCTGCGGCGATATCAATCTCAGATGAATCTTCTGGTACATCTTCAGGAGCTGGGAGAGAGAGTGGACTGTACGACCGTGTTTAAGATCTCCAACCATGGCAATGCGCATGCCATCAATAGTAAGGCCGTTCGCCTGAAGCTCTTTCTTGATGGTATACAGATCCAGCAGAGCTTGTGACGGGTGCTCATTGGCGCCATCGCCGCCATTGATGACCGGGACTCTGGACGCTCTGGCAAATTCTGCGACGGAGCCGGGCGCCGGGTGACGCATCACAATCACGTCGCTGTAGCCCGAGATGACCCTGGCGGTATCGTAAAGTGATTCACCTTTGGTGATTGAGGACGATTCCATGCCGGTGGTTTCCCGCACTTGGCCCCCAAGAAGGTTGAAGGCGCAACCGAAGCTCACGCGGGTTCGGGTGCTGGGTTCGAAAAATATGTTGCCGAGGATTGCGCCGTCAAGTGCTTTGGTTACCCGGAGCCGGTGCGCGTAGGGCTCCATAGTGTCGGCCACCTGGAAAACCAATTCGACATCGTCTCTCTGGAACTGGTTAACAGTGAGGATGTGCGCGCCGCGAAAATCCATTGGTCCACCGTTCTAGGGTCTTTTTCATTTAATTGCGAGCCTATTCGCGCAGTCTACACCATTTACAGACTGGGAACGACAGGGTCGGGCAGCCAGAAAATATGTGGAAATGCGGAAGCCGGGCCGGCGAGAATCTTTCAGCTATGGTCGTGCTATGCTGTTATCTAAATGGATCGGAGCAGTAAGCAGTGACCTCAGCGAGCATCTATTGGTACGACTTTGAGACCTTTGGCAGCAACCCCCGTCGAGACCGCGCGAGTCAGTTTGCCGGCATCCGTACTGATGAAAACCTGAATATTATCGGTGATCCGCTGGTGCTTTACTGCCAGCCTTCTCCGGACTTTCTGCCTAATCCCATGGCCTGTCTGATCACCGGCATCACGCCCCAGAAAGCGCTGTCTGAAGGTGTGTGTGAAGCAGAATTTATCCGTTTGATACACGCAGAGTTCTCTCAAGGGGGTACCTGTGTTGCGGGCTATAACAGCATACGCTTCGACGATGAACTGACGCGTCAGCTGCTTTACAGGAATTTCTACGATCCCTATGCGCGTGAATGGAAGAACGGCAATACGCGATGGGATATTCTGGACATGGCGCGCCTTGCTGCGGTCACGCGCCCCGAGGGAATCGTCTGGCCGAAAAGGGAGGATGGGACGAACAGCTTTCGACTTGAAGCGCTGACCGCTGCAAATGGCATAGAGCACGCAGATGCCCACGATGCCTTGTCCGATGTGTTGGCCACGATTGGAATGGCCCGGCTGATCAAGCAGGCGCAGCCGAGGCTGTATGATTATGTGTATCGATCACGTACCAAGCAAGCTGTTCGCCGGCAACTTGACCTCAAGTCCCGTAAACCGCTCCTGCACGTGTCTGGAATGTATCCGGCAGCGCAGGGATGTCTGGCCGTGGTTGCGCCGGTATGCCCACATCCTACCGACAGTAACGGCGTTATTGTATACGATTTGCGACTTGATCCTGACGCCTGGATTGGGCTTTCTGACGAGGAAATCAGGGCGCGACTTTTCACCTCCAAAGAGCTGCTGCCGGAGGGAGTTTGTCGCATCCCACTCAAGACAATCCACACCAACAAGTGCCCAATTCTGACAGCGCCTACAGTCCTTTCCTCAGAACTTGCGCTGCAATACGGTATCAATGAAGAGCGCATCAGGGCCCATTGGGATAAGATGATGAAAACGCCGCATCTTGCTCAAAAAGTATCAAATGCCCTGCGACGAGAAGACCTGCCTAAACCTGATGACCCTGATTTCATGATTTACAGCGGTGGCTTTTTCAATGACGGTGACAAAGAATTGATGAGGGTGGTCAGGAATACAGACGCAACAGAACTGCCTCGTCTTGATCTGCCTTTTAAAGACGGTCGTCTGCAGGAAATGTTCTTCCGGTACCGGGCCCGAAATTTCCCCGGGACCCTAACAGAGGAGGAGTCCGAGCGTTGGCGTCTGTTTTGTCTGCAGAGAATTGACAGTGCCGAAACACGTGTCAATCATGCAGAAGATCTGGAGAAAGCCAAAACACTGGCTGACCCTTCGCAGCTTGAGTCGCTCGCTCAGTTGGAACACTATGTGTCGATGTTGTCTGAGCAGCAGTCAGGCTGAAAAACCAGGCACAGTTCTGGAAACGAGAGCGCAGCGGCTTTTATGTCAATGCCTTTTAGCCTCTCAATGCGCCTGAAGGGACGGAAGAAAATACGCTGAACCGATTGCACAAGGATATTCCGCCGCCCTGGCCGACAGTTCGAAATGATACCTTCACTCATCGCTACGCCTTGTTCTACCTGCGCCGTGAACAGCCAAAACTGCTGTTTATCGGCTACGGTGAACCAGATGACTTTGCGCATGATGGTAAATATGGCGAGTATCTGTTCGCGGCCAATCGTACCGATCGCTTTATTGAGGAAGTCTGGCATACGCTGCAATTGATACCGGAGTATAGAGACAATACCGCGCTTGTCATTACGGTTGACCATGGTCGCGGTGAAGAGACCAAAGAGACCTGGCTTCACCATGCGATTAAGCGATCGCTTGACGGATATATGTTCTCACTTTCGCATTTCACGGAGGGGATTATTGGCTCGGAGGACACCTGGATTGCGGCAATCGGCCCCGGTGTTGCTGGCAAGGAGCTGATAGTGACAGAAGAGCAATGTGCTTTTTCGAGTAAGGTAGCGTCAACCCTAATAGAGCTATTAGGGTTAGATCCCCAAGCGTTGAACCCAGAGATGGCGCCGCCTCTGTCAGAGATGCTGGGTTAGCTGCATTCCGGGTGTGCCGGCCAGTCCTGTCTCGATCGCTTGTGTCCATGGCTCGATGCGATTCAAGTGAGGATTTCGTGTATCTTCCAGGCTGCTCAAGCGAACGCTCTTTAAAGCCATTTGTTTAAACTTTGAGTAGGGAGCCGGTTGATGACGGTGTCACTCGACGGCGTGTTTGCTATCCATTCTCGGTTTGAAACACTGAAATCGGGGTTTAAATGCGCGTCAGCCGTACCCATCCACTTTTTAAAACGCTACAATGCGTGTTCTTTTTGTCATTAAAAGACAGATGAAAAGCATTCTATAAGCTATTGTAAAACAGGAAAAATATTGGATAAGTTCAAAAACATCCGACCCTATCAGGACAGTGAAATCCGCTCTGTGCTCGACCAGCTGATTTTGGACCCGGAGTTCCTAGAGAGTGTTGCGAGCTTTTACTTTCCAAAACTGACACACCTGTTTCCGGGGCTTATCAAGATGGCTGCCAGCCATAAGCTGAAGCGTCAGGTAAGAGGGGTTACGGATGTGAAGTCCATGCAGGATGTAATTGCAACCTACATGGATAAAATGATTCTTGATACCACGACAAATTTGACGCACTCCGGTATGGAAAGACTAAAAAAGGGTCGCAGCTACCTCTTTATTTGCAATCACCGTGACATCACGATGGATCCGGCGTTTGTTAACTATATGCTTTACCACGGCGGCTTCGACACCCTTCAGATCGCCATCGGAGACAATCTGTTGAAAAAGCCCTTTGTTACTGATCTGATGCGCCTGAATAAAAGCTTTATTGTTGCGCGTTCTGCAAAAGGGAGAGAGTTACTGGAGTCTCTGAAAACACTGTCTGAATATATCCATCACTGTATCGATAACGGTGAAAATGTGTGGATAGCACAACGGGAAGGCAGGGCGAAAGATGGAATAGACCGAACTGACCCCGCTTTGTTAAAGATGCTCGGCATGTCAAAGCGTGAGCTTAAATTGTCAGGAAGCTTAAACGCCCTGCATATTGTTCCGGTAACTATCTCTTATGAGTATGATGCCTGCGATGTGCTGAAAGCACAGGAACTATACGAAATTGAAAAGAACGGCAGTTTTATCAAGACCGATGAGTCTGATATCACCAGTATCGTGACCGGTATGATTGGATTCAAAGGTAATGTTAATGTGGCGTTCGGAGAGGAACTGAATCTGCGCACCGATGACCCTATTGAAATTGCTGCAGCAGTTGATGAACAAATTATTGAAAATTATCAGCTGAGCGAGATAAATTATCTGGCACTCGAGCACCTGAAGAAAGACGGGCTTTTGCCGCTGCATCGAATTCGCAACCTGCTTGAAGAAGAGAATATTTCCGCATCAGCCAGGTTGAAGTTCGAAAAGCGACTCGAGTCCGTCGATGTTGGACTTCGGAAACACTGGCTGTTCAGCTACGCCAATCCGGTTCTCAATAAACTCGGGGTTATCGAATAAAGGTTGGCTTGGCCGAGGAGTATGCTAGCGGCGAAGCAGGCGAAGAACGCTCTCATTCAGGCGCTCCTGCAGTAAAGAAAGGGCTTGAGGTTCAATCGGCCCCATACACAGACTCAGCAAACGACTGCGGTGTGCGAACTGAACGTTTTCGCTTTGGCTGGTCTTATTCTGTCCGAACTCTGACTGCAGTTGTACCAGCTGCAGTGTCATGCGCTGGGCCCGATCTGATTCCGGGGTGTCTGTGCCGGCCCGAATTTCCAGTAGAATGCACAATTCCCGCAGGCGAGATTCAGCCGCCGTCGCACACTTCTGATATTCGAGTGGGTCATTCGTGCTCAACACGTCGGACGCCCGGCCTTGCAGCAAGGAGTCTAATTCAGGGTCGTCTGTCGGGTCCAGCTGTTGCCAGGCCTCAGCCTCAAATCTCGCTTTCGCCTCAGAAAAGTCTTCAGCGCCGGTTAGCAGTTGTCCTTCAACCTTATCCAGTAATTGCGTATGTGCACGAATCCGCTCTATTAAGATCTGGCTTTTTTTGTCAGGAAGGGCTCTGAACCGGGAATCCAGATTGCGCTTAAGGTGATTGAATTGATCTATCAACCGGCTTCGCTGCTTTTTCGTCCGGTTATCCAGCGCGCCGGTAAACGCCCTGACGGTGGCATTGAAATCCCCCCTGGCTGCTCGTAATTCCTCGTCGCTGAGCGCGTTGAATGTTTGCAAGGCATCCAGTGTTTTCTGAATTTCCTGATCAGCGACGTTTGTTGCAGCTCGTTTTCTGGGTTTTGAGGAATCGGGTTTGGCAAAAATTTTATCGCAGGCTTCTCTGAACTGTTCCCAGAGCTGCTTGTCTTCTTTATAGGAGCTTGGCCCCGCGGTTTTCCATTCTTGCTGCAGTGCTTTGGCTCGCTCCATTGCCTCGCGCTTGTCCTCATAATCAACCAGTTCTTGTGCCTGTGATATCAAGGAAGTCTTTGTAGCAACGCTATCGCGAGTCAGCTTTTTACGAAATTTGCGGAGTGCTTCTAACAGCCCATAGTAGCGCTTTTGAAGTGATTTGATCTTCGACTGCTCGACCGGTGCCGACCTTTTCCATTCAGCATCGGCTTCGCGCAACAACTTGTTTAGCGCAGCAATGTCCGGCGATGATTCGGTAAAGGTGGCGATGCTTTTTTCAAGCGATTCGCATAGCGCCTTTCTGGTTTGAAGGTTTGTCGCCATTTCCTGCTTACGCGCCTTAAAATGCGCCTTGCATGGCTCATAGGCTTGATCAGAGGCAGTTTTGAACTGCTGCCAAAGCTCTTCGTTGAGACTTGAGCGGCCAAGGCCCTTCCACTGCTGGTGGAGCTTATTGATGGTCTGGGCTCTGCCGCGTATTGTGAGGTCAGCCTGATTAAGCGTTTCCATTTGCTGTATCAATGATTTCTTCTTCTCTGCTGCCAGAGCAAGTGCCTGGTCTCTTAATGCCTGAATTTTCTCCTTGAACGGGTTGGCCATTTCCTTGATGCGGGCCCGCACCTCACCGCTGCTGTTATTCAGATTGCACTGAATGCTGCGCCAGTCTTCCAGCACAATAGATATTTGTGAATCGATTGTCTCGGCGCTGATAAGCGCATCCAGTTTAGAGACAAGATTTTTTGTGGCGCTTTCTATTTCAAGCTGATAACCGGCGTTCTGAGCCAGCATGGTCTGGAGTGATGCTGTGAGTGCAGCCAGCGTTTCAGTGAGTTGAAGGCTGTCTGGCGGTAGTAATTTACGCAGCCGGTTAAGCCTGTTCTCTACCGTGACCAGGCGGGTGGTCTGATCGATATTGATCGCGCTCAGCTCATGCTTCAGCGTGTTCAATTCTTCCGGGAAATTCAGAGTGTCTGAATCATCTGTGCTGTTGATTGTTTGTTCTGAGGTAGATTCATTTCGCCCGCTTACACTGAGCGGCGCAGTTGCGGCTGATTCCTGAACGTAGTTGCCTACTGATTTTTTCGCGAGATTTTCAGAATTCTGATCAGGAGCGGGTACAGGGTCTTTAGCAGGCGCTGCCCGAAGGGGCGCTTGTGCTGTAAGGGGAGCATCAGGGTTTGCTGTATTAGTTAGAGGTTGCGGCACGTCGGTTCCAGGCAGAGGCTGTTTCGCGGTGGTGTGTTCAGCAGCGTTTGGCTCTGTGAGCTGAGAACTGCTTGAGTCGCCGTTGGATGGTTTTGAACTCATGAATTTGCACCAAAGTTAATCAAAGGCTTAATGCTTTCTTGTCTGTATACAGGACAGGTCTGATTTTACCAGAATTTTACGCTGGCTCATCACTCGACAGTGGCAGCGAGGCTTCAATTAAGTGAGTAAGTAGGAAATAAGGAGGTAAATAACGAGGACTGCGGGCCTAACCAACTGCTGCTGAGGTATAATCAAGATCCGACTCCGAAACGCTGGCACCCGGACAAGCTGCATGTTGGCGGACGACATCAAAGACCTTATTCAAGAAAGTTATCGTCAACTTTTGAAGTCTCGGGAGTTAACGCCCCGATATGGACAGCGCCTGATGATAGCTGAGATAGCGAAGCGACTGGCAGTAATTGGCGGTGCGCGGGTTCCAACGAAAGATCAGCCTACGTCACAGGCTTCTGCAAGCGGTCCAGTCAGTCAGGGTGTGCAGGCGGCTGAGTCGCCTAAAGCGCCAGTATGCGTGATTGAAGCAGGTACAGGTACCGGTAAAACGCTGGCTTATCTTCTGGCCACAATTCCACTTGCCCAGGCATTAAATCTGAAAGTCGTGATTGCCACAGCTACCGTTGCCTTGCAGGAACAGGTGATCCTGAAGGATATTCCGGAATTGCTGAATGGTTCCGAACTCGACTTTTCTGTTGCGCTTGCCAAAGGGAGAGGTCGGTATGTTTGTCTGTCTAAATTGGATGCGCTGCTGGAACCCAATGACAGCCTTCAGGCAATGCTGGACCTTTACGGGGAGGAGTCAGTTGATTTGGGAGAACCTAATGCCCGCCTTTATCAGGGGATGCTGGATGCTTTGTCGGAGGGTAGTTGGGATGGCGACAGAGACAGCTGGAATAGGCCAATTGCTGAGCAGGAATGGCGTCCGTTAACGGTTGATAATGCGTCCTGTTTGGGCGTGCGCTGCAGTAACTTTCGACAATGCGTGTTTTTTAAAGCCAGAGAATCACTGGATCAATCTGATGTTATCGTGAGCAATCATGACCTGGTGCTTTCGGATCTTGCCCTTGGTGGAGGGGTGATCTTGCCAGAGCCCGCGAGGTGTCTCTACATCTTTGATGAGGCTCATCATTTACCGATCAAAAGCAACAATCATTTTGCGGCAAGTATACGAATTCGTAGTACCCGCGCATGGCTGGAGCGTACCGGAGATCTGGTTGCGCAGCTTCTTGCAGAAGATTTCATTCCCGTTGATTCTGTAAGCAGTTTTGACAAGCTGCAATCTATTTTGCAGCCACGCCTCGAAGAGTACTGGCAGATGCTGCAGCCAATTTTTCTGAATGAGGGAGAGATACACGATAAGCGCAGTCGTTATACCTTTCCGCACGGTATTCTTCCACCGGAGATACGGGACGCAGCAGGCAATCTCTTCAGCGCTTTTTCACAACTCGCAGGCTTGTTCGCTGATATCGCTGAGGAACTGAAGATCGAATTGGAAGAAACCAGCGATCTCAGCAGGAAAGAACTGGCTGAGCAGTTTTATCCGGTCATTGCTGGTGCGCAGCGTCGTGCGGAGGGAAGTGCTTCGCTCTGGTTGGCCTATTCCCAAGAGGATGACCTTACAAAACCACCTGTTGCCAGATGGATGACCTATCAGGAGGATGATACGCAGATTGAGACCACTCTCTCTGCCAGTCCAGTTTTAGCGGCAGATAACCTGAGCGGAAAATTGTGGGAGCAATGTGCGGGTGCCGTGCTGACTTCTGCGACTTTGTCTTCTCTCGGGAATTTCAATCTATTAAAACTCAAGGCAGGGCTGCCGGAATCGACTTTTTTTCTCAGCATACCCAGCCCGTTCGACTTTGGCCGGGCGGCTAGTTTGACGGTGCCAAATATGGGTTGTGAGCCCTCTGATACCGAGAGTCATACGGCATTTATCGTGGCTGCGCTTCCGCACCTGTTACCTGAACCGGTTGCTGCACTGATGTTGTTCTCGAGCCGACGTCAGATGGTTGATGTGATAGAGCGCCTGCCGGAAGATTTTCAGAATATTGTGCTGTGTCAGGACGATTATCAGAAAGCCCAGCTCTTGAAATACCATCGGCAACGGGTCGATCAGGGGCTGAACAGTTTGATATTTGGCCTTGCCAGCTTTGCTGAGGGGGTAGACCTTCCCGGTCGTTATTGTGAGCATGTGCTCATTGCCAAGATTCCTTTTGCAGTGCCTGACGATCCGATAGAAATGACGCTGTCAGCCTGGATCGAGCAACAGGGTCAGAACCCTTTCATGACGCTGGCAGTGCCGGACGCCGCCTTTCGACTGGTGCAGGCAAGTGGCCGGCTGCTGCGAAGCGAATCCGATTTTGGCCGCATCACGCTGTTCGATGAGCGGCTTTTTACCAAACGATACGGTAAGCAAATTCTAGCTTCATTGCCCCCTTATCGACAGGAAAGAATCGAGATTCCTGATGCATAGCCCGATCTTTTTGTCTTCTGGCAACGGCGCTGCAGGTTTTGAATACGGGGACCCCGGGGCTTGGCGGAGTCTGCTCGTGCTGTGATTCGCCGCGACGCACGTAAGCAAAGCAGCGTCAGTTGAGCTTTCTGATCGAGTAAATGCGAGTGCTCTCTGGATCGGGGTTAACAGGCTGAATCGGTTTGTCACCTATGCCATCTGCTGTCTCCATGCCCTCAACAACCCTGCCAATAACCGTATATCGCCCGTCTAACCAGGGGGCATCGCTCAGTGAAATGAAAAACTCTGGACCGTTTCTGTTTGGCCCGTCATTTGCGAGAGCCACGATGCCTCGGGTAATGGCTCTGGTGGGGTATCTGTTTTGGTAGCGGTACCCTTCGTATTCGTAAAGCCGCATAACCGTCAGTGAGTGCAGCGCATCGATTATGGCGCTTTCCTCGGTTTCTAGCTGCTCCGGCGAATCGATCCCGAGTTGTCGGTAGAGTGGCTCGAGTACTCTACTGGCGAACTCCTGCTGGTTGTCCGTATTCAGGATAGGGTTGATTTCCCCTGCTTGCAGTATGACCGGAAGTCGGTCAAGGGCGAGGGCGCTCGCATTTATTTCATCAGCCAGATAGTCTCTTGGACGGCCATGAGCGTTATGTTCTGGCGAACCGGCTTGAATGATGAAGTTGGGAATAACCCTGTGAAATTGGCTGCCGTTGTAGTATCCCGGACTCGCTGTGTGGGTTGAATCAGTTTCGATAAGCGGCACTTCGCCCATGGTAAATTCGAAAAAGCGTGCCACATTCTCCGGCGCTTCTCCAGGCAGCATTTCAATATAGATTGGTCCCGCTGAAGTGGAGACCAGCATTAACGGATTGGAACTGTCTTCCATGGCAAGTCTGGCAGAAGCGTAATCCGCATGGCTGTAGAGATGCGCAATCACGGCAAGCGCGAATAATAAGGGCTTGAGCATAGAAACCATTTTGTGCGCGTCAGTTTAGTAAATGCAGAGGCATCCAGTAGGGCCGTGCCGCTAGTCAGCGGCTGCGTGCATCACAGAGAACCTGTCTTTCAAAGTGCGCGGCAACATTGTAGAGGCAACTCGGTTTCGGAGGCAATATCTCGGATGCGGCCCTGTTCGCTGGGGCGGAGTTCTGGCGGCCCGCGCAGGGCAGACCAGAAATCGGGAGTCAAACTGACTGGAGCTCTGCCAGATCAGCTGGTGTGTCGATGTCCATCAGGACAGCGGCATCATTAACTTTGATGGGCATTAGATCCTGCGGATGACGCGCCAGGAGTGATTTGCCGCCCGAATCACCCCGCAGTCCGGCAAGTGATTCGAAATGCTTGCAACCGAACACCACGGGGTTGCCCCGTGTTCCCTCGAATTCTGGTACCACGATGCGGTCTTTATCTGCGGAATTGATGAGCAGAGAATAAGTCGCTGTGCGCACAAAGGGCATGTCGCTGAGACAGACAATACAGGCATCCCAATGGCTTGTGAATTTCATGCCAAAAGCCAGTGATGCGCCCATGCCCTGATCCGCATGATCGAAGGACTGGATTTGCAATTCATCCGCTTCGAGTGCGCTGACGAGATCGGGGCGGGTTATGATAACAACGTCTTCAACGGCGGCGGACAGCCGATTAAGCGTTTGCGCGAAAACCGTCGATCCATTATCCAATCTGGCCAGCAACTTGATTCCGCCAAAGCGATTGCTGAACCCTGCTGCGAGTAGAATAGCACCAATACGCATGCTGTAGTCTCTGATGGCGGCGCCTTTAACAAAAAATCACAAGGTGCCTGGCAGGGCACCGAAACTAGGGTCGACCGGAATCAAGTCCAGCACCGCTGTGGAGGAAGGGCAGCCTTTTTTAACTCAGTGCAGCGTTTTGTCGGACTTGCGGGTTGGTGAGGTTTCCTGCTGCCGGATTTCAACAACAAATGGCTCCCGGTTACCACTCGCAGCCTCAGTTTTTTGCTCAGTCTGCTCTGCAGAGTTTTGGGAATCCGGGCCGCTGGACTGCTTGATATTCGGGTCAAGCTGAAGGGGCGTGGCCCGTGAGCTATCTTCTGTTTCTGAAGGAGGCTCGGGGGCGTCCTTCTGAGCTCGGACGGCCTGTTCTCTGAGTTGCTCGCTGAGGTGCTGGCGCAGTCGGTTGACGACACTGGTCATCACTTCAATCGTTTGGCTGAGCTGATCCAGAGTCATCAATGTGCGCTCTGGATCATTGTCAGCTTGTTTTTCTTTTTCGCTCATCCTTTTATAAAATCCCGGCCCGCGGCCTCTCTCAGGAGACCACGAGTTTGTTGTGTCCGCTTGAACTTAGTCCCAGGTAAGTGCTCCGCCCGTCTGATATTCGATGACCCGCGTTTCGAAGAAATTTTTCTCCTTGCGCAGATCCATGATTTCAGACATCCATGGGAATGGATTCTCGACACCTTGAAACTGCTCTGGAAGGCCGATCTGGACGAGTCTTCGGTTGGCGATGAACTGTAGATATTCCTCCATCATTGCGGCATTCATGCCCAGTACCCCTCGAGGCATGGTGTCTCGCGCATACTCTATCTCAAGCTGCGTCGCTTGAAGAATCATCTGGGTGGCCTCTTCCTTCATTTGATCGGTCCACAGATGAGGGTTCTCCAGTTTGATCTGGTTGATCATGTCTATGCCAAAGTTCAGGTGCATGGACTCGTCCCGAAGAATATACTGAAATTGTTCGGAGGTTCCCGTCATCTTATTACGCCGGCCCATGGAGAGAATCTGTGTAAAGCCGCAGTAAAAGAAGATGCCCTCAAGGCAGCAATAGAAAGCAATGAGGTTCTTGAGCAGGTCCTGATCGTCCTCAGTGGTGCCGGTTTTGAACTCAGGATTGCTCAATGACTGCGTGTATTTCAGTCCCCAGGATGCCTTTTTGGCGACGGAAGGAATTTCGTGATACATGTTGAAAATTTCGCCTTCGTCCATTCCGAGCGATTCAATACAGTACTGATAGGCGTGCGTATGGATCGCTTCTTCGAAGGCTTGCCTCAGAATGTACTGACGGCATTCCGGGTTGGTGATCAGCCTGTAGATCGCCAGCACCAGGTTGTTTGCAACCAGAGAGTCCGCTGTCGAGAAAAAGCCGAGATTACGTTTGACGATTAAGCGTTCATCTTCCGTCAGCCCATTCGGACTTTTCCAGAGGCTTATGTCAGCGTTCATGTTAACTTCCTGCGGCATCCAGTGGTTGGCGCAGCCGTCTAGGTATTTTTGCCAGGCCCAGTCATATTTGAATGGGACAAGCTGGTTGAGGTCAGCCCGGCAGTTAATCATTGCCTTATCATCAACCGCGACCCGGTTTGCTGTGCCCTCAAGCTCTTCCACGCCCGCGCTGACGTCAAGACTGGACAAATCATCAATTGCTTTCTGCAGGGCGTTCTCATTACTGGGGCTTTCAGGAGCTTCTGCCTGTGGTGCGAACCCCTGCGAGCCTGAAGCATCATTTACCGCAGGGGCAGGCTCCAGTGGGAGCTGGCCTGGCGCGGGTGTTTCAGTTGCTTCGACTGGCGGCGGGGGCGGAGGTGCCACTGCCGCGCCAGTTATTGCTGTGTCTTCTTGATTAAAGTCGTCCCAAGACAACATTGTGAGTACCTCTTTGTATTAACAATTTCTCAATGAATCGATGTTGTTGGTTTGATTATTGGCAAGCTTCGCATTCCGGGTCATCCAGAGAGCAGGCTTTGGGTATGGCTGCTGCGGTTGGCTCCGCTGACACCTTGTTCAGGCTGTGGTCAGAGACTGTTGATTTTTCGGTAGTCGTCGCTGCCAATGCTCTTAAGTAGTAGGTTGTCTTTAATCCACGTAACCAGGCCATTCGATAAGTGACGTCCAGTTTCTTACCGCTGGCGCCGGCGACGTAAAGATTCAGTGACTGAGCCTGATCGATCCACTTCTGACGACGGCTTGCTGCGTCTACCAGCCAGCGTGGCTCAACTTCAAAGGCTGTGGCGTAGATCTGTTTGATCTCTGTGGGCACACGATCAATGTTTTGGACGCTCCCTTCATAGTATTTGAGGTCATTGACCATGACGTTGTCCCAGAGATTGAGCCGTTTCAGGTCATTCACCAGATACGGGTTGACCACGGTGAATTCCCCGGAGAGATTCGATTTCACGTATAAGTTCTGGTAGGTGGGCTCAATGGACTGTGAGACGCCGGTGATATTGGCTATCGTGGCAGTCGGCGCGATCGCCAGGACATTTGAATTGCGCATGCCTCCTGTTTTTATGCGAGCCCGCAGGCTGTTCCAGTCTAGGCGTTGGTCCAGGTTCACATCAAGGTAATCGCTGCCCCGAATCTCCTGAAGCTTCTTCAGTGAATCGATGGGTAGAATGCCCTGATCCCACAGAGAGCCCTCGTAGGTTTCATAGCGCCCCCTTTCTTCCGCAAGAATGTTTGATGCGCTAATAGCATAGTAACTGATCATCTCCATGGAGATATCCGCGAACTCTACTGCCTGCTCTGACGCATAGGCGATGCGCTGTTTATAGAGCGCATCCTGGAATCCCATCACACCCATACCGACCGGGCGATGTTTCAGATTGGAGTTTTTGGCCTGATCCACCGAGTAGTAGTTGATATCGATGACGTTGTCGAGCATTCGTATGGCTGTGGTAATCGTCTTCTTCAGCTTTTCCTGATTGAGACCGTTCTCGTCGACATGGTTGACCAGATTCACTGATCCCAAGTTACATACAGCAATTTCGTCCTGACTGGTGTTCAGGGTGATCTCTGTGCACAGGTTTGAAGAGTGTATGGTGCCTACATGCTGCTGCGGTGAACGAACGTTGCAGGTGTCCTTGAACGTTATCCAGGGATGGCCCGTTTCAAAGAGCATGGACAGCATTTTGCGCCATAAATCGGCCGCTTTCACGGTCTTGTAAGGCCTGATTTCTCCGGCCGCTGCCCGACGCTCATACTCTTCATATTTCTGTTCGAACTCGATGCCGTGCAAATCGTGCAGCTCTGGCACGGTGTTTGGCGAAAACAGAGTCCATTCCTGTTCATTAAATACCCGCTTCATGAATAAATCTGGAATCCAGTTGGCCGTATTCATGTCGTGCGCCCGGCGCCTGTCGTCTCCGGTGTTCTTGCGCAATTCCAGAAACTCTTCGATGTCCAGGTGCCAACTCTCCAGGTAGGAGCAAACAGCGCCTTTCCGTTTGCCGCCCTGATTAACCGCAACCGCGGTGTCATTTACCACTTTCAGGAACGGCACCACACCCTGACTTTTTCCATTGGTTCCAGTGATGTGTGCGCCCAGAGCCCGAACTGGGGTCCAGTCATTGCCCAACCCACCGGCCCATTTTGACAGCATCGCGTTATCCCGGATTGCTGAGTAGATGCCAAACAGGTCGTCGGGTACGGTGGTTAAAAAGCAGGATGAGAGCTGAGGCCGCAACGTGCCGGAATTAAAAAGCTGAGGTGTCGATACCATGTAATCGAAGCTCGACAGCAGATTGTAAAATTCAATCGCGCGCTGTTCTTTATTGTCTTCTTCCGATGCCAGACCCATGGCCACCCGCATATAAAAGACCTGTGGCAATTCAAACCGGGTGCCTTCACTGTGGATAAAGTAGCGATCGTAGAGAGTCTGGAGACCGAGATAGGTAAACTGTTGGTCTCTTTCCGCTTTGAGAGCCTCGCCCAGCACCCCCAAATCAAATTCAAGCAGGTGAGGGGACAGTAATCCCAATTCCACCCCTTTCTCAATGTACAGCTTCAGTGTGGCCGCATATCGGTAGTGCATCTCGGACTGCGTAGCCGCTTCGCTGATGCCGAGAAAGCTGAGCGCTTCAGAGCGCAGCGTATCCATCAGCAGGCGAGCGGTTACGTAAGAGTAGTTCGGATCCTTTTCTACCATTGTCCTGGCGGTCATCACCAGCGATGTACGGACGTCTTCCATTTTTACGCCAGGATAGAGATTCTTCAGTGTTTCGCTGTAGATCGTGTCGGCCGAGACGTCTTCCAGACCTTCGCAGGCTTCGTCAATGACGGTGCGAAGCCGAGCGGTGTCCAGCGGGCCTTGATGCCCATCCTCAAAGGTGACATTAATCACCGTTTCTTTAGGTTGCTGGAGTTCAGATTGCTGCTCGCGCATGCGCGTGCG
>CACBCS010000002.1 GCA_902537815.1 uncultured Pseudohongiella sp. | reverse complement strand
TCACTGGTGCCAACTCTGAAAGTCCCCACGACATCGAATGTCCGGAGATTGGCCAAAGGGACAAGCGGATTGATTGATACAGCGGAGGAGTAAAGGGTTAACTGATCACCAGTTTCCACCTCGATACTTTTCGCAAGCGACTCACCAAGGACAATGCCCCAACGATTTGTGTAAAGATCCTGCAAGCTTCCTGAGATGAAAAAGTCATCCAGTGCCGAATAAGCGCGGTCCGCATTACTGTCAATGCCGTTAATCAGCACCCCTCTATTGCCACCGCCGCCGGAAACAACACCGCTTGCTTGTACAACAGGCGAGATCGATGCCAGGTCGGGCCTGCTTGCCAACCGATCAATCACTGTATTCCAATCAGACTGCTGTTTTTACTATAAAGAG
The DNA here is from genome assembly GCA_902537815.1 of uncultured Pseudohongiella sp. Taxonomy (GTDB): domain Bacteria; phylum Pseudomonadota; class Gammaproteobacteria; order Pseudomonadales; family Pseudohongiellaceae; genus UBA9145. The sequence goes on along the minus strand of CACBCS010000002.1, from coordinate 205,318 downwards.
GCGTTTATGCTGGATAAGAAACTGCTCGAAATTCTGGCCTGTCCAATCTGTAAAGGCGAATTACTCTACGACAAAAGCGCCGACGAGTTGGTCTGTGGAATTGATAAGCTGGCTTACCCTGTTCGCGAGGGCGTTCCGGTTATGTTAACCGCTGAAGCCAGGGCGATAACTTCGGATGAGTTGGAGTCTTTACGGTGAGCTACAAGGTGGTGATTCCGGCGCGCTATGCGTCTGAGCGCTTGCCGGGTAAACCTTTGCTTGAAATTCAGGGTAAACCCATGCTGCAACTCACCTGGGAGAAGGCCTGCAGCAGTTCGGCTGAACAGGTGATTATTGCCACTGATGATGCACGTGTTGCTGAAGCCGCTTCCAAATTTGGGGCTGAATGCGTGATGACCGCGCAGTCGCATCGTTCCGGGACTGAGCGCCTTCATGAGGTAGCACTCGTAAACAATTGGCCAGCAGAAACTGTCGTGGTAAACGTGCAGGGCGATGAACCATTGATTCCCTCCGATGCAATTGATCTGGTTGCATGTAACTTGCAGCTCAATTCACGAGCGGGTATCGCAACTTTGTGCGAAAAGATCGTGCGCGAGCAGGAGCACACCGACCCCAATACGGTTAAAGTCGTGTTCAGTCGCGACGGCTTCGCACACTATTTCAGTCGGGCCTGCATCCCTCATGCCGGTGTCAGCAAACATCCTGATCGCTACAGACATATTGGTATCTACGCCTATCGTGTTGAGATACTTCATCAGTTCGTAAACTGGCCTGTTTCGGATCAGGAGGCCACTGAAAATCTTGAGCAGCTCCGCGCTTTGGACAATGGTGTGAATATTCATGTCGACAAGTGGGGAGAGCCAATGCCCGCCGGTGTAGACACGCCCGAAGATCTCGAAGCGCTTCGTCAATTGCTCCGTAAAGCGCACTAGAAGCTTGTGATTTACCGACCTGACAAAATCCGAATTCTGATGGTCTGTCTGGGTAATATTTGTCGATCTCCGACTGCTCACGGGGTGCTGGACAAGCTGATTAGAGACAAATGGCTCGATGACCGGCTCGAGGTAGACTCGGCCGGCTCGGGTAATTTCCATGTATCAGAAGCGCCAGACCGCAGAGCAACCGAGGCAGCTCTTGCCAGAGGATATGATCTGAGCCGGCAGCGAGCGCGCCAGGTGAAATCGTCAGATTATGAGTTGTTTGACTTGATTCTGGCAATGAACAAAACCAATCTGTCTGATCTGCACGAAAGCTGCCCACCGCATTGCCGACATAAACTTGGACTCTTTCTGAGCAGGAGTCAGTCAGGGTTAGAGGAAGTACCGGATCCCTACTGGAGCGGGTCTTCGGGCTTTGAGCTGGTTCTCGATCTGGCAGAAGAAGTCTGCGGGGCGCTAATCGATGAGTTTGTCGACTGAGCCATCGAGAGGGGTGTTCAGAAATTATGCTGGTTCATGAAAATGTTGATCTACAGCCTCATAACAGTTTTGGCGTGTCGGCAAACGCTCGATATTTTTCGACAGTGAATTCCCTTAAGGAGCTTCGTCGTGCATTCCAGTTTGCCACAGAAAAACGCATTCCGACCTACGTGCTGGGAGAAGGCAGCAATGTGCTGTTCAGCCGGGATTTCTCCGGACTGATTATCAAAATCGCTTTGACTGGAGTTGAGATTGATCAGGCTTCAGGTGTAGTTCGGGCGGCTGCAGGGGAGAACTGGCACGCCTTGGTCTCGAGCTGTATCGGCGAAAGCCTGTATGGACTTGAAAATCTGGCGCTGATACCCGGGTCGGTTGGTGCTGCCCCTGTCCAGAATATTGGTGCTTACGGCATTGAGATTGCGTCGCTTATTAAACAAGTTGAAGGCCTTGATACACGCACAGGGGAGCGGTTTAATCTGGATGCTAAGGGCTGCTGCTTTGACTATCGGGACAGCATTTTCAAAAAAGCGCAAGGTGCTCACCTTGTCATCAGCGAAGTGACACTCCAACTCCATCAGGACTGGATGCCGGATCTGAGTTACCTATCCCGCGATGAAGAATTTACCGAGACGCCGCCTGAAACGCCCGAACAGTTGTTTTCGCTGGTTTGTCGCGTTCGTCGCCGGAAGTTGCCTGACCCCAAACTAGTGGGTAATGCGGGAAGCTTTTTTAAGAACCCTTTTGTGTCAGCCGAGTGTTTGGAAGAATTAAAAATCCGATACCGCGATCTCGTATGGTTTGATACAAATGATTCCGGTTTCAAGAAACTGCCTGCGGCCTGGCTGCTGGACAAGTTAGGCTGGAAAGGCAAGAAACATGGCGGCGCCGAAGTGTCATCAATGCATGCGCTGGTTTTGATTAATACGGCAAGCGCTACCGGAGAAGAGATTTCTGTCCTGGCCGATCGGATGATGGCAAGTGTATTCGATGAGTTCGGTATTGTCCTTGAGCCAGAGGTGAGGATTCTGTGAGCATTATGATTAACCTGACACTTTAGAGCGCTTTACCTGTCGATGGCATCGCCGCCGATTGCCGTCGGATGCTTTTTGGTAATGTTCTGAATCCGTCCGGCTTTTGAGCTAACCCATCCAGCCGACTTTTATGACTAACACGCCCCACAAACCTTTCGACCACAAAAGTTTCCTTGCCAATTTGACGTCAAGGCCCGGTGTCTATCAGATGATCGATCACGAGGGGGAGGTCTTGTATGTGGGCAAAGCGCGACAGTTGAAGAGCCGGGTGAGCAGTTATTTCAGGGCTTCTGGATTGACTAGCAAAACTCTGGCGATGGTGAATAAGATTCATGACATTCTGGTGACCGTTACCCGCGGTGAAACCGAAGCGCTGTTACTTGAACAAAACCTGATCAAATCACTCAAGCCGCCTTACAATATTCAACTGAGGGACGATAAGTCCTACCCCTATATTTTGCTTTCCGAAGACAGTGAGTACCCGAGGCTGAGCTTCTATCGAGGCAGTCGTCGCCGAAAAGGGCGCTTTTTCGGACCCTATCCCAGCGCAAACGCGACGAGAGAGACCCTCCAGCTCCTGCAGAAGGTGTTCAGGGTCAGGCAATGCAATGACAGCTATTTTAAAAATCGCTCGAGGCCCTGCTTGCAGTATCAGATCGATCGCTGCACCGGTCCCTGTGTTAATCTGATTTCTCCGGAACAGTATGCGCAGGATGTTGAATACTCGGTCATGTTACTACAAGGAAAAAGCAATGCACTGACTAAAAAACTGACGTCGCGCATGGAGCAGGCCGCAGAGAGGCAGGAGTTTGAAAAAGCTGCGACAGTGCGGGACCAGATATCTGATTTGCGGCGGATTCAGGAGCAGCAATACGTCTCTAATCAGGGCGGTGACGCTGATGTGCTTGCAGTTGCGATTTCGGGCTCGATTTTTGTGGTGCATGTTATTTACGTGCGTAATGGGCGGATTATAGGAAGCAAGGGCTTCTTTCCCCGTCTGCGACTTGCTTCTGAGCCGGGAGAGGTGCTTTCCGCGTTTATCGCGCAGGTGTATCTGGCCGATGAAAGGGCGGCAAACATACCGCCTGAGCTCATCGTCTCCGAACCTCTTCCCGACAGCGCGCAGCTGCAAACAGCCCTCAGTTTTGTCGCGGATAAAAAAATTCGGCTCGGTGAGCGGGTCCGTGCTCATCGTGCCAAATGGCTTGAGCTGGCCCGCACCACTGCGCAAGAGACCCTGCAAAGCAAGCTTGCCAGTAAGCAGTCGATGCTGAATCGCTTTACCAGTCTGCAAGCAAACCTGTCGCTCGAGTTTACACCCGAGCGTATTGAATGTTTCGACATCAGTCACACCGGAGGTGAGGGCACCGTCGGCTCCTGTGTTGTGTTTGATCAGGGTGGTCCTGTCAAGAGCGACTACCGACGTTTCAATGTCGCCGGTATCACTCCAGGAGATGATTATGCAGCGATGGAGCAAGTGCTCGACCGTCGTTTTATCCGATTGAGCAAAGGGGAAGGGAAAATACCCGGCGTGTTACTCATCGACGGAGGCAAAGGACAGCTGACCCAGGCCAAGGAAATCCTCGAAAAACACCAATTGCCAGAGGTTGTGCTGGTGGGTATCGCGAAAGGGATCAGTCGCCGGGCAGGCCAGGAAACGCTGTTTCTGTCTTCAGAAAGCGGCTATCGGGAGATTGCCATGAAGGCTGATTCTCCCGGGCTGCATCTGTTACAGCAAATAAGAGATGAAGCGCATCGATTTGCGATTACCGGGCATCGCCAGCGCCGAAGCAAGGCTCGCAGGGTGTCGAATTTAGAGAGTATCCCCGGTTTAGGTCCGAAAAGAAGGCGAGAATTATTAACGCACTTCGGCGGACAACAGGCGATTATGAAAGCGTCGCAAGATGCAATCGGCAAAGTCGAAGGGATCAGCAAGAAGCTGGCTGAGATTATTTATGCGGAACTGCACAATATCGATTAAGCTGAACTTTTCCTGTTATGGTGGAAAACCGGTTAACATGAGCGCCGGCCGCTGGGCCTGATTATCTTTACGTTCAGGATGAAGCATGAACCTGGCTAATGCCATTACCAGTTTTCGGTTGCTGCTGATCCCGATGGTTGTCGGGAGCTACTATTCTGACTGGGTGTTTTCAAATGTTGCTGCAGCAGCGCTGTTTACACTGGCCAGCCTGAGCGACTGGCTTGATGGCTACCTCGCCAGACGCCTGGATATTGCGACAGATCTTGGGGCATTCCTCGATCCGGTGGCCGACAAGCTGCTGGTTTCAGCGGTCCTCATCATGCTGTCAACGCAATTTCCAGTTCTGCTCCTTCCGGCGATGCTCATCGTGTCGAGAGAAATCGTTATTTCTGCGCTCAGAGAGTGGATGGCAGCAAGAGGGAAGCGTGATGTCGTCGCTGTTGCCTATTCAGGTAAACTCAAAACCACGGTACAGATGCTGGCAATTATTGTGCTGATACTTGTCACGGAATCTTCTCCCGACTACTTAATCTGGCTGGGGCTGGCTATGATCTACCTTGCGGCGCTGCTTGGTTTATATTCGGCCTATCTGTATTTCAAGGCAGCGATGCGTTCTCTGTCAGGCAGTTAATGGCGCGTCCTGAGGCAACTCCCTGTAGATTGGAAATGCTATGCATGTGAACTAAGTGCTTGACTCCAAAGGCAAGCGCATTAGAATATGCGGCTCGTCGGGGCGTCTGTTAGTGTCTGCAAGCTCATGGCCTGTCAGGCCGGAATGCCCGAAGACTATCTATACAAGCGGGAATAGCTCAGTTGGTAGAGCACGACCTTGCCAAGGTCGGGGTCGCGAGTTCGAATCTCGTTTCCCGCTCCAATATATATCCTTATAAATCAATAACCTAGCTTCTGTAAAACTGCAAAATTAGCGTTTCGTGACACCGTTAGCTATAGCGCGGCAAACGCAGACTCCAATAAATCGTCTGATCCTTCATCGTAGTCGGGCATATAATCCGCGTAAGTTTTAAGGGAGGTTTCTTTATCGTGCCCTGGTTGTCTAGCAGCCTTTACAGGCTTCACTCCAACAGATAACAACTCAGTCGCACGGGTGTGCCTAGGCGTCTTCATCTGCCTTTTTTGCTTGCTCGAGATCGAAGCAAAAAGTAGGTTCGTCTACACTGCGCAATCCGCCCAACTCTCACTAACTGCGATTGGTCTGGCCGCAGATTTGCCGATCGCTGATCCAAGTGTGTAACGAAACTATTCCTTAGGTTGCTTCACAACACGTAAATATGGCTTAAGAGTTTCCCATCCGTCAGGAAAACTCTCCTTTGCTTCCTCATCAGTAACACTAGGTACGATTATCACGTCATCACCATCTTTCCAGTTAGCAGGAGTTGCTACTTTGTGGGTAGATGTAAGCTGCATCGAGTCGAGGACTCTAAGGATTTCATCGAAGTTTCGCCCCGTTGTCATAGGGTAGGTGAGCATAAGTTTAATTTTTTTGTCTGGACCCAGAATGAATACTGAACGCACTGTCGAGTTGTTGGCTGCTGTTCTGCCTTCTGATGTACCGCACTCGTCAGCAGGCAACATATTGTAAAGTTTAGACACGGCGAGGTCGGTATCACCGATCATCGGAAAACTAACTCGGGCACCCTGGGTTTCTTCGATATCTTTTTCCCATGAGACATGGCTCTCCACTGAATCCACACTAAGTCCAATAACCTTACAATTTCTCTTGACGAATTCTTGCTCCATGTTTGCCACCTGACCGAGTTCCGTAGTGCACACAGGGGTAAAGTCTTTAGGATGTGAAAACAGGATGGCCCAGCTGTCGCTGATCCAATTATGGAAATCAATTTCGCCGTGAGTTGAGTTTGCCGTAAAGTTAGGAGCTTCCTCGTTTAGTTTAAGTGTCATCGCTCTTCCTATATTGGTAATGTATAAATCAAAGATCTAGGCCATTAGTTTGCCACAGTTAGCGGATGAAGGTGCGGTTGATTTTATGGGATTTATTTTGCGTGCGGGGTGTTTAACAATTCCGCTTACACGCCCTATCGTGCGCTGGGTGCTCAATTTTATAGGGCAGACTTATAGGCCACTTCACTAGCAACCGCAGAACTCCTGCAGGACCCGGTCGCAGTTCCGGCGCTAAACTTGGCTCCGGTTGGCGTTACGCAGGTTGCTAGTCCGGTGATGGAGGAGATTCGTTGGAACATGCTAGGGGCAAAGAGAAACGCTGCACAACAGCGTTGACTACTGCATAGAACCAACCTCGGAGCCACAGGCTTTGGTGGTCTACCGGGCGTTATTGGGATGAAAGACCGACGCTAATCTGCGGAACATTTGTTCTAGCTTCGGTGATTTCTTTTGATGCTCAAGGAACCGCATTGTCGAAAATAAAATTGTAGTTCAATAACTTAGATTGGGATCATAAAAAATCAAAAAAGGCTATCCATGGCTTATCGCGAGTCCGAATCTCGTTTCCCGCTCCAAATCCTTGATTGTCCCATCTGACCCGACTTTTGAGCATACCCAGAAGGGGCATCTACTGTGGTTGGTGCCTCTGACGTTTGTACTTCACTGCCGTGCTCGGGATTTATCGATCTACTGCCAGTCGCTATTTTCGTGTTGTGGCTAAACCTATGCTGCGCCGAGTAATCTCAGGTATAATCCGCGCTCCTTTGGGGGCGGTATTCAAGGGTCCGGGACTCCGCGGGTAAAGTGATAGTAAGGACTGCTTTCGCGTTTTACCTACTCCTGAACACTTGTTGATACCGTTCCCACAAAGGGGCGCTTAGACAAGCCTGAACATTGGCTGGATGGCAGAGTGGTTATGCAGCGGACTGCAACTCCGTGTACGCCGGTTCGATTCCGACTCCAGCCTCCATTTTCTGGCTCCCAGACTCCGCCCAGGTGGTGAAATTGGTAGACTCAAGGGACTTAAAACCCTGCGCCACTCCACGTATTTAGTGGGTTACAAGCGTAGTGGGGGGATTAATGGGGGGACTCAGGCTCCTAGTTACCGCCTCAAAGTGCTGTCCCCGCAGATACGCATAATTACCGGTTACCGCCAAACTACTGTGTACTAGTAAGACACGCAGTGTGGTAAGTGGTATTTAAGGGTTGCTAGCTGTCCAACTCGCAAACGTTTGCCGCAAGTCGTGGAGGCGGACATGCTCAATGCCCATTTTCTCTCGCGCTTTCTCAAATCCACGCCTAATCTGATGCAGGGAGCTTGATTTGGGTAAAGTCAAATTGACCTGTAGCTGCTCAATAAGTGACGCCGGTCGAGGTTTTTTGCTTTTGGCTTCGTTCAACAGAAGTTCACAGATCCTTTCGATTTTGGACTAGAAAGAACAGGGCCAGTCGATGTGTCAAAGTACTTTAATCTGGCTGCGCTTTCACTAAATTTTCGCTACTTTGACCTGATTTATTCTATCAGCGCAACCGCAGCCAAGGGGCCAATCAAAGATGATCCAGGATAATATAGAGCAGGTTAGCGTTTATGGCGTTCTTCATTCTCCTTGGGTCCAGGCGGTACTACTGGGTTTGCACGAAAAAAAAATTCCACACGCGATACAACCTATACCTTCACTATCGTCTTTAGTAAGCTCGGGCTTGATGATGCCCGCCGCAAAGATCAATAAGGGGTCGTGGAAACTGGATTCCGAGGAGATCCTTAAGTTGCTTGGTTATGAAGGCATCGATAAAGCCGACAAGGTGGCCATATTTAGAACTTGGAATGGTGTACTACATCGTGTGGATAATCCGATTGCGTTCTTCCATGGTTTTAGCTTGAACAAATATGACCATCCTTCACTCTTAGTGCGGGTACTACACAGCTTTTTGCGGCCCTTCATAACTTATTATTTTTTTACCCTGATAAGCTTTCTTATTTTAACTGGCAGACGACGTGATCCGGACAGTTTTGCTGACCAATTCCTCCCCTGGGAGCGACGCTTGTCAGAAACCGACAGTCCGTATCTTGGCGGCATTACGCCAAATGCCGTAGATCTGCAGCTTTTCGGAATAGTGCAGTGTCATTGCAGTATTCCCTACGCCCCCTTGATAGAAACCATACAGTCGGATCCCGCGCTACCTCAATACAGAAAATGGATTACTCGTATGCAAGAGCATTTTGCAGACTATAAACATCTGTATTCGGGTCAGCATTTCGGAACAGAGGCGCCTGCTGCGCTACGATCTGGCCTTGTGGAAAGGGTGACTTATTGGTTTGGTGCGCTGTTTATGCTGTTGCTACTACCAATTACATTGCTTTCCATATGTGCTCTTGCATTAGTACCGAAACGCAATTATTAATCGTGAGCGCACTTCTTGTTCTGCGCTTCTGAACGCACAAAAAGTAAAAAAAGGAACCTAGTGAAAAAAAGTAATGCTACTTCGATGTTAATATTGATATCTCTTCCCATACGACTGGTTGCACAAGATTCAATATTTGATGGGATTTATAACTTGTTGGTTCCTGAGCAGCCTGCCTACGCTACCGTTCAGGTCAAAGGTGAAGAGGTTGTAATCATTCTGCTAACCGGCGAGTTGTGGGAGCCATACGTTGGAGTGGTCGATGGTAATGTTTTGATTGCTTCTGGGGTAACATCAATCGTAGGAGTCGACATTCGACTTTCAGTTACTTTTATTTCCCCCAGCATCGTTGAAATCACAATTGACTACTGCGAGCCTGTCACGGCAGCACTCGTGTGCACATATTCTGCCGGAACGGTTTTACAGGGACTTAAAGTCTTCTAATCAAGTAGGCCTCGAGTACATGGAGGCCACGCGGGCGTGTGAAAATATTCTTGACAGTACGCGAACGCGTAACCCCGTTTTATTGGTAGGAATAACAAAGGTTAAATTTAGTATTCAGGCGATGTAAGGGGTTCGGTGGTCAATTGGGCGGTATAGGGATGAACGACCGCCGTAAATCCTGTATCCTCGGCACCCTGCAATTATGCGGCAGCAAACAAAATTAGTGGGGGACTTTTACACCCATTTAACCCCAAATAACCCCTTATAATTCCATTTGCCTCGCTACAGAACGCATAAATACTGAGCCCAGGTGGTGAAATTGGTAGACACAAGGGACTTAAAATCCGGAGTAAATCCGCGTATTTAGTGGGCTGTGGCTAGACTGTCACCCCCATTGTCACCCTTTAGCGTCCTACTTACTGCCTCAAAGGTACTCCCTTGTAAGTGGTAGAGCTAATAAGTCCATTGGCATGAAAAGTTCTTCGAGATCAAGGCGCCCAAAGTAAATCCAAGTTTTACTTGCCCTAAAAATGCTCATCACATTCTCGTCTTTAACTTTTTAGCACCATCTTAGGTCGGGTTTTACGGCTCAAAAAATCTCTCTCAGCGTCGCTAACATAGTTGTTTAAATAGAGAGCAAAATATGGTTCCTTTGTCTGACAGTTTTTAATCATTAAAGGAAATATCTGATGTTAAGAGCACTCATGGCTATAGTATTTATGTCTTCAATTTCTTCAGCGGTATTTGCGGAAGTCGTCGAAGTATACAGATGGAAGGTCTATCCTGGTAAAGACGTTGAGACCTTAGCCCTGTTCGAAAGATCCGCTGCTATCCATAACGGGCTGGGAATTTCCGTTCAGATAAACCGATTGAACATTGGGACAACTCAGCAACTTGATTACGTCATGAGATATGACGATGTTGCTTCTTGGGGCCGGTTAAAGGATGAAGCGTCGACAAGCGCTGACTTCCTAGAACTATACGCTGAGTATGTTGCGAATCCTCCCGCTGAACTTGTTGAATCAATTCGTGGCACAAATCTTGACCCCACCATCATGGCAGCAGATTTCGGTGACGAACCCGTCTTTGCGGTTTACATATGGGAACCGGATCGGGGCACTACTCCCCAACTCATCGCAGGTTTTAAAGGTTCAGAGACTCTTCATGAAAGCTATGGCGCTCGGATTGAGGGATATCAGGAATCTTATGGTGGTACCACTAAGATGCACTATGTGATGTTCTTTGAGTCTTGGTCTGCGCTCGCCGCTTTTGAAAGTAATGAGGATATGGTTCAGTTCGCGAATAACCTGAACTCAAACCCGGACGCTACAAGTACTCTTGTTTCAAGTTTTACGGGGACTACAATCGCAACCTTTAAATAAAGTCCTGATATTTCAGCCGAATAAGAACTGTTTGAAGAAATCGAGACACAATAATTTGATACTGGGGGTTCGCTTATATGTTTCGTAGAAGAGTGTTTTCACGTTTGTTACCTTTGATCTTTAGCACATTGAGCACTGGTGCAGTTAGTGTGAACGCTCAAGATCAGCACAATACGTCTATGCATGATTCAGCACATTCAGGCCATCATGGGCATTTGGGTCAAGCGGTTAACTGCACTAATCTCGCAAGTCCACCTTGGGAAGGCCTGCCTCCATACGATAGATCCAAAATTAAGGATCTAGAGGTCTCGCTTGCTTCCTTGAGCACACCGGCTGCCGCAAGGGCAGCAGGGTTTCTACCAGCGCTGGGTGAAATACCGGGTATGGGGCAACACTATGTTAGCCTCGAGTTGAGCATGAATAACGATGTTGATGTGGATAAGCCGAATAATCTTTTATTCGCTAATATCAATGGCGAGGATCAACTTGTTGGCGTTGCTTACCTTTTCATGGACAAGGTAAACACTGACAAGGAAATACCTTTTGAAAGCAGATTAGCAGCATGGCATGACCATCCGCAATTTGCGGGACCAGGCCAAACCTTACACATGCTTCATGTTTGGTTTATTGAGTCTCCCAACGGCCCATTTGCGGGCCTTAATTTCTGGCTTCCTTTTAAAACTGCCGGTATCGCTATTCCCAATCCTTGTTGGATGGCAGATGAGGAAATGGTGGACAAGATACGGTTCGTTTCTGTGATGTTCGCCCAATTTACGCAGGGGATTAGAGGCTATCTATCATATTCATCCACACCATCTACCGACGAGTCTGGAAAAAGTCGAGCAGACATAGAAACAGAACAGATCAAAAGAGCAAAAGATGCCTCTCGCCAATTTGGATCTACGCTCGATGACTCTGAAGTCGAGAAAGCGATAATGGCGGGTATCAGAGATGAATCTGCTGAGACGCTTCCCTTGCTGGAAGGACTAACATTAATAGCAGATGCACCCTTCGCGCTTGAAAACGAGGGCTTATCAGCAAGGTTCTTGAAATTCCATGAGATTGCAGTGCAGTTGAACGCAGCTGCTAAGGATAATAACAAACTGGCGTGGAGCGATGCTGCCGATAGTTGGATCGAAAACTCGAGTGAAGAAGAGAAAGAGGGCGTTCAACGCACGCTAAACGAATTGACCAATAATCAAATGTCCTCTGAAGAACGTGACGCGGCCGGAATAGAGCAGCCAACAAACACAGGTGTCAATTAAACTCGACAAGAAGGCATAGCGGCTGAGTCTGTGCCGCTGCGTTGACTGTGTCGCTGCTCGGGGTGTGACCAAGCCCGAGAATTCAGGGGCGCTATCCAATCTCAACCATATCAATCATCTAGGCGGCTAAACCGCGTGGACTGCTAAACAGGACCAAAATTCGGGCAAGTCAAGCTTGAGTGGTTTGTCGGGAAATACGGGAATACAGCATTGAAGCGGAATACGATGAACGAGCGCCGCTAATACTGTATCCTCTACGCCCTACAATCATGCGGCGCAAGGGCGACTAAATTGTCACCCCTTTTGTCACCCCCTAGAGTCCTATTTGATGCCTTATGGTTCCACATAGTTCTCTGTAACCCGCATAAACACTGAGCCCAGGTGGTGAAATTGGTAGACACAAGGGACTTAAAATCCCTCGGCAGAAATGCCGTGCCGGTTCGATTCCGGCTCTGGGCACCAACTAAATCAATCACTTAGCGTCCAGATCCAAAATGTCCAAGTTCGCTTTGCTGAAGTGAATTGACCCTTTCCAAAAACATTAGATTTCGGAGAGCGGTTAAGAGCATCAAGTCGGATTGTTTTTTTTCGTGGTGAATGATGACGGACATCAATCTGAGAGTCGGCTATGGCAGAATTTTAGGTTGTCGATTGTGGTTAATCATTACGCGCTGAATTGGGAGCGCGTCTCACTGGAGTGAAATGTAGACGCCAATGGCTTCGTTTGCCAAACGATCCACCTCCTTGGTGTCGCGAACATAGAAGCCAATCGACGCGTTGCTGTTGATCCAGTACTCAATGCCATGAATCTCCAGTTGTTGTAGCAGGTCTTCTCGAATTTCTGGGTTTCGCATGAGAAAAGAGTCCCGTGCGAGGGGGTCGAGTTCCGGGATATCCGGCGCTGACACGGATGCGGAATCCTCTACACAGGAAGTCAGAAGCAGTACCGCGAGCAAAAGGGGACCCTGCAGAATGTCTTGAAAGCCTCGTCGAATTGAATGCACTCGCTTTTCGTAACTGTTCAGCGCGTAGCCTCTCAAAAAGCGCAATGAGCCGAGCCGATCGGAAGGGGTGGTAGATGCCAAATCAGCCTCTCAGCGGTCAGGGTTCTGCAAAGCGGCGATACGCTTCTCGAGAGGAGGGTGACTCATGAATAATTCTGCCGCCGCTCTTTTTCCTGAAATGCCGAAAGCAGTCAGTTGCCCCTCCAACTGACTTTCGCAGTGTCCGGCCTGTAATTTCTGCAGAGCCGCGATCATTTTCTCACGACCCGCGAGATTCGCGCCTCCAGCATCGGCCCGATATTCACGGTAGCGGGAAAATCCCATCACAATGATACTGGCCAACACTCCGAAGACGGCCTGGAAGATCATAACGGTTGTGAAATAGACAAATGCGTTGTTATTGCCGCGATTCATCATTTGTGCGACAAGCCTGGCAAAGAAAAAGACAAAGGTATTCAGAACGCCCTGCATCAGACTCAGGGTCACCATGTCACCATTGGCGACGTGGCTGACCTCATGACCCAGTACGGCTTCCGCTTCGTCTGCAGACAGCTGTCTCAGTAAGCCGGTACTCACTGCAACCAGTGCGCTGTTCCGGTTGGCACCGGTGGCAAAGGCGTTTATTTCCGGACTGTCGTAGATAGCCACTTCAGGCATTCCAATACCTGCACGTTCGGCTTGTGCTTGGACGGTGCTGACCAGCCAGCTCTCCTGATTGTTTCGCGGGCGCTCGATTACATGAGCCCCGACACTGCGTTTGGCAACAGCCTTTGACATCAGCAGCGAGATAAAGGATCCACCCATGCCAAACACGGCAGAAAACAGCAGTAAGCCCCCGTTAGAGGAGCGACTCAGGCCAAGAGCCGGCATCAGGATACTCAGCACAATGCTGAGAATGAGCATGACTGCTAGATTTGTCGCGACGAACAGCAAGGCACGTTTCATTGTAACCCCTAAATAGGTGCTTTAATCAGGCTATATGGTGCTGTTTTGAGTGAAGTTAAAGGGTTGGGGACAAATATTGTCTCCCAACCCACAAGAAAAGTCGGACGAGACTAAAACAGACGCTGTTGTCAGTGCTCTAGAGAAAATTGTTAGGCCAGATGATAGAGCGCCACATATGGGCGACAGGACTGCCATCGAAACCTAAGCCGCCTTTAGGATGGCGCCAGTGCCGGCCAATGATGTCTTCGAAGTCATCAATGTCGACTTCTACGCCTTCCTCGAACGAATAAAGATCATTCAGGGTGATTAGTCGCCCGGTCATGTACCACCGGTGATTTTTGGCCTTCTGATAGGCTTCTTCGATATAAGGCTCGACCTTGTAGTCAGCGCCGAAGTAACGAATGTATGCTTCGGGATATTCATAACCCACCGACTCATCGGGGAAAAAGCGCAGTGACTGATGCGCTTCAATCGCCCAGGCAATCTCTTCATCCACATAAGGCCGAACCATCTGGGCACACCAATAGCCGTGGTCCGTACGGATGAGATTAGACACACAGATGTCGTGTAGCAGGCAGGCCAAGACGACTTTTTCATCCATGCCATTTTCTCGGGCGTAGCGGGCGCTTTGTAAAACATGATTCGCTGGTGCGAATCTCAGTTTGAAAAAATCACGTAGGGTCGGTTCCGCGGGCATTTGCGGCAGTCGAGGATCATTGTGCTGATACCAGGGCCTATTGTCTCCGGGAATCGGCTCCGGCGTGGGGTCGATGCTGCACATCCAGGGCGTGGCGATACGCTTGTCAAGCTCGTCACTCATGGCTTCTTCAAGTGCGTCAGCTTTGGCTGAGAGCGTGGTCGCACCGGTGATTGAGGCAGCGGCCGCTGCACTCATGTTGCTGAGAAACTTGCGTCGATCCATAAGTCCACCCTCCGGAGGTTACATGAGCCTGACAATAAGCACGGACATCGACGATGAGACTGCGGAACACCATCGTGGACGGGCAGTATTTACCATAAATCGGCCTTTGACTCTAATTATTTCGTCTCACACTCAAATTTCTGATTTTGCGTTCAGAAGCGCCTGCACAATGTGTCGGGAATCCACTGAATTGCCTATACTCGGCTTAACATCAGGCAAAAACCACTGGACCAACCATGTACGAGCCTAACTGGACCTCATTATTACCGCCACTTCTTGCGATCGTGCTTGCTATTGCCACGAAGCAGGTCGTCATCTCGTTAAGCATCGGTATCTGGGTGGGCTATTGTCTGCTTCAGTCAGTCAACCCCCTAGCCGGACTCGCACTGGCCATTGATGGTGTGATTCACGTTTTTTCTGATGCCGGTGATACACGGGTACTAGTTTTTACACTGGTCATTGGCGGTTTGATTGCCTCCATCGAACGGTTTGGCGGAGTGAGAGGGTTCATTCGCCTGCTGGAATCGAGGAGCTGGGTCAATAATCCACAGAAAGCTAAATGGCTGGCGTACGGCACCGGTCTGGTCATCTTTATCGAATCCAACATAACGCTGCTTGTAGCTGGTTCGATAGCCAGACCACTATTTGATCGCTATCAGATCGCGAGGGAAAAACTGGCTTATATCATTGATTCGACTTCCGCGCCCGTTTGCGTACTGATACCCCTCAATGCCTGGGGAGCGGTGATCCTGAGTTTACTTTCCTCATCCAATATTGAAGATCCTATTGACGTTTTTATTTCATCCATCCTTCTGAATTTTTACCCACTGGCAGTGCTGGGTACCTCGGCACTGGTCATTTGGCGGAACATGCACATCGGGCCAATGAAAGCTGCTCAGTCGCGAACGGAGCAAGGGGCTGTTTTGTGGCCTGATGCGGCACCGATGGTAGGCTCCGCTGTTGCAGAGTCCGATGGGCAATCCGCGTCCGGATTACAGGAAAGAGCGAGCACCATGATCGTGCCTATCGCAGTAATGGTTCTCTCCATGCCGCTCTTCTTGTATATCACCGGTGATGGTGACATCAGTGCTGGCTCTGGATCCACGTCTGTACTGTGGGCCGTCTTGTCTTCTCTAGCGGTGTTGTGGATTGAGGTCTTGTACAGCAGAAGAGCCCGGCTGGAAGAGCTGATGAGCAGTTTCCTGCAGGGAGCAGGGGCGTTTCTCCCAGTCTCCATGATTTTGCTCTTCGCGCTGGCTCTTGGCGATGTGGCGAATTTACTACAAACCGGCAGCTATGTGGCGCAGATAGCCGGGGAAACTGTCCCTAAAATTGTCATGCTGCCACTACTTTTTTTGATCAGCAGCTTTATCGCCTTTTCGATTGGGTCAAGTTGGGGAACGTTCGCAATTATGATCCCATTGTCGATGGAAATTGCGCTTTCGCTCAGTCTGTCGCCGTCGCTATTCCTCGCGGCGGTGCTGTCCGGCTCGGTTTTTGGTGACCACGCTTCTCCAATCAGTGATACCACTGTCGTATCCTCAATGGCAGCAGCAACCAATCACATTGATCACGTCCGCACGCAATTGCCTTATGCGCTGGTTTCTGCTGGCGTGGCGACCGTCTGTTTCTTTCTGGCAGGAGCTGTCTTGCTTTGAATAATCCGCGGGGCAGAAGGAAGGAGAAATCTTCGCTCTTTGACGCCTAAAGAGCACAAGACAATATCGCAGTTGCAAGGTATCTCCTCAGTAGGCGGTGCGCATGGGCGGCAGACGACTTGTCTTGTCGTCAAGGTCAAGTCAGTCGCACTACGTGTTTTTTTTTACGCTATGATTGAGATGATGAAAGCTGAGTCACAAACGGTCCGGAGGTAGCTTCATGATGAGCGTAAACTGCATCTCGATTGATCAAGCGAGAGAGATGCTGAGAGCCAGAGTGGATATACAGATAGTCGATATCCGCGATCCGCACTCGTATGGCGTGGCGCATATCCCCGGCAGTACACATCTGTCTGTGCAAAACCTGGAGCAATTCATCAAAGAAACCGATTCTGATACCGCCCTGATTGTGATGTGCTACCACGGGATATCAAGCCAAAGTGCTTCAGCTTATTTGTCCAGCCGTGGGTTTACTGAGACTTACAGCCTGGACGGCGGATTTGAAGCGTGGCAGCGCTCGGGTGGTGGGTAATCGTGTGAGACCGGTAAGAATTTGACCCTGCCGAAACCTGAGCTCAAGAGGTTTCTTCAGCGTCGTGCTTGTCCAGTTTTCGCTTAGCGGTCATGACGATCACCATGTAAATCATGTTCGCCATGGCCCAGGCGAACAGTTCAAATGGCCACAACCGGTGGGACCCCGGATCATCCAGGCGGGCCGTGATAATCACGGCCAGCAGAAGCATCAAAGTTGCAAGAGGGAACATGGCGAGGTAGCGCCACCGCCCGGGCCATTGGCGCAATGCGGCAACAGGGAGAGCTGCACTCGCTATCAGTGTTGCCAGAACGATGACTGCAATGACGAAATTCCAGAAAACCGCCTGGGTTTCTTCGGCTGTGTCAGCAGTTCCTTCAGCTGCGATGCATAGGGTACTGAACAGCAGGAAAAAGAGCAGAGCCGACAGCCCGACAGGGACCGGTAAGTATCTTGCACAGGAAAAGCGCATGAGACGCATACTAGCTAAATCAAAGGGCCTTGCCCACAGAAACTCATACTGAACGCCATTGATAGCCACGTATCGGCAATTGAGGTCACTAAAAATGGTTGATACACAAGTATTCAACGACATGTACGAGAAAGAAGTTGACTTGAAATATCAACTGTATAACGGCCTGTTTCTCACGTTACCGCTCGACGCGGTTGAGCAGACAGGCTTGCTGCTACCGCTATTGGAGCAGGCCTGCGATCAGGGTTTGCAATTCGGGCAATCTCCCGAGCAGATTATCAGGGATTTCTTCCAGACCCATCGCGCTCACTTTACCGAAGATAAGCAGATTCAATTCTTGTTTAAGGTCATTCAGTATGTCGAAAGGCAGGTGGTATTGATCGATGCGCTCGAAGATGCCGCTTATGCAAAAATTCATCAGACCAAGCAGCGCAACCGTCTGCGTCAGCTTACTCAGCGAGTCTCGCTCGAAGGGCTGGAAGAAGAACTGAAAACCCTGCTGAATGATTTTGGCGCACGGGTCATTCTCACTGCGCATCCCACCCAGTTTTACCCCGGCCCGGTGCTGGCCATCATTACGGATCTGACTGCGGCGATAAAGCAGAGCGATGTCAATAAGGTTCGTGACCTGCTCCAACAGTTGGGCAATACCCCTTTTTTTCAGAAATCCAAACCGTCGCCTTTTGAAGAAGCCACCCAGCTGAGCTGGTATTTGGGTAATATTTTCTACACTGCGTTTAATGACATTTCTGATGAACTCCTACACTACTACGACAGAAAGGAAACTAAACCAGATGACAGGCAGCTTCTGAGTATAGGGTTCTGGCCCGGTGGGGACCGTGACGGCAACCCCTTTGTTACGGTCAGCGAAACAAGGAAAGTCGCCGAACGATTACGGTTTATCATTCTTGAATGCTACCGCAATGAACTTCGGTCGTTAAAAAGGCGACTCAGTTTTAGAGGCGTGTATGAAGCACTGGAGAATCTGGAGAAAGCCTGCCACCGTGAGTTGACCGGCGAAGTATCGCAGGCGTTTGAAAGCGTCGAGACACTGATACGCGAACTGGATCAAATCAGCAAACTCATCCAGTCACGTTATCAGGGCCTTTATCTGGACAGACTGGCCTCGTTCCAGCGTAAGGTAAAGATGTTTGGTTTCCACTTTGCCAGCCTCGATATCAGGCAGGATTCCCGGGTGGTTCAGAGAACTCTGGAGAGTGCTTTAAAAACCTTGCCGGATAACTTCTACGAGCAGTTCAAAGCACTCTCGGAAGCTGAACAGATAGATGCGCTTCTGAACATAGATCAGGAGGTCGAGCCAGCTTCATTAAGCGAGCCCGTAGAAACAGACACTCTGGAGTCAATGAGCCTCATACAGGAGATTCAAAGGAAAAACGGTGAGCAGAGTATTCATCGTTATATTATCAGTAACTGTCGAGGCCCCAGAGACATCGTACACGTGATTGCTCTATTCAGGCTTGCTGGTTGGAAATCCGGCCTGAACGTTGACATTGTGCCGCTATTCGAAACTATCGACGATCTTAAAACGGCTGACCAGACCATGTCTGAGCTGTATGAGAATCGTTTGTACAATCAGCATCTGCAAGGCAGAGCCCGTCAACAAACCGTGATGCTCGGATTTTCTGATGGCACCAAAGACGGCGGCTACCTGATGGCCAACTGGGCCATCTATGTCGCGAAAGAAGCGATCACAAACGTCTCCCGGAACGTTGGAGTCAAAGTCACCTTTTTCGATGGCAGGGGCGGTCCGCCAGCCCGAGGAGGTGGAAACACCTATAAGTTTTATGCTGCGCTTGGCAAAGAAATTGAAAACACTCAGATCCATCTAACGGTGCAGGGACAAACGATTAGCTCTTATTACGGGACTGATACGGCGGCCCGACACAATCTAAATCAGTTACTTGCCGCAGGGCTTGAAAGCAATCTGTTCCATCGCCCTGAGAGAGAACTTAACAGTGGGCAGCGAAAGCTGATTCAGGGTCTTGCTACCATCAGTTACGAGAAGTATCTCGCGTTCAAGTCACATCCTTTGTTCTTGCCTTATCTGGAAGAGATGAGCACGCTGCACTATTACGCACAATCAAACATAGGCAGCAGGCCGGCAAAAAGAGGTCAGGCTGACAGGCTGAGATTTGAGGATTTAAGGGCAATTCCGTTTGTAGGCGCTTGGGCACAGCTTAAGCAGAATGTTCCCGGGTACTTTGGTTTAGGTACTGCACTGAAACACATTGAGGAGCAGGGTCAACTCGCACAGTATCAGGCGCTGTATCGTGAATCGAAGTTTTTCGAAGCAATGATCAGCAACAGTATGCAAAGCATGTGTAAAAGTATTTTCAAACTCACCGCTCATATGGAAAAACACGAGCGGTTCGGAGAATTCTGGCGGTTAATCAAGCACGAATATGATCTCAGCAAAGAGATGGCGCTGAAGGTGTCCGGTCAGAAGACGCTACTTGAAGACAATCCGACCAGTCAGGCGAGCATTAAGCTTCGTATGAATATCGTGCTGCCGCTTTTGGTGATTCAGCAATACGCGCTTACCCGTGTTAACGATCTTGCGAACTCTGAACTGAAGGAGAGCGAGGCAGAGTTGATGCAAACCTATGAAAAAATGATTGTGCGCAGCCTCTTCGGGAACATAAACGCCTCCAGAAACTCGGCATAAATCGTATTTAAAGCGTAAACTCCACGGTCGCGCCGGGGCCCAGAGGAATACCAAAAGTCACCCAGATCACCGTCATGACGATGCCAGATAACAGCAATAATATCGAGTAAGGCAGCATCGTTGCTGCCAGACTACCGAGACCAAAATCTTTCTGCCATCTCTGGCAGAAGACAAGTATCAAAGGAAAATATGGCATCAAAGGGGTGATGATATTGGTGGCCCCATCGCTGACCCGATAAGCAGCAGTGCTCATTTCCGGACTCAAACCCAGCAGCATCAGCATAGGCACTAAGACGGGGGCTAATAAGGCCCACTTCGCGCTGGCTGAACCGATGAATAGGTTGATTGAGGCGCCGAACAAGATGATTAAGGTCAACAGAACAGAGTCTGGCAGACTCGAACCTTGCAAGATCGCTGCCCCTTTAATGGCAAATATCAGACCCAGATTAGACCAGTTGAACATCGCCACAAAATGCGCTGCAGCAAACGCCAAGACCAGATAATAAGACAGGTCGCTCATGGACTCGCTCATCATCCGTACGATATCCCGATGAGAGTTCACCGACCCTGATGCGGCGCCATAGGCCCAACCAGTCACAAGAAACAGGATGAAGAACCCGGCAACCAAGGAGCGAAACAACGGATTCAGACGTGCTTCGGGATTGGCAGACTCATCAATCAATGGCGTGCCGGGTGCCACACAGAGAAAAACCCAAACCAAGATAACAGCTAGGGCCGCTAACCCCGCTCGCTGTAAGCCCTTAATCTCTGCCGGCAGAAGCGACGCACCGGATTCCTTCTGGTCATGAGCCG
Source organism: uncultured Pseudohongiella sp. (assembly GCA_902537815.1). Classification (GTDB taxonomy): domain Bacteria; phylum Pseudomonadota; class Gammaproteobacteria; order Pseudomonadales; family Pseudohongiellaceae; genus UBA9145. The sequence continues at coordinate 184,442 of CACBCS010000002.1, read as the reverse complement.
CAGGCTCGTTACCAACCTGAGGCGTTACAGGAAGCAACCGGGGCTCGATGATTTTGTCAGTCACAAACCAGATAATCGGCAGGAACACAAGAGTCATGCCCACAATGAAATACGCATTACCCGCAATGTTGGCATCCCAAGCGGGCAGTACGGTCTCTGCCGCTGCTTCGGTGATGCCAAACAGCAAAGCATCAAGCTGTCCGGGCAGCAGGTTGGCGGAAAACCCCCCTGAGACACCCGCAAAAGATGCGGCGATGCCGGCTATAGGGTGGCGTCCGGCTGCGGAGAAAATCACCCCGGCCAACGGGATAAGCACCACATAAGCAGCATCCGCAGCCAAGTTTCCGACCATCCCGATCAAGGCTACCACCGGCGTAAGCAGAATTTTTGGCGCCCGATTGACGGCTCCGGACATCGCTGAGGCAAACAGCCCTGTGCGTTCAGCAACCCCCGCTCCCAACATAACGACCAGGACGTAGCCGAGTGGATGAAAGCTTGCAAATGTCTCGGGCATGTCAACTAGTAAGCGCTGTATATTATTCGCTGAGAGAAGACTTTCTGCGCTGATGCGGATGGCAGTGCCGAATTCATCGACCTGAGTGGGATGGACAGCAGAGACTCCGATAGCCGCCAGGATTACACTGACGAGTACAACCGCCGCGATACAGTAAAAAAAGATAAAAACGGGATCTGGCAGTCGATTTCCGGTGCGCTCGATCCATGCCAGTATGCCCTTTATCTCAGAAGGCTGTTGATGAACAATATGCAAGTTGTGGCCTCAAGCGAGTCGCGATGAACAGAGCTTCATCGCAGTAAGCGATAGAAATCCCGCAAATCATTAATATAAAATTCCGGTTGCTCAAGTGCTGCGAAGTGACCGCCTTTTGGCATGACGGTCCAGTGCCGCAGATCGTAGGCTTCCTCTACCCAGGCTCTCGGTAGAATGTAAATCTCTGCGGGAAAGATGGCGGCACCCGTTGGGACGCTGATGAATTCCATCGGTTTCAGAGGCCTGCTGTTGCGGTTCTCGTAGTAAATCCGCGTCGACGAGGTAATGCTGTTGGTGAACCAGTAGATTGAAATATTGGTCAGAAGTTCATCTTTAGTAAAATTGTTGTCGAGGTCGCCGTTGGGGCCCTGGGGCAAATCGCTCCAGCCGTGAAATTTTTCGACGATCCATGCCGCCAGTCCGGCGGGCGAGTCATTTAACCCATAACCCAGTGTCTGCGGTTTGGTGCCTTGAATCTGCTGATAGCCTACCTCATTCAACATAAAAGACCGTCTGGCCTCGACTCTTGCCGCTTCATCTGCAGGAACGGAATCTCGACGGGCCGCATCGGAAGGCGAATTCGCGAGGATCATGTTTGAATGCAGGCCAATCAGGCGCTCGGGATAATGGTTTGCGAGATGGCGATTAATGATGGCCCCCCAGTCGCCCCCGGCAAGCGCATAACGTTCATATCCTAACCTCTCCATCAAAGCTGCAAAGGTCAGAGCCATCTGCTCAGGGCCGAAACCCGGAGTCTCTGGCGCAGAGGAAAAGCCGAAGCCCGGTAGCGATGGAGCAATAACGTGAAAGCCATCACTCGAATTGCCACCATACTGTTCAGGATTGGTCAGTGCCGGGATGATTTTCTGAAATTCACTGATTGATCCCGGCCATCCATGGACCAGTAACAGCGGGATCGCATCGGCCCGATCAGATCTTTGATGGATGAAGTGAAGGTCGATGTCGTCAAGAAGGGTTTTATAGTGATCAAACTTATTCAGAGCATCCTGCTGTGCGGGCCAGTCAAATTCTGATTGCCAATAGCTCAACAACTCGTCAAGGTAGCTCAGTTCAGTGCCGTACTCCCAGTAGGTGCCCGGTATCTGATCTGGTAATCGGGTCAACGCCAGACGGGCATGTAAATCTGTAATTGCAGCCTCATCGACGTTGATTTCAAAGGGCCTGATGGTGTCAGGGTTCGCCGCCAAGAGTTCAGTGCTCTCTCTGTAAGAGACTTGATTCAGTGTTTCAGGTGACATGACTTGTATAGTATCTGGGGCTGCGGAGGAATGACACGTCACTACTGTAAACAAGAACGCGAACAGGAGGTCTTTTGTAAGCCCGCCACTCCAAGTCTTTTTCATTGGGTGAGGCTCATGAGTCACATGGCACGCTTGCATGTCCGCAAAAATCACCGGGCTGTCGTGAGCTGGCAGTCGTGAAATCATCATCGGTTACCCACTTTGTTTTAGAATATAGTCGCAATAAGGATAATCCGGTCTATCATCGCAGGCGTCATGTGTTAAAAGCAATCGTGAACCTGCGTCGAGTAAAGAGAGGCAGACTGGCACGACCCTGATGTGGTTCTGACAACGCACTATCGAGAATTAACAGGGCGCGCGTGTAAAAGGGCCAAGCTCGGTGCCTCCGGTCCCGTACCGCGGCTTCGCACGCGCATCGACAGTCACGCGGAACATCTGACGGTTTTGTACCGCAAGCCTTGATCGAATACGCTTCTACGGCGAAAGACCGGCTTCCTGTGATACATAATAGGATGCTGAGCATTAAAGAGGAAAGACAAGATGTTATTCGGAATGAGTAAGAAACCCGTTGCACTGCCAACAGCGGAGACCGCAATACCCGACCGTGCCTATCCCAACCAGTTTTCCCGTGAACACTTTGTGAAAGGGAATCCTATCGAGGAACCTGTGCCGGCTAATCTGCGCAAAGCCGTATTTGGCTTGGGGTGCTTTTGGGGAGCAGAACGTCTTTTCTGGGAATTGCCCGGGGTGTTCAGCACGGCGGTGGGTTATGCGGGGGGGTTAACGAAAAATCCAAGTTATGAAGATGTGTGTAGCGGAAAAACAGGTCATACCGAGGTTGTCTTAGTTTTCTATGATCCCAAGCTTATCTCCTATGAACAGCTGCTCGCTGCATTTTGGGAGGCCCATGATCCTACCCAGGGCATGCGACAAGGTAATGATTTCGGAACGCAGTATCGCTCTGCCATCTATTGGACCGACAGTCAGCAGTGTGAGCACGCCAAGGCGAGTCTGGCGCATTTTCAACAGGCATTGCGCGGAAAATCATTCGGCAGTATTACCACTGAAGTCAGAAAGTTAAGCGATTTTTATTATGCTGAAGATTATCATCAGCAGTATCTCGCGAAAAACCCTGGAGGCTACTGTGGGCTCGCGGGTACGGGCGTTTGCTATGCCCCAAGCTCTGGCGTCTAGCTGTTCATATCCAGCAGGCTTCCAGAGGATAGGCGCTACGTGAGCTCGTTAACAGAGCGGCCTGCCGCGTCGTCTGATAGACTATCTGTGTTTTGTTGTGCTGGGTGCTTCCCGTGACCGCTCTTGGAATTGATCCTCTCGTCATTGCAATCTCATCTCGAGCGCTGTTCGACCTTGCCGATAGCCATGCGGTTTATGAGCAAGAAGGCCTCGCTGCTTACCAGCAATACCAGATCGAACACGAGGATGAGTCCTTGCAGCCGGGAGTGGCTTTTCATCTGGTTGAGAAATTGCTCAATCTTAACCAACTGGTTGAGGGGTCCCCGGTTGAGGTCATTCTGCTGTCTCGAAATAGTGCGGATACCGGGCTCAGGGTGTTTAACTCCATTGAGCATTATCACCTTAACATCACACGCGCCGCATTTTGCGGCGGGGACAGCCCTTATCGCTATATCTCGGCTTTCAACAGTCATTTGTTTTTATCCACCGATGGAGCAGATGTCCGGCAAGCACTGGAGCAGGGTGTCGCTGCAGCGACAATCCTGCCGTCAGTGAAAAGCAATACCAATGAGCAGATCCTCAAAATCGCCTTCGATGGGGACGCGGTACTGTTCTCAGATGAATCGGAAAAAATCTTTAAAAACAAAGGCCTAGAAGCATTTACTAAGAATGAGCGCGATTCGGCGAATCGGCCGCTGGCCGGCGGGCCCTTCAAGCCTTTTTTGCACGCCTTACAGCAGCTCCAGCGCGCCTTTCCCTCCGGTGAGTCGCCCATCAGAACGTGTCTGGTCACTGCAAGAGCGGCGCCGGCACATGAGCGGGTAGTGCGCACCTTACGCGCCTGGGACATCCGGATCGACGAGTCGCTTTTTCTCGGAGGTCTGTCGAAAGGTGAGTTTCTTCAGGCTTTCGACGCAGACGTTTTTTTTGATGATCAGCAGGGCCACTGTGAATCTGCCCGTCATCATGTGGCAACCGGGCATGTTCCGCATGGTGTCGCCAATTCGTAGCAGTCCGCTTGCTGATTTTCTCAGGTCCTGTCTATTAGATTCCCGCGATAATGGAATGTGCCGGCCAATTGCACCCACTGAGTTCGCATCTGTGTCAATGTTTCACGATGACACAGGCCATGTTCCACGTGAAAAATAATTTATTAATTATAGGTTTAGGCGGGGCAAACGGGCAGCATGTTGCTCCCTCTGGCTTATCGATATTGTCCGCCGCGAAACGGGTTTGTTTGGATCCCGAGGTCAGACTCACGCGGTATTGAATGCCAAAATCGCTTGAATTTGCTACTTTTGGCTCTCTCAGCCTATCAGCTGCGGTTTTTGGTGGGATGCTCCCCAATTCCCGCTTACGCTTCAACAGGCTCGCCTTAACTCTGGACTCACAGTAAGGAGATTTATTCAATGGAACTGGCCTGCTTAGATTTAGAGGGTGTGCTGATCCCGGAAATCTGGATTGGTTTTGCCAAAAAAACAGGCATTGACGAGCTCAAAGCCACAACTCGGGATATCCCGGATTACAACGTCCTGATGAGACAGCGTTTGGATATTCTCAATCAGCACAAGCTCGGCTTGCCAGACATTCACGAGGTCATTGCGACGATGAGCCCGCTTGAAGGGGCCACTGACTTCGCCAGTTGGTTGAAGTCACGTTTCCAACTCATTATTTTATCTGACACTTTCTATGAATTCTCTCACCCACTGATGCGTCAGTTGGACTTTCCGGCCTTGTTTTGCCATCGCCTGATCACTAATGAGCAAGGCCACATTGTTGATTATAAATTGCGCCAGGAAGACCCCAAGAGGCAATGCGTAAAAGCTTTTCGTGGTCTTAACTTTCGGGTGATCGCCGCAGGCGATTCCTACAATGACACAACTATGCTGGCTGAAGCTGACGCGGGTATTCTGTTTCGGGCTCCGGACAATGTCATTGCCGAGTTCCCTCAGTTCCCCTCTGTGACAAGCTATGACGCACTTAAGCAGCAATTTATTGCCGCCAGCACGCGTGATCTGAAATAGGGCCGTTAAGGGCGCCAGGGTCTGCTCAGGCGCTTGAACACATGAGCCAGACTGCCGAACAGGCGTTAATCTTCCTCTTCCGTCAGCCAGAGTGCGCCGCTTTGCACCAACCGGCAGATCAGGGCCCGACTTTCGTCCGTCTGCCAGAGCTCTGAAATGTCAAATAGGTTTTCCAGCGCATCAGCACAGAGCGCCCTGACAGCAGGCAGGCAAATTCTGTCAAGCTCATAGCTCTCGCCATCAACGAATAGCAACACGGGGTCGGAGTCTGTCTGGACGGTATAAGCAAATCGTGACGCCGGATTTCTCATCAGCTCTACTGTTGGTCCCTTGAAGGCGAGCAATTCCTCGATATGAACCTCATCAGCGAGCGGTTCGATAAACTCGGGCGATTTGGCTTCCGTTACCAGGCTGCCGAATGCCCGTAAAAATGCGCCCTTGTTTGCCAGGAGGCCAGCAACCACCTCCCACGCATGCTGCCAGTCCTTTGTGGTAATTTCGGCGCTGTCCCGCATTGCCGGAGTCGTATGATCAGTCAGCCGCTGCGACTCAGTCAGCAGTTCCATCACCCGATTGCTGAAAGATTCGATCATTTCCGCATTGGAAGGGGCTCTGAAACCTACCGAGTAGCAAAGACTTGGGGATTGGGAAATTCCCCAGTGGGTGTAGCCCGGAGGAAGATACAGAACATCTCCGCTTTCTACGGTAAATTTCTGATTTACTTCAAATTCATCGATGAGATTTAAGTGTGAAGCTGTGTCGGCCGGCGATTGATGGGGTGTCGTAAGGTCGATACGCTCACCGATACACCAAGTGCGCCGACCAAGGCCCTGGACAAGGAAGACATCATATTGATCAAAATGGGGACCGACACCGCCACCCTGAGTGGCAAACGACACCATGATGTCTTCGATACGCCAGCGTGGCAGAAAACCAAAAGCTTGGATCATCTCCCGCAGATCTGTAATCCACAGTTCTGATGACTGAACGAGCACACTCCAGTTCTTTTCCGTTAGGGCGGGCAGGGAGTCGGAGTCAAATGGCCCCTGGGTCAGGGAATAGCGCTCGGCAACACAATATTCAGGCCGAGTCGTGACGATGCGACTGTCTACTGCATCTATACAGGCGATTTCGAGTAACTCTTCCGGATTGGTATAATCTTCGAAATTACTAAAGAAATTCTTAATAAGTAACGGTTTTTTCTGCCAATAATTCTTCAGAAATTCGGCTTTATCAACATTGGGCTTGAGCATACCGCCTGTTTATATCTCGCTGGCCTGAGCTGCCGCATTGCCGAGATACGTGCGTGGGCGCAGTCTGTTTAGAGACTCCTTGGCGGATTGCGGAATATCCAGGGACTGAATAAAGGCCTTCAGTGTCGCTTCGTCAACGGCTTTTCCTCGCGTGAGTGCCTTCAGTTTTTCATAGGGCTGCTCTATTCGATATCGCCGCATGACAGTCTGGATCGGTTCGGCGAGTATTTCCCAGCAGGCATCAATGTCTGCGTCGATCGCCGAGGTATTAAGTTCAAGCTTGGCAATTCCTCTGGCAAGCGAATGATAGGCGACCATGCTGTACCCGAGCCCTGTGCCGAGGTTTCTCATCACCGTTGAGTCCGTCAGATCGCGCTGCCAGCGCGAGACAGGTAATTTGGCAGACATGTGGTCGAGGAGGGCGTTAGCCAGCCCAAGATTTCCCTCGGCGTTCTCGAAATCGATCGGATTGACCTTGTGAGGCATGGTTGACGATCCTACCTCCCCGGCAACTGTTTTCTGGCGGAAGTAGTTCAGAGATATATAGCCCCAGATATCCCGAGAAAAATCAATAAGTATCGTGTTATATCTCGATAGACAGTTAAATAACTCCGCGACATAATCATGAGGCTCGATTTGGGTTGTGTAGGGATTCCAGTTCAACCCGAGACCCACGATAAATTCTTCAGCGGCGCTTGGCCAGTCGATCTCAGGGTAGGCGGCAATATGTGCGTTGTAGTTACCTACCGCTCCATTTGCCTTCCCTAAAATATTGATACTATTAAAGTTGTCAAGCTGGCGTTGTAGCCGGAACGCCACATTGGCGAATTCTTTGCCGACCGTCGAGGGGGTCGCTGGCTGGCCATGAGTACGTGACAGCAGCGGTTGGCTCGCAAATTCAGTGGCGAGCGCCTTCAGCGAATCAACCGTGCCTTGCATCTGCGGGATCACTACCGACCCTCGCGCTTCAGCAAGCATGAGTCCGTAGGCCAGGTTGTTGATGTCTTCTGAAGTACAGGCGAAATGGACAAATTCGAGATATTCGCCAAAGCCACCCTGATGCTCAAGCTTTTGTTTAATAAAATACTCTATCGCTTTTACATCGTGGTTAGTTTTGCTCTCTATACCTTTAACTTGAAGGGCGTCCTCACGGCTAAAATCGAGGAAAAGTCCATCCAGCGTGGCTATTTGGGTATCTGATAGCGGCTTGAGCTCCGCTACCCCCGGGTGAGAAGCGAGCGTTTGCAGCCACTTCACCTCCACTTCAACCCGGTACCGCATAAGCCCGTATTCGCTACAAATTTCAGCCAGTGATCGGCATTTTTGCGCGTAGCGGCCATCCAAAGGTGAAATTGAAGTAATAGCCGTAAGTAGTTGTTCTGTCATACTTAAACTGATCCTTTTGAGCTAATTTTTAAGCATCGAAGTCGCAATGCGATTGATCCGGCCAATTATGAACAGATGCCATGGCCGGCCTCCTATCTGGTTCCACAGCACGGCGAACCGGATACCGGCCAAAGTAGGGCGCGTATACAATTGGCGATTATCTCGTCATGCAGGTGTTCAACTTTTTCCTGTATCTGGATACGGTAGGAAAGCGTGCTTATTGTATCCTTATACAGGGTCGCCAGCGCCTCAAAACTGCGCTCAGTCTGATGCAACCCTATGGGCTCTGTAGGGTGCTTTGTTTGCCTGTGGGGGTCTGAAACCGGAGCAGAAAGTGGGCTGATTGATTGAAGTCTCCTGCCAAGCCTCGACTGCATGTCGGTATCCGCCATCAACTCCGTTCGCAGCAGCAACAGGTTTCTTGTGTAGCGCAGGACTTCATCGTTTTCCCCGGGGCTGAGTTGTCGCGCCCGCGCTGTGAGCCATTCCAGACCGGGTCGAGCCAACCGCAGGTCCGGGAAAATGGTAATGAACGAAGGGACGTTCAGCAGAAAGCGTGGGTCGATCAATTCTTTTATTGCGGGATAGAGTGCACTGCCCGTATTGGCCCGTCCGCGAACCAGTTGCGCCGACTGCACGACATCAGACAGGGTCAGGGCCTGTAATTGCGGCCGCTGAAAGTTGTCAGCGCTCATAGGAGTCCACTACAGCGCCTCCTAGACAGCGTTCACCCTCATAGAATACGACGTATTGCCCCGGCGTTACCGCCCGCTGAGGCTCGTCAAATACGACTTTCAGTCTACCGGCCGCATCCTGGCTGACGTGGCATGGTTGATCTGGCTGCCTGTATCGTAATTTTGCGTGACAGCGAAGCGGAAAATCCGGGCCCTGCTGATCTATCCAGGCGCCCTCTAAAGCTGTGACGCTTGTTGATAAAAGGGTATTGTTTTCGTTGCCTTGTGCCACAACTAGCAGGTTATTACTTAAGTCTTTAGCCACGACATACCAGGGCTCTTCGGCGCAACCTGCCCGGCCACCGATGCCCAGGCCCTGCCGTTGCCCCAGCGTGTAGTACATCAAACCACCATGTTCTCCCAGAAACTCACCGTTCAGGCTTTCGATCCGCCCGGGTTGGGCCGGTAGATAGGTGTTCAGAAAATCCTTAAATTTGCGCTCGCCGATGAAACAGATCCCGGTGCTGTCTTTTTTCCTTGAGGTGGCTAGCCGCAAGTCAGAAGCAATCTTCCTAACTTCTGGCTTTTCAAGATTACCTAATGGAAACAATGTATTACGTACATTTTCTTCAGTTATTTCGCAGAGAAAATACGTCTGATCTTTATTCACATCGACGCCTTTATGCAAATAACTTCGACTGCCCTCATCGACGCGCTGTACGTAATGACCGGTCGCAATACAGTCGGCCCCCAGAGAGTGCGCATAGTCCAGGAAAGCCTTGAATTTGATCTCCCTGTTACAGAGCACATCAGGATTAGGAGTTCTTCCAGAGCGATATTCAGCGAGAAAATGCTCAAAGACGTTGTCCCAGTATTCCGCGGCAAAATTGGCGGTCAGTAGCTCGACGCCCAGGCTGTCACAAACCGATTGTGCGTCGGCCAGATCGGCCTGTGCGGTACAGTATTCGGTGCCATCGTCCTCTTCCCAGTTTTTCATGAACAGTCCGCTCACTTCATGACCCGCCTGTTGCAGAAGATAGGCTGAAACGGAGGAATCAACGCCGCCGGACATGCCAACAATGACTTTTTTCGGGCTTTCGCTTGACCCTGACGCGCTCAATGTGTGCGTGATCACTTGATCAGCTCCAGTGAATAGGTCTGTCCGGCCTCATGATCGGCCAGCGCCTGCAGGACAAGTGGACTGCGAAGCTGATTCCGCATGGCTTTGAGCTCAACATGGCTGAGCCAGAGCGCCTGGACAATGTCCGAATCTGGTGGCGTCACAGCAGTGTGCTTTTCAGGCGTGGCAAGAAAACAGTGCCGTAAGTAATGAATTCCATTTTCTTTGTGTACATGAGAGTAAATTCCAATGAGGCATTCGACCCTTACCTGCCAGCCTGTTTCCTCGAAGGTTTCTCGAACCGCGGCGGCAATCAGGCCTTCCCCGACTTCAACATGGCCGGCGGGTTGGTTGTAAACCAGAGATTCACCGGATTTTTCCTGCACCATGAGAAAGCGCCCTTGCTGAGGGACGACGGTGGCAACGGTGGTGTGGGGATAATGGTTCATGGCTTGCGACACGAAATGTTATCAATGTTAGGGGAGCACTGGCCAATGTAACTTAAAAAGCGGCTTCTGCTAGGCCACAGAAAAAGAGATAATTCGCGTAAGTTTTCAGGAAGCACGATTTCATGAGCAAATCATTCACGCACTTAGACATTGACGGCAAGGCGCATATGGTCGATGTCGGTGATAAGGCGAGCACGGAACGGGTCGCCAGAGCACAGGCACGGGTGTTTATGAGCGCCGAAACACTGTCGATGATTGACGACGGGAGCCACAAGAAAGGGGATGTGTTGAGCGTTGCCAGGATAGCCGGAATACAGGCTGCCAAGCAGTGCAGCCATCTCATACCGCTTTGCCATCCGCTCATGTTGACCTCGGTCACGGTGGATCTTGCGCTCGATGCTGAGTCCGGCTGCGTGACCATCGAAGCCACTTGCCGACTGTCCGGCCAAACCGGTGTGGAAATGGAAGCGCTCACAGCGGCGAGTGTCAGCGCCCTCACGGTTTATGACATGTGCAAGGCAGTGGATAAAGAGATGGTGATCAATGATGTCACCTTACTGGAGAAGTCAGGTGGGCGCAGTGGGCATTACACACGGGCGGTATAGATCAGCATAATGATTACTGTACTCTATTTTGCGAGCATCAGGGAGCACATGGGCAGAGGGGAAGACCGGCTTGAGGCCGTCGAGGACCTGACAACTGTGGCGGCTTTAATCAGTCATTTAAGCGAGACAGATTCTTCATTCAACGAATTGAGTCAAAATCCAAATCCGCCTCTTATTTCCGTAAATCAAGTACTTGCAGAAGCCTCTTCGCCTATTACTGATGGTGATGAAGTGGGCTTCTTCCCACCCATGACGGGAGGCTAGACATGATCTCTGTGCAAAACGAAGACTTCAACGTAGAGGCAGAATATACGGCCTTGCGTCATCAGGCCGGTGATGCGGGTGCTATTGTCCTGTTCACGGGCCTGGTGCGGGAACTTCACGGCGCAGAGAGCGAGGAATCCGATGGCTCCAATAAAACTCAGCGCTTATTTTTAGAGCATTATCCCGGCATGACGGAAAAACAGCTGGAGGCGATCTCGCGGCAAGCGTCCAGACGCTGGCCGCTACTGGGCGTGCGTATCCTCCATCGGATCGGAGAGCTCTATCCGGGGGACCAGATTGTTCTGGTCGCCACCGCCAGCAGGCATCGGCAGGCAGCATTCGAGTCAGCTGACTTCATCATGGATTTTCTCAAAAGCCGAGCCCCTTTCTGGAAAAAACAAACCACCCCGTCCGAGAGTCAGTGGATCGAAAGCCGTGAAAGCGATGCCGATGCACTCAAGCGATGGCAGGAATAGCCTGGGTCTGGCTTAATCCGGGGCAGTTGTCGAAATCGACTGTCCGGGCTGCAGATCTGCAAGGCGCCAATTGGCAATCCGCACTCGCACCAACCTGAGGGTAGGATAGCCGACCGCCGCTGTCATTCGGCGGATCTGACGATTTCGACCCTCCTGTAAGGTCAGACTCAACCACGAGGTAGGCACAGTCAGTCGAACTCTGATCGGCGGCAAACGTGGCCACAAATCGGGCGCTTCGATGCGTGTTGCTAATGCGGGCCGGGTTCTGCCATCTTTCAATACTACCCCCTCACAGAGCTGCTTCAAAGCCTCATCCGAGATCTCTCTTTCGACTTGAACTAGGTAGTATTTCTGCTTGTTGTACCTGGGATTAGACAGCCGCTGCTGAAGCTTTCCATCGTCTGTAAGCAAGAGTAAACCTTCAGAATCGCGGTCTAACCTGCCGGCAGGGTAGAAACCTGGCTGATCAATATAGTCAGCCAGGCAAGGGTAACCCGCTTCAGGGGTAAATTGAGAAAGCACCCCGAAGGGTTTGTTGAACAGAATAAGCCGAGCCATAGAGCCAGCACGCGCACCGCAATACTCTTAAACCGGACAGCAAACATGACTTTGCAGACCGGATGGCTTCCGCGTTAGGCAGTTACTTCTTCGAGCTCCTCTGCCGGCTCTTTGGCGGCTTCAGCTGCAGATGGCGCCACCAACTCTGCCTCATCGTTGCTGTCTGAGAGAACCACATGATCGTCACTGGCAGACTCGACTGCTCGAATGTTTGCCGCATGAAGACCTTTCGGGCCATCCACTGCATCAAAAGTGACTAACTGACCCGCTTTCAGGGTCTTATAGCCATCCATACTGATTGCAGAGTAGTGCGCAAACAAGTCAGCATCGCCGTCATCTGGCAGTATGAATCCAAACCCCTTGGCATTGTTGAACCATTTTACTTGCCCGGTACTCATATCTTGCTCCGTGCTTATTGTTTTTTGACTGTTATTATTGTCTTCCCGAGAGTTAGACGAACTCCTCTAATATGTGTTTTTAACTCAAACGTAGCGCCATGTCAAAGGCGTGTATCTTAAACGCCGGTGCATCTAACCGCGACATATGAGCGTAATCCTACCGTGCCTGCCAGCTATCGGTGCGACCGCTAACACCAACCAAGCAACTCTTTTCAAGGCGGTCAATCTGGCGGACAATGCGTTCCTGCTTTGCCGAAGCAGTTTCCAAAAACGCAACAGCGACTTTCAGAGGCTCTCGTGCTTACTCCAGCGACAGTTAAACAGTCGTCCAACCAGTCTACCGGTTCCGGTGGTAGCGACACGGGCGGCAGCCAGGATGTTGGTTATGCAGCGACCACTGAAAAGCCGAAGCTCAAAAAGCCCCCTTTGTATAAAGTTATCCTGGTTAACGATGACTACACGCCAATGGACTTCGTCGTTGATGTACTGCGTTCATTCTTCGGGATGAACGTTGAAAAAGCGACTCAGATCATGCTCAAGGTTCATACTGAGGGAAAAGGTGTCTGCGGCGTCTATAGCAAAGACGTCGCCGAAACCAAAGCGGCACAGGTTAATGACTACTCAAGAGAGTGCGAACAGCCTTTACTGTGCTCAGTTGAAGTCGACCGGTGAAGCCAACCATCATTCATAATTGGAAGCTCTATGCTCAGTAAAGACTTAGAAACCACGCTCAACAGCGCGTTCAAAGGTGCGAGGAACAAGCGTCATGAATTCATGACTGTTGAGCATCTTCTCTTGGCTCTTCTAGATAATGAGATCGCCACAAGTGTGCTTTCAGCTTGTGACTGCGATTTGCCGAAATTACGAAACGAACTCGCCGAATTTGTCGATTCAACAACCCCTCTGATTCTCGAGAGCGAAACCAGCCGGGAAACACAGCCAACGCTGGGTTTTCAGCGTGTACTGCAGCGGGCAGTCTTCCACGTTCAGTCTTCGGGCAAACGAGAGGTCACAGGAGCTAACGTGCTGGTCGCGATTTTTTCTGAGCAGGAGAGTCAGGCGGTCTTTTTCTTGAAACAGCAAGACATCGCCCGGATCGACGTCGTTAATTACATCACGCACGGTATATCCAAGATCGCCGGCGAAGGCGAAAACAGCGAGACAGCCACGGAGCAGCAAGAAGAAGGAGACTCTGCAGAAAATCGAATCAGCCTGCTCGAAAGCTTTGCTACTAACCTGAATAGCGAAGCAGAGGCCGGAAGAATTGACCCGCTGATTGGTCGACTTGAAGAAGTTACCCGCGTGATTCAGATTCTTTCCAGGCGGCGTAAAAACAACCCATTGCTCGTTGGTGAGTCTGGTGTAGGGAAGACTGCGGTTGCAGAAGGCTTGGCCAGACTGATCGTAGAAAAGCAGGTCCCCGATGTCTTGTCAGACAGTGTGATCTATTCTCTCGATCTCGGCGCGTTGCTCGCGGGCACCAAATATCGAGGGGACTTCGAAAAGCGTTTTAAGGCGCTGCTTGGTGAGCTTAAAAAAGACGAAAATGCTGTGCTGTTCATCGATGAAATTCACACAATTATTGGCGCTGGCGCCGCATCCGGCGGGGTCATGGACGCCTCAAATTTACTCAAGCCAGCACTGACCACTGGCCAGCTTCGCTGCATCGGCTCCACGACCTATCAGGAATATCGGGGCATTTTCGACAAGGATAGGGCGCTGTCTCGCCGCTTTCAGAAAATTGATGTTGAAGAGCCTGATGTTGAGACGACTTACAAAATTTTGAAAGGACTGAAACCAAGATTCGAAGAACACCATAAACTTCGATACAGCGACAGTTCGCTCAAAGCCGCTTCAGAATTAGCCGGTCGCTATATCAATGATCGCTACATGCCTGATAAGGCAATCGATGTGGTTGATGAAGCGGGAGCCTACCAGCAGTTGCAACCGGCGAGTAAAAGGAAAAAACTCATCCAGGCAGCCGACATGGAAAAGGTTGTTGCCAGTATTGCCCGGATTCCGCCAAAGCATGTCTCGAGTTCTGACGTTGCGGCCTTGAAGAATTTAGAAAGCAACTTAAAGATGGTGGTCTTCGGTCAGAATGAAGCAATCGACTCGCTAGCGACTGCAATCAAACTGTCTCGGGCAGGCTTGAACGAACATGACAAGCCTATTGGCTCGTTCCTTTTTTCTGGGCCTACCGGTGTCGGTAAGACTGAGGTCAGTCGGCAGCTCGCAAAAATCATGGGCATAGAGTTGTTGCGATTTGACATGTCCGAATACATGGAGCGCCATACAGTGTCCCGTTTAATTGGTGCACCGCCAGGATATGTCGGGTTTGATCAGGGAGGGCTGCTTACCGAAGCAGTGACTAAAAACCCGCATTGCGTTCTATTGCTTGACGAAATAGAGAAAGCTCATCCGGATGTGTTTAACCTGCTGTTGCAGGTAATGGATCACGGCACCCTGACTGACAATAATGGTCGTAAAGCTGACTTCCGCAATGTCATTCTGATCATGACCACTAACGCCGGTGCGCAGGAGATGACCCGCGCGTCAATAGGCTTCACAGAGCAGGATCACAGTTCAGATGGAATGGGGGTAATCAAAAAAGCCTTCACACCCGAATTCCGCAATCGGCTCGACAGCATTATTCAGTTCGGCTCACTGTCACCTGAAACGATCAAGACTGTTGTTGATAAATTCCTGGTAGACCTTCAGGTACAACTTGATGAGAAAGGCGTGGTGCTTCACGTAGAAGAAAGCGCCCGCGACTGGTTTGTCGAGCATGGCTACAGCGAGGCCATGGGAGCAAGGCCGATGGGTCGTCTCATCCAGGAGAAACTCAAGAAAGCACTGGCGGAAGACATCCTGTTTGGTCAGCTCTCAGAGGGGGGCGACGTATTCGTAACCGCTGGCGATTCGATTGAGATTCGCGTAGAGGCTAACGTGAAAGGAAAGAAGCGCGCCCTTGCCGAGGAGGGGTGACAGCTTGTCACTGCCTGGGGTGCTGAGCTATCTGGCTCGATAGGTGATGCGGCCCTTGGTCAGGTCGTAGGGCGTAAGTTCTACACGTACCTGGTCGCCGGTAAGGATGCGAATGTAGTTTTTGCGCATCTTTCCAGAGATGTGAGCCGTCACGATATGTCCATTCTCCAGTTTAACTCTGAACATGGTGTTGGGAAGCGTATCCACCACTTCGCCTTCCATCTCGATTTGATCTTCTTTGGCCATAGGTCACTCAAGTCCCTCTAAAAGTCGCGCATTGTGCCGGAATTTACCGTTTGACGCAAAAGCTATTGGGCACGCCAGGAGAAACTGAGTCAGGTAATTTTAGTCCAGTGTCCGTCGATCAGAAACTCCATCGGTCTGAACTTACTTTTGTATTCCATTTTATCGCACCCCTTGATCCAGTATCCCAAGTACAGGTGAGCCAATCCCAATTCCCGACACTTACTAATTTGCCAGAGGATAACGTAGTTTCCTAACGATCTTTGATGCAAATCCGGCTCAAAAAAGGTGTAGACCGCGGACAAGCCCTGCTCCAAAAAATCAACCACACTGACGGCTACCAGCCTTTGGTCCTCGTAAAATAAGAAAAAACGCGTGTCGACGGTCTTTGTTTTGATAAACGTTTCGAATTGGTCATCTGTTGCCGGGAACATATCTCCGCCCTGATGTCGTTTGTCAACGTAACGGCGATACAGATCGAAAGCGGCCGCGCTGTTTAAATCAGCTTGTTCAACAACAGATAACGCCTCATTCCGTTTGAGGATGCGTCGCTGGTTGCGGGAGAACCGCGCCTCATTAACGCACACTCGGACAGAAATGCAGGCTGAACAGCGGTCGCAATCTGGTCGGTATAAGTGTGCGCCACTTCGCCGGTAACCCAATTCACTCAGTTTGCTGTTAAGCCGCTTATCGATGATCAGGTCAGGGTCGACGAAAACGGTCGTCGCTTCTTCTGATGCTTTGTAGCTACAAGGGTGGAGTGAAGTCCGGAACAACCGAATCGAACTAATGGGCTTGTTGTTCGACTGCATATTCAGCTCGGTTTTTCCATCGGGTTGCTTGGCGGTGTTTTCCAGGGCCCGGGTTGTTCTTTGCTAGCCAGAAGAGCGGTCAGCGCTTCTTGAAAGTCTCGGCGTGGAAGCGCCTCTGCCCCCATAGAAACCAAGTGATCGGAGTGAACCTGACAGTCAATCAGGCCGAATCCTCGAGACTCAACTTGCCGCGAGAGTGCCACCAGTGCTAATTTCGAAGCACTTGGATGCGCACTGAACATGGATTCTCCAAAAAATACCCTGCCAAGCGCAATGCCGTAAAGCCCACCTACTAGAAATTCGTCGTGCCATACCTCAACGGAATGGGCATGACCGAGACTGTGGAGATTGACATAAGCCGCCTTCATCTCGGGTGTGATCCAAGTCGCGTTTTCCCGACCCCCTGAGGTTTGACAGGCTTCTATCACAGACATAAAAGCTGTATCGAAGGAAATGCGGTAAATCTGTTTGCGGATCAGCTTCCGGAGGCTGCGTGAGACGACAACGCGGCCGGGATCCAGAACCAGCCTCGGGTCGGGCGCCCACCAGAGAACCGGTTGACCCTCTTCATACCAAGGAAAGATGCCTTCACGGTATGCGGCTAGTAGCCAGTCAGCGCCCAGCGAGCCGCCAGCGGCCAGCAATCCATTGGGATCTGCCAACGCCTGTGAAGTACATGGAAAAACGGGCGCATCCATCGGATCTAACCACGGTATTGGCATCGCGAAAACTAGTCGTCGAGGAATTTCTCGGCGTCCAGTGCCGCCATGCAGCCGAACCCGGCACTGGTCACCGCTTGACGGTAGACCTGGTCCGCGATATCTCCGGCGGCGAATACACCAGGGACACTCGTCTGTGTAGCCATGCCGTCTAGCCCGGTATTGACCACGACGTAGCCGTTCTTCATGTGCAGCTGGCCTTTGAAGATGTCAGAGTTTGGCACATGTCCGATGGCGATAAAGACGCCGTCTACGGCCAAGTCGACCGGCTCTTCGCTGGTGATGTGGCGTATTCGGGCACCTGTTACCCCCATGTCGTCTCCGAGCACTTCCTCCAGCACGTGATTCCACTGTATCGACACCTTGCCTTCTGCTTCCCGCTCGAACAGTTTCTTCTGTAAGATCTTTTCAGCGCGCAGTGCATCTCGACGATGGACCAGCGTCACATGAGAGCAGACATTCGACAGATAGAGCGCCTCTTCAACAGCGGTATTGCCACCGCCAATGACCGCTACCGGTTTGTTACGGTAGAAGAAGCCATCACAGGTCGCGCAGGCACTGACGCCTTTTCCCATAAATGCCTGCTCTGAATCGAGCCCCAGATACTGAGCAGAAGCACCCGTCGCGATGATCAGCGCGTCGCAGCTGTAGCGGTCACTGTCCCCCTCCAGCAGGAACGGTCGTTGCGTCAGGTCTACTGAGTTTATATGATCGAAAATAATATCCGTATCAAAGCGTTCGGCATGGCTCTTCATTCGAAGCATTAAGTCTGGCCCTTGCAAACCTTCGACATCACCAGGCCAGTTGTCGACGTCTGTCGTGGTGGTTAACTGACCGCCCTGGATCAGGCCGGTGATGAGAACCGGTTCGAGGTTCGCACGTGCTGCGTAAACCGCGGCAGTATAGCCAGCGGGGCCAGATCCAAGAATGATTAGGCGATGGTGTTGATGGTCTGTCATTGGCTCATTCCTTTGGATCGGTGTTCAACGGTTTCGAGTTAACGAATACGGATCATATGTCCGACCATTTTACCCTCAGGAGGTACGCAGGCACTAGCAGGAGGCGGGCTGCAGGCAAAGAAACGTCTGGAGAATAACGGTCCTTGGCCCTTAATTATCTGGCATTGTTGCACGATATATAGCAATGACTTCCTGTCTTTCCGGCTACCCAGCTGCCCAGCGCTTTAAGGTTGGAGAAAGAGGAGGCCAGCTACCTTTTTTTTTGGATATGCAGGATATTCGGAAAACTTGAAGATAACCCTTTTACCTTGTTGATTTGATTAGATAATTCCGTGCAGAACTCAGAACCAAACGACGAAGTCCGAACCCTCATGCAGCGATTAACTCGTGAGGGGACCCTGATAGTCTGCTTTCTGATGGCGCTGTATCTCACCATTGCGCTGCTGAGCTATTCACCTTTGGACCCGGGTTTTACGACTACGGGTTCCGGTGAGGATGTCGCGAACGCCGTCGGAGTTTACGGGGCCTGGTTGGCAGATGCTTTACTTCATGTCTTCGGCTACCTCGCTTTTGGCTTTCCCTTCTTGCTCGCTTACAATGTGTATTCCTCTTTTCGCGAAGAGAAACTCAGCGCGGAATTCTCTTGGGCCATGTTCGGCTTCAGAGCGCTCGGCTACTCGCTGTTAATACTGGCTTCCTGCGGACTGGCGACCATCCATTTCGAGGTGCCGGGGGAGGTTCCCTATATTGCCGGGGGGGTCTTGGGATCAGTTGTGGTTGATCTCAGCCTGCCGCTTTTCGCCAGCCTAGGCAGTACCTTGCTTCTCTTTGCGATATTTCTGTTCGGCCTGACAATTTCGGCCTCAATCTCCTGGCTGAATGTGATCGATAAACTTGGGGCGTGGACGCTGGGAACAATCAGTCTGCTCACTGAGAAGGGGAACAAATGGTTAGAACAGCGCAAGCAGACACTTGCTACCAAAGCGCGACTGGAATCGCGGAAGAAGGTCTTGGACATTCATATCGAAAAGGAGAAAAAGAGAGTTCCTCCCACCATAAAGGAACCTCCGCGTAAGAAGGCGGTTAAAAGCGCAAGGGTAGAAAAAGAGCGACAGGGCACTTTGTTCGAGGCCTCGTCTGTGAAAGAACTGCCCGCAATCAGCCTGCTTGATGCCTGGCAGGAAATTCATGAATCCGGCTTTTCCAAGGAATCTTTGGAAGCCATGTCCAAGCTTCTGGAGTTAAAACTCGCCGACTTTGGTATTGAAATTGAAGTCACCGCGGTCAACCCGGGCCCGGTGATCACCCGGTTTGAGGTTCAACCTGCACCGGGCGTAAAGGTCAGCCGGATCACAAACCTCGCTAAGGACCTGGCCCGTTCATTAGCTGTAGTCTCCGTCAGGGTCGTGGAAGTTATTCCCGGCAAGACCGTGATCGGCATAGAAATCCCCAATGAAAAACGAGAGATCATCCAGTTAAGCCAGGTTCTCAGTTCTCCTGACTTCGACCGGGCAGGTTCAGCGCTCAGCATGGCTCTGGGTCACGATATAGTCGGCAAGCCCGTCATTGTGGATCTCGCAAAAATGCCCCATCTGCTGGTAGCCGGTACGACAGGGTCCGGCAAATCCGTTGGTATTAACGCCATGATCTTGAGCCTGCTGTTCAAATCGACGCCAGAACAGGTTCGCATGATCATGATCGATCCAAAAATGCTGGAGCTTTCCGTCTATGACGGTATCCCCCACCTGTTGACCCCAGTGATTACAGATATGAAAGACGCCGCGAATGGGTTGCGCTGGTGTGTAGGGGAAATGGAAAGACGCTACAAACTCATGTCTGCCTTGGGTGTCAGGAACCTTGCGGGTTTTAACACCAAAGTGAGTGACGCTCAGAAAGCAGGTAGGCCCATTCCTGATCCAAGCTGGCAATTCGATCCGATGTTGCTGTCAGAGGAGCAGTCTGCTCCCGAACTGGAGCCTTTGCCCAGTGTTGTGGTTATTGTCGATGAGCTCGCAGACATGATGATGGTAGTCGGTAAAAAAGTGGAAGAGCTTATCGCACGGGTTGCGCAAAAAGCCCGGGCAGCAGGCATCCATCTGGTACTTGCCACCCAGCGGCCGTCCGTTGATGTCCTGACTGGCCTGATCAAGGCGAACGTTCCAACTCGTTTATCTTTCATGGTGCAATCGAAGGTTGACTCTAGAACGATTCTTGGTGAAGGGGGTGCAGAGCAACTGCTCGGGCATGGCGATATGCTATTTCTGCCGCCTGGAGGTGGTGTGCCAACACGGGTACACGGCGCGTTTGTCAGTGATGATGAGGTGCATCGGGTGGTTGCTGACTGGAAGCGACGCGGAGAGCCGGCATATATAGATGCGATAACTCAAAGTTCGGAGGATGGCGATTTCCTGTCTGCATCCGCGGACTCGGGGGAAGACGAGGAAGACGACGCCCTGTATGATGAGGCAGTAAAATTTGTAACTGAGTCGCGAAAGGCCTCTATTTCAGCTGTGCAGCGAAAACTCCGCATTGGCTACAACCGGGCGGCCCGCATGATAGAATCAATGGAGGCGGCAGGGGTTGTTTCTGAAATGGGACACAATGGCTCTCGTGAGGTCATCGCTCCGCCTCCCCGCGAATAATCCGATCCGTAAACAGTTTTTGAGAATGTCATCATGCTGAGTCACAGACTCACTCTCACGGTCTCCCTGACACTCTATTACATCCCGCTGGCCTGGTCAGAGGATACGCCACAAGCGCAGCTTAGCAATCTTCTGCGGCAGGTGAACACCATGAGCGCCACCGTGCAGCAGTTGATCGTGGAGTTTGATGGCGCTGTACTTGAAGAAAGCAGTATCCAAATGCACGTCATGAGACCCGATGGATTTTACTGGGAAACATTGGAGCCATTTCCTGAATTAGTGGTGACAAATGGCGCTGTTCTTTGGAACTATCAGCCGGACCTTGAACAAGTTGTTATCGAGAATTGGGACAGCAGCAGATCCGAGCTGGCAGCGGAATTATTAAGCGGCCGGACCGACAGCCTGGCCGAGGAATATGAAATCTACATCGAAAACGATGCCGGTGAGGACATGGCTGTCTTTCAGTTACTCCCGCTTGACCAAAACTCATTGTATCGACGTATAAACATTAGCTTCGACAACACTGCTTTGCTCTCTATTCATCTGGATGGTAAAAACGGTCAAAAAACCTTATGGCAATTTAACCAACCACAGATTAACCAGCAATTACCCCCGGACTTGTTTAACTTTCAAACTCCTCCCGGAATCGATATCGTAGATAACCGCGTATCTCAGGAATGAACCTTGCCTGTCTATCTTGCACTTGCACTTGGTGGGGCACTGGGCGCAATCGCCCGGTACTGGTTGAGTAGCGGCCTGAATCAGTCGGGTCAGATGGCATTCCCCCTCGGCACGCTCTCTGTAAATGTCCTGGGCAGCTTTTTCATCGGTGGTCTATACATTTACCTGAGTGGGCGACCCGAACTTTCAGAGGCCTACCGCCACCTCCTGATTACCGGTTTCCTTGGAGCATTGACGACATTCTCAACATTTTCACTCGAGACGCTTTTGTTGATTGAGCAAGGCCACTACAATACAGCGCTTTTTAACGTATTGAGTAACGTCGTATTCTGCTTGGGATCCGCCTATCTGGGGATCTCACTGGCCAAAGCCTTTCTGTGACCCCGATCCTTACCTACTTACCGGCGCAATCTCATGCTTGATCCCAAATGGTTACGTTCCGAAACCGGAACAATCGCAACACTTCTCAAGAAGAAGAAATTTGATCTTGATGTTGAGCTCCTGAAGTCTCTCGAGGACGCTCGCAAGAATCTGCAACTGGAAACAGAAACTCTTCAAAACGCACGCAACACCCGATCAAAGGAAATCGGTAAAGCGAAAGCTGCAGGCGAGGATATCTCTGAAATTCTGGCTTCGGTTGAAGGACTCAAAGCAGAACTGGAGCAGAAAAAGGAAGAGCTCGCTGAAATTCAGGAAAAATTAAAGGTCTATATGCTGGAGATTCCAAATGTGCCCGCTCCGGATGTCCCTGACGGAGCAGATGAGTCAGATAATCTTCAGATCAGCGCATGGGGGCAGCCAAAGGACTTTGAATGGGAAGTCAAGGATCATGTTGCTCTCGGAGAAAACCTACAGCTGGGACTGGATTTCGTCAGCGCGGTCAAGCTTACCGGTTCCCGGTTCGTGGTCATGCGTGGCCAGATAGCGCGACTACATCGGGCATTGGCGCAGTTCATGCTCGATACCCATACCGATGAACATGGCTATACCGAACTTAATGTACCTTACATCGTGAATCAGGATTCTTTGTATGGCACCGGACAGTTACCCAAATTCGAAGAAGACCAATTCCGCATTCAGGGTGAGGAACTGGCTTACTATCTGATCCCAACAGCAGAAGTCCCTGTCACCAATCTGGTTCGCGACGAAATCCTCGAGCCAGCCAGCCTGCCATTGCGGTTCGCCTGTCACACGCCTTGCTTTCGGAGTGAAGCGGGCAGCTATGGCAGGGACACAAGGGGCATGATCCGTCAGCATCAATTTGAAAAGGTTGAGCTGGTACAGATAACAGAGCCGAACAGCTCGGCCGACGCACTCGAAGAACTCACGCAGCATGCAGAAGCGATCCTGCAGAAACTGGAGTTGCCATATCGAAAGGTCATGCTGTGTGGGGGGGACCTTGGGTTTTCGGCGGTCAAAACCTACGATCTCGAGGTCTGGTTGCCCTCACAGAATACGTACCGGGAAATTTCTTCGTGCAGCCTATTCACGGATTTTCAGGCACGGCGGATGCAGGCAAGATGGCGGAACCCAGCGACAGGAAAGCCAGAACTGCTGCACACCATCAATGGTTCCGGGCTCGCAGTGGGCAGAACTTTGGTTGCTATCCTCGAGAATAATCAGGACGAGCAGGGCCGTATTCGCGTGCCTGACTGTCTCAGACCCTATATGAACGGGCTTGAACTGATAGGCTAAAGTATCGCGCAGCCCGACAGGGTCGTCCTCTGGCCCGCTGAAGTAGCCGCGAAGCGCTCAGATGCAATTGTCCGGTTTCGGGAGGCCGGCGATTCTCGCCACGGTTTTAGCGGGACTTCCTCCAAATAAGCGCATCACATAGACGCTCCGTCCTTTATTTGAACCAAGCTCTTTTTTAACGTAACTGATCAGGGCTCTGGATGCCGGAGCCATTTGGTAGCGCTGATAGAATTTTCTAACAAGCCGTATGATTTCCCAGTGCGCTTCTGTCAGTTTTATATTCTCTCGGAAGGCGAGTTCCACCGCGATTGATTCATCCCAGCGATCCAGAATAAGGAGATAACCTTCTTCATCAAGAGAGTCGTCGAAGGCTTGGGAATTGAACTTGGGCATACTTACTTGCTTGGACAGGTGACAGGGGGCAAGTTAACTCTGAGCTTCAGGACCAATTGATGACCTTGTCATAATCAACTGTTAGCTCGACAAATCGGCCGAATCCCACAGGAGTGATTCGCTTTGATATTTTACCGAGCAGCCCGCGGGCGAGTAAGTCTTCTCTTAATGCAAACAGCGCATTGTCCTGAGAAACGCCATCTACGAGACAAGGAGGCCAGCAGTGGTACACACCGTCCTGAATAAACAGGATACCATCTCCCGGACAAACAAGCCTGAGACAGGAATTGAGAAGACCGCTAGTCGGGCTAACGCTGATGGTATGAAGAGCATTCATAGGTTAATCACAACATCCGAGCGTGCGGCGAGTTGTCGCACTTGTTCTGCATTTAAAATCTTAACAGGTATGGCGAGGTCTTCCGCAGAGAGATCGCGCTCCTCCAGACTCACCGAATCTACCAACACTTGTTCAATTCCGTAGAGATCAAGCGTTTCTAAGGCCCTACCAATTGTCTTCGATGAGATGGACTCGGCATTCTGATTCTGAACGAGTTGGAAGACCCCATCATCCATAAAGAGAAAATTTACCTGTTGTTCAAAAACTGCTGCTGCGAGGCCGGCGTCGATAACAAGCTTGGCTTTGTTGCTACCGTACGGTGCTTGTCTCGTGATAAACGTTAGGCTCTTTTGCTGCATTAGATCGCAATCCGCTAGGCGAAAGAAATCAGTCGCTCGGACTGTATGCTCGCATCCACAAGCTGTCCAAGACCGGCAATCTGCGTACTTTCAAGCAAGGAAACGCCTGCCATTTTATGCCTCGCAGATTCTTCAGGATCCAGAATGCCCCGTACCAGCGCAGACGAAACGCAAGCCACCGATTCAATGTTGTGGTTTGTCAAGAGCTCGTCCCACGCACGGGGAAGATTGATTTCATCTTGCGGAACAGTGCTCAAAGCATTTGCATTTAAGACCCCATCCCCGTAGAAGAATACGCGATAGATTTCATGGCCTTGTGACACCGCCGCTCTGGCGAACTGATAGGCCGTCATCGCGCCTTGAGAGGAAGCAGGGGAAGTGGACACGAGAAGGGAAAATTTCACAGCGATTTCCTTTCAGACATTCAGATTGCGCTGGACGACAAAAGAAAAGCCCCAGCAGGACTGGGGCTTTTCAAATACTGCATGATCGGAGGAAGACCGTTAATCATCCCCAGAAAATGCCATCAAGAGATGAAGCAGACTCATGAATATATTGTAGAGAGAAACATATAGCGTGATCGTCGCAAGGATATAGTTTCGTTCACCACCATGAATAATCTCACTGGTCTGGTACAGGATGATCGCGCTGGAAAAGAACATGAAGCCTACTGACATGGCAAGCTGCAGAGCCGGCATTTGCCAGAACAAGCTGAATACAATCGCCGCCAGCAAAACAAGACAGCCTGCCGCGATAAAGCCCCGAAGGAATGAGAAATCCTTTCGAGACGCGAGTACCCAACCGCTCAAACCGAAAAAGATAAATGCGGTGCCGCCCAGCGCAGTTGTCACGATTTCACTGCCATTCTGACTGGCCATCAGATATCCGAGAAGTGGACCTATCCCATAACCAATAAACCCGGTAAACCCGAAAGTAGTCAGTAAACCCCAGGGACTCCGGGCCAGTGCATGCGTCGCAAACAGAAGACCGTAAGCGCCTATCAGAAACACCCACGGACTGAGCACCGGTGCATTCATGCTCAGTGTCGCGGTGACAGCGCTGAAAGCCAGCGTCATGGACAGCAGGAGGTAGGTATTCTTGAGAACTTTATTGACCGCCAGCGCCGATTGCTGGCTCTGAGAAATTGCTAAATCAACTTCGTTCATGGTTTTCTCCATGGTTACAGATTTATGAGTTAGCGACCGATTCCGGTCGTACTTTATGCATCTCGCCGCGCGCTAGCGGGCTATGATCAACTTATGCCGTGCCGTCTTTACCCGCCTCAGGAAAATCATCCGGCACTTAATCTAATGTTGGGCCATCCTTACAAAGATTCAAGCCCTAAGGCTGCTTTGGGTGCAGGGAAGCATACTCTCTTGTCTATGATACCCGCAGAACGCGACAAATCAATGGCTTTTGGTGTGTCAACCAAGAGTCGCTGTAAGAATCGCTGTAAGGGAAGGGCAATTGGCACCTGACGAACGATCAGCATTCCCCTAAATACTCCGGTAGTGTAGACTGAATCTTCCGCGGAGGGGTGGCAGAGCGGTTGAATGCACTGGTCTTGAAAACCAGCGAGGGTGAAAGCCCTCCGAGAGTTCGAATCTCTCCTCCTCCGCCAACTTCCTCGCTTCTGAGCGCCTGACTCAGATTCTTCCACTCTCCGACCACGCCGGTCCCTGGCATTTTGACCGCACTGGCAGAAGGCCAGAGAGCGCCTCGCGCAGCGAGGCGGCCCTGAAAAAGTACAGGCAAGGCAACTCAATGTTCCGACCAGTCCCTTTTGTTATCACGGGATTCAAAGATGCGAACATGAACATATTCGAGGCGCTCCTTCCGCATATCGAATCCTGGTATTGCCGCAAAGGCCTCCTGAATCAGATGTTTCAGCTCTCTCGGCACTACACAAATAACAATACAATGAGCAAAAAAGAGCAAGAACACAATTGATCTTCAAAATGCCCCAATGGGGACGTCGTTTGATCAGAATAGGGTGGTTTAATAAATCGTCAATCAACAGACTGTTGATTGTGTACTACTTAAGTTCGATATCGCGAATATCGGCCCCCATACGGGGGCCTTTTTTTATCAGGTGTCAGAAAAACAAGGGGGAGGACTGTTATCTGTCGCCCGGCAGTCGGTCGATAGCGCTCAGGCGCCGACCATTCAGAGCAATAAAATCTGCCAGAATACGGCCGCTCTCCAGAAGCAGTGGATCGTCTTCTTCGATCTCGTCATTTTCTGAGGTCTGGGTATCCTCGCCGGATGGCAGGTAGGAATCATCCACCGTAGCCACTGAAGATAATTCTTCTTCCTCGCCAGCCTCTTCATTTTCCCATTCTCTTAATGGCAGACCTTTCAGAAAACGACGCATGTTCTCCGCATCAAATTCTTCTCGGCGATTGATTTCACGCTCCGCCTTCACTCTCTCTTCGTTCAGGGAAATTTGCTCCCTTTCTCGATAGCGGCGCGTCCGCTCTATCTGATCGATTAGGTAGTTGAAATCGGGGGACTCCTCAATTCTTTCTTTATGCTGCTCTTGCAATTGCGGCAGCATGGCGGAAATCGAGTAGTACGGTCGATACTCAACAGGCCGAACGGTATCCCAGGGAAGGGCACCTTCGAGGCTGCTTTCCCCTATATCATCATAGGCTTCGTAGAAGTCAGGAAAACTGATATCTGGTATCACCCCACGATGCTGCGTGCTCGCACCTGAAATCCGATAGAACTTGGATCGGGTTACTTTAACCTGTCCGAAATCCATTGGGATGATTTCCTGTACCGTTCCTTTACCGAAGGTTTGGCCTCCAAGAACAATACCTCTTTGGTAATCCTGAATCGCGCCGGCAAAGATTTCTGATGCAGACGCGCTAGTGCGATTAACCAGGACGGCCAGTGGTCCGGCATAAGTAACCTCAGGATCGTTGTCGCCAAACGCGCGAGTGAATCCATTCCGAATTCCGGAATATCGTATTTGAACGGTTGGCCCCGTTTCAATGAACAGACCAACTAACTGGTTTGCTTCACTGAGGCTGCCACCGCCGTTATTTCTCAGATCCATAACCACGGCATCGACTTCCTGAGACTTCAGTTCCTCCAGCAAATCACGAACATCCCGCGTAGAGCTTTTAAAATCTTCTTCACCACGTGCTGCGGCCTCGAAGTCGAAATAAAAAGTGGGCAGGCTAACCACGCCAATCTTGTAGTCTTCCCCGCTGTAGCTCAATTCAAGCACTTCGCTTTTAGCTGACTGATCTTCCAGTTTCACTGTATCCCGGGTGATGGTAACCACCGTCGCGCCGGACTCGTTGACCGCATCAGCAGGGATAACATTTAGGCGGACAGTGGTACCTTTTTCACCGCGAATCTGAGACACCACATCATCAAGCCGCATGCCGACCACGTCCTCTATCTCGCCATCGGTACCCTGACCGATTCCGATTATTCTGTCGCCGGCCTTCAGCTCACTGCCGCGCTCAGCGGGGCCGCCTTTTATCAGTTCAACTACCTTTGTGTACTCCTCATCCGTGGTCAGCTGCGCTCCGATCCCTTCCAGTGACAGCGACAGCTGCATGTTGAAGTTCTCAGAATCCCGGGGAGAGTAATAATCAGTATGAGGGTCTACGGCTTTGGCAACATTAGACAGGTACGCCTGAAAGATATCTCTCTCATTGGTTTTCAGCACCTGGCTCAGCTGGTTGCGATAGCGTTTTGAAAGCTTTTCCAGAATTTCTTCATCAGTGTCTCCGGTCAGCTTCAGGCTCAGCACGCTGTTCTTGATCCGTTTCCGCCAAATCTCATCGAGCTCAGCCAAAGATGTTGCATAAGGCGCTTCTTCCCGGTCCACATTAAGGTATTCATCGACAGTAAAATCCATCTCGGGAATCGCGTTCTCAACCCGATTAATGGCGTAAATCAGCCGCTCGAGTATCCGCTGGTAGAAACGGTTATAGATTTTGAAGCCGGGAGTTACGTCGCCCGCCTTGAGCGCGTCGTCGAGCGTGTATCGGTAGGCACTCAGTTCATCGACATCACTTTTGAGAAAATACAGATGCGAGCCGTCAAGGCCGTCCAAGAACTTGTCAAAAAGATGAGAGGAGAATCCGTCATTAATCTCCAAAGACACATAATGCTTACCCTGCAACTCTTCGAGCAGCTCCACTGCGGTCTCACCGTGAATCGGCAGTGGCTCAACAGGCTCGTATAGCGTCTTGATATCGAGAACCGTGTTCAGCTGGGCCGAATCTTCCTGAGCGTGGGCTGCACCGCAAGACAGCAGAACCAGCGCGATCAAACCTGATTGAAGTGTTGTTAAGGATGCCTGTGCGAAATTACTGCGCATATTGCCCCGCTACTGTTAAGTCGTTCGTTAAGCCTATGTCACCGACGCATGCAAGAGGACGGATCGATCACAGAGTAAGCTATACGGCTGCGCGAGAGAAGTGATTTTCTGAAACTTCTCGGGCCCCTAACTGCACTCGAAAGGCCAAAAAAAAGTGCCAATCGCATGAAGGCGACTGGTCTCATAGACAGGTACGCGAGAATTAAACCGAAAGTTTCCTAGCGGATGAGCTTATCGCGGGCGGAGGCGTGACGCTCGGCCAGTTCGACATCGATATATCGGTCGGTGATGGCGCTTGAGCCGTGCCCGGCATCGTCCCTGACGTGCTCACGCGGCCTGTGCTTTACGTCCTCGGAAATCCCGGTATGGCGCAACCAGTGGACCGTGGCATCACCCAGGCGTTCAGCATCCTCGGTAAAGCCGTCCGCCTGCATTTTAGCGGCGGCCATGTCAAAGCACTGCTGAACAATACTACGGATCTGGCGCGTCGAGCTAATGCCTCCCTTACCTCTGGTTTTGTGAATGAGAGGGCTGGATTCACCGGGAGCCGGCAGAGCGGGCAGCCCCCGCGAGAGACGGTAGCGCTTGAGCGCATCGAGCATGGCATCGCTGACCGAAATTTCCCGCTCTTTATTGCCCTTGCCAACAGTCAGAAACCACCAGTTACCTTCCTGATCCATCTGGAAGTGCCCCATACTGGGGCGCCAGCGCGGCGTCTCCACCAGCTCCGATACCCTCAGATACATCGCAAAGAGTGTGTTCATGATGAATAAAGTGCGTTCATGAACTGCAGGCTGCTGGTTCGCCAGGTTTAGGGCCGATTCGATCACGTAATCCCACTGCAGAGGCGACAAGCGTCTGATTTTGCCCTGAGACTGATGCTTTCTAATGAATTTACTTTTTTGCCTCATCTGAGATACGGGATTGGCCGGCAGGACGTTCTCTTGAATGAGAAAATTAAAAAAGCTACTTAAGACACTGAAAAGACTCTGAATAGCTGCCTGTGAGGCCACGTATTCACCGCGCTGGCAGACATAAGGACGCCAGTCCGGGTTGGGAACCCTTTCTCCATTTTTATTCAGCAATCTAGGTACATTCTTCTTACCGATCCAGGTCGTCGGCGGCTGCTTGCTGAACTCGACATAGGTCTCGATGTCCTCGCGAACTACCTGGACAAGGGATTTATGCGCTACGAGCCAGCACCAATGCAGAAAATGCTCGATTTCCCGTCGATACGTGCTGAAAGTATCCGGACTGCCGCGGTAGCTGTAAATAAATTCACTGGCGTGCTGATAATCGAGTAGGGCATCCGCAGGAGGATCTGGCATGAGGTGGTCTAGAGAAGACACCGGCTCTTTAAATGGATTACGCATAGCATCTAAGGTATCGAAGTAGGGAACCGGACTTTTAGTAAATGACATGAGCTAAACTATATATATCTCTGTTTTAATTGTATATTATTTAGGATAATTTCTTCGGATCGGGCAATGAACAATGGCGATTGAAAAACGACGACCTAGCATTATCGGCTTCTCCGAGTTAAATGTTAATCAGAGTGGTGGCACAAAAGGGGTAAGTTAGGGTCTCCCACGATGAGTCAACAACTAAAAACCTGTCTAGGCATTGCCTTCGCGTCCATTTTCTCTGTCTGGTCGGGTTATTACATCCATGTATTGCCGATTGAAGAGCAGGCTTTGCCCATCTTAGAAGCGCTTCTGGAGGGTACCGGTCGAGCCCCAGATCAGTATAGGATAGCGCCATATCTTTTGATCGGCCTGATTCGCGATGGAATCAGTCTGCTTGTGGAATCTGACCTGCAACTGCGGTATTCAATACTCGTGTTCGATGGTTTTTTCCTGTTTTTGTCAGCCTTGGCGCTGATTAAGCACTTCAGTTGCGTTAAAGACATACAAACGGGTTGGCTGTTCCTGATCTACCCGTTTCTCATGTTTGGAGGCTACCGACCAACCGCTTCATTCATACTGTTTTTGTCGATCCATACGGTGGCCCTCATTCGAAAAACGGGCACTCACCAAAGTAGAGCATGGCCTCTAGTGCTTCTTACCTTGCTTTTGAGCGCAACAAGAGCCGACATCGCCTTGCTTTTCGCGATTTGCAGTGTTGGGGCAGCAGGGCTGAGCCTCAGAGCTCAGAGCGCGGTAATTGCCATTCCGCTTATTGTCCAGCTGTTGTTGAGCAGTCTTGTATTCAGCGAAGCCGAGTATTACAGCCAGCTTTTTATGCTCAAAGACAACTTAAGTCTCAGGTATCTTGCTAGTTCTCCGGTAACTTTTGTCTGGATTGCGCTGCTCATAAAGTATTGGGAAGCGTGTAAAGACCTAGTCAGCTATGGAGCAAAAGAAAACAAAAGCGTCGTTTTCGCCATGGCCGCATACACCATCACGCTGTGCCTTATTGCGAGACCCGATGAATATCGGTTGTTTCTTCCATTTCTGCCGCTAATCCTTTGGGTTTTCGAAGACTACAGGCAGAAAGGGGTGTCGATTTAATTGTCGGAGCAAGGTCTGACGCCCACAATTCTTAATTCCGGTAATCTTTATTACCGGAATTAATGGGTATCATGTAAGAATAACAATCCTGGCTAAAAATCCCAAAAACTGAAGAGCCTATCACGCTCAAGGCCCTAGAAAACCTGTTCAGCGCCGGTTGTACTGTGATGAATAACAATCAGGAAACTCTTTTTTCCCGAAGTGTCACGAATTCTTCGGCCAACGTAGGATGTATACCGAGCGTCGCATCAAAGGCACGCTTGGTCGCACCGGCATTCATCGCAACTGCGACGCCCTGCATGAGTTCACCGGCGTCAGGTGCTACGAAATGCGCCCCGATCACGCGATCATCAGCCTGGTTGACCAGTAATTTAATATAGCTGAGCTCCTGGCGGCCGCTGAGCGTGTGTCTGAGCTGCCTGAAGCGGCTTTCGTACACATCAAACGCAAGACCAAGCGCACGCGCCTGCGGTTCGCTGTAACCGCAAGTGGCAACATTAGGATGGCAAAACACTGCTGTCGGGATATTTTCGTACCGCACCGCATCAGTAGTTTCCCCAAAGAGCCGATGAGCTAACCATTGTCCCTCCATCAGCGCCACGGGGGTTAAAGCCACCCGGTTAATCGCATCGCCAACCGCGTAGATACTTGGCTCGGCAGTACAGAAGCTGGAATCCACCTTAATCGCGCCGTCGTCATCAAGTTCTACGGCTGTGGTCTCAAGACCAAGATCCTGCGTCAGCGGTTTGCGACCGGTCGCCGCCACGATCTGTTCAGCTTCAAGTATAACTCCGGATTTAAGAACCAACTTTAAGCAGTTTTTTTGTTGAATTATTTTAGAAATATCATCCTCAAGAACCAGATTAGTACTTCGGGCAAGCTCGCCGGTAATGATGTCCCTTATATCCTCATCGAAACCCCTGAGGAGCTTGGAACCTCGGTAAATTAACGCGGTCTCTACACCCAGACGAGCAAAAAAAGAAGCAAATTCAACTGCAATGTACCCACCCCCCAAGACGGCAACGGATTTCGGAGCGGATGGCATGCTGAAGACTTCATTTGAGGTAATTGCATGCTCCGACCCTTCAAAAACCGGGACATAAGGCCAGCCACCCACTGCCAGTAAAATATGGCGAGCGGAGCAGGTTTTATTGCCCACCTGGATTTCATTCGGGCCTACCAGTCGTGCTCGGCTTGCGAAAATCGACACCCCGGATTTTACAAGTAAAGATTCATATATAGATTTTAATCTATTGATTTCTTGATCTTTATTCTTCTTGAGAACTCCCCAGTCGAAACGCGCATCAGAGCACTCCCAGCCAAAACCCCTACTGTCCTCAAAATCATCCTTGTAATGCGCTGCATAGCTGTATAGTTTTTTAGGCACACAGCCCACATTGACGCAGGTACCTCCGAAGTAACGCTCCTCAGCAACGGCAACCCGGGCGCCTAAATTGGCCGCGATGCGGCTTGCGCGTACACCACCTGAACCGGCACCAATCACAAACAGATCATAATCATAGCTATCCAACTTCACGTACCTTCTTCAAATTTCCTGACAGGCTGCTAAATGTCTATTATGCCTTACCCTGTCTCAGAGCTGTAGAACCCCAGCTGCCTGACACACCTAACCCAACCCAAGGCGCCATGAATCAACCTTCTTTGTTTGATAACGAGCCCGATAAACCGACCCGTCAGACGTTTGTGCTTGGCGATTCGGAAATTCAGTATGTTTCAAATGCATTCACAGCGCGGGAGGCTGACAGACTGTTTCAGAACTTACTGGATGACATCCCCTGGCACACCGCGAACCTGACCATAGCGGGCCAGAAACGCCATCTGCCACGACTCCAGTGCTGGATGGCCCATAAGGGACGAAGCTACAGCTACTCCGGATTGAAACTTACCCCCCACCCCTGGAATCCGGATGTTCTGAGGGTCAAGGCGAGGCTGGAGCAGCTCTGTGAGCATTCTTTCAATTCGGTGCTGCTGAATTACTATCGGGACGGATCGGACAGCGTATCCTGGCACGCGGATGATGAAACAGAGCTTGGGCCGAATCCGATTGTGGCCTCAGTGAGTTTGGGGGCAGAGAGAATGCTGGAGTTTAAACCGAAGTTCAACTTAACGACCCCGAAGAAGCAGATAGTTCTCGGGAATGGCAGCATATTGATAATGGGTGAAACCATACAGCATAACTGGTTACATCAACTTCCTAAAAGTTCAGGATATATTGAGCCCAGAATCAGCCTGACCTTCAGAAACCATCTGTCCGGCGAAGCGCAACAATGAGCCTGATCACGCCTTGCCAATCAAGCTATTATTTAGCCGCGGGTGGCGACTCTGCTGATACACAGTTGGCTGATTCGGCTTTTTCGCCCGCGAATTTCTGACAGACTGGTGCAAATCATGGATCGATTCGACATTTGCATTGCCGGTGCCGGGGTTGTTGGGCTGGCAATCGCCCATCGGCTGCTGGAAGCCTTCCCGAAAGCCTCGATCGTCCTGACAGAGCAGGAATCAAGTTTCGGGCAGCACACCAGCAGCCGGCTCAGCGAAGTCATTCATGCGGGTATTTACTACCCCCCCGGCAGCCTCAAAGCCCGGCTATGCGTTGAAGGGAAAGAGGCTTTGTATGCTTTTTGCGACAAATACCGAGTGCCTTATCGCCGCATAGGCAAGTTGATCCTGTCAAATTCGGATTGCGACCAAGCAATATCGAAGCTTGCGCACAATGCGAAGTCTAACGGAGTTGATGATCTGGAATATTGGGCTGAGGATCGCATCAAAGTCGCGGAGCCGGCAGTCAGAGCAGCGCACGGGCTTTACTCGCCCAGTACCGGCATACTGGACTCTCACCAGTACATGCAAACACTTCTCACGCTGAACCAGCAACAAGGCATGTTGTATGCGCCGCGCACCACAATCACCTCGGTTCACCCTTCTGAGCAGGGGTTTTTGGTAAAAACAAAAATCGATAATCGATCTAAAACAGAGACCTATCGCTTTAATTCGAAATGGTTTGTCAATAGTGCGGGTCTGTGGTCGCAGCATCTTGCCGCGACTATTGAAAATCTGCCCGCTTCCTCTATTCCCAAGCATTTTCTGTGCAAGGGCGAGTATTTTGATTATCGGGGCAGAAACCCTTTCTCGCATCTGATCTATCCCTTGCCAGACCCGGAGTTGGCAGGCCTGGGCATTCATAGCACCCAAGATCTGAGCGGACAACTCAGATTCGGGCCGGATGCGGAATATGTCGAAGAAGTTGATTATCAGGTCACGCCGGATAAACGCAGCACTTTCGCTCAGGCAATCCGGATTTACTTCCCATCACTTGCGGCTGACCAGCTGGTGCCGGCCTATGCAGGGATACGTCCGAAAATCAGCGGACCGAATGAAAAACCCGGCGATTTTGTCGTGTCCTGCCCGCAAGATTCTGGTATCCCAGGACTGATTCAGCTTTTTGGTATCGAGTCTCCTGGACTCACGGCCAGCCTCAGTATAGGAAGTTATGTATCAGCTTCAATAAAGGAATTATCCCTCTAGTTTATCTCGAATTATAGGCTTTTTGGTGGAGTACTATTGAGTGTCATCAGCCAATGATTCCGTAATCCTTTCCTGTTGCTACCGCTGATTCAGCTACAGTCTTCATCCAAACAGACGCTCTAATACGGCGCTCAGCAGACTGACAGACTCTCATAGCGATCGAGGGTCTTTCCCCTGCCCATGCCCCTTCTCCCGCCCCTTCTATACGCCTCCTTACGCATCGCTGTCAGAGCGTCTGGAGTGGTCTGACGGAAACTCCCTCGTTAGAAGCAGAAACCCGTTCAAAGAGTTCTCGTTGGCTCTCGCCCTCAATACAAGACCCACTCCTTCATCTCAGTCAGGTCCTCAGGCCCAGCTGTAAGCACGCCCACTGCCGCAGAAGTGACTCCATAATGAGCTGAGGATTGGGGTTTGTGCTGCTTGCCAATTGCTGTCGACCATCCAATGCAGATTGGTAAAAACTGAGCAGCCCTTCCGTCTGTACTTTCCTGCTATGTTCGGCCTGATCCAGAGCCCGAATCAATCGGGACACCGGTGGATCTTCGGCAGTGATGACTGTCGCGCCGATTACTGCAGATTTCACCAGGAGTGTCGAAAGATTCAGCAGATAGCCTATAGCAACAGGCTCACCCAGCTTGGCCGCCTGGGTAGCACACTGGCGAATCGAAGAGTGACCGGTAAGCAAATCACACAAATTGGCGATAAAGCTCTGTTGGACTTCATAGGCGTCGCTACTGGCGAGTTCCAGTGCCTTGAGAGGCTGATTATAAGCCGCAACCAGCAGTTTTGTCCCATCCTCGTTACCCAGAAGCTGTCCTTGCAGCCACTCCAGCGACTCGTCAAAACGGGGAACCTCGAATTGCAGACGCTGACAGCGCGACCTGATTGTAGCCATCATGGAAGAGACCGATTCCGTCACCAGGAAAAGATAGCTGTCAGGATTTGGCTCTTCCAGAGTTTTCAGTAAAGCATTTGCTGCACTCGCATTCATCTGATGCGATTGCTCGATGATTACGATTTTCGGACCACCGGCATGACTGGTCATGGAAAGAAATTCAGATGCCTCGCGGATTTGCTCAACTTTGACAGCCCGGGAAGTTCCTTCAGGCTGAACCCGAAGTAGGTCCGGATGCTGATTGTTAGCACTTAAAACGCATTGTTTGCATTCAGCACAGGCTCGACCTGTTTCGGGTTGAGCGCATAGCAGTAAATGGGCGAATTTTTCAGCAAAAAAGCGCAAGCCCAGCCCCGCGGAACCGGCAATCAGATAGGCGTGAGCAAGCTGATTATTTATGCGGAGCCTGTCCAGCCTTCGCCAGTGAGCGTCCTGCCAGGGAAACGGGACCTGATAAAGGAGGTGGTCGTGATTACTCATTAAGAAAAGCCTGCATTCTATCCTCCAACGCCGCGCGTAAACTTTGTCTGACCGTTTCCCGCGTCTGGCTTGCATCGATGAGCAAACATCGCCCACTCTCACGGGAAGCAATGTTTTGATAGCCCTCTCGCACGCGCTGAAAAAACTCCACCTTCTGGCTTTCAATTCTGTCTAATTGCCCCCGTTGGCGCGCACGATCCAGACCAATGCTCGGATCAAGGTCAAAAATCACGGTCAAATCAGGTCTCAAATTATCCTGCACGAGTCTCTCAAGCTGATTGATCAATTCGACATTCAAGCCTCTTCCCGCGCCCTGATAGGCATACGTCGCGTCAGTGAAACGATCGCACAGAACCCATGTTCCTGCAGCAAGAGTTTGTTTGATTTTGGTGTTGAGGTGTTGTGCGCGGGCGGCAAAGATTAGCAGCAATTCGGTAGTGGCATCCATCTTTTCTTCATGATGCATTAACAGAAGTTCGCGAATTTCTTCTGCTATTAATGTTCCACCTGGCTCCCTGGTAAGAATGTAATCCAGCTTCCATTCAGAAAAAAACTCCTCGATCACCTTAATATTAGTGCTCTTACCCGCGCCTTCTACTCCTTCGACAGTGATGAATAAGCCTTTTCTACGCACTACGGTCTCCCGCTGTCGGGCGTTCTCTGAAATTGGTTGACCGCAGCGTTATGCTCCTCGAGCGACACAGAGAATTGATGGGTCCCGTCCCCGCGAGATACGAAATACAGCGAGTCTCCGGGATCCGGATTGAGACTGGCAATAATTGAACTTTCACCCGGCAAAGCGATCGGAGTCGGTGGCAGGCCATTTATCCGATAGGTGTTGTAGGGGGTCAGCGTTTGTAACTGCTGACGCGTCAGATCACCGTCGAATTCCTGCCCCAGACCATAGATGACTGTAGGGTCAGACTGAAGCCGCATTCCCTGCTCCAGCCGCCTGATAAAAACACCCGCAATTCGCCCACGTTCACTCTGCGCGTTTGATTCTTTCTCGATAATCGATGCAAGCGTTAGTGCTTCGTAGGGATTCAAAAATGGCAGTGCCCCCTGTCGTTTTTCCCAATGAGAATTCAATATCGCTTGCTGGCGATCTCTGGCCCGCTGTAATAACTCGAGATCCGTTGTTCCCCGCGTGTAGAAGTAAGTGTCCGGATGCAGCATGCCTTCCGGGTGATCCATTTCCAGCCCCAGACTAGATGCCAGCGCTTCAGCAGTATAGCCGTCAAGTGTCGTTTTCAGCCCTAATGCGGAAGACAGGGCATCCGTTACGTCAGAAAAGCGCCAACCTTCAATCAAGGTAATGCGATATTGACGCACTTCTCCGTCAACCAGCATCTGCAGGATGTCCGCCTGACTGCGCCCCGGGTCAAACTGGTATTCTCCGGCCTGCAGCACGTCTTCAACGCCACGCCACCATGCCATAAACCGGAACACATTAGAGGAAGGCAGTATCCGATCGTCTACCAGTTCGCTTGCGATCACAGTAAGCGAATCACCCGGTTTTACCTCGAAGGCTCTAGGAGCGCTGAGAGACGACAGAGGCTGGTAAAATTGATTGAGCGCTGAAATCACACTCAGAAGCACTAACAGGGCTGCGATCGCAATCACTGTGCTTGTTTGGGTAATCAGCTTCCGCATGCGGTTTATCAGACTAATCTTGGAGAGTTATCGTTGGGCCATCACTCCCGAAGAGTCTACATGAGCAGATAAAAATTTTCAGAAAAAGCCGCCCGGCGTGGGAGACGAAATATCGCTGCTCTGAGGGCGCTTCAGACCCGCCTGAAGATCAGACTGCCGTTAGTCCCGCCAAACCCGAAAGAATTGGTCAAAACTGCATTTACCGCTGTCTCTCTGGCCTTATGCGGTACATAGTCGAGGTCACAGCCTTCTTCCGGATTGTCTAAATTAATGGTTGGTGTGATGACCTGATCACGAAGCGTGAGAACGGACACAATGGCTTCGGCGGCACCGGAGGCCCCAAGCAAATGTCCGATCATGGATTTGGTAGAACTCACACAAAGATTGTATGCCCGTGAGCCAAACACTTGCTTGATCGCTTCACTCTCAGCGACATCTCCAGCGATTGTCGAGGTGCCATGGGCATTGATGTAATCAATGTCGTTAACACTCAAGTCTGCGCTTCTCAGGGCATTTTGCATGCATCTGGCCGCCCCTTCCCCGCATTCTGAAGGCGCCGTCATGTGAAAGGCGTCACCACTCATCCCGAACCCGACAAGTTCGGCATATATCCTGGCACCTCGCGCTTTGGCATGCTCCATTTCTTCAATCACCATCACGCCCGCGCCGTCGCTAAGCACGAAGCCATCTCTGTCCTTGTCCCACGGACGACTGGCACGCTCCGGCTCATCATTTCTGGTAGACAACGCCCTTGCGGCACAAAATCCCCCCAGGCCGACGGGCGAAGTGGCCATCTCAGCCCCGCCGACCAGCATAATGTCGGCCTGGTCGTTACTGATCATATTCGCGCCGAGGCCAATATTGTGAGTACCTGTGGTACAGGCAGTCACTACAGCAATATTGGGACCTTTGAGTCCGTAGCGGATGGAAAGCGTGCCGGAAATCATATTGATTATTGAACCAGGCACAAAAAAAGGTGTCACCTTACGTGGACCTGATGCCTTGATCTGCAGCGCGGTTTCTTCAATCGTGGTGATTCCGCCTATTCCGGAGCCCACCGCAACGCCGAATCGTTCGGCCTCAAAGCCGCTCTCCTGCAATCCGGAATCTTCCAGTGCCTGGATACCTGCCGCAATGCCGTAGTGCATGAATTCATCCATGCGGCGCGCTTCTTTTGCCGGCAGGTATTTGTCACGGTCAAAGGCCAGAAGAGCACCACCAAAGCGAGTGGAAAACTCTGACACGTCAAAACGTTCAATGGGCCTGATCCCGCTCTCGCCGGCGCGGATGGCCGACCAGGTTGACCCAACATCGTTGCCAACCGGGGTCAGTAGACCAAGACCGGTTACTGCTATTCGTTTGCCATTCACTGAGAAAGCTCCGAATATTCTTCTGTTGCCTAATAAAGAAAAGCTACCCCGGACCGATCCGGAGTAGCTTCATATTTAATCTCGGGTGTCTGTTTAGAGATGCGCGTTGATGTAATCAATCGCGAGCTGCACAGTGGTGATATTCTCAGCTTCTTCGTCCGGAATTTCTGTTTCGAACTCCTCTTCAAGGGCCATCACCAGCTCAACGGTATCGAGTGAATCAGCGCCTAGGTCTTCGACAAAGGATGCAGAGGGTTTAACTTCATCCTCTTTTACGCCTAGCTGTTCGCAGACGATTTTCTTAACGCGCTCTTCGATGCTGCTCATAAGTCATAAAACTCCTAACTCTTTGTTCTTAATAGCTTTTTATTCTAATTTGCCGGCATAATTGCCAGATCCACTCTGCCGCTATTTCTCAGAGGGCGCAATTCTACCGCGAAATGCAGGCAATGTAATGTCTATCGCAAAATATTTCGTTTTCGCCAAATTTTGCAAGCAATTCAAACAAATACAAATGACGCCGCGCTCTCAGTCAGGCCATATACATTCCGCCATTAACGTGCAGGGTTTCACCGGTGATGTAACTGCCTTGATCAGAGGCAAGAAAAGCGACAACGGCCGCAATCTCCTCTGGCCGGCCCAACCTACCCAGCGGCACCTGCCCCAGCAGGGCTAGTTTTTGCTCTTCCGGGAGGGTATCTGTCATATCGGTCTCAATGAAGCCCGGAGCAACAGCATTAACCGTAATGCCGCGGGAGCCGATTTCTTTGGCCAGGGATCGTGTAAACCCTTCAATGCCAGCTTTCGTCGCCGCATAGTTCGTTTGGCCGGCGTTTCCGCTGGACCCAACCACGGAAGAGATATTGATAATGCGGCCAAATCGCGCCTTGGTCATGCCTTTCAGACACGCCTTACACACTCTGTACATTGAATTCAGATTGGTATTTACCACGGCATCCCACTCTTCAGATTTCATTCTCAAAAGCAGATTATCCCGGGTAACCCCAGCATTGTTGACGACCACAACCGGCAAACCGACGAGGGTTGCGATCTCCTCTAACAGTGCGGCCACAGAGTCTGCATCACAGACATCCGCAACCAGGCCTTGCCCCTCGACGCCTTCCTCACGCAAAAGCGCTGTAATCGCTTCTGCACCGGCTTCAGTGGTCGCTGTACCAGCAACAAACATACCCTGGTGACCTAATGCCAAGGCGGTGGCTTGTCCAATGCCGCGACTGGCTCCGGTTATCAGCGCTATCTTCCTATCTTCAGTCATCGCTTCTCCTAAATTTCCATGTATCCCCAGACACGGCCCGCTCTCAATACTAGCCCGCTACTTCCATCACGAGACTGTCAAAATCCTGCGGATCTTCACTCGGCATGCAACCGAGTTCCGGCTCAATGCGTTTGACCAGCCCGCATAAAACCCTGCCCGGGCCTACTTCCACCAGCTTCTGCGCGCCGGCTTCGTGTATGGCCCTGACGCAATCTACCCATAAAACCGGTTTGTGTAGCTGCCTCACAAGATTGTCCTTGATCTGCTGCGGTTCTGTCTGGATTGTGCCACTTACGTTCTGCACCACCGGGATATCAGGCTTTGCAAACGCTATGCCGGCAAGCACCTCAGCAAGCGCTTCCGCGGCCGGCTTCATTAGAGGACAATGTGACGGGACGCTAACATTCAACGGGAGCGCACGCTTCGCCCCCGCCTCTTTGCACCATTGCATGGCGCAATCCACCGCAGCCGACTCACCGGCTATCACGATCTGACCGGGAGAATTGAAATTGGCCGCGGACACTGTCCCGATTGATTCAGCACGCGCGCAAATTTCGATGAGCTTGGCATCTTCCAGACCCACAATTGCTGCCATCTTTCCTTCGCCCGGACCCACGGCCTCCTGCATGAATTGACCTCGCTGACGAACCACTGCAATCGCATCTTCAAATGCAAGTGCACCCGCTAGCACCAGCGCAGAATATTCCCCGAGAGAATGCCCCGACATGACTGCAGGTCGGGGTCCACCGCGATCAAACCACAGCCTGCCAATGGCCACAGAGGCAGCCAGTAACGCTGGCTGCGTGATTTCCGTCAGATTCAGAGAGCCCTCTGGATCCGACTGGCAAATACGCCACAAATCCTCACTCAACACCTCTGAAGCGCGAGTAAAAGTATCTAACACGACCGGATTTTCTGCAGCAAGGTCCGCCAACATGCCTTGCTTCTGCGACCCTTGACCTGGAAACACAAATCCGATTTTCGCCATATCGACTCTCCTGAAACTAGTTTTTAGCACCTGTCAGTAGGCCCTGATTGGATGACATAATGTCAGCCACACGTTTACCGATGAGCTGAGGAATTCCATGATCAATCTCACGGATAGCTTGTTCGATCGCGTAAAAAAAACCTTCAGCCGTGGCATTACCGTGACTCTTCACCACGCTACCCTGCAATCCCAACAAACTCGCCCCGTTAAATCTTTGCAGATTCAGTTGTCCGGAAAGGCTACAAATCAACGGATGCTGCTCGGCGGTTGATGTTGCCCGGTCGAGCAGCTTACTGAGCATGTTCGCCACCCCCGCACTGGATTTGATCGTAACATTACCCACGAAGCCGTCGCACACCACTACCTCAGCAGCGCCTTCGAACAGTTCATTGGCCTCGATGAATCCGATGTAATTCAGGTCAGCGCACTGCTCAAGAACGGCGGCGGTCTGGAGCACGGCCGAACTGCCCTTATAGTCTTCAGATCCAATGTTCAAAAGACCTACCCTCGATACCGAGCGCCCTAAAGATTCAGCCAGGACGGCCCCCATGACAGCAAATTGAAAAAGCTGCTGGAAATCACACTCCGGATTTGCCCCGACATCGAGCAGATAACATGGCTCGGACACGCTGGGCAGGGTAGCCAGAATCGCAGGTTTGTTGATGCCACTCAGTGCTTTCAGCAGATGGCGACCAATCAGTAGCAAAGCACCGGTGTCGCCGGCGCTGACCATCGCGCCGACTTTACCTTGTTTGACAAGGTCGACCGCAAGGTAGAGTGAAGAGTCTCGGGAAGCACGCAGAACGCTTTGTGGGCGCTTACCTGCGGGAATACGCTGAGTGCTATGAATAAGCCTGAGCCGGCTGACAACCGGCTGGGGCACGTCCTGCAGCAGAGGGCCGATCAGGTTTTTATCACCAACCAGATCCAGCTGAAGATCGCTGTGTTTTTGCAATGCGCGGACTGACGCCGGAACCGTGACTGAAACGCCACAGTCCCCTCCCATCGCATCAACTGCGATGCGCCTCGGGGCAGACAAAATCAGTCGTCGCCAAGATCGAGAACTTTCTTTCCTTTGTAGAAGCCGTCAGCCGTTACATGGTGGCGACGATGCCGCTCACCGGATGTTGGATCAGTAGCCAGAGTGGGACCCGACAGCGAGTCGTGCGTTCGCCGCTTGTCTCGCTTAGAGCGAGTTACCTTATTTTTTTGTACAGCCATCTTTGTTCTCCAATTCCGAAATAGCTAAACTTTTTTTCACATCAGGGTGCGTCGTCATTTTTTTGAAGTACTTTAAGTACTTCAAAAGGGTTCTGGGCAGCCCTGTCCCCGCTGCTGTCATCTAGCGGCTCCTTTCGCTGCTGATACTCCAGAGCTTTGACACACCGCTCATCCCGGTGATAGCTCACCAGGGGCATACATAACATCAACTGCTCTTCGAGCAGGCTGGCAATGGAAATCTTTGGACCATCAACCATCCAGGGGTCCCATGCCGCTTCAAGTGAATCGATCTGGCTTTCACTCTCCACCAGCGCCAGCTGGATTGTATCCGCAAGTTCCAGTGAAAGCGGCTCTAAACACCTTTGGCAAACGACCTCTACGGT
Source organism: uncultured Pseudohongiella sp. (assembly GCA_902537815.1). Lineage (GTDB taxonomy): Bacteria > Pseudomonadota > Gammaproteobacteria > Pseudomonadales > Pseudohongiellaceae > UBA9145. Next base: position 141,518 of record CACBCS010000002.1, on the reverse strand, counting down.
AGCGGACACCGAACCGGTGATCACTCGACGGCCCGTCCCGATTGACCCAAAGCGTAGTTTGCCGCTTACCTCTCCGTCCGAACTGGCCAGACAATCCGCGAAGCGCGGCAAACGCTCGAGGCTGCAGGAACCTTCGAATAACGACTCCAGATCGAAGGCTTTTCGTATATCGATATAAAGCGGCAGTGGACTGCTGATCCCTCGGACCGCTGAAGCGGAAAGGTCTGAGTCTCCGGCATCAGTCATAGGCGCGCAATAATAGGGCGAGAAATGGGGTCTGTCAAAGCCAAAATCTTCATGAGATCTCATCCAAAAAGCGCGTCTATCAATCTGAATTTGAGAGAATTTTCCGAAATCTCGAAACCTGCGCTGCAAAACTCTTATCCCAGGGCGCACTGACCTGAAACAGCGAATCGGTCCCCGGCAGCCGAAATTTAAGTTCGGCAGCATGCAAGCAGAGATATTTCGCGCTAGCCTCGGTCCCTGATTTGCCCTCCTCTCGCCGCGCGAGCACGCCGTATTTGGAGTCCCCAAGAATGGGGTGGCCCGCCTGCTGACAATGCACACGTATTTGATGCGTTCTCCCGGTCACCGGAGTCGCTTCCAACAGGGTGGCTGAAGGAAACTGCTCAAGTATTGCAAAACGGGTCGTGGAGGGCTTGCCAGCCGGATCAACCTGGACAAAACGCTCTCCGGACTCAACCAGCACGCGAGTTAAAGGCGCCTTGATTTCAGAGACAGTGTCAGGCCAACGCCCTTGAACGAGCGCGTGATAGCGCTTCTCGATGCGTTTCTCTTTGAACTGTCCCTGTATGTTCCGCAAGGTCCGCGAATTTTTGCACACGATCAACACTCCAGAGGTGTCACGGTCCAACCGGTGGGCCAGTTCCGCGTCGCGCCAGTTTGGACGAATTTGCCTGATAGCCTCTATCAGCCCGAGTCTGATCCCCGTCCCCTGGTGGACAGCCAATCCCGGTGGCTTATTCAAGACCAACAGATTGTCATCCTCATGAAGAATGGACTGCTCAAGAAGCCCAGCCAGCCCTGGCGACGGTTTTGGCAGTTCCGGAGAATCAGGTAAAAACAAAGGCGGGATTCGCACCTTGTCACCGGCGGTGAGTCGTGTTTCCGGCTTCGCCCGCTTCTTATTTACGCGCACCTCACCGCGCCTGATCAGTCGATAAATACGGGTACGTGGCACGCCTTTGAGCTCGCGGAGCAGGAAATTATCCAAGCGCTGATCCGAAGATTTCTCGGTAACCTGAACCGTCCGGACTGTAGTCGTATTATCCAAGTGAAAACTCCGCTGAGAAGCCGATATTATTAAAGTGTACAGCAAACCCGCCTGTCCGAGATGGTGTACAATGCGCCGCACGTGAAGGTCTAGGATATTTTCTGGCATGGCATCTTTGAAACACTATCTTAACTCTGTAATTGGCGAGGCCATGGCCGAGGCAACTCAGTCTGAATCCTGCAATGCCAATGTCATTACCTCCTCTAAACCCGGTTTTGGCGACTATCAGGCAAACGGCATCATGAGCGAAGCCAAACGCCACGGCATGAAGCCACGCGATCTGGCAGAACAGGTAATCATATCACTCGAGCAAGGCCTGCCCAGCCTGATCGACAAACTGGAAATCGGCGGCCCGGGTTTCATCAATATCTTTTTGTCAGATCGCGAAATCAGAACACGGGCAACTCTCGCGATACAAGAACCAGACCTGCTTATACCACCCGCGGAAAATCCGATTAAGGTTGCAGTGGATTACTCCTCGCCGAATCTGGCGAAAGAAATGCATGTAGGGCATTTACGCGGAACGATTATCGGGGATGCCATCGTCAGAGTGCTTGAACGTCGCGGCCACACGGTAATTCGGCAGAACCATGTGGGCGATTGGGGCACCCAGTTTGGCATGCTGATTACCTATATGAAGGAAGCGGTAGGAGCGGACAACGATCTGCCTAACGCGCTGGCGGATCTCGAGGGTTTTTATCGTGACGCCAAGCAGCGTTTTGATGACGACCCCGTCTTCGCCAAAAAAGCCAGACTCAGTGTGGTTAAATTGCAGGGCGGAGATGAGGATTATCTCAACGCTTGGGAAATGTTCATAGGCGAATCCCTCCGACACTGCGAAGCGGTTTACGAGGCGTTGGATGTCACTCTCACCCGGAATGATCTTGATGCTGAAAGCCGATACAACGACGACCTGAGTGTCATCGTTGACGAACTCCGGAAAACAGGCCTATTGGCTGAATCTAAGGGCGCCAAGTGTGTGTTTTTGCCAGAATTCACCGGTAAAGACGGTGACCCTTTACCTTTAATCGTCCAGAAATCAGATGGTGGCTACCTGTATTCGACCACTGACCTCGCCGCAATCAGATTACGACGCAAAATGAGTATACAGCGAGCTCTGTATGTCGTGGACGCCCGTCAGTCCCTTCATTTTCAGCAGGTTTTTGCAGTGGCCCGTGCAGCAGGCTTTTCTAACCAGGACTTAAGTCTGGAGCATGTATCTTATGGCACCATGATGGGGAAAGATGGTCGCCCCTTCAAAACCCGCTCCGGTGACACAGTCAAGTTGGCCGAACTGCTGGAGGAAGCCAAGCAGAGGGCGTATGAGCTGGTGACCGAGAAAAACCCAACGCTCCCGGACAGTCAGCGGCGAGAAATAGCGGGGCGAGTCGGAATAGGTGCCGTAAAGTACGCTGATCTTTCCAAGAATCGCACCAACGATTATATTTTTGACTGGAGCACAATGCTGTCCTTTGAAGGCAACACCGCACCCTATCTTCTGTACGCGTATGCTCGGATCAAAAGCATCCTCAAAAAAGCCCCTGAGGGAAACTACGATTCGATCAAAAATTTGTCAGAGCCGGAAGAGCGTACGCTGTGTTTGAAAATGCTTCAGCTGGGAGAAATCATCGAGGCCGTGGACCGGGACTGCATGCCGAACCAGTTGTGCAACTATCTGTATGAGCTCTCCGGCCTGTTCATGAAATTTTATGAGAATTGTCCGATTCTCAAAGCAGAGATTTCACAAGCGGAATCCCGTCTGGCGCTTTGCCGGTTGACTGCGGAAACCCTGCAGCAGGGACTGGAACTGCTTGGAATTACACCACCGGAGCAGATGTAGAGATTGGCCAGGCTCTGAACAGCATTTCCCTTACAAGGGGCTCATATCACCTCTGAGCATGCTCAGAACGCTGATACATCTGTACACAAAGCGCGAGGGACGCATTACCTACTGTCTTACGTTCAGCGATATCCGAACCAAGTCACTGAATCTGCATAAGAACCTTATTCAACCTTGCCGAAAAAGCTCCCGGGTCTTTCAGCTGCCCTCCTTCGGCGAGACTAGCCTGGCAGAAGATAATTTCTACAAGATCTTCGAAACGCTCTTCGTCCTGTTCATCATTAAGTTTCTCGATCAGACGATGTTGGGGGTTGAGTTCAAAGTGAGGGCTCGACTCTGGTAGCGACTGCCCAGATGCCTCCATGATTTTTCTCATTTGCGCCCCCATATCACCCTCGCCCATTGCCAGGCATGCCGCGGAATCGGTCAGGCGGTGAGTCACTCTGACCTCACCCACCCGGTCGCCCAGTACCGTCTTGATTCGCTCGGTTAAGCCTTCCAGGGCTTTCTCGGATTCTTCCTGCAGTTTCTTCTCTTTAACATCCTCGAGACCACCAAGGTCTAACTCACCCCTCGCGATATCCTGGAGTGGTTTTCCACCAAACTCTCGAAGATGGCTTATTAGCCACTCATCTATGCGGTCATACATCAAAATGACCTCAATGCCTTTCTTTTTGAATATTTCAAGGTGGGGGCTTGTTTTTGCAGCGTTGAGCGAGTCTGCGACCAGATAATAAATTTTGTCCTGTTCACTGCTCATCCGGCTGATGTATTCTCCCAGACTCTGGTCCTGAGAACTGCCTTCGCTCTGAGTAGTAGAAAATTGCAATAACCCGGCCACTTTCTCTCGATTGCCAAAGTCTTCTCCGGGACCTTCCTTAAGCACCTGTCCGAACTGGTCCCAGAATGATTGATATTTCTCAGGATCTTTTTTACGCAACTTACTCAGCATGTCGAGACAGCGCTTGGTTAGGGCACTGCGCATGGAATCAACGGCCGGGTCCTTCTGTAGAATTTCACGTGATACATTAAGTGAGATGTCGTTGGAGTCAACAACTCCTTTGATGAAGCGCAGATAAAGGGGCAAAAACTGCTCCGCTTCATCCATTATGAATACGCGCTGGACGTATAGCTTCAGTCCTCTGGCAGCCTCTCGGTTCCAGAGGTCAAATGGGGCTCTGCCGGGAATATAGAGAAGACTGGTATATTCCAATTTGCCTTCGACCTTGTTATGACTCCACTGAAGCGGGTCTTCGAAATCGTGACAGATCAGCTTATAGAATTCTTTGTATTCATCCTCATTCACTTCTGAGCGGGTTTTAGCCCACAAGGCTTTTGCATCATTGACGATTTCATATTCCGGAGATTGTAGTTCGTCTTCATCATCACCCTCAGAAGAGCCATAATTTTCCTTCAGCATCATTACAGGCAACGACAAGTGATCCGCATAACGTTTGACAATGCTTTTAAGGCGGAAGGACTCCGCAAATTCAAGTTCATCTTCCTTCAGAAAAAGTGTGACTGACGTCCCTCTGTCAGCCTTGCTTATCTCCTCAATGGAATATTCTGATTCACCATTTGAGCGCCAAAGTGTTGCTGAATCTCCTGGGTCACCAGCGCGTCGGGTCCGAACCTCCACCGTCTCCGCCACGATAAAGGCGGAGTAGAATCCCACTCCAAATTGCCCGATCAATGTAGAGTCTTTCCTTTGATCACCGGTGAGGGATTCTAAAAATTGCGCTGTGCCTGATTTGGCAATGGTGCCAAGATTCGTAATAACTTCTTCACGAGACATACCTATTCCATTATCTGAAATCGTGACCGTTTTACTGTCTTTATCGAAGTCTATCCGGACACTCAGTTCCGCATCCTGCTCAAGGAGCGCATCATTCGAAAGGGACTCAAACCGGAGCTTATCCGCAGCATCTGATGCGTTCGAGATCAATTCCCGCAGAAAGATCTCTTTGTTTGAGTAAAGAGAATGAATCATCAGATGAAGCAGCTGCTTGGCTTCAGTTTCAAAACCTAGTGTTTCTGCTTTACGCTCGGTGGTCATAGCTTGTCTCTCGTCGATTCCTAATTAAAAAAAAACCCGGCTCTCGCGCAAACCGGGTTTTTTATGGGGGCAACTTCCGCTAGTTCAAGTGGAAAACACTAGTTGAGCAATGATGGGTATGGCTCATAGAAATCTATGGCTTCCTGCTTACGTTGCTCAATGATGTTGTATCGCTGCTCGGTACTTTGGATGAACGTCAGGTACTGGTTAGCCGACTGGCGATCATCTTCATCACCCGCATCGGCGGCCTGCCGGGCTGCTGATCTGGCGCCATCGAAATCATCCAGCTCAATAAGTGCACGGGCCAGGAAGATCAGGGTATCCGAGCGATTACTCAGATTGCCTTTATCGATTGCGGCACGGAACGCATCGGCAGACTCTTCGTAGTTCGCCATCACGTAGTGAATGTAGCCGACGCTGTCCCATGCATCGCCGCTGTCAGAGATCTCAGCCAGTGCCAACGCGCGTGGCAGAGCATTCGCGTAGTCGCTCGCAATCAGGAACATCTGAGAAGCGATCTGCAGATTATCCTCATTCACTTCAATGATGCTCTCCTCCAACCCCTCTTCGATGATCTTTGATCCAGTAAGCGGAATGTCCATCCCCGCAAGAGACTGACCCAGGTTCAGATAACGCGCCTCGTCATCAATGACCCCATTCAGGTACGCGAGGTTCAGCGCTTGCACGCGGCGATCTTCCATGTCCAGGCTGGCATAGACGGCATTCAGATTAAGCCAGTCAGTCGCATCGTTAAACTTTACGATCATCGTCTTGGTAAGATCCAGAGCATTCTCGAAGTCTTCCAGAACAAAATAGATCCCGTTCAGATAAGCGTAGTCATCACGGCCCAGCACCTCGCCTTCTACTAGAGACAAATTCATATAGTCCAGCCAAAATGGCAGGGCCTCTGCGTACAGCTCCTGCTGGTAGTAAGCATAGGACAGCCCTTTGAATACCACCACGTCCTCGACTTCGGAAAGTTCGCGCCAAGCCTGGTAATTTTCTATAGACTTGGCCCAGTTCTCTTCAGCCGCGTAAAGCTGTCCGAGCGACCTGAGTGTCCTCAGTCTGACATCAGCCCTCAGCTCTTCGATAGTCAAGGTTTCTTCGAATATGCCGATCGCTCCGACATAGTCTTCTATACCGAGGTAATAGTTCGTGTAGAAGCTCAACAGTGTTGATTTCTCGAAATCATTCATGCGGTCATAGCGCCGCTCACGCAGTTCATCGAGCTGGATTTTGGCTTCCGCAAAATTCGGCTCATCCTCCGGGTCCTCGGGAGACATGAGCTCCTGAATTTCAGTGATCGCGCGCATGACCTGCTGACTCAGCGTACCTGAGGTTCGTGCCTCAGGCGGCGCTCTTTGTTCGTCTTCGCCGGCATTCACCAGTCCCGTAAACCCGAAAGGGCCTATCAGACTGAAAAGCAGAACAGAGACGCTCAGATTATTAAACTTTTTCATCCTGCCTTATTCCTCAAGCTGATATCTGAACAGATATTGCACTCCGGGCACTTCAACGCCCTGCCCGTCTACGACTCTGGGCTGAAACTTAAAGCGTGTGGCGGCCCTGATGGAAGAGCGGTCGAAGATGCTCGCCGGCTCAGCATCTACAACAGTGATGGTGTCTTCCACAACATTGCCCATGCCGTCGACAGTAAAAGACACTAGGCACCACCCTTCTATACCGCGCTGTGCGGCCCGTGTGGGGTACTGTGGAGCGATAGCTACCAGTGGTAAATAGTCTCCGTCCGTTGCGGATATAGACGCATTATCCAGGGACAGATTGGTGTCAATTTCCACCGACGCTCGCTCGATATTCAGCGAGGGGCCCGAATCGAGGTTGATCTGCTTCTCCGGGGTATCCGGCGTGTCTTGAACGACCTCCTCGATCAGCTCGGGTTTGTCGATTTCCTCGATAACCTCTAATTCAATGTCCGGCATCGTAGCGTCAACGATCTTAACCACATTGACTCGCTGATCAAAACGCTCACCGGTAGCAATGAGTGCCTGCATAAAATAAAACAGACCAAGAGTTATGCCGGTGGCCATAGCCATTGAAACCAACCATCTAACAAAGATCATGTTAAGCCTCCGCAGAGATGCTGACATCCTCGATATTGGCCTCCCGGGCCGCCTCGAGTATCAGCATTACTTGTTCGTTGTTCGCGTTTTCATCAGCCTGAATTATCACTGACGAATTAGGCGCGTCAGCCAGTCTTAGCTCAAAGCGAGACCGGATGAATCTCGGATCTATCTGGTCACCGTCGATCCAGATGTCACCCGCCTGCCCGACAGCGATAAGAATCATATCACCCGAAGTATCATCTGCAGTTGACGCTTCAGGTCTGTTTACTTCAATCCCTGCTTCTGTGACGAAGACAGAAGTGACGATGAAAAAAATCAAGAGAATAAAAACCACATCTAGCATCGGAGTGAGGTCAATCTCACCTGCCTCTTCCTGGTCTTTCTTCTTCATTAAACCTGATTTCATGTTATTGACCTGTGCCTGTGTGTAGAGAGCCTATTGGTTAATAGGCAGGTGATCTTCCAGAAATTCAAGATCCCTATCAATTGTGGATTTCAGATAGTTAAAGGCGAAAATACCGGAAATAGCGCCAACCATTCCGGCCATGGTGGGTATGGTGGCTTTAGAAACGCCTCCAGCCATGGATTTTGCATCGCCTCCTCCGCTGAAAGACATCACAAAGAAAACTTCAATCATGCCTGTCACAGTTCCGATTAACCCCAATAGCGGACAAATCGTCACCAGAACTTCGATAATAGGTAAGGTATTTCGAACATCAAGCGAGATCTTGGAAATCATCATGTTGCGTATCTGATGAGCACTCCAGGACGATTTGTCAGCACGGGAATTCCATTCTGCCAACGTATTTTTGACGTTCTTCTTATGTGTCGTGTTGATATACCAAACGCGCTCAAAAACCAGAGACCATTTGATCAGGAGCAGACCCATGATGATCGTCAACACGGGTCCGCCTCTGTTCATGAACGCTTCAATCGCATCCAGTATATCCAGTATTGCCAGGTACATAGAATGTCCTCTGCTAGACCGGAGTATTAAGAACCGCCTGCTGCACGTTCGGCTTTCTGCGCGATCATGCCAGTGGCCTGCTCCTCAAGGATATGAATGATGTTGTCACTGCGACTCTTAACCACTGTGTGCATAAAGATTGTGGGGATAGCAACCACAATTCCGAGCACCGTAGTCATGAGCGCCTGCGAGATACCGCCTGCCATAATGGTAGGGTCGCCCGCACCGTAGACGGTAATTTGCTGGAACACCTGAATCATGCCGGTGACCGTACCCAACAACCCCCCTAGCGGTGCGATGGTAGCGATCATCTTGATCAGCGTGAGCAGGCTCTCGAGAGATGGAGTTTCCTTCAAAATCGCTTCACCAAGCTTTAACTCCAAGGTCTCAGTATCCGCATTTGGATTTGACTCAGCCACCATCAAAACGCGCCCAAGCGGGTTGTTTTTAGACGCCTTGTCGCTCTTTAACTGCGAACGGACTTTAACGGAAACAAGAGTCAACATCAGCAGGCGGAGGAAACCCAGAATAATGCCAACGACGCCCACTCCGATGATGATGAAACCGATCACGCCGGCATTCGCCTCTACCTGCTCCTGCGCACTTGGGAAGTTCACCAGGTTGGCCATCACCTGACCACCAACCCCACCGGTTGGATCGATACCTGCTCTGGTGAAGCCACTGCTCGAAGACGTCAGCGCATTTGCCGCACTCAGTACGTCGGAAGCTGGCTGGCGCGGTAACACCTGTAGGTGACCGACGTCTCCTTGATAGCTCAGGTACTCCCCGTCTGAAATCGCGTTGAATGAACCAATACGAGTCACCAATCGAGTCGACGTTTCGCCGCTAGGCAGGGCAACTTCGCCGTCATAGGTGACGACACGGCCAGATTCGGTAACTTCTTGATGCATGAAGTACCAGAAGCGTTCCATCTCAGAGATGTTGAGCTGCTCAATTGAGCTGCCAGCTCGCTCGATAATGACTTCGAGCTCACCGGTTCGTCCGGGATACTGTGCACTAATCAGTGAGTTCTGGAAATTACTGAGGAAATCACCGGCAACACCCTGAAGAGTACCGAACAATTCGTTGAGATCGCCTCGGCGATTTCTGAGCACCTCACGCTTATCCGCAATGATTACCTCGTTAGCTTCAAACTGGTCGCTGAGCTGTACTTGCAGAGTTTCCTGCTCAGTGATTCTGCCCTCGGTAATTTCGAGAATTTCGGTCTGACGCGCAGCGTTTTGTTCAAACTCCTGCAGCCGCTGCTGATATTCTTCAGATTCAGCGACGCGATCGTTTTCAACCGCATTCAGCAGTTCGCTCAAAGAACCTTGTGCATAGCCTGCAGAAGACCCCATCACTATCAAAATGGATACGGCAGTCAGGCCTGTAATTTTTTCTAAAACTTTCATTACTGAGCCTCCGGTGCAGAAACTGGCAGGAAGAGAATACTGGGCGCGTCAAGATTGGAGACCACTCTGGAGGCCTGCTGGGCCTCTTGACGATAGTCACTGGCGGGCAACTCTACCCACTGGCGGGCATTGTTGTCCCAGGCACCGGTAACCTGGCGGTCGGTGGTTTGGTACATCAGCGACACCCGGCCGATGCGCACAACATTGACGTCCCGCTCTACGCCACCAATCTCGATTGTGTCAGGGTAGGTTTCATTGGTACGACCAAAAGCCGCTTCGGTCTGATACATTACAAGTACCTGACGGAATTTTTCGGCGATGGATACATCTGGATTGTCGATGGCATCGCGCGCGAATTGAAGTCGCGCCATCCGCTCATCCATTCGGAACGGATAATCCAGAGAAATAAATTGATCCAGCGCTGACAGCATTTTCTCCATCAGCAGAGGTATCTCTCTGGTCACTTCTTCCACACTAGCGATAGATTCGTCCAGTGTCGCAATCTGCTCTTCCTGAGCGGCAATCTGACGACGATAGCCTGCGTTTAAAACCAGCAAAGACTCGAGGTTGTCATTAGCCCGCTTAAATTCTTCAAATGTAGAGCTCGCCTCGTTGGCAAGACGGGTAATCTCTTCTTGAGCTACTGCGGATTCAGTGTATTTATCACCGATGACGTCCATCGCCTGATCTAGAATACTGCTGTCGACCAGAATATCCTGGGCTTGCGCAGCTCCAAAGAAGCTCGACGCGAGTAGTAGCAAACCAGACATACTCAATCGGTTAGTGTGACGGTTTTTCATGTGCCATCCTATTATTTGTAAGTTTAGCTGTGTGTCGGAGCAGGAATACGGATAGGTGCTGCATGAGAGCGTATCTGTTCAGACACGGAAACTATTATTATTCGTCCCTTCCTTCCTCATTGAACCGCCGGAGTTATCCGTGAGCATTCACCTCTCTCCGGTTGGCAGTTCTCCTTGAAAACAAGCCGATCTGGGTTACCAATTTTCCCAATCTGATATCCTGATTGAGAAGTTCAGTAACCGTCGCATCGGACAGGCTTCGCGGGATCTGAGTAGATCTCTTTGCAGGCCTGATTGTCCCTGAAATTCAGGGCGTTACCCCTAAACTCTGAGCAAGACTATCACACTAACCTGCGAACTTAGAACCTTTTACCTGATAAAAATATTGGCAGAAAACCCGACCTGAAGATGCCGGATTTAACCAAAAACCGGCTGAAGTTAAGAAGCCGCCCAACCGGTGATTTCAGAAAGCCCCGCGCCGATATCCGCAAGGCTTCGCACGGTTTTCACACCCGCATCACTAAGGGCAGCGAATTTCTCGTCGGCCGTTCCTTTTCCTCCTGAAATGATTGCCCCGGCGTGCCCCATTCGTTTGCCCGGAGGGGCCGTAACACCTGCGATATAGGCGACTACCGGCTTGCTGACCTGCTGTTTGATGAATGCGGCAGCCTCTTCTTCTGCTGTGCCACCGATTTCTCCAATCATTACGATTGCTTCCGTCGCCGGATCCGACTCAAACATCCCCAATACGTCGATGAAGTTTGAACCCGGTATGGGATCCCCGCCAATGCCCACACAGGAAGACTGACCAAAACCATGATCTGTAGTCTGCTTCACGGCTTCGTAGGTCAACGTCCCCGATCGGGAGACAATACCAACCTTCCCCGGCAGATGGATGTGGCCGGGCATGATACCGATCTTACATTCACCCGGAGTGATCACGCCCGGACAGTTCGGGCCAATAAGCCGTATGCCCAGCTGATCGCATTTTTCCTTGGCAACGAGCATGTCCAGCGTGGGAATACCCTCTGTAATACACACGATCAGCTTGATACCGGCATCGGCTGCTTCCAATATTGAATCTTTACAAAAGGGGGCCGGCACGTAGATTGCCGAGGCATCGGCTTTGGTCGCTTCAAAGGCCTCTTGGACCGTGTTGAAAACCGGCAGTCCCAGATGGGTCTGACCGCCTTTGCCGGGCGTCACCCCACCGACAAGTTGAGTGCCGTAGGCAATTGCTTGCTCCGAATGGAAAGTTCCCTGAGAACCGGTAAAACCTTGGCATATGACTTTCGTATCTTTATTGACCAAGATGCTCATTGAGAATCTCCTGATGCTGCAACAACCACTTTCTCCGCAGCGTCTGACAGCGAATCCGCCGCAATAATGTTCAACCTGCTGCTGGCTAGGACCTCCCGTCCAAGCTCAGCATTATTGCCCTCAAGACGGACAACCACAGGCACTTTCACCCCAACCTCCTCAACGGCGCCGATGACGCCTTCAGCAATAAGATCACATCGCACAATGCCTCCGAAGATGTTGACGAGCACGGCTGCGACATTCTGGTCAGAGAGGATAATTTTGAATGCCTCTGACACCCGTTCTCGGGTCGCACCGCCGCCAACATCCAGGAAATTAGCCGGTCTGCCACCGTGCAGCTGCACAATGTCCATGGTGCCCATTGCCAGCCCAGCACCGTTAACCATACATCCGATATTACCATCCAGTGCGACATAGTTTAGCTCCCACTTGGCAGCCTGAGCTTCCCGCTCGTCCTCCTGAGAAGGGTCATGCATTGCCTGGAGTTTTGGTTGCCGGTAGAGCGCGTTGCTGTCGATGTTAATTTTGCCATCCAGGCAGTGCAGGTTTCCTTCGCTAGTAATGACCAAAGGGTTGATCTCAAGAAGTGCCAGATCGAGGTCCTGGAACAGAGCCGCGAGCCCCATAAAAAGTTGTGTAAACTGCTTGATCTGCGCACCCTGCAAGCCCAGACGAAAGGCCAGATCGCGACCCTGATAAGCTTGCGCCCCCGTAAGCGGATCAATGCTGGCCTTGAGAATTTTTCCTGGGGTTTCTTCTGCGACTTTTTCTATCTCGACCCCGCCCTCAGTCGACGCCATGAATACCACTCGCCGTGTAGCACGATCCAGCACCGCACCGAGGTAAAGCTCCTGATCAATGTCTGTACACGATTCAACAAGAATCTTGCTGACCGGCTGACCTTCTGCGTCTGTTTGATAGGTCACCAGTTTCTTGCCAAGCCATTGCTCCGTGAACGCCGCCGCCTCCTCGGCGGAATTTACCAGTTTGACACCGCCGGCTTTTCCCCTTCCGCCTGCGTGTACCTGAGCTTTTACTACCCACCGGTCACCACCGATATCGGCGGCCGCAGCTGCAGCCTGCTCAGGAGTATCAACCGCCTGACCTTTTGATACGGGAAGACCATATTCGGCGAAAAGTGATTTCGCTTGATATTCGTGTAGGTTCATCGAATCTCCATACTTTAACTTGCTGGTGTTTGTTAGGCGCGGCGCCTTCGGTTACCAATGTGTATCGCGTGACCGAGGGAAGCGAGAGCCGCCTCATGCACCGCTTCCGAAAGGGTGGGATGAGAAAACATTGTCAAACCGAGGTCTTCAGCGCTGGCACTGAACTCCATCGCGATCACAACCTGCTGCATTAAGTCAGCCGCACTGGGTCCAATAATATGACAACCGAGAATCCTGTCCGTCGCCGCATCAGCAATGATCTTAACCATTCCTTCTGAATCATTAGCAGCCAGCGCGCGGCCGCTGGCAGCAAACGGGAAGACACCTACGTTATATTCAATGCTGGCCGCCTTAAGCTCCTCTTCATTTTTGCCGACCCAGGCTATTTCAGGATGCGTGTAAATGACAGAGGGAACCAATTCATAGTTGACCTGAGCTTTTTTCCCGGCAAGACGCTCAGCTACCATAATGCCTTCCTCCATACCCTTGTGGGCCAGCATAGGACCTCTCACCACATCTCCACAGGCGTAAATCGAAGGAACAGAAGTAGCGCACTGCTCATCTACGCGAATGAACCCGCGCTCGTCGAGTTCGATACCCAGCGAAGAGTCAAAAAGCCCTTGCGTATAAGGTTTTCTTCCGACAGCAACGATCAGCTTGTCAAAAGTCGCCTTTTGCTCTCCATCGCTGTCGGTGTACTCAACAGTGACCGATTTTTTGGCTTTCCCCCCGCTGAGCTTACTGCCGGTAACCCGGGCGCCCAGTTTGATCTGGAGGCCTTGCTTGGTGAAAATCCTAACCGCTTCTTTGGCGATTTGACGATCCACAGCCGGCAGGAAGTCCTCCATCGCTTCAAGAACAACCACGTCTGCGCCGAGGCGAGCCCACACACTGCCCAGCTCAAGGCCAATAACCCCCGCGCCAATCACCCCGAGTCTCTTTGGCACTTCCTGAAACTCCAGAGCTCCGGTACTGTCAACGATCGTGTTCTGGTCGATTGGTGTTGGCGGTATATCAATTGGGACTGATCCAGCAGCAATAATGATGTGTTTGGCTTTCAGTTCCAGCGTCTCACCTTCGGGACCATTAACTGTAACACTCTCAGGTGAGGTCACTTTGCCTGTGCCGCTGTAGGTATCGACCTTATTGCCTGACAGCAAACCGGCAACGCCTGACGTCAGCTGCTTAACCACCTGATCTTTACGCTCAATCATCGCCGGCACATCAATATTTACTGCGGAAACTTTAATGCCGTGCGTTTCAAAATCATGTTGCGCTTCAATGAATTTATGAGAGGTGTCCAACAGCGCTTTTGAAGGAATGCACCCAACGTTAAGACAAGTGCCGCCAAAGACGGTTTTTTTGTCCTTGTTTTGCCACTTTTCGATACACGCCGTACTAAATCCCAGTTGCCCGCACCGGATAGCTGCATGGTAGCCTGCAGGCCCGGAGCCAATGACAACCACATCGTATTCTTTGGTCATAACTTCTCCTGCTGCCCTGCCAATTAAATTTCTAAAATAAGTCTGGTAGGATCTTCAAGAAGATCCTTTATGGTGACCAGAAACTGAACCGCTTCTTTTCCATCAATCATGCGGTGATCATAAGAGAGCGCAAGATACATCATCGGCAACACCCTGACCTCCCCGTTCACAGCCATCGGCCTCTCCTGAATCTTATGCATTCCCAAAATCGCAGTTTGGGGCGGATTTAGAATCGGAGTAGATAACAGCGATCCGAAGACCCCGCCATTGGAAATGGTAAAGGTACCACCTGTCATTTCTTCAATAGCCAACTTGCCGTCTCTGGCCTTCTCACCAAAATTTCGTATCTCCTTCTCGACCCTGGCCAGGCCCATATTATCCGCGTTACGCAACACAGGAACCACAAGCCCGCGAGGAGAAGACACCGCAACACCAATATCCTGATAACCATGATAAACAATATCGTTACCATCAATGGAGGCGTTGACCGCAGGAAAACGTTTCAGAGCTTCAATGGAAGCCCGCACGAAAAACGACATAAACCCAAGCCGCACCCCGTCATGAGCTTTTTCGAATTCGTCTTTATATTTCGCTCGAATATCCATCACTGGCTGCATATTCACTTCATTAAAAGTGGTAAGCATCGCCGTCGTCTGGGTCGCAGTAAGCAGGCGTTCAGCCACTTTTGCCCTTAGCCTGCTCATGGGAACGCGCTCTTCAACCCGCCCTTCCGAGCTGATTGAAACCTCTTGCGCTGGCACGCCTTCACTTGACTTGGGCGTCGTCGAACTCTGAGCGGAAAGGTGATAAACCACATCTTCCTTGGTAATGCGGCCGTCTTTCCCGGTTCCGGAAATTTCATTTACCGCAAGGCTGTTTTCCTCGATGAGTTTTCGCGCCGCCGGAGAGGGTGCAGTGCTCTCAACAGCCGTCGGAGCTCTCACAGTCTCATTTAAGGCAGCATCCACCTGCGCGGAAGGGTTAGCACTGACCTCACCTTCAGTTCCAACCTCAAATTTCGCGATAGCCTCGTTACTAGTGATTGTCTCACCAGACACTTTCAGAATTTCTGCCAACACCCCATCATCTGGCGCAACGACTTCAATTACGACCTTGTCAGTCTCGATATCCACAAGCAGATCATCCCGTGAAACCTTCTCACCAACATTTTTGTACCAGGTAGCTATTGTGCCGTCTGGTACTGATTCCGGAAGCTGCGGGGCTTTTATCTCGGTTGTCATGATAGTTCCTAACTGAAGGGCAACAGGCCCATTACTCAAATTCAGATGTCAGCACTCTAGCTCAGGGCTTCATTAATAAACTGTTCTTGCTGACTCAAATGCAGAGCCGGATAGCCCGCCGCGGCAGCAGCAGAAGCTTCCCGCCCCGCATAATCAAGCCAGATTTCTGGAAATAAGCGATGAATCGCACGCCGTAAGTGGTGCTGGCTGGAATACCAGGCGCCCTGATTCATCGGCTCTTCCTGGCACCAGGTTATTTCTTTGACGTTCTTGTATTCCGAGAGACAGTTCTCAAAATCTTTATGCGGGAACGGATACAACTGCTCTAGGCGGATTATGGCAATATCCTTGATTTCTCTCTTTCGACGTTCGCTCCTGAGATCATAGTAAACCTTGCCACTGCAGAAGATCAGCTTTCTGACGCTGGCTTTGTCGAGCTCATCAGTTTCATTGATAACGACTTGAAAACTACCCTCGGCAAGCTCTTCGAGAGTACAAACGGTCTCTTTGTGCCGAAGCAAACTCTTGGGAGACATGACAACGAGCGGCTTGCGAAGCGGACACAGAACTTGTTTGCGCAGCATGTGAAAAACCTGCGCAGCTGTCGTTGGTAGGCAGACCTGAATATTATGTTCCGCTGACAACTGCAGAAAGCGCTCAAGGCGCGCCGAGCTGTGTTCAGGCCCCTGCCCTTCGTATCCATGCGGCAACAACAGAGTCAATCCGCACAGCCTGTTCCATTTCTGCTCGCCGCTGGTAATAAATTGATCAATAACAACCTGCGCCGAATTAGCGAAATCTCCGAACTGAGCCTCCCAGATTACCAAAGCATTCGGCGTAGTGGTTGAATATCCGTACTCGAACGCGAGAACCGCCTCTTCAGAGAGCAAGGAATCATAAATCGAAAAATCACTCTGGCCTTTTGCAAGCTCCTCAAGGGGTATGTAGGCATTTCCGGTTTTATGGTCATGTATTACTGCATGTCGGTGAGAGAACGTGCCACGACCCACATCTTGACCAGTGATCCTCACTTTATTGCCGCTGGTCAGGATGCTCGCGTAAGCGAGAGTTTCTGCAAACCCCCAGTCAACTGCCGTTTCACCGGCGGCCATAGCTGATCGATCCTGATATACCTTTTGAACCTGCCTTTGCAGCGATAAATCAGCAGGAAGCTCAACCAGTTTTTTTGCCAGCGCACGCAACTGCGTGACCGGCAGAGAGGTGTTGTAGTGCGAACTCCAGTCGTGGCCAAGATAAGGGCTCCAGTCGACGAAGAGTTCAACTGAAGGCTCTTTGACCAGACTCTTAACAACGTGCTGCCCGGTATCGAGCTCTTTCCGGAAATTCGCGCTCAATGCGTTCGCTTCGCTTTCTGAGAGTATTCCCTGAGCGATGAGGCTTTCTGCGTACAAGGCGCGAGTTGAGCGATGCTTCTTGATCGCCGCATACATCAGAGGCTGTGTACCGGAAGGCTCGTCTGTTTCATTGTGCCCCCGTCTCCGGTAACCCACCAAATCTATTACCACATCTTTTTTGAACGCGTAACGGAAATCCAGCGCCAGTTGCGTCACGAATAGAACAGCCTCCGGATCATCCGCGTTGACGTGGAAGATCGGGGCCTGAACCATTTTAGCTACATCAGTGGCGTATTCTGTCGACCGCGCATCATCCTGACGACTGGTCGTAAATCCGACCTGATTATTCACAATGATGTGCACCGTACCACCGGTGGAGTAAGCCCGGGTATTAGACATTTGGAAAGTTTCCATTACCACACCCTGTCCTGCGAACGCGGCATCTCCATGACAGATTACGGGCACCACAAGATCACCGGAGTAATCATTCCGCCTGGACTGACGGGCTCGAACTGAGCCTTCTACAACAGGTGCCACAATTTCCAGGTGGGAAGGGTTAAATGCCATCGCCATGTGGAGCTCGCCACCGGCCGTCATAATATTGGACGAAAAGCCTTGATGATATTTCACATCACCAGAGCTCTGATATACGGCCCGGCCCTCAAATTCATCGAACAGATCCGCTGGATTTTTCCCGAGGATATTCACCAGCACATTCAGACGACCGCGATGGGCCATACCCAGCACGATCTCCTTCGCACCGTATTTACCGGACCGCTGGACCAGCTCATCCAGCGCAGGAATCAGGCTCTCGCCGCCCTCCAGACCGAACCGTTTAGTGCCCGGATACTTGGAATCAAGATGTTTTTCCAGACCCTCTGCCGCAGTCAGACGCTCAAGAAGGTGTCGTTTAACGTCGTTTTCAAACGTTGGGTAGCCGTCATTGCTCTCAATTCTTTGCTGTATCCATTGTTTCTCTTCGAGATTAACGATGTGCATGAACTCATAGCCAACTGAACCGCAGTAGATCCGCTCCAGCGTATCGACCATCTCTCTTAGCGTTGCCTTCTGCTTGCTGACGAACAGAGATCCGGTCTGGAAGACGGTGGAAAAATCGACCGGCGAGAGATCATGAAATTCGAGTTCGAGATCAGGCACTCTTTCCCGGTGCATGATGCCAAGCGGATCCAATTTCGCCTTCTGATGCCCTCTGACTCGGTAGGAACTGATCAGCTGCAGTACGTGAACCTGTTTGTTTTCGTGATCCGAATTGACGACCGCTTCATTACTGAGAACCGGCGCATAACGACTGACTTTACTGAGTGCTTTAAAGTCCCGCCGGATGCTGGCATGAGAAACATCGGGATCGGTGTTTTCCATGACGGCGGAGGCAAGGGAGTCAAAAAACGTACACCACTGTTCTGGAACGGATTCACGATCCGTTAGGTAGTCTTCGTAGAGGTCTTCGACGTATTCGGCGTTGGAGCCGGACAGATGCCCCGTACTCCACATTAATTCCATGATGTTCTCGTGCATCACTGTTGTCCTAAAACGAGCATTAACCGGCACATTTTGATGCCTCGAGCATCAGTTCTGCCATCTGCGTACTCAGGTGCCCTGAGAAATCAGCATACTCCTGATATGCCCAATAGCTCGGGTGGGGTTAAGGCCCTTGGGACACACTGCCACACAATTCATGATTCCTCTGCAGCGAAACACACTGAACGGATCATCTAAATCAGAAAGTCGCTCTTCAGTCGCTGTGTCTCGGCTATCTGCCAGAAAACGATATGCCTGAAGAAGTCCGGCAGGCCCGATAAACTTGTCCGGGTTCCACCAAAATGACGGACAGTTCGTACTGCAGCATGCGCACAGAATACACTCGTAAAGACCATCCAACTTTGCTCTGTCTTCAGGCGTTTGCAGGCGCTCAATAGCAGGCGCAGGTGCATCGTTGATCATATAGGGCCGAACCTTCTCAAATTGCTGATAAAAGATGGCCATATCAACAACTAAGTCACGGATGACAGGCAAGCCCGGCAGCGGACGGAGCACCAGTTTGTTTGCAGGACCACCCACAGCCGACAGCGGCGTGATACAGGCAAGTCCGTTGGTGCCGTTAATGTTCATCCCGTCTGAACCGCAAACGCCTTCTCTGCAGGAACGTCGGTATGCCACAGAAGCATCCTGCTCCTTGACTAAGGCGAGCACGTCAAGAACCATGAGATCCTTACCTTCCGGCAGGTCCACTTCGTACTCTTGCATACTGGGCTTGGTATCAACTTCGGGGTTATATCGGTAGATGCTGACTAACACGGTATCAATAACTCTCTCTAAAATCACACAGCCGTTTATTTACGACGTGCAGCAGTTGATTAATAGGTTCGGACTTTCGGCTGAAACGTGTCGACCGTGCGCGGTGTAAAATTTACATCGCGCCTGCCGATCCGCTTTTCTCTGGGGAAATACATGGAATGGCACAGCCAATTTTCATCATCACGCTCACAGAAATCATCCCGCGCATGCGCTCCGCGACTCTCAGTCCTTCCCTCAGCAGCAATAGCAGTCGCCTCAGCGACCTCAAAAAGATTCTGCAGCTCAAGCGCTTCAATACGCGCCGTATTGAACGTCGCGCTTTTATCTTCCAGGTAGATGTTGTTAAGACGTTCTCTCAGGGCTGCCAGCTTTTGCACGCCTTCCTTCATGAAGTCACCGCTGCGGAATACACCAAAGTGATTCTGCATCACCTGCTGCAACTCCGCCCGCAGCGCAGGAATACTCTCACCGGAGGTCGACTCATTGAGCTTTACTAAGCGCTGAGAAGCCTCTTCGATATCGGTCTGGGCCACCTGGCGCTGCTCAACACCTTGGGACAGCATTTCTTCAATGTGCTTGCCCGCAGCACGACCAAAAACGACGAGATCGAGAAGGCTGTTTCCGCCCAAGCGGTTAGCACCATGCACGGAAACGCAAGCGACTTCTCCGACCGCAAAAAGCCCCGGGATAATTTCATCCACACCATCGTCTGTCTGGGTGAGAGCCTGGCCATGGACATTGGTCGGAATACCGCCCATCATGTAGTGACAGGTGGGCACAACGGGAATAGGCTCCTTCACCGGATCCACGTGAGCAAAGGTTCGGGACAACTCAAGAATGCCGGGCAATTTTGCATTCAGCACTTCCTCACCGAGATGATCGAGTTTGAGCTTGACGTGATCTGCATGTTCACCGCAGCCTCGCCCTTCCAATATTTCCAATACCATCGATCGGGCGACAACATCGCGTCCGGCAAGATCCTTGGCGTTGGGTGCATAGCGCTCCATAAACCGCTCGCCATCTTTATTGATCAGATAGCCCCCTTCACCACGGCAGCCTTCCGTAACCAACGTCCCGGCGCCGTAAATTCCGGTCGGGTGAAACTGCCACATTTCCATGTCCTGCATGGGATAACCCGCGCGCATAGCCATGCCGACTCCGTCGCCGGTGTTGATCAGGGCATTGGTTGTTGAGGCATAGATCCGTCCCGCACCGCCTGTTGCAAAAACCGTGGCTTTGGATTGGATGTATACAGTCTCACCGTTTTCGATGCAGATCGCCATTACGCCGACTACCGCACCGTCCTGATTCTTAACAAGGTCAGTGGCATACCATTCGTTGAAGAAGACAGTGTTGTTTTTGACGTTCCCCTGATAGAGCGTGTGCAAAAGCGCATGGCCCGTGCGGTCGGCTGCTGCACAGGTCCGCGCGGCTTGCCCCCCTTTACCGAAATCTTTCGACTGACCGCCAAAAGGACGCTGATAAATCCGACCGTTATCGGTCCGCGAGAACGGCAGCCCCATGTGCTCGAGCTCAAAAACGGTCTGCGGGCCCTCGCTGCACATGTATTCAATGGCGTCCTGATCACCGATGTAGTCTGATCCTTTCACCGTGTCATACATGTGCCAGCGCCAGTCATCACCCGGATCTGCACTGGCGATGGCACAGGTAATACCCCCTTGTGCAGACACGGTGTGCGATCGCGTCGGAAACACCTTGGAAATCACCGCAGTGTTGTATCCTGACTGCGCGAGCTGCAGCGCAGCACGCATGCCAGCACCGCCACCGCCGACGATCACTGCATCAAAAGAAATACTTCGATAACCCGACATCTAACTACCCCAAAATATCTGAATACCCCAGAGCAGATACACCGCAATGAGCAGAACGCAGAATGACTGATAAATAAGTCTTATGAAGGTGCCATTGCCCCCCAATTGCCTGCCAGTCAGGTAGTCGGTTCCAACCGTCCACATCCCGACCCAGGTGTGTCCGCAAAGCGCAAACAAAGAGATTATGCTGAACAGTCGCACAGGATTATTGCTGAAGACTGCTCGCCAGCTCTCGTAATCCAGCTCAGGTGTAGCCCCCAGCACAGCAAGGATGAACAGGGTGTAGGCTGCCAGAATGACTGCGCTGAAGCGCTGGATGATCCAGTCAGACAAACCGGATCTGCTGAAACTTGTGGCATTGGTTACCATATCATCCCCCAAGACAAAACTGTCGCAGCAAGGGAGAGTATCAGGGTAACTTGTGCGCCTCGCAGAGCCCCTTCTCGGCTTTCACCGAGACCCCAGTCCATCAGCAAGTGTTTTATCCCCGCGATCAGGTGGTACAGCAGGCCTGTTAGAATCAGCCAGACCACGAGCTTGGCCGGAGTGGCACGGAACAACTCCGTCACCTGCTCGAATCCGGCTTCTGATTCGAGCGAAAGTTGCAGTAGATAAAGCACAACGCCGATGCCGAAAAACAATGCAACACCGGAAATTCTGTGGAGAATCGAGGTTATCGCAGGCAGCGGGAATTTAAACGTCGTCAGATCAAGGTTAACGGGGCGAGTGTCTTTCACGTGATAACATACCGTCGCATAAGGAATATATTTATGTGCGCAATCGACGCTCAGAGTAACAGCGTCGGCCACCAGAAATTTTGTTACAAATTAAATACTTGAACAGTTAAGGAGTATATTCGCTAGCCCTTTCCAATACAATAAAACCTGGGGTCAGGCCTACGATTATGACAATGGTTTGTCAAATCACCTTTAAAACGTCAAAAACTTGACGCAAATCAATACGATATACCCACACACCGTGGGCCGCTTGCTCGTCAGGAGCTGTTGCTACCAGCGGAAGCCAACGGTTTGTTGTGACCTCTGTATGACAGACATTCCGTGGCAGCGGCAGCGCAAGGAACTCGGGCCCAGCGACAGGCCAAGCAAATTTGACAAGCGTATCGCTTACTCCCTATGCTTGCACGCCCGATTTTCGCCTTATCTTAAGCAACTTAATGCATTAATTAAGCCCTTTAAGGCACTGTTTTAAAACAATTTATAAAAATCTTTCCTGAATCGGAAATACCCACTGAGTAGGAGCAAGGAATGACCGAAATAAAGGCCCAGCTAAAAATCGGCGGGAACGCAGATGCTATCGACCTCCCCGTTTATCAAGGCAGTACTGGACCTGATGTCGTTGATGTCAGAGGACTCGTCAGTAAAGGCGTTTTCACCTACGATCCCGGATTTGTTTCCACGGCCTCCTGCGAGTCGAAGATCACCTATATCGATGGGGCGGCAGGCGTCCTTCTCCACCGTGGCTACTCTATAGAGCAACTGGCGGAAAAATCGAGCTTTCTCGAGACCTGCTATCTGCTGTTGCACGGCGAACTGCCGGATAAGGCTGAACACGACCAATTCGTCAATTCCATCCGCTACCACACCATGGTCGACGAAGCGATCCACCAGTTCTTCCGCGGATTTCCTCGCACCGCACACCCCATGGCAATGCTTTGCGGCGTGGTTGGCGCCCTGTCGGCGTTCTACCATGACAGTCTGGACAACGACAATCCTGAACACCGGATCAAAGCCGCGCACCGCGTGATAGCCAAGATGCCTACTTTGGCGGCGATGTGCTACAAACACGGAATCGGCCAGCCTTTTATGTATCCGCAAAATGATATGGGCTTCGCTGAAAATTTCCTGCACATGATGTTCGGCACCCCTTGCGAGCCCCCAAAAGTCAGCCCGGTGCTGGCCAAAGCTGTCGATACACTCTTCCTGCTCCATGCGGATCATGAACAGAACGCGTCGACTTCAACCGTGCGACTCGCCGGGTCCACGGGTGCCAATCCGTATGCCTGCATCGCTTCCGGTATTGCTGCGCTCTGGGGGCCTGCTCATGGCGGCGCAAATGAAGCTGTGCTGGACATGCTGAACCAAATAGGGGACGAATCCAGAATAGAAGAGTTTATTGCCCGAGCCAAAGACAAGGACGACCCCTTCAGACTTATGGGGTTCGGACATCGCGTCTACAAGAACTACGACCCCAGAGCCACTGTGATCAGAGGCATCTGCGACGAGGTTCTTGAAGAGCTGGGCAGTGAGAATGACCCTCTGCTGAGAATCGCAAAGAAACTGGAGAAAATTGCTCTCGAGGATGACTACTTCATCGAGCGCAAACTGTTCCCGAATGTGGATTTCTACTCTGGCATCATTCTGAAGGCAATCGGCATCCCGACGAGCCTGTTCACCGTGATTTTTGCGACGGGTCGAACACCAGGCTGGATCGCCCACTGGCATGAGATGCTCAGTGAAAACTACCGCATCGGTCGGCCCCGTCAACTCTATCAGGGCTATACCCAAAGAGACTATCCCGATTCCCGATAGTCCCCGGTCGCTGTCCTCCGCCGTAAGGGTACGACGTCACATACCGCGGTCCAGGCTGCAGTCACCGCACAGCCGGTGCAATTTGCAAAACATCGTGTTCGGGGATCGGGTTTTAAGTCGTTCAGCCACTGCGGAGTAAAAAGCAGGCATCGAAGCGGGCGATGAATGGAATTTCAGGCTGATGTAGCGCGATTTACAGAGAAATGGTGGAGCCTACCGGGATCGAACCGGTGACCTCAACACTGCCAGTGTTGCGCTCTCCCAGCTGAGCTAAGGCCCCACAGCCGCCTGTCGACGGGAGACGCGCATTCTAAGCACAGCCCGCCAAGCTGTCAATGAAACCTCCCTCACTCGGCTGTCCGGTTCCCGAGGGCCCGGTATTCTTTCTCTAGGCTTTTTGACAGCTTTTTAGACACTCCGCCAAGCACGGCAATAGCATGCCGGAGACGCGCACGAGAGAGATCGAGGCCCAGAATTGAGAGGCTGTCCATCACCGAGGTGGAAACGGCACTGCCGCTGATGCTGATAAATACAGGAAAGAGAAAATCACGAATCATCAAATCCATTTGCTCCGCAAGATCAAGCAAAGTTTCTTCGATCTGTTGCCGGCTCCAGGCTTGCAGGCCTTCCAATCGCCACAGACTGAATTGCAGTATCTTGATGCTTTGTTCAGCGCTCAGATTCTTGTGTTCAAACCGCGCCGCATCGATGGCAACAAGGCCGTCCAGAAACTGAGCACCGAGGCCAATCACATCGCTGAACTTCTCAACACGCGGCTGAACCAGCGGCACTATTCTGCCCAAGCGGTCCCCCTTATTGGCCCATTGTAGGTAGCGTGACGCGAATTCTTCATCACTGAGCTCTTCCCGCAGATATCTCCCATTAAGCCAGTCCAGCTTTTCCACATCGAAAATCGGCCCGCCCAGCGACACGCGCAGGACGTCGAATGCCGACGTCATATTAGTCAGGGAGAATTTTTCCTCGCCGCCAGGCATTGACCATCCCATGAGGCCCAAATAATTCACCACAGCTTCTGGCAAGTACCCCATATCACGATAGTAATTGATGCTGGTCGGATTCTTTCGTTTGCTGAGCTTGCTTCTATCCGGATTCCTCAGCAACGGCATGTGACAAAATACCGGCGCATCCCAGCCGAAATACTGGTACAGCAGGACGTGTTTAGGCACCGAATTAATCCACTCTTCACCCCGGATAACGTGCGTGATCCCCATCAGGTGGTCATCCACCACGTTCGCAAAATGGTAGGTTGGCAGACCATCAGACTTCATCAGCACCTGCATATCCACCTGGGCCCACTGGATTGTGAGTTCACCCCGCAAAAGGTCCGTGAAACGACACTCGCCCTGATCCGGGACTACCATGCGAATGACATAAGGCTCACCCCTCTGGATCTTCCTTTGCCGTTCCGCACGATCCAGAGACAGGCAGTGCCCATCATATCCGGGCGTCTGTTTGGCAGCCATTTGCGCATGACGTACCTCGTCAAGTCTCTGGGCCGAACAGAAACAGGGGAAGGCAGACCCTTTCTCCAACAGAATCTCAATATGCTCGCGATAGATGTCAGCCCGCTCGCTCTGACGATAGGGACCGTGATCCCCGCCAACGCCCACACCTTCATCCCAGGTCAAACCAAGCCAGGTAAGCGCATCAAGGATCTCCTGCTCAGATTTTGGCGTGCTACGCTGCTGATCGGTATCTTCAATGCGCAGCAGGAATTTACCGCCATGCTGCTGCGCAAAGCACCGGTTAAACAGCGCAATGTAAGCCGTCCCAACATGTGGGTCACCGGTGGGCGAAGGAGCGATGCGGGTTTTCACGGTTGGCATAATTAATCTAAGCTTTACGAAGGTTTGGGACTTGGCATTACCGGTTAGGCCGACAATTATACGCCATTGGCGCGCAAAGCCTAAAGCACAGCACGAATTCTTGACTAATCAGATGGCATCGGATATCACATGCGACCCTGCGAATCAGAGATCACCACTGTGCACAGGCATACATTTTGCGTCGCACCAATGATGGACTGGACAGACCGTCATGATCGGGTCTTTCTGCGACAATTCAGTAAAAACGCCTTACTGTATACCGAGATGGTAACCAGCGCCGCCCTGAAGTACGGTGATGCAAACTACCTGCTTCAACACGATCCTTGCGAGCACCCTGTGGCCCTTCAGCTTGGAGGCAGTGACCCGGAAGAACTGGCCGAAGCAGCGACGCTGGGCCAGAAAGCGGGCTTCGATGAAATCAATCTGAACGTCGGGTGTCCCAGCGATCGTGTCCAGTCTGGTGCATTCGGAGCCTGCCTGATGGCCAGACCAGAACTGGTTGCTCGCTGCGTCGCCAGCATGCAGGCCGAGGTGGACTGCCCAGTAACGGTGAAGTCCCGAATTGGCATTGACAATCGAGAGTCTCTGTCAGATCTGTTTCAGTTTGTGGAAAAGGTTGCCACAGCGGGGTGTAAAGTATTTATCATTCACGCCCGAATCGCCGTCTTGTCGGGATTGAGCCCAAAAGAAAATCGCGAAATTCCTCCCCTGCGCTATGAGAGGGTGTTTGCCGTCAAAGAAGCTTTCCCGGAGCTCACTATTGTCATCAATGGCGGCATCACGAGTCTCACGCAGGCACAAGGCCTGATGGAGGTGGTTGATGGTGTGATGCTGGGCCGCGAAGCCTACCAGAATCCCTTTATCCTCCATCAAGTCGATCCTTTTTTCTACGAGACCAACACCCCGATACGTAAGCGCAGGGACTATCTGATGAACTACCTGCCTTATGTCGAGCAGGAGCTTGCCAAAGGGACACCCCTGAAACACATGAGCCGACACCTTCTCGGACTGTATAAGGGTCAGCCAGGAGGAAAACAGTTCCGAAGACACTTAAGTGAGAATAGTTATCTACCTGATGCGGGAATTGATATCATAAGGGAGGCTCTCGATCTGGTGGATTGAAATTCGGGCCCGAGGGCTGTAAACACCTACAGGAAATTCACATGCTGAGTTCCATCAAAGCATTTTTTGACGGAAAGCTGGCTAATCCCCCGTCGTCTGACAAGCAAATCGCGTCAGAGACCCAGCTCGCCTGTGCTACCCTTTTCATTGAGGTCATGATGGCGGACCATGAACTCGATGACAGGGAAAAATCTGAACTCGTCTCTCTTCTACAAAACAGTTTGCACATTCAGGAAGAAGACATACATGAGTTGACGCGTCTAGCGCAAGAGGAAGCAGATCAGGCAACTTCACTTTACGAATTCACCCGTCTGATTAACGATGAGTACAGTTATTCCCAAAAACTCCAGCTGGTTCAGGATATGTGGCGAATAGCCTTTTCAGATGAACAAATTGATATGTATGAGGAACACCTGATTAGGAAAGTGTCTGATCTTATCTACGTCTCACACACGGACTTCATCAAAGCGAAAATCACCGCCAGGGGAAGTTAGGGCTGTTCAGGATCCGACGCCTGTGGTGCAAAGGAGAAATGCTAAAACGCTCCGAAATCATCCTCCACAACCCCATCTTTGACCAGGAAGTTCCTGCGTTGCAGATACGCTTCTCTTATGAATAAATAACGATCACCCACCACCAGATCGTCTAAGGCCAGATAAGCAGCTCTTGTATCAAGCTCTTCCAGCAGCAGGAGTGGATACCGGAGCGCACTCTCCCTGTAGTACTGTATTGGGTTAAACACGGTATCCAAGACAAGTCCAAAGGTATCACGAACATTACTCGCACCGAAAACTGGAAGCACCAGATAAGGCCCAGCCCCAACACCCCAGAAGGAAAGAGTCTGGCCGAAGTCCTCCTCGTTTTTATCAAGGCCTACACTGCTGGCAATATCAAGGAAGCCCCCTAACCCAACCGCACTGTTCAGCACGAACCGACCAGTATCGCTGATTGCGTGGCCCAGTTTGAGCTGGAGCAGATCATTGACGAATACGTTGATTTCATCCACGTTGCTGAAAAAGTTCCCGACCCCCTGACGGGCAAACCTTGGCACTAAACTGCGATAGGTAGTCGCCACCGGGCGGATAATGAGGCGATCAAAAAAATCATTAAGGGCATAAATTCGCCTGTTGCTATTAATCCAGGGATCGGAGGGTTGCGCGACAGCGGGCATAACTGAAGACAACAGAACATAAGCCAGGCAGATGCGAAGTACAGATTTGATGCGCTGGCCTCCTGTCGCCGTCAAAGTCGGTCGTTATTCTCGCAGATCGTCACAAAATTTTTTGATATCGCGCGGCCTGGTCAGACCGGGGCGTCTCCTGGCTAGCTTGAGCCGGCATCCTTTCTTTCTTAAAACTGAGCAGATCAGCCATCGAACGATCGGATCAATTTCTCTAAGCGCTTTTCTGATACTGGAAGCTTCGTTCCCAGAGATTGCGCGAAACAGGACACGCGGTATTCTTCGATCATCCAGCGCAATAAATCAACGTCCGGCTGTTTGCCTGTGTGCTTCTGATCACTTTCGGCTTCATATCTTCGCCAATACGACTGAATTTTTTCAGTCAGCTCCTGATCCCTCGCCCCGAGATGGGGTGCGGACTCAAGCCTTTTGAGGATGGCCCGGATATATCGGGGGTACTGCTCAAGCCACTCCCAGGTTGTGTCAACAACGAAACCCGCCCGCAGAAGCTGATGCAGCTGCGATTCAACGTCATCGGCCGCATAGTGTTCCCGTCCGGATCGAAGCCGACTCAGTTGCCTCTGAACAGATAGGCGTCCCTCTAAAATTTTCTCCAGCAGGACTTCCAGACGATTAACCCATGTGATCAACTCTCCGCGACAATCGTCATACTGGGTACTAAAAGCCGCAAGACTTCGAATGGATTTTTCACGCACGGCAAACGCTTTTGCATAACTGGCTGCAACAGCTTCTGTCGGGAGACCCGACATCCCAGGCGGGAATTTCAGTACGTTTTTCTGCTGAAAACGTTCGAGCTGCTTTTTTGCTGTTTTCTTTAACTGTGCGTTTTTCAGCATGTAAAGGCGTAATAGCCCTTTGTGATGAGATGCCCTGGCACGGTCTTCTTCTACGAATAACCGAACTCCCACACTCGTTTGCTCGTCTACCAACGCCGGATATCGAACCAACACCAGTTCTTCACCGAGGTTTACCGATTCCGGCAGGTCACCGCATTCCCAGTCTCGCATTCCGGTGCACTCCAGCTGATGCCCGAATAAACCACTGGCATTCACTTCGGCTGAATGCCTCTCCCCGGCGTGCTCTTCCTGCAGCGGCTTTAAGTCTGTCGCATAGCCAACTTCCTTGCCCTTACTGTCAAGAACTTTGATTTTCAGCCTTAAATGAGCGGGCAGACGATTTTCGTCAAAATCATTGGCGCTTAGGGATATTCCTTTTGCCCGTCGTATCTGCATGCAAAGTGCAGAAATAAAATCCCCGTCGCCGGCAGCCATCTGGGGCAGTATGCTGTCGACGAAGCCACTGATGGGGATCAGCTGTTTTCTTAAAGACTTTGGCAGGGTCTTCAGAAGCGCTATCGATCGATCTCGTAGAATACCCGGTACGGCCCAGTCCAGATCAGACTGCCGCAATTGAGACAGTAACGCACGAGGAACTTCCAGTGTCGCTCCATCTCGATCGTGGCCCGGTTTAAATTGGTAGTTGAGTTTAAGTTTGTTATTGTGAATTGCCGCCTGATCTGGAAAGAAAGATTCGTCCGGATGCGCTTTATCAGACTCAACTAGGGTCGATCGGCTCATTTCGAGCTCACTCGTCTCTTGCGCAGACGCAGTTTTTAGCCAATGGGCCAGTTCCGCGGTGGAGGCCACCTGAGACGGCAGAGCCTTTTCATAAAACCGATAGATATCTCGATCGCTGAGCAGCCATTCAGGCCTGCGCAGCTTCTCCTCTTCCTTTTCCAGTTGCTTAAGAAAGCGCCGATTATGAGCAAGCAATGGCGATTTCAGAACAACCTCATCAGTCACCAGCCCCTGTTTGATAAACAACTCTCTGGCCAGTTCCGGATCCAGCTTTCTACAGGAAACCGCTCTCTTTTCGATAAGCGTGAGCCCTAACAGACTGATTTTTTCGTGGGCAATAACTTGCTGGCGTTTTTTACTCCAGTGCGGCTCATAGATTTCGCTCTTAACGAGATGCAATGCCGCCTCTTCAACCCATTCAGGTTCAACTTTAGCAGCGACGCTGGCAAAAGCCTGAGAGGTTTCAATCAGCCCCGACGTCACAATCCATCGCGGGCGCCGGCCCGCCAGAGCAGAACTCTTTATCAGCAGGAATTTCTTATTCCTAACTCCCTGATAGATTTTTCCTTCCTGGTGGCAGGCAATCTGGCTAATTGCCCCACTGAGGATTGCCTTGTGTACTGACGAATATTCCGCCGGCTCATGGTTCATACGGAACTTTAATTGCTGACATGTCACCAGTAATTGCCGGTGAACCTCCCGCCATTCCCGCATGCGCATGTAGCTCAGATGGTAAGTATTACAATATTTTCTTAGCTGCGACTGTGAAGCGCTCTGGCGTATTTCCTCATATGAATCCCAGAGATTTTTGAAACTGAGGAAATCTGAATCCGGGTGGTAAAACTCACGCTGGGCTTCTTCCGCCTGTTCTTTACTTCCGGCACCCTGCTCCCTCGGATCCTGAATACTCAGCGCGCTCACAATAATCAGCATTTCACTGAGACAGTCCTGCGCATTCGCAGCCACAAGCATCCGGGCCAGCTTTGGATCTACCGGCAGACTGGCCATTTGCCGACCTGCCTGCGTAAGTTGCTTCTTCCCGTCAATAGCGTTTAATTCTTCCAATAATTTAAAGCCATCGTTGACAGCTCTCGACTCTGGCGCTTCCAAGAAGGGAAACTTGGTAATATCTCCTATTTTTAAGGCAAGCATCCTCAGAATGACCGATGCGAGATTCGTTCGCATGATTTCCGGATCAGTAAACTCATGACGGCTTTCAAAATCCGCCTTGGAATACAGCCTGATACAGAAGCCCTCAGCAAGCCTGCCGCAGCGACCTTTCCTCTGATTGGCGCTTGCCTTCGAAATGCGTTCGATCGGAAGTCTTTGTATTTTGCTCTGGATACTGTAGCGACTGATTCGCGCTAGGCCGGTGTCGATAACATAGTTGATACCGGGAACAGTAATTGAGGTTTCTGCCACATTCGTAGAAAGCACAATCCTGCGCCCACTGTGGGCTGTGAATATCCGTGCCTGCTCTGACTGTCGAAGGCGCGCATACAGCGGCAAAATCTCAGTATCCGGAAGTCGCGCTCGACGTAAGGCCTGCGCGGTCTCCCGAATCTCTCTTTCTGTTGCAAGGAATACCAGAACATCGCCAGTATGTCGTTTCAATTCCGAATCCCGTTCCCGGATCCGCTTTGTCGCTGAGACGACAGCCTCAGCCATCGTTTCCGGTTGATTCAGTTTTTCGGTGTCAGTGCTCAACGGGGCGTATTCAATCTCGACCGGGAAGGTTTGGCCAGATATTCTCATGATAGGAGCATCATCGAAGTGTGCAGAAAATTTCTCGACGTCAATTGTGGCCGAAGTTACGATGAGCTTAAGATCTGACCGTCGGCGAAGGAGCCCCTTCAGGTAACCCAGAAGAAAATCGATATTCAGCGACCTCTCGTGCGCTTCATCTATGATCAGCGCTTCATATCGATTAAGGAACCTGTCTTGTTGAATTTCAGCCAGCAGAATGCCATCGGTCATCACCTTCAGATACGTTTCAGGAGCGGTTCTCTCACTGAATCTGACCTGAAAACCAATACCCTTCCCCACCTCGGTTCCCAGTTCCTCAGCAATTCTGGCCGCCACGGACGAAGCAGCCAGACGCCTGGGTTGCGTATGACCGATCAGACCTCTCCGCCCTAACCCCGCTTCCAGGCAGATCTTTGGCAATTGAGTTGTTTTACCTGAACCCGTATCACCTGCCACGATCAAAACCTGATGATCGCGTATAAGCTGAACCAATTTCGAGGCATGTTCACTTACCGGCAACTCAGCCGGGTAGCACAGCTGTCTGGGGATCGCCACATCACGTACCTGACAGGCTCTGACTGACTGCTGAATTTCTTTTACTAACTGATTCAGCGCATTAGCCTGATCGCCGCCCGGCTTTTTGTTTCGCTGCGCGGCCAGCCTTCTGCGAAATCGGAACTGGTCACCAGACTGACAGTCCGGTAACCGTTTTTCCAGTTCTTCGATCAGCATGTCATTTTTCACGTCAGGAAAGGGTTCAGAGAGCGGCTCAAGAGCAATTATTTGAGCTCTTTTCGCAGGATCTTCCCAATCAGGGATTTAGGAAGCTCATCCACAAAAACAATTTCTTTGGGCATTTTGTAAGCTGTCAGCCCGAGGGCGCAATGCTCCGTGATTTGTTCCACAGAGAGTGTTTCAGCCTTTCGCACAACATAAAGCTTCACCCGCTCACCGCGACGCTCGTCCGGAACGCCTATCGCAGCAGATTCAAGCACGTCCGGCTGCTGATTCACCCAATCTTCGATTTCAGTGGGAAAAACATTGAATCCAGAAACAAGAATCATGTCCTTTTTTCTGTCAACAACTGTAATATATCCATCTTCACCGATTTCTACATAATCGCCAGTCCTAAACCAGCCGTCTTCGGTAATGGCGTCACGGGTTACCTCTGCTTGCTGCCAGTACCCCAGCATCACCTGCGGCCCTCTGATGCAGGCCTCACCGCGCTCTCCGATACCTACCGCCTGCCCAGCATCGTCTATCGCCATAATCTCTGTCTCAGGCACAAGTTCGCCAACAGTGCCCAGTCGCACTTTACCGGGCAAATTCACAGAGACCACTGGAGAGCATTCGGTGAGGCCATACCCCTCAAAGATCTCACAACCTGTCAGGTGCTCCCAACGCTTGGCTATCGAGGACGACAGAGCCATTCCACCCGCTCCACAAAATCGAAGATCGCTGAAGTCAAGCGCGCAAAAAGCAGGATGTTCAAGCAAGGCCAGATACAGGGTGTTAATGCCGACAAAGCCACTGATTTTGTGCTTTACAAAAGCGCTCAGCACGCTATCAAGGTCTCTGGGATTCGGTATCAGAACGCTGAGATTGCCGGCATAAGGCATAGCCAGACAATGCAGCAAAAATGCGTAACTGTGGTAGAGCGGAAGTGGCGCAGCAATTTCCTCAACCCCCTCCCCGATGATCAGGCCACAGCGTGACCACAGCTGCATCATATTGGCAATCAGATTATTGTGGCTGAGCATCGCGCCTTTCGAATAGCCCGTGGTACCTCCTGTATACAGAATTGCTGCGA
This sequence comes from uncultured Pseudohongiella sp., assembly GCA_902537815.1. Lineage (GTDB taxonomy): Bacteria > Pseudomonadota > Gammaproteobacteria > Pseudomonadales > Pseudohongiellaceae > UBA9145. The sequence continues at coordinate 108,493 of CACBCS010000002.1, read as the reverse complement.
GATCATCATCAGAGCCAGTTTCAAGTTGAGCGGGTAGCGGATGAGGCGGGTAGGTATAGCAATCCCTGAACGCCACAGCATTCGGCAAACGATAGTTCGGCACCGCAGATTTCAGAAATTTAGCGGCAAAATTGATAGAGAAACGTCGAAGAGGTGATTGCAAATCTCCGAGTTCGGCAACGATTACCGAGCTTATGTCGGTTTCGCTGATTATGCTTTCCAGCTTGTCACAAAAACTGGACAGAATGACGACAGCTTTGGCCCCGGAGTCTTTAAACTGGTGGGCCATTTCCTTGGCAGTGTAAAGGGGGTTCGTGCTGACTACCACCAATCCTGCTTTGACGGCACCGAGCAAAGCAACGGGAAAGTGCAGCAAATTGGGTAGCTGGATAGCAATTCTGTCTCCAGGCACCAGTGCTGTCTCATAGTGCAGGTAGGCAGCGAACTGATCAGAGAGCTGATCCCACTCTTGGTAGGACAACGTCTTTCCCAGACAACTGTAAGCGCCCAAGCTGCCGCGCTCCCGAGTAATATGGGCATAAAGCTCCTTCAGAGACGCAAATTGGCTTGGGTCAAGATGACAAGGAAGGCGTTCCATAAGTTTCGGGCCTGTAACATTCCGCTAGGGAATAAGTCACTGATCACTTGGTCAAGAGCGCCATCGCTTCTTCAAGCCCCTTCACTGACAGCGGAAACATTCGATCCTCAACCAGTTCTTTCACGATCTCAATCGAGTAGCTGTGCTGCCAGTACTCCTTCGGCGTAGGATTAAGCCAGACAAAATGCTCGAAAGCGTCCGTTATTCGCTGACACCAGACGGCCCCTGCCTCTTCATTGTAGTGCTCGATACTGCCGCCCGCGTGGGTAATCTCATAAGGCCCCATCGTCGCATCGCCGACGAAGATCACCTTGTAATCCTTGGTGTAAGTGTTAATCAGCTCGAATGTTGAAGTCGTTTCGGCGTGCCGGCGCTGGCTCTTCGTCCAAACAGAGTCATAGAGGAAATTGTGGAAATAAAAATACTTTAAATGTTTGAATTCTGTTTTCGCGGCAGAAAATAATTCCTCACAGATCCTCACATGAGGATCCATGGAGCCACCGACGTCAAAAAAAAGCAGCACCTTAACAGCGTTCCGCCTCTCCGGAACCATCTTGATATCCAACATCCCGGCATTTCGCGCAGTAGAAGAAACCGTATCATCCATATCCAGTTCTTCATCTGCTCCTGTTCTTGCGAACTTGCGCAGTCTACGCAAAGCCATTTTGATATTGCGTGTCCCGATCTCAACCGAATCATCAAGGTCGCGGTAATTGCGCCTGTCCCAGACTTTGACCGCCCTGCTGTTCCTGCCTTCGTCTTGACCAATGCGAATGCCTTCAGGGTTGTAGCCATACGCGCCAAAAGGGGATGTACCTCCGGTGCCGATCCATTTATTCCCCCCTTGATGCCTTTTCTCCTGCTCTTCCATTCGCTTGCGAAAGGCTTCCAGCAGTTTTTCTAGCCCACCCATTGCCTCAATCTGCGCCTTTTCTTCGTCGCTGAGCGAGTTTTCAAATTGCTTTTTTAACCACTGTTCGGGTATCTGATAAAGCGACGAATCATCAATCAGATCTAACTGTTCAAAATACTTGGAGAAAGCCCTGTCAAACTTATCGAAGTGTTTTTCATCCTTCACCAGGCAAAGTCTGGCGACATAGTAGAACTCATCGATATCACCAAAGGCGAAATTATGTTTAAGACAGTCAAGCAAGGCGAAAAGCTCCGTAAAGGAAACGGGCAGACGCTCTTGCCTTAGGGTCATAAAAAAATTAATCAGCATCAACGATTTGCCCGATGCATAAATGCCAATTTTTCAAGCAGGTGCACGTCTTGCTCATTTTTGAGCAGCGCTCCATAAAGTGGAGGTATAGCGTTTTTGGCATCTTTGTCTTTCAGGATATCTGCAGGGATGTCATCAGCCATCAGCAATTTAAGCCAGTCGATCAGTTCTGACGTTGAGGGTTTTTTCTTCAGCCCGGGCACTTTTCTGACTTCAAAAAAGATATCCATGGCGCGGCTTACCAATTCTTTTTTGAGTCCCGGATGATGAACTTCAACAATTTTCTCCATCGTAACCGTGTCGGGGAATTCTATGTAGTGGAAGAAGCATCGCCTCAGAAACGCATCCGGGAGTTCTTTTTCATTGTTACTGGTAATAATGATGATCGGACGGGTAGTTGCCTTGACCACTTCTTTGGTTTCGTAGACAAAAAATTCCATCTTATCCAGTTCCAACAAAAGATCATTGGGAAACTCTATGTCTGCTTTGTCAATCTCATCGATTAGCAGAACCGCCTGCTTTTCCGATTGAAAGGCCTGCCAGATCTTTCCCTGAATGATGTAATTCGAGATGTCTTGGACTTTATCATCGCCGAGCTGAGAGTCACGCAATCTGGACACCGCATCATACTCGTACAAACCTTGCTGAGCTTTTGTTGTTGACTTGATATGCCACTGAATCAAAGGCAGATCCAGTGAGTTAGCAATTTGCTCTGCCAGCATCGTCTTGCCTGTGCCAGGCTCTCCCTTAATCAGCAGAGGCTTCTGTAATTGAATTGCTGCATTTACTGCAAGCTGCAGCTCATCAGTCGCAACATAATCGTCCGTTCCGGTAAAGTTCATGCTCTTTTCCCTGGTTAAGATTGTCGTATTGTACGCTCGGGGCCTGAGTATATACAGAGGAAGCCGGCCCGTTGGATTGCCGAGTCAGCCCTTGTCCTTCATTATCCTTCAATGTCCTTGCCCATGTGCGCTTCGAAGGCCGCTAGCACCTTGTAACACCCTTATGAGCTAACGACACTGTCCAGGCAAGAGTCTGCGGGACAGCGTGCAGCGGCCTCACACTATTCCGATTTTTGGCGAGATCGCCCTCTCTCACGGAAAAACAGCACCAGCGCAATCAGCTCTGCCAGCAAAAGGGCCAGAAGCAAAGGCACTAGCGCCCTGGACACCTCTCCAAGCCCCCTGGTGATCGCGTCCAAAGTAATTACCATTAGCGCTGGCGCCAGCGTGTCCCCATCAGAGTTCGCATACCAAGGCGTAAAAATGACTGCAATCATCAGGCAGCGGAGACTGTGCTTGAGAACAGGCCATCGAGGAAAGCGGGTAGCGCGCCAATAAACGCTGAGAAATACAAGCGATGACAGACTATAAACCAGCCAAACACCGTAGTAATTGGACTCAGCAGCCATAACCCGTCAAACTCTGAACGCCAAAACAACAGCACACTCTCATGTAACACCTAAGCATCAATCCACCTGATTATGTGCTCATGATAGCCGTCAGGATGCACAAAGTCCTCTGACAGCACCTTATCCCTGACAGTAATCCCCGCCGCAACCATTTCGAGGTCAACGCCTGTCAGCAGTGGATGCCACTCCAGAAGCGGCTGGCCCTCGAATCTGCGGCGATAAGCACAGGTTGTCGGCATCCAGTGCGCATCTTCAGCGGTCAGTTTTCGCACATCCATGCAATCGGGCACCTTCTCGCTGCGCTCTGGGTAACAGCCGCACAGGCCTGTTTCAGACTCGTGATATCGACAAATAATCCGGGTCCAGACGATTTCGCCGGTATCTTCATCTGCCAGCTTTTTCAGGCAACAGCGACCGCACCGATCGCACAGTAGCTCCCATTCCCGATCGTTCAGTTTCTCGATCGGGAGCTCCCAGAATTGCGGCCTTACTCGCCTATCACCCATTCTCTGCAACCTCTTTAAAACCGAGCTTGCCGGCCACTTCAAGAAAATCTGTTGCCAATCTGTCACGGCGCCACCCTTGAATCTCTGGCGGCCAGACAAAGACGCTGCCCCTTTGCATCTTCTGAGCGACTGCTACAAGCTGTTTTTTTCGCGCGAGCAACTCTGGCGAAATATCCATTTGTTCCGCATGCTTCAGAACTGTCTGACGAAATCCTTTCATCAAGCCCCTTAATGAAGCGGGCAACGGAGGACTAAGCAAAGAACGGTCCATGAGGGAAAAATCAGGTGGCGTGTTGACCAGCCTGATGAGCTTGTCTCCGTGTCTTCTCACGAGCGCACTGCCCAGTGCATCACAATCGTTCAGATGTCCAACAGCCAGCTTCCGGTGCTCTCGGACGAGCTGGGAAATCGCCAGCAGCTCAGCGTCTTTAGCAATCCAGCTACGAGGGAGATTCTTTTTACGCGCCTGCCCCTCACGCCAAACACAAAGCCGCTGTAAACAGGCGAGCGCGAGGTCGTTCAGGCGCCAGGCGTTGCTGACAGTGGTGTAGCTTAGCGCCCAGGTATCCGATTCTTCGTTGAGCTTGGTGGAATCTATCTGCGATCTGACATCTTCTCTCAGAAATCCAAGATAGCCCCTGGCATCTATGCGTGAACTCAGCTCCCGATGGATCCGCAACAGATAACAGACATCATTGGCGGCATACTTCAACTGGGATTCTGAGAGAGGCCGCTTTAGCCAGTCAGAACGGGTTTGGTCTTTGGGCAGTTCCCGACCGATAAACTCCCGAACCAGCGCTTGATAGCTCAACGAGAACCCAAGTCCAGCGTAAGCACTTGCAATCTGGGTGTCAAAAAACACATCAGGCAACTGACCAAGGGCAACCAGTAGCGTGACCAGATCCTCACCTGCGGAGTGCAACACGATGTCGCAACCAGGGTTAGTCAAAACAGAGGTAAAACAGCCCAAGTCGCTGATTTTCAACGGGTCGATCAAATAGCACTGACTGTCATCTGCGACTTGCAGTAAACCAAGTTTCGGATAAAAAGTATTAGTGCGCATGAACTCGGTGTCGAGTGCAATAACTGGGAGTGTAAGCCAGTGTCGGCAGGAGTCCTCCAGCGCAGCTTGCGTCTCGATATACTCAATTCGCTGACCGTTGTCCGCCAGCATGTTCAGCTACCGGAGATTGGCATACGGCCAGAGAACGCATGAGACAGGGTTCCACCATCGACAAACTCCAACTCCCCACCTAACGGGACGCCATGAGCAATTCTGGAAACAACCACGCCAGACCCCTTGAGCTGTTCGGCAATATAATAGGCCGTAGCGTCCCCTTCAACCGTCGAGTTACAGGCGATAATGACCTCCTCTGTCTTGCTGTCTGCAACTTGCTGGACCAGTTTCGGAATGGCAAGCTGCTCCGGCCCGATCCCGTCAATAGGAGACAGATGCCCCATCAGGACGAAGTAAACACCCTGATAACTACCGGACTGTTCGATTGCAAAGACATCGGCCGGTGATTCCACAACACAATACTGTTGTTTATTTCGGGAATTACTGGCGCAAACCCGGCATAAGGTTTCTTCAGTGAACGTCCGGCAAAGCTGACAGTTGCCAACGTGTTCGATAGCCTCCGCCAGCGCTGTGCTGAGCTTTCTTCCGCCCTCCCTCTCGCGCTCGAGAAGGTGCAACGCCATACGCTGAGCCGATTTTGGGCCTACTCCGGGCAGACACCGAAAAGCCTCGATAAGCTGGTCAAGAAGTGGACTGTTGTTCATGAATACCGCTGATGTTTAGAAAGGAAAATTAAAGCCTTCCGGCAATTTGAATCCGCCGGCCATAGAACTCATCGTCTGTTTCTTTTCGTCTTCGAGCTTCCGGACAGCGTCATTAAAGGCGGCTCCTATGAGATCTTCAATAAACTCCTTTCCCTCATTTAAAGCTGAGTCATCAATACTGACAGAGATCACGTCATGCCGACCATTAAGCTTGATGACTACCAGTCCCGCGCCGGATTGACCTTCCACCACCAGATTGCTCAGATCTTCCTGCGCCTGCTTGAATTGATCCTGCATTTTCTGAGCCTGTCTCATCAGCTCGTTTAAATCAGTCATACGCTAAACCTTCATCATTGAGCGGCACGATACTTCCCGTCTCTACTGTGGCTGCAAAACGATCCACCAGTTCTCTGACATTCGTATCGGTTTCAAATTCGTTCACCATAGATAGACGCGCCTCTTTCGTCAGTCGCTGCGCTTTGAGCGCAGGAGTTTCCACATCAACCACGCCAACTGTAATCTTTAGGCTTACTGGCTCGCAGAAGTACTGAGTCAACGCGCTCTCAAGCTTCGGTAAAATTTCCTCGCTGTACAATGCGCTTTGATCTTCTGCCAGCCTCAGCACCAAGATACCCTCACTAAACTCTTCCCATTGTGTGTTCGCCAGAATATTACGCACAATGCCAGAAACTGACAGTGACGGAAAAACTTCAATCCAAGTTTTATGCGTTAGCGTTCGCAACGAATCCGATCGGCGCACCTCTGATTGTGTCGGCTCTTGCAAGCCCTCAGCCGGGGACTCGCTTTCGTTACGGACAGATTTCGGAGTAAATGCATGTTGCCGCGCTCGGGAATAAGACTCATGCTGATCAGCTAAGGTCTTTTTTTTTTGGGATTGCGCGCTGTTAGCAGGCTCTGGAACAGCTGAGCCGCCGGCAGTCTCCATCAGCGGTCGTTCGACCGGAGTTTCAGATTGCCCAACACTCAACGGGTCCGAATACTGGTTACTGTCGTCTGACCCTGCTTCAGAAGGCATGAGGTTTTGATCTACCAGGCTGGGTGAAAAGATCATCATCCGTAGCAGCAGCATCTCGAATGCGGAGCGCATATCCAGTCCACTTCGCAATTCACCCCGTCCTTTAGCGCCCAGTTGGTAAAATAACTGGATATCTTCGGCGGCAAATTCTGCAGCGAGCTTGAGTACAGCCTGCTTGTCGCCAAAACTGTTATCAACGGCACTTGGAGCTGCTTGTGCAATGGCTACCCGGTGCAGCGTTGATAACAGCGAATCGAGCGTGTTCGAGTAATCCGACGTATGGTCAGAAATAGTCTCCACCAGCGAAAGAACAAGGGTGAGATCTCCCTTCGCCATTGCGGAAAGCAATTCGAAGACCTGCGCTTGTTCAGGAACCCCGAGCATATCAATCACGCCACTGTGACTGATCTCACCCTGACAATAAGAGATCGCCTGATCGGCCAGGGTCAGGGCGTCCCGCATACTGCCGGATGCCGCAGCGGCTAGTTGCCAGAGAGCATCGCTGTCGCTTTTGATTCGCTCCTGCCGCATAACTGTTTCAAGATATTCAACGATGAGCTTGGGGCTCAGGTTTTTGAGATTGAACTGCAGGCAACGTGACAGTACTGTAACCGGAAGTTTCTGCGGGTCTGTGGTAGCAAACAGAAACTTGACATGAGCCGGAGGCTCTTCCAGCGTCTTCAATAGCGCGTTAAAACTGTGATTGGACAGCATATGCACTTCATCAATCAGGTAAACTTTGAAGCGACCGCGAGTTGAGGAATACTGAACGTTATCGAGCAACTCTCGAGTGTCCTCTACCTTAGTCCGGCTGGCAGCATCGACTTCGATCAGATCAATGAAACGGCCCTCATTAATCTCCGTGCAAGTTAAACAGATTTCACAGGGCTCAGAGGTTACTCCCTCTTCACAATTGAGGCATTTGGCCAAGATGCGAGCAAGCGTCGTCTTACCTACTCCTCGGGTTCCCGTAAACAAATAGGCGTGGTGAAGACGCTCATTATCAAGCGCATTGATCAGAGTTTTCAGGACGTGGCCTTGCCCGGCGACTTCAGCAAACTTCTTCGGGCGCCATTTTCTGGCGAGGACTTGATAGCTCATGGAATCAGAGGTTACTCAGTGCATCATGGCAGCGTGCGGAATGGATAATCAAAATGACTGAAGTGGCAGCCCGCGCCAGCCACACCCCGGCACATGGTTCAGCTACTACCGTTGCTCCCTTCCGGGCCTGGCGGGGTTCATAACCTGCCATTGCGAGGGGACCGACGCGAACTACCGTCGACTATTATAGCACGAGCTCTGGCGCGTTGCGTCAGAGCTTTTAGGGCAAAGAAAGGCTTACGAGCCTAGAATCCTGACCCCCGCCGACAGCAATGCTGATGAATTGTTTACCATTCACCATGTAGGTCATCGGCGTGCCTGCTGGCGGAAGCGGGAGTGAAACCTCGTGCACCACAGCTCCGGTTGCTTTGTCAAAGGCTCGAAGCAGATTTCTGCCCCCATCACTCTGGGCTAGGAACAGCAGGGTCTTGGTAAGAACCGGGCCCGTCCGGCTTACACTGCCCACGGGACCCGGATCCAAAATACCCATATCGATGATTTGCTGTCGCGGGCCTTCTCCATGGGGAATCATCCACTCATGCTCTCCACTGTTGAGATCAATCGCGGTTATGCGACTGTACGGCGGCTTGGTTAAGGGTAAGCCCTGCGGTCCGCCCACTGACATTGCACCGCCGCGAACGTATCCGAGCGACTCACGCTGCCGTCTCGCCTCTCTAAGCTGAACCACGATAGGTACCGAGGCCGAAGGGATGTAGTACATACCGGTGTCTGGATCAAACGCCGCGCCATGCCACTCAGCACCTCCGCCCCATCCCGGAAACTGTATGGTCCCCCGAAGAGTTGGCGGTGTGAACAGCGGACCGTAATCAAATTCTTCAATTATCTGTAAAGCTTCCTGCCGCAACGCCGGGGTGTAATCAATCAATGTCGCGTCACTTATACCCTGAGGCTCAAAGGGCGCCGGCTTCTTCGGAAATGGTTGTGTCGGTGAGGCTATTTCACCCGGAACTGAACTAGGAGGCACAGATCTTTCTTCTATGGGCCACACAGGTTCGCCCGTAATTCTATCGAACACATAGGTAAAGCCCTGCTTAGAGATCTGAGCAACCGCCTTAATTGGGCGACCATCAACTGTGATATCAACCAGCGTTGGCGCAGCTGGCAAATCATAGTCCCATAACCCATGATGGACAGTCTGAAAATGCCAAATGCGTTCACCTGAATCCGCACTGACCGCCACGAGGCTCTCGGCGAATAAGTTGTCGCCAAGACGCTTCCCACCATACCAATCATTTGTAGGCGTGCCTATCGGAATATAGACAATTCCGAGCTCGTCATCTGCACTCATGATTGTCCAAGAGTTTGTGTTACCTGTGTACTCCCAGGAACCGTCCTCCCATGTTTCATTGCCGTACTCACCCGGCTGCGGAATAGTGTGAAATCTCCATTCTATTTCCCCAGTTTCAGGATTAAAGGCCCGCACATCACCGGGAGGCATCTCTATGGAGGTTGGAGAATCATGGATTGCTGAATTAACAATCACCTTGTTGTTTGTCACCAGTGGCGGCGAGACAACCCCATAGAGCTGCCGATCAAACTCACGCCCCAATTCTTTCGTTAGATCAACTCTGCCGGACTCTCCGAATTCAACATCAGGAAGGCCACTTTCAAGATCAATCGACCATAAATAAGAATCATAGGTGGCGAAAAATAATCGCTGTTTGTGCTCACTTTCCCAGTAGGCTACACCTCTGGTGTTGTAGCCAAGATTCATTGGCCTACCTGACTCCCACGCCTTCGTGTCGAATACCCAAAGCAATGATCCAGTAGAAGCATCTAAAGCCACAATGCGACCAAAGGAAGTTGAAACATACATCTTCCCATCTATAACTAATGGGGTTGCCTTGTAAGCGGATGGAACGGCTCGACTATTGCCAGTTTCGACATTCGAAGCCACAGTTGGGTTATCAATGCTCTCCCACTCCCAAGCGATAACCAATTGATTGGCGTTAACCGAATTAATCTCAGAGAGAGGTGAGTACTTAGAAGAGCCGTTGTCACCACCATAGCTCACCCAATCTTGGGCATAAGTTGCCATGGCTAGACTCACAAAAGACAACAGACCTGTGAATCGCACAAACCCTTTTCTATTCATTACCTTATCTCCGCCAGACCTTCATGGTTTTTTATGAAATTATTGCGTCCAATGTGCTATCGCCTATCCATTTGCAATATATGGTTTTGGATCCAACAGAAGTTTAAGACTCAGAGCCGCAGATGTCGATTGTCGATCCATGAGTATGCGCGTCCTATCCAACCAATTTCAAGCACTCGCCCAGAGCAGTATTCGGTCTGCAAGTCAGACCCATGAAAAATCAGCGGAGCGCTTGGCGACTGGAAAACGTATTAATAGTGCGTCAGACAACGCTGCTGCGTCAGCAATTTCCTCAAAAATGACGGTTGAGATTAAAACCTCTGAACAAGCATTTCGGAACCTAAATGACTCTATTTCACTACTACAGACATTCGAAGGAAGCGCAAGATCAATAGTCGATATCATGGGGCGTATGAGACAACTAGCTGTTGCTTCTGGTAATCAAACCCTTTCAACGGGAGATTCAACCAATCTAGCATCAGAATACTTGGGGCTTAGGGCTGAGGTCGCTCGAATTGCAAACAGCACCGATTGGAACGGGATGAACCTTTACAACGGAACACTCGGCACAAATGGTAAGATAGGCATAAGTACGGGCGATTCTTCTATAGAAGTAGACCTCGGCACATCATACAAACTCGTTACGCAAAGCGTTACCCGCGTTGCTGGAACCGGTGTGGGTAATACGAACGGGTCATCACTGTATCAATTGAAAATACCAAATGTGAATGACCTCCAGGCGGGCGATGTGATCAATTTCCTTCTATACAGCAACAACCAAAGCCACATGTACACCTTCCGGCTATCGCAAGCAGAGATTGATATCCTTAAAACCAATTCAACTTCTGTTATCGATGATGAGCCTCAGTGGATTTCAAACGCGGGGACTCTCTCTAATTACACAATCACGCTTTCTGGCAGCACGACACCAGGGGTTTTAAATGTGCAGCTTGCGCACCCGTCCCGAGCCGACTGGTTCTTCGCTCTTGATTCATCAATCACTGCGGACACAACTATTCATCCTAACGTCACGCGCGGGGACCTTGCTTTCTCGAGCGGGCTGTACCCAATTGCACCGCATGGCTCAGGACAAACTATAGAAGCGATCGACAAAGCGATTAACAGCTTTACACAAAAAATTGCTAAGGTTGGAAGCAGCATCAATCGCCTTGAATCGGCTTTAACAAATGAGCTAAGCAAAAAACAGACCGTGATCCAATCACAGTCAAGGATCATTGACACTAATTACGCGGCAGGAACAACAGCTCTTGCAAGATCACAAATCATCACTAAAGCAAGCATAAATATGCACAACATTGGCTCTCACGCGAAAAGAATTGTGCTGACTCTCCTAGCCTCACAATAGAGCGGAAATTTGTTGAGCGAAAGATTAAAGCGTAGCATCTCGACACTTCAAAATATCAGCTGAACAGCCTGCCCATCGATTTCGGTTAACGTGGATCGTAAAGCTGGTAATATCGCGCTATCCGGGGTAGGCAGCTCAGCATTCCACTGCTCAAATCGTGCTTGAAGGTCCCGTATGATATTGGGGAATTCTTCCGCTAGGTTGTGTTGCTCAAACGGATCGGCGCTTAAATCGTACAGGAGGGTTACCATGCCATCTGGCGTATCATTCCCCCATCCATTTTCTGGCGGATCTAGACGCCCAGTCGCGTTCAAATCGGCCTCGACCAATAAGGACCGCTTGTACTGGATCATCTTCCAGCGAGCATCACGGACAGCCTTAGTCGGCCCCGAACGCCAATACAAATAATCATGCGGAGCCCCAGCATTCTCTCCTTTTAAAAACGGGAGCAAGTTCACGCTATCTTCTGTTTTGGATGCAATTCCAGCGGCGGCGGTAAATGTACTAAATAGGTCTAATGAAATAACAGGTGACTCATACGCACCACCACCGGACAACATGCGAGGCCATGCCAATATGAACGGCACTCTAATACCGCCCTCTTGGTGATACCTCTTATAACCAGAGTAGTTCAAATTTGAACACGCGTTGTTTATATAACCGGCGCACCCGTTATCGCTTATGACGGCGATTAATGTATTTTCTAGCTGTCCAATATTCTCCAGCTTATTTACTATTTCCCCAACGCTGTCGTCCAGCGCCGCTACCATAGCAGCATAAACTTTTTTTGGCATATCACTAATGTGACCATATCTATCAAGGTACATCTTGGTTGCTTGTAGCGGGGTGTGAGGCGCAATATGGCTTAAGTACAGGAAAAAAGGCTCATCAGCATGCTGGTTTATAAATGCAACGGCCTCTCTCGTAAAAGAATCTGTTATATACCCATCATCAGCAACCTTGTCCCGCCCCCTGTAGATAGAATTGTAGTCTGGCCTTTCCATCGGCTGACCCGAAAGCGCGTAAGCACCACCTTCCGGTAAGGTCTCGAAATATTGAGTCCCTCCTCCCAAAACCCCGTAAAAATGATCAAAACCGCGGCTCATTGGATGGTAAGCCTCGCCCTGCCCTAAGTGCCACTTCCCGACCAATCCGGTAGCATAGCCTTGCTCTTTTAGTGCTTCGGCGAGGGTCTCTTCGCCCAAATTCATCCCAGAATGCAGGTCACGACGTGCCGGATTAAATTCCCAACCGTGCCTTTGTTGATACCTCCCAGTTATTAAACCCGCTCTCGAAGGGCTGCAAACAGGATGGGAAACATAGGCTTGGGTAAAACGAATACCCACCTCAGAGAGAGAATCAATATTCGGCGTATTTATTTCTTCTGAACCGAATGCCCCAACATCACCAAGCCCTAAATCGTCCGCTAGTATTAAAACAATGTTTGGTTGATCTGAAGCCTGTGATTTCGGAAATCCAATGCTCCCCCAAAATAAAAAGAATAGCCCACAGAAGAAGAAACGCCAGATGAAGTTACGAGACATCTTCTGCCTCTGTGAGGTTAGAGGTATTCGACTAAGAGTAATGTCTACTTTCGATAGAAAGTATTTCGGCATGAAAGCTACTGGACTCATTTTCAAAGCACCCCTGCAAATCAAAGGTTTGTGGCGGTGAGAGAGGGATTCGAACCCTCGAAAGGCTATTAACCTTTACACACTTTCCAGGCGTGCTCCTTCAACCACTCGGACACCTCACCGCAGAACTCAAAATAATCGCGAAAATATTTCGCTCTTGAAGTCCAGAGGCCGCGTAACATATCCCAGCAAGACTCTGAATTCAAGGCGCTACTGCCGGATTAACCGAGGCTCCAACTCACCCACAGATAAAGGTATGGAGCTGCGATACACGTTTATTTCGATACCACCGCGCCGCAGGTAATTCATTGTGAGCGTCAGCGCTTCCGGTTCACAGCGCCGCATGATGTCACGAAAAATACGTTCTGCGCATTCTTCGTGGTATCCCTGATGGTGTCGAAACGAACAGAGATACCTCAATAACTGCGTCTCGTTAATTTTCATACCCGTATACCGAATCAACACACTGGCCCAATCAGGCGCCCCCGTAACGGGACAATTTGAACGGAACAGGTCAGTCAGAAGCGTTTCATCGAACACTAAATCACTATCATTTTTCAGCAGGGATTCATCCGGAGTCTGCGATGATATCTCAATATCCAGGGAATCAATCATCTTACCTTCCCGACGATTCTCAGTGAACTGCGTATCGGCTTCAAGGCCGTGAATGTCAATGCGCACATCCGATTTGCTCGCTGCCGACAGATCATTGGCAATCACCTTAGCCACGGTTTTTGAGTCGAGGAACCGCTCTTGATTCAATGAATTTAAATAGAGCTTTAATGACTTGGATTCAACAATATTATCAGAGCCGGCATCGAAGAAGATCTCAGCAATAGCAACTAACGGTTTTCCTTTACGATTCAACCAAGAAACCTCATACGCACGCCAATGATCAAAGCCATACATCTTTAGCTTCTCATCGATCCCGAGCAAGGAGCGGGCCGAACCGCGTGGAATTGGATACAAAATTCCGGGATCATACTTCCCCGGATTCGGGACAGACTCCCCTAGAGGGTTAGCAGACATGATTTCTTTTACCCTAAAAACGAATTCCGGTGCCGTGTCGCAACAGCCAGATGCAACCACCATACAGCGAAACGGCAAATACCCCGAGAATGATGAACGCCCAAATAACATCAACGTCAGATGAACCAAGAAACCCATATCGAAAGGTATTCACCATATAAAAGATTGGATTTAAGGCGCTGATTGCCTGCCAGAAAGGCGGCAACATTTGGGTTGAATAGAATACCCCACCCAAATAGATCAGCGGCGTTAAAACAAAAGTAGGCACTATTGAAATATCATCAAAGCTGTTCGCATAAACAGCATTGATGAATCCAGCCAGAGAAAACACCACTGAAGTAAGGAGAATAACGGTCACAGTGATTAAAGGATGGGCAATCTGAATATCAGCGAAAAAAAGAGAGAGCGCTGTGACAATCACCCCAACTGCCAACCCGCGAGCCATGCCCCCCACTACAAACCCGCTCAGAATGACGTAGTTGGGCACAGGAGATACGAGTAATTCCTCGATGCTGCGCTGAAACTTTTGACTGAAAAAACTGGATACAACGTTTGAGTAAGAGTTTTGTATCACAGACATCATAATTAGTCCGGGGACGATGAACTCCATATATTGAAAGCCACCCATATCGCCAACTCTACGACCCACTAAGTTTCCAAAGATCACGAAATACAACGCAATCGTTATCGCTGGCGGCACCAAAGTCTGGACCCAAATTCGAGAGAACCGCCTAATCTCTTTAATTACGATTGTCTTAAAAGCAATTCTTTTATGATTAGCATACATAGGTAATCCGAACTCTACTCGTTGTTCGAAACTTTGCTGATAAAAAGCTGCTCAAGCCGGTTAGTTTTATTCCGCATACTACTGACTGCGATCCCAACTTTCTCAAGCCGCACAATCACTGAGTTGACGCTACCTCCTCGTTCTACCGTAACCTCAACACTCTGGTCATCTAGAGACCTTGCATTGAATTCCTCTAAGCAAAGAACCGCCCTCGTCAGTTCAGACTCAGGGATATCCAGGACAAACACCTGCGAATCGATTTCGGCCAGCAACGATTTCATGCTGGTATTTTCGATTATTACGCCATTATCAATAATAGCGATGTTTCGGCACAGCTGCTCAGCCTCTTCGAGATAATGCGTCGTCAGGATAATGGTGGTCCCTTGCCTGTTTAACTCAATGAGAAAGTCCCACATAGAGCGTCTCAGCTCTATATCAACGCCAGCAGTAGGCTCATCCAGAATCAGCAGCCTAGGTTCATGGACTAGGGCTCGGGCAATCATAAGACGCCTCTTCATACCACCAGAAAGGGAGCGAGATCTGTCCCGGCGCTTATCCCACAGGCCCAGTTGTTTCAAGTATTTGTCGCTGCGTTCCTTTGCCAGCGATCGAGGCAAGCCGTAATAGCCTGCCTGAGTGATCACGATATCTTCAACACGCTCAAATAGATTGAAATTGACTTCTTGCGGCACAACACCAAAATCCAGCTTAGTTTCATACACATGGGCATCAACATTCCGACCGAATACTTCAACATCTCCTGATGATCGGTTGACCAGAGTCGAAATCACGCCAATGGTTGTTGATTTACCCGCACCATTAGGTCCTAACAACGCAAAAAAATCTCCCTGCTCAACTTCTAAAGAAATCCCTCTAAGGGCTTCAAACCCGTTGTCATAAGTTTTACACAGTTGTTTGATGGAAATAGCTGTTTTCATTAACTTCTCAGTACGCACACGCCTTTAGCGGACTCGCGAGGAACGGGAGTATGGCGCTAGAACTCGGTTGTTGGCAACTGATGCCTTAGAGCCATAAGAAACCAAAGCCCTGCCCCGAGACAAAAGTCATTAAATATTAGGAATCAACTAGCTCTGACTCTAGGAACATAATCTTATATTCCGATAAGTAGAAGATATTGAGTTAATCGGCTAAGTAACCATTATCAGTAAGAACAACCTCCACCATCAACCACTATCTTCGCTTGAACGTCCATAGCGGACAGCCATATAGCTCCACACCGTATAGATTTCTTACATAAAAAAGCCCGGCAAAAGCCGGGCTGTAGGGTAAACCTAAGTTTAAAGCTCAATTAGAGCTAATGAAGAAACTCTTGTAGAGCAATGTGTTTTGGCACGATTCAGCGGGAGTCATAGCGTAGTCAGGCGCACTGCCGTCAACAGCCCAGATTGAATCAAGAGCCCCAGCCAAATCAGAAGACGATGAACCGACAGTTCGCACACCCATTAATCTTCCGAGACCGGCGCTGTTTTGAGTTCTGCCTAATACACCAAGAACCATCGATGAAGCACGGGTGTCTCCGTTTGCTTCTCGAGCTGCGGCTCTCTCGTTCAACCAACTATACGCATCACTATAGGTGACGCCTTCTTTTAATGTACAAGCTGTGATGGTTGTAAGTGTCGCATCACCCTCCAACTCGACAGTATTCTCACCTAGTTGCCGGCTGGTAAAGAATCTCCGCTGAGCGTCTTTGCAGCCGTAACTAACTGAAACATTAATATCCGTTCTTGCTGCTTCAGCATCAACCCAAGCTTGCAAGTTTTCCCAAGCAACAATTCTCACAAACTGATCTTCGCCGGCACTTGGCGTGGCAATGGGCTGACGAAAAACAATATTCAACGGCCCATCGAATTCACTTTCCCGGCCTTCGTTTACAGCATCATTTAACGAATAGCCTTCATTCAAAAAACAATTCGTTACGACATACATTTGATTTGGTTCCGGTAAAGATTGAGCAACCAGTAGTGCGGGGAATATCGCACCTAAACAGAAAATAAATAACCTCATCAAAAACCTCCTTCTGGCACTTTTAGCTCACATCGCTAAATGGATTCTTTACGATTACGCTTAGCTTGATACGACAAGCTCTCCGACCTAATCTTCTCTATCGAAAATCTTGTACCTAAGCCACGCACCGGGTGTCCGGCATGCTGGCGCTGCTCCTGGAGGGTTCAAGCGCAACGAATCCATTGCCTCCGAGAATCCATCAGGCGAATCAAACACTGCCCTAAATCCGACTGTAGCTCCCATCATTTCAGAAGGACCGCCGAACTGGCGCGTGATAATCTGCATGTTGCGCAGATTCTCACCCATTATTGCAGCTATATTTTGCGCAGCCATTATCGGTGGAACTTCTAGATTTACGTCGCAATTAGTGGAAATCATCGCGGTAAATTCTGGTGCATCACCGCCTCCAGCCGGGCCTTGCACAAAGTCAACACCGTTTAATCTTGGGGCACTACTACAAGAAGCGACATCCCTCAAAATGAATCCTTCTGAGCTTCCATTCCGAGCCCTAAATGCAAGTCGCTTTTCTGCGAGGTCGGACATCGAGGTGTAATAAAATTCTAGGTAAAAGTCCCAATTTTCCCGGAACGTATCGGATACATATACGCCTTCATTTAGAGCGACATATCTGGGCGCAGCGTCTTCATCCCAATCAAATGAACGCATAATAGATACCGCATCTGATATCGAGAATCCTTCTTTCAGACTGCAAGCATACGCTCTCTCTACATTGGTCCCACTTTGACTAAAGGCTAGCAAAGGAAACATTGTAAGAATCACCAAGGCAGGAAGATTAATTTTCATAGTTTAGCTCCTCGCTTTTACTGGTTTTCGTTGTGAATACGCCAGGTAGACCACAAGGTTGGCCTATCACAGCTTACTGGACCAGGAACGTTGGTCACGGCCCTAAATCCATTCCGAACCATGTCCAAGCGTTCCAAGAGTACTTCCCTTGTTGGCCCAACTTGGGCGTAGACAAAGTCAAAATCATTGCGCAGCGGTCCTCCAGCACCTGGAATCCACAATTGTGTAAGCAGAGAATTGCCTGCTTCAGTCCAATTCTGAGACATCTTAACGGCAAAATTATATGCGCCGCTCATGTTTGCTCCAGAGTTAAGAGAGCATTGTCTCGTGGTCATCATAGTCTGGTCTGATATCGATACCCCTGGATTGACTGCGACATTCCTGACCACCACTGGGCTGTTGCATGAAATAGGAAGCTTGCCTCGGTTACTATTACCGTCTGCAATCCTGCGCTTCACCATGTCTGACCAACTTGGATAGTACAAAGCAACCATAAAGTCCCAATTTTCCATAAACTCGGGTGACGCAAATATAGGACGACGGAACTGAATCCCGGCTGGAGAATTTTCATCCCTCGGTAGATTGCGTGCCAATTCTACGACGTCAGGATAATCAAGATTATCATTCGTGATTTTACAAAGACTTTGTCTGACCAGACTGCCCGGTGGCATTCTCATGGATTCTTGAGCGAACAACGCACTCGATATAAACAAGAGGAACGACGGTAAAGATAGGCGCATTTTCATCTCCGTTTTTTGAGCTTATAAGTTTTTAGAGTGGCAAGATAACACTACATCGTTTCTCATTGATAGAAACAATAATTAAAAATATATTTGAATGCACGTTTCAAACGCGAGCCAGAGCCGATAAAGCTCGTAGAAAAGCGTACCGAATCAGAGCGCGCTCGGCAAGCTCATATGCCGACGCCCAATTATGGAGCGTTTTAACGAGACATTGAATGATCATACAAATATTTGATAGCTTGCTATGGATCGATAATTTTAAAACTTCAAAGCTTAGCTCAATCAAAGGTAATTTCTATGTCTAAAGTTGGGAAGTTTTCACTAAAATTGCAGGTAATACGTATACCTCTGCAAACAATGGTGACTCTCAGAACATACTCAATGGATTTAAAATAATTCGACCACTTGGTTTAATTTTTAAGGCTCAATCCGGCTATTCATCCGCATATGCATAACAATCATTCAAAAACGCCACAAACACGCACTTTCACGATGGGGTTTCAATATTTCATTTATATTACAATAAGAAGAATTTATTGTGACAAATAAGTAACGCCGATTCTTAATTTGACCGACTCGGGAAGTAGCTTGAGCAATCATGTGGAAACTTGATACCTTCTGAAAACAAACCTGATACATTGACGAAAAAAGTCTAATTCAAATCCGCGAGTTCAGCTTAACAAAGGAAATTATTATGTCTGAAGAAATCGGCAAGTTCTCACTAAAATTTGCAGGAAACACGTATACCTCTGAAAACAATGGTGACGTTACTATTCGTCAAAACTGGGAAGGGAGTGGCGACGGCTTTGGTGCGGTATACGGAACCCTAACGTTTGGCCCAACACCACCATCTGATTTAAATCGCGGCGGAACCATCAAGTGGGTAGGTCAAGCATTTTTAGAAGACGGCACAACCGTTATTGGGCAGGGTGAAGGCACTTGGGAGACGCCCCCTGATCGTCACGTAGCGAAGACAAGTCTACTTATAAGTATTTCAGACGGCACCACAATTAGAAGCGAAGGCGAAATGGGGCTCGCAGATTTAGAGTGGAACGGCACCATGTATAGTGCGTGAGTCAACTATCCTCTTCATCGCGTGTTTAAGGCGATGTAGCTTCCTTCTGAGGAGCACGCTTCCGCACTTACGCGCAGTAAATAAAAGAATATGAGGGTAAGGATCGCAGTAAGCTTAACACTGGGCAGACCATCAGCAATACTGATTAAAAAGGCCGAAAATGGCTTTTACAGCTGATGAAAATAAAAAGGGTTACAGTCAAAACGGCTGTAACCCATTGTTTTATCTACCAAATAATTTGGCGTCCCCTAGGGGTTTCGATCCCCTGTCGCCGGGATGAAAATCCGACACATAGAAAATATGGGTATCTGTGAGTATGTAAAACTGTATAAATATCAACCATTTATAAATTTATCTACTCAGAGATACTCACAAATTCTTAGAAATTACGCATAAAAAGGGTGAAATTTACTGCCCATTACGCTCGTTCTGAATTGGACATCATTCTGATTTTAAGTACCAATACCTTTAGAATTAAGAGGGGACTAGACTCACCGGAAATATTGGACAATGAAGTTCTTCCCTTGATTCTCAGTTATAGAAACGCAAATCAACTCACTAGCGCAAGGACTGAGTATATGGAGCTAATGACCCCGGACTTAGCAGATTTGAACGAGCGAGAAGAGATTCTAGAGCTGATAGAGCAAGGCAAATTGGACCTGCTGCAAGATATGATTAGCTCATTGATTAAACTGCGGCCCGAAGACTCCGAGCTGACATACATGAACGGCTGGATCAATCTCAATATTGGGAAATACGACAACTCTCTTCACAACTTTCGATCAGCTGTAGAACAAAAGAAAAACTCAACCAAATATTGGGAATCTTTCATTAGCGCTTTAATTGAAGGCAAGCATCTAACAGAGGCCGACTCATATCTTAAGATGATTGTCGAAAAAGGCGCAAGATCGCCCACAATTTCAAAGATTAAATTACGGCTGGAAACGATCAACAGCATAAAAGGGGATTTGAATTTTTTAAAAACCGATCCCCAGAGGATTATGGATATGCCTCTGCAAAATTTGATCGAAATTTCGTTTTCTCTTTTTACACGGGACAAGGTAAGCGAGGCACGAGGCCTTTGCAAACTTATTCAAAGTAGATTTCCGCATCATGCACAGAACAATCGACTACTTGAATCAATTGCTGAAACTAAGAAATCGAAGACGTGCCCGAAGAACTCAAGTGAATTAAGTAATGCTCAAAGCGCCTATGCCGCGAGAGACCATACGAAGTCGATAAAAATACTTTCAAAATTATTAGCGAAATATCCGAAAGATGTAGATTTGCTGCGATTTTTTGGCGCTATACAGATTTCTAGCGGGCAATACATAGCAGGAGTAGATGCATTAGCACTGGCTATCGCGATTAAGCCGTCAGACCATTACAGCTTGCTGAACTTAGGCGCAGCTATTAAAAACTTAGATGCATTCCCTTTTTCAGAGAATTTATACAAGGCAACCAGCCTATTATTGAAAAAAGCTCAATATGTGCGCCCTATAAACGTTATTAATCACGCCTTAAATCTGATCCGAGCTAGCCCTTATTCTCGGTTAGATATTCAGGTAGTGATGGAAGACTGGGCTCAAAGTCGATTGCTTGTTGAGCTTGAGACGATCTATCACGAACACCTTCTTTGCCAAGCGCTAACAGCGGTTCACCTAGTTTCGGCAGAATTTGAGCTTTATTTCACGAGGTTGCGAAAGTGCTTGCTACACAACAGCGAGAATTTACCACTTAACGATATTACTTGCCGCGTAATATCGACTTTAGCCATTCAATGCTATTTGAACGAATATATCTACGATAGTGATGTAAATGAAGAAGCGGCAATAGAGTCATTAGAGGTGGGAATTGAGAACCAAATTGCAAGAGGTGATCGAACTAATATTATCCAAGTACTTATCTTAGCTTGCTATCAGCAAATCAGGGACAAGCCCTGGATATCCGGTTTAGATAAAAAAACCAATATCGACGAATTTTTAAGGGTTCATGTTGTAGAACCCAAGACTGAAATTAGACTTTCTAAAGACATTTCAGCGCGTGTCATATCCAATAAAGTAAGTGGTTTAGTTAGTGAGCACTATGAACAAAATCCATATCCGAAGTGGACGTCACTTCGATTAGAACCTGAACCATACCGTTTTGAACAATTTTTTTCCTCCAAATCCTTGAATTTTCACAGGCCAGCGTTTTTTGATGAACAACGGGAGATTGATATTCTCGTAGCAGGATGCGGGACCGGCCAAGAATGCATCGAGCTTGCATCACAGATCAGAAACTGTCGTGTACTAGCAACAGATATCAGCTTGAGCAGCCTCGCCTTTGCCAAAAGGAAGAGCCAAGAATACGGAATTAAAAACATCGATTTCTTAAAATTAGATATTCTAGATATAAGAACGCTCGATCGGAGGTTCGATCTAGTTATGTGTTCTGGAGTGCTACATCACATGGAGGAGCCCCTCCGTGGCTGGAAGGAGCTCACTAGTGCACTTATCGACGGGGGACTCATGAAAGTTGCATTGTACAGCGCAAAGGCCCGATCAGGATTTCCCCGCCTCTATCAATCTCTGACAAGCGGCGGTAGCAAATTAAGCAATAGCGAACTCCGCAAGTTCAGAACCAGGTTCCGAGATACCCAAAAGAAGAACTATCCAGAGGTTTTTAACACCTTCGATTTTTACAATCTAAGCGAATTTAGAGACCTTCTAGTCCATTCTACGGAGCACCGCTTCGATATTAAGGATATACAATCCATGCTAGAAATATTGGGACTACGATTTTGTGGCTTCGAAAATCGCAAGCTTTTGCGTAGCTTTCTCTCGAAATTTAACGGCAAAGAGTCGTTGGATAACCTTGAAAAATGGGATCAATTTGAAATCACGTATCCAAAGAGCTTTAAATCAATGTATCAATTTTGGTGCCAAAAACGATAGGTTCCACAAGGCTCAAGGCTACACATCGCAGAAGTTAATTAGCGAGGAGCGAATCAGCTAAAAAGGGTGAATTTTACTGCCCATTCTGTTCGTTCTGCGTTGGTATAAGTCTCTATAGCTTTTCGATCCGGTTCTCGACCAGATTCACTGTCATCTATGACTCTAAATACCTCGCGCCTTTATCCAGGTTGTTAGTAAAAATAAGATCATTTTAACTCGTATACCCAATTTAACTTTTGGTGCCATACATATAGATACCAATTAGACACCAATGCCTAGGCGAGAAATCTGGAAATCTTTTCAAGTAATCCTGGAAAATTTACAGGCTTAGTATCAAAGTCATCAGCACCAGCAGCAAGAGCCTTCTCTTTGTCGGCATCGAGCGCATGTGCGGTTAACGCAATAATTGGTATATGCGAGATTTCCGGATCGTCCTTTGCCTCACGTGTAGCCGTCCACCCATCCTTAACCGGCAATCCCATATCCATTAGCACGAGATCAGGATTCTTATTTCTCATAGCATTAAGGCCATCCTGGCCGTCTACTGCAACCTCAAGCTCGAACCCTTTTCTAAGAAGACGGCGCGAAAGCATATCTCGGTTCAGCTCGTTATCTTCAACTATCAATATTTTAGTCATGCATCTATCCTACTGTTAAATTTCAGGGCAACTGGGCATCTTTTGCCGACATAAGCAATTAATCTGAAACCGAATACTCGGACAGAATGGCTTCGAGTTGTTGCTCCGAATTCTCAACATTCTTATCTAGTATCAAGCTACTTTGGTCTTGCAATTTACTTCGCATTGCTTCGTCAAGCTCCAGAGCGGAATAGACGATGACTTCTGGAGAACGTTCCAATCTTAGTTCGTTTAGCTTCGCGAGAAATTCAAACCCATCCATTACAGGCATAAGTAGGTCCAAAATTACTAAGTCATAATGGTCTAGAGGGTTTTTAAGAGCTTCCTCCCCATTCTCGGCTGTGTCTACGCTAAAACCAAGGTTTTCAAGCATCTTCTTGACCAACAATCTTGCCTCAGGTAGGTCGTCAATCACCAAGACCTGCTTCCCTGCTATCCCATCCTGGAATATCTGAGAGACTGTATTAACCAATGATTCTTTTTGAATCGGTTTTTTAAGAAATGCTTGAGCGCCCAGGGATTCGGAACTTCTAGCATCTTCTAAAGAGCTGATAACTATTATCTTTGTCTCTGAGAACAGAGCATCGCTTCTTAATTCATAAAGGACACTCCACCCGTCTTTCCCCGGCATTAATATATCTAGCAAAATTATCTGAGGAATTAATTGACGAGCTAAATTTAAACCTTCGCCACCACCAAAAGCAGACCGAATTTCATAGCCTTCATCGGAAAGCCTTCTACCAATGATATCGTGAATGCTTTTATCATCATCGATAATCAAGATAGTTGGTTTTGAAGATGTGTGAGAAATTCCGTCTAGCTTACCTGACGCGACTGAATGATCTCCGCTCTCATGCTCACTGTAACTTTCAGGAATAATTATTGTAAAAGTAGATCCTTCATTGAGCTTGCTGGTCACTTGGATGGAGCCGCCCATCATCTCAACTAAATTTTTGGTTATCGACAAACCAAGACCTGTTCCCCCAAATTTAGATGTGGTTTCCTCACTTGCCTGCTTAAACTCCTCAAATATTTTACTTAACTGCTCCGCCGTCATCCCAATACCTGAGTCCTTTACTGCAAAAGAATAATAGTGCTTTTTGGCTTTTATTATTTTCTCTGTGGTTAACGTAACCTCTCCATTTTCAGTAAATTTACATGCATTACTCAGTAAGTTAAGTATTCCTTGCTTAAGCCTGGTTTCATCCTGGCTCAGCAATCCAAGCTCACCGACTACATTGAAAGTAAGCTTATTATTATTTTTCTCACCCAAGGGCTTAGAAACATTTTCCAAAAGCATTAGCACATCAGATAGCGCGAATTCGGTAATATGAAGTTCAAGTTTACCCGCTTCAATTTTAGAAATGTCTAGGATGTCGTTGATCAAATTTAATAAATGATTGCCACTATCTTTGATGCGGCGAAGATCTTCCAGCATAGAAGAGTTCCCTTCGTCCTCTGCTTCGTCCTCTAACAATTCGCTATATCCGATAATCGCATTCAGTGGTGTTCTCAGTTCATGGCTCATGTTCGCTAAAAATTTGCTTTTGGCCTTGCTAGCTTCATTAGCCTCGTCTCTCGCGTTCTGCATCTCTTGAGTTCTCGCGTCAATCAGCGCTGTAACCTGATCTGACATCCGCTCAAACGCCACGGCAGTGAGCTTGATCGATTCCTGTTCGTCAATTTCTCCTTTCTCGGACATTGATTCCATGGAAGCAATATCCTGGAGGAGCATCGTCTGTGCCCCGCCTTCTAATTGAGAAGCAAGAACTTTCATTTTTTCTATTACAATAGAGTCCCTTTCAACCCGCGCACGTTTCCGCTTCGATCTCTCTTTCTCAAGAGCAATGAGATTATTCCTGTACGATCTTAGCGCAGAAAATAGCCGCCCAAATTCGTCATCTTCTCGGCTGAGTAGATTTCTACCCTCATCAAGCTCAACCTCGGTTCTTCCGTTGGTCAGAGCCTGAATGAAAATCATGGCGCTGTTTAGACGACCAAAGAGAGCTCTCTGAACGATAGTAATAACAAGTATAATTATAGAAATAGAAACAATGGCCGCAAGCAACACATCTCTGGTGACGCTATCAAGCTGGATGGTCATATCGGTAACATCACGAGAAAGCGCTAGGGAATATTTAGAAGATTCTTGACTAGTGCCTAACTGCAAGAACGATGCTTCGACCACTGAAATATCGCATTCGCTCTGTGAGCTAAAGAAGTTCGCGAGTTGGCATTCAAGGCGATCGCCCGTATCCGATATTATAGCCGCTGTAGATGAGGGATTGAGATTCTTGAAATCAATGATTCTCTCAAATGCCCCCTCTAAATTAATCTCTGGCCTGCTCGTATTAATGATTTGAGGTTCAACAACGGCTTCTCGGCCTATTGTTTCTACGATGGGATCCAACGAGCTACCAACCGTAATAAGGATCTCAATTGCTTCGTTCACCATGACCGGGAAAATATGGATCAATGAGTAATGTTCCTCGGCAGTAGTTGACTGAACCATAATCCCGGACCAAGACAGGCCAGACTCGATAACCGATCCATACAGGTCGAATCTAGAACCGAGATCAATAAACTCTGTTTCAAATATTTCAGAACAAGGGTCGTATTGCCTCGAAAAAATAGTCTTTCTGCATACCACAGACTCCAAGTTTGAAGGATCTATGGCATTAAAGAAAAGCAATTCTTGCCTTTGAAGACTTGGGTTGAAAAGTATGTTTAAGAAGTTTCCTGCCTCTGAATACTGTGAAGAAGTGAATGCCCTAATGAATGGGTTTAGCAACTCACCTGTAGCAGCCGCGCTGAAGTCTAGATCATAGTTTGAATTATTGTTCGTAGAACCAAAATCGAGTGGCGTAGAGATCTCTGCTTTCCAAAAATTGGATCTCGGCCCATTCAATCCAAAACTCTCAAGTTCCTGAGTCTTTTCAGAAATTAAGCGTTCCCAAGAGTCTGTGTAAATTTCATAATTCAGCGCTTGATCGGTAGAAATTCTGATGTCTTCTTTGTTGTTCATCAGAACGCCAACAGACAAAGCAGTACTTATTGACCCCAGTATCGCCAAACCAAGCAAAAGCAAGCGAACCCGCATCTCTACCTCCCGCCTAAGATCAGCTACAGAGCAGCTTCATTAACTATTTTCTTAATATCAGCAATCATAGCCTGGCGACAACGAAAGCATGAACTCATTTGAACGCCAACAGTTCTACTCTTTGGATCAATAAAAAAACCAGTGTTATTGGATCCTCCCCAGAACACATAGTCGACGGTAGAATTGTCTTCCTCATAAACGATTCCAAACCCCAACCCGAAACCGCGTTTTGTGTCCGCTTGCTGGAAACTACTGATATCTAGGCGTTCAGTGAATTGTAGATCGACCGTTTTTTCTTTCAAAACTGTGACACCTTTGAAAGTTCCTCGGTTCGCAATCATCGACGCGTACAGTATGTAGTCATTGACAGACCCCACCAACCCTGACCCACCTTCGTCAAACAATCTTTGTGGCCCCCCGACTGGGCACGCCGAATACCGAGAACTCTCCACTAATTGCCATTCGATTGACTCATTACCGAGCGCGCCCAATGATGGCTGACCACCCGCTGGTGGTTCGTATAACGTCGCATACTTAGCGTCGAGATCTGTTTGTTCATGTCTCCACTTAGAGTCGTCTATGCCAAGCGGATCAAATATATTTTGAGACACATATTCACCTAGTGGTACTCCTGATACAACACCGATCACAGCGCCCAAAACATCCAATGACACAGAATAATTCCATTCCGACCCTGGCTGCGCAATCAAAGGAATTTGAGAAAGAAGCTCCATATTTTCATCAGGTGACAAGCATGAATTCATTAGCTCAATTTCTTCGTAAAGTTCTGCAACTTCTGTGTTTCCCGCGATTTGGGTGCGATAAGTAAGACCTGAGCGGTGTGTAAGGAGATCTTCAATTGTAATTTGCTTAACCGCTGGCTCGAATTGAGCGCCCAAGCTGCCATTCGGCGCAACCAACATCGAACTAAATGAGGGGAAGAAATCTGACAATTTCGAATCAAGAGAAAGCACGCCATTTTCGACTAACTGCATAACGGCACTGCTTGTAACCGGCTTTGACATAGACGCTAAGGGAAACAAGGTATCTAGATCAACTGGTGTGTCAGCCCCCAAAGTCCGATCCCCGCGGGCAGTGGAGAAGAAAATTTCACCATCCTTTGCCAAAGCGATTGCATAGTTTGGAATGAGACCCGCCTCATAAACTAGATTCGCCCTATCTACAATTTTTTCCAGAGTTGGTCCATCATAGCCAGCCTGTTCAGGCGTTATTTGAACGCTTTGTGAGTTACTCGCAGCGGAAAAAATCACCGCCAAGAGAACCGCACCCACGCGAGTGAAATAATATTTAATTCGCTTATTCATATCTCATTGCACTCTCTTACACTTAGGTGTAGTTAATATTAGAATCTAGCGGTAATCAGTTGGATTCACGCCCGATCGTTTTGTCGTGCCGTGTGTCACTGCAAATGGTCGGTTACGCAACCAGAAGATGCGACTAATTTATGAAATCAAATGTCAAAGACACACTGAGCGACTTTGTGGATAGCGAGCCGCTAGTGAAAGATATTTTAAAGCAACTAGATTCGCAACTTGATCCTGAGCTTCATTACCACTCTGCAGTGCATACAAAAATGGTTATTAATCGAAGTATCGAGTTGGCACACTCAGACGGAGTGGCAGATAGAGATATTTTATTATTAGGCATTGCAGCAGCATTTCACGATGCAGGTTTTCTAGAGCAAAGGGTAGATAACGAACGGATCGGCGCCAGGCTAGCGAAAACGGCCATGCGGAATTGCAATCGTTTCTCTGCTGAAGAACAAAACTTGGTATCACAAATGATAATGGACACCAAGTTGACAGAAAAAGGCCCTGCTCAAGTAGTTACCACAGCACTTTCCGCTTGGCTTCTAGATGCAGATCTAGCGAATTTGGGAGATGCGACATTTTTTTCGCAAACTGAATTGATAGCTCTAGAATTAAACATCGAAATCGAAGAGATGCTGCCACTAACACACAAACTTATGCTGCGACATAATTGGCAAAGCCCTGCCGGCAAATTAGCGCTCTGTGCTGGCAAGGAAGATAATCTCCTAAAGCTCGAAGTTAGATTAGGGCTTGCAAACAGCTTCAACGATCATCCTCACTATACCGATAGATCATCCGAATGAATGAAGTAACAAGAAAGCCCTACAAGCATAATCCACGTCTTCAAGAGATATTTCTTCCGGAGGGAACAATTCTTTTTGAGGAAGGAGATAAAGCCAGTGCAATGTATATCATTCAAACTGGAGTAATTGATATTGCAGTTAATAACGGCGCTCATAAACTAGCATCACTTGGAAGTGGAAGTAGTTTTGGTGAACAAGCTATATTAGGAACCAAGGTCAGAACCGCGACAGCTATTGCAAAAGAAAGAAGCACTTGCTTAGAAATACCAGCGGACTGGCTTGGAGACCAAATAAATGCCTCACCACATTTCGTTAACATTGTTTTTACAGGCCTAACACTGCAACTGCTCCAAAGAAACTTTCTTGCTGCGCATCAGGCAGGTTCCAAACAGGAAGAAACGTACGACCTCAACTCTTCAAACGCTGCAAAGAGAGCTTGGCAATCAATCAGCGGAAATACAATACTTGATACAGTCTACGTTTCAACGGGTGAAGATACCCAAAAACAGATCAGTAACGGAAACGCCTTAATCATTCGATCTGGCTCGGTAGAAGTCACCCGTGGGGACCGAATGTGTTCTCTTGGTAAAGGAGGGGTTTTGGGCCTCGCCGAAGCAATTGCCGGCGTGCCTTGTGCAGACTCTGTAGAAGTGACATCAGCTGTAAACGCTTGGCAAATATCCGGCGATAGCGCCTTTACTTTCATCTCCCAATTGAACAAAGGCCTGTATGGCGTTGTGAGAGGGTTAACTAGCCGAGTAATTGGCCAGAATGTGCCTCTTGGAAGGTTGAGTAACACAAAAAAGTAGCCCGATAAGAACAGCCATATTTCCCATAGGGTTGTGGCTGGTCATATTCATCTCCGACCCATTCAGAATCACCCGCCAAGATTCGAGAGGTAAATGGTGCAGCAACGATTAAATAACCTACTAATCGGTAAGATACGACACAATCTTAAGACTTACCTTAATATTACTTGCGGCTTCGCTGAGCTTCTTTCAGAAGAACTGCTTGACGAGGAAAACTACGAAAAAGATAGCGCGATAGGGCCGAGACTTTTCGAAATTAGTGAGAATGGCACGGCCATTGTTCAACAAATAGATCAAATGCTCTCATCTCAGAATTTCACACTTAATCAATTTTTCTCACAGCTAAGCGATCAGTCAGACTCTCTTTGGAAGAAAACAGAACCTCATTTCAACGAAATTAATGAACAATTAAGCGATTTAAGAAGAACCTCCAAAACAACATTTGTGCACGATTTTTCAAGCGACCTCGACAAAATAGAAAATGCATCAAATGACCTAAAATCAGCGATTAAGAAACTGATACATGAAAATATTGATGATGTGGACCAATTGGTAACACTGGAAATTTTAAGTAAAGACGACCTGGAAACTGTTTTGAGCTTCTCCGATGCGCTTAGAGAGGCTCCCAATGTCCTTGACACGAAGTATCCCTCAAAGATCTTGATAATTGACGATAACCCGTCAAATACTGAGTACCTCAAAAGAAAATTAGAAGCAGCTCAACATAATGCTGTTCTAGTTCATTCAGGTATTGACGCAGAACAAGTTATTTCCAGTGAACCGGAAATAGATCTTATTTTGCTTGATTTGCTAATGCCTGAGATGAATGGATATGATTTTCTCGGAAGAAACAGAGACATACTTAAATCAAGAAATATTCCTGTCATCGTTGTTTCTTCATTAGATGAGCAAGAGACCGTTTACAGGTGCATGGAGGCTGGCGCTGAAGATTATGTAACAAAACCAATCAACTTCATGATTTTGAGTGCAAGAATTAATTCTGCGCTCGAGAGAAAGAATCTACAGGACCGAGAAGTCAAACATCTGGCAAAAATCGAGGAAGAAAAACAAAAAAATGAAGAACTCTTGTTAAACATTCTCCCGAAATCTATCGCAACACGGATGAAAAATGAGGAATTAACAATAGCTGACTCTTTCGACATGTGTACGATGCTCTTCGGTGACATAGTTGGATTTACACCGCTCTCACAGGAACTCAGTGAGGGAGTTATAGTTCAGAACTTGAATAGGATATTCAGTGCATTTGATCGATTTTGCGAAGATCTGGGGGTTGAAAAGATAAAGACTATGGGCGATGCGTACATGGTTGCAAGCGGGATTCCAGAACCTGATCCGAATCATGCTGACAAAATCGCTGACCTCGGATTCAAAATGCTCGCCTACATGAGCACTTTCCCCGAAATCGAAGGTCATAAGGTCTCTATGCGAATTGGAATCCACTCAGGCCCGGCAGTAGCTGGTGTAATTGGTAAAAACAAATTTGTATACGATCTATGGGGCGACGCTGTTAATACGGCCTGCAGGATGGAGTCGCATGGAGTTCCCAACGCTATTCATATTTCGTCTGCAACAGCGGAGCTACTCACATCCGACCGCTTTACACTTACCCCAAGAGAACTAATGGAAATTAAAGGTAAGGGGATAATGCAAACGTATATTTTAACTGCGATGAGTTAGACTGCCATTGACCTTTAGAATATGTAGTAGAGTGTATACCGGTAAAACTTGATTATTCCCGGGAGACTTTTAGCGAGCATCTGTGAAGATAATTAAAGAAAAATAGAGCGACGGCGAGGAACGAAGCAAGCTGATTAGCCAGGAATGGATAAGCTAAAAAAGGGTGAATTGGCTAATGTACCTTGAGGAAAATAAAAAGGGTTACAGTCAAAACGGCTGTAACCCTTTGTTTTATCAAACGATAATTTGGCGTCCCCTAGGGGTTTCGAACCCCTGTTGCCGGGATGAAAACCCGGTGTCCTAGGCCTCTAGACGAAGGGGACTAAGTTCTTAAGGCTCGGGGTAGACGCGAGGAACCCTAAGCAGGTGCGGATTCTAGTGAGCTTAAGCACATCCGTCAAGACCCGAGCAGCATTACCCCCCAAGCCCGATACAGGCCGAAGTTAGCGACCTGGGCACAGTAACGGCGAGTCTGAAACCCGTGCTTAGCTATCCGTTGACAGCCCAAACTGCTCAACGTGACGGACGCAGAAATTGGAACTCAGGACCGCTCTCACATGTCTGACCGGAATACCGGGCGGATGGACACAGCCTATGCAAAGCGGCCTTTAGCGACGCCGGACACTGGCACAGATGGGCATCTTGACCAGCTATGGGCTCTGTGAGATTCTGCAAGGCCGGGTGCGTATTTGGTTAGCCAACAAAGCCTGACTACCGGGACTCATCGCGGAAAACGCGCAAGACAATGAGCGACCCTGGCGTCAGAGGCGGTGGCAGGGCCGTCGCTGCGGCCAGATTTATAAGCAAAACCCGTGTACAACCTTGTTCCTCTGAGGAGTCTGCGGAGTTAGGTGGGCAAAATGACTGACGATAAGCGCACAGCGATAGACAATGCCGATATCACAATCGACCAGAAACTGATCGACGAAGGCACCGCGCAGCTGATCAGCGAAATTGCGGTGTTAGAGAACTGGCTGGCTGAACTGGACACTGCCGAAGAGAATGACGCTGAGGTCGCTGCCACAAGAAAATCCTACCACGACATGCTGAGCAGCCGCAGAGAAATGCTCAGCGCCCTCGCCAAACAGGCAAAGCTTCAGGCTGTTGTGACAAAATAACCTTGAGCCACACCGAACCCGTAGACCCCATGCTTACTGTAAACCAGATCGACGTTATGCTGCTCATGCAACAGAGCATGAACAGCAAAGTCGACCCGGACTGGAGACAGGCGCGCTATCCGTATCTGAGGGCCGTAGTCATTGAGGGAGCAGAGGCCATCGAACACCACGGCTGGAAGTGGTGGAAGAAACAAGAGCTTGATCTTGCTCAACTGCAAATGGAACTCATTGATATCTGGCATTTTATTTTGTCAGAAATGCTCCTGCGACACGGCGATGGCAGTGATGCAGGAGCGCGAGAAGCCCTGCAGTCAGCGATGTCTGAGATCTCAGTGACGCACGAACTACAGTTCGACGGAAGCATCTACCGACTGGATGTTTTGCCTTTACTTGAGAAGATTGAGCTACTGATTGGTCTGTCAGCTGCACGGCGGATTGAGATAGCAGTTTTTGCCAGCATCATGACGGACTGCCAGCTAAACTGGACCGAGCTGTTTCGTCAGTACGTAGGGAAAAACGTGCTCAACTTTTTCAGGCAGGACAACGGTTACAAAGAGGGGACCTACCGAAAATTGTGGAGCGGCCGGGAAGACAATGAAGTTCTGGTAGACATTCTTCAGTCGCTCGATGTCAGTCAACCCGATTTTAAGAACGAAATCTATGAGTCTCTTCAGGTCGCTTACAATCAGACAGAAGAATAAGCGCTGCCCAATTATTTCCTTACTGGTAGTATGCGTTTTCTTTTACTGAGTGATCGGTCACATCACGCACTTCCGTCAGCTGGGGAATTTGCTCGAGCAGAGTTTTCTCGACGCCATCCTTCAGCGTCACATCGACCATCCCACATCCCTGACAACCTCCGCCAAAGCGCAAGACCGCAACTGACTCATCAAATATTTCTTCAAGAGAGACCATGCCTCCATGCGCAGCAAGACCGGGGTTAATCTCGTTATACAGGATATAGTTCACGCGATCTTCCAGAGAGCTGTCTTCAGATATTTTGGGTAATCTCGAATTGGGCGCTTTAATGGTCAGCTGACCGCCCATCGAGTCCTTCTGAAAATCAACTACCGCGTCCTCGAGAAAAGGCACACTGGGCTGATCGATGAATGCCCTAAATCCGTTAAGCTCCTGAATATCATCACTGTCCTTTTCTTCGCCCGGTCTACAGAACGAGATACAGGTTTCTGCCCTCGGTGTTCCCGCATCCAGAATAAACACTCTGACAGCTATGCCAGGTACGTTTTGCTTTTCCAGCAACTCGAGCAGGTACTCTTGTGCCGATTCAGTGATGGTTACCATTGCAAGCCCGAAGTTCGGTGAGTGATCTGGCTCATGATAACTTATCGTTTTGAACTTGAGAATACCTGAGTAAAATACTCAGCTTCATGCAAGTAACACGTTGGTCTCACTAACTGACTCCGCCCCAGAGCTTCTGATAGAATTGCGGCCCTTCCAGATGACAGCCGAAATGAACAGCACTAAGACCGAGACCAGACTTCAGCAGCTTTTATCCCAACGCATCTTGCTGCTCGACGGCGCCATGGGAACTATGATCCAAGCGCGACGCCTTACCGACGATGAATTCAGGGGTGAACGCTTCGCCGACTTCCCCCACGACCTGGCTGGCAATAATGATCTGCTCAGCCTGACTCAACCCGATGTAATCCGGGAAATCCACTGCGCCTACCTCGAAGCCGGCGCTGACATCATCGAGACCAACACCTTTAACTCGACCCGCGCGGCGCAGGCGGACTATCACCTGGAGCACATCGCCTACGAACTGAACCTGCAAGCCGCTCGGATTGCGCGTTCCGCTGCTGACCAATATAACGACCTTGATTCAGATAAGCCTCGCTTTGTCGCAGGCATCCTCGGCCCAACCAGTCGAAGCGCATCGATATCACCGGATGTAAACGATCCGGGCTTCAGAAATACCAGTTTCGATGAACTGGTCGATGATTATTGTTCGTCTACCGAAGGTCTGATCGACGGTGGAGCCGACATCGTTATGATCGAAACCTCGTTCGACACACTCAACGCCAAAGCCGCAGTATTTGCGGTACATAAATGCTTCTCCGACAGGAAGCTTAGTCTGCCGATCATGATTTCCGGCACCATTACGGACGCCAGCGGCAGAACGTTGTCTGGCCAGACCGTTGCGGCATTCTGTCATTCCATGGCCCACGCCGGCGCCCTCTCTATCGGTTTCAACTGCGCGTTGGGCGCTGAGCAGCTGAGACCCCACATTGCAGAAATGGCGTCGAGTGTGCCCATCCTGGTGTCCGCGCACCCCAATGCAGGCTTACCCAATGAATTCGGTGAGTATGACCAGTCGCCAGCCGAAATGGCTTCGCTGGTTGGCGATTTTGCTCACTCAGGATTCGTCAACATTGTCGGAGGATGCTGCGGCACGACACCCGCGCACATCGCAGAGCTCGCCAAAGTCACGAAAGGTGTAGCGCCTCGCAAAGCCCCGAACATAAAGCCAGCCTGCAGATTGAGCGGCTTGGAAGCCTTCACAATGACACCGGAATCTCTATTCGTGAATGTCGGTGAGAGAACCAACGTAACCGGCTCCTCCCGCTTTGCGCGATTAATCAAAGAGGAAAATTTTGACGAAGCGCTGGAAGTCGCCAGACAACAAGTCGAAGCCGGCGCCCAGATCATCGACATCAACATGGATGAAGGCATGCTCGATTCCCAAGCAGCTATGGACAAGTTTTTAAAGTTAGTTGCAAGCGAGCCCGACATCAGCAGAGTCCCCATGATGCTCGACTCTTCAAAATGGGAAATCATCGAAACAGGCCTGAAGTGCACTCAGGGCAAATCTGTTGTTAACTCGATCAGTTTAAAGGAAGGTGAGGAAGACTTCCTGGCGAAGGCATCACTGTGCCTGAAGTATGGTTCTGCAGTCATCGTGATGGCCTTCGACGAAACTGGCCAGGCAGACACCCTCGAAAGGAAAATCGAGATCTGCACGCGAAGCTATGAGCTGCTCACCCAAAAACTGAGCTTTCCAGCAGAGGACATCATTTTTGATCCCAATATATTTGCCATCGCCACTGGCATTGAGGAGCACAACAATTATGCTGTCGATTTCATCGAATGCTGCCGCTATATAAAAGCCAATCTACCCGGTGCGCTCATTTCCGGAGGCGTCAGCAATGTTTCCTTCTCATTCCGCGGCAACAATGCCGTCAGAGAAGCCATCCATTCGGTCTTTCTTTACCACGCCATCAAAGCTGGCCTGACGATGGGAATTGTGAACGCAGGACAACTGGCTGTTTATGATGAGATCCCGAAGGACCTCAAGGATGCGGTCGAAGATGTCGTTCTGAATCGACGACCCGATGCAACTGAACGGCTGATGGAGGTCGCACAAACTTATACTGACACCGGCCCTACGGCAACCACAGAGGATCTCAGCTGGCGTGAACGCCCGGTCGAAAAACGACTCAGCTATTCTCTGATCAAAGGAATCACTAAGTTCATCGAAGAGGACACTGAGGAAGCACGACAACAGGCGAACCGACCTATCGAAGTCATTGAGGGCCCTCTGATGGAAGGCATGGGAGAAGTCGGCGATCTGTTCGGGGCCGGAAAAATGTTTCTTCCGCAGGTAGTCAAAAGCGCTCGAGTGATGAAACAAGCTGTCGCTTACCTACTCCCGTATATCGAAGCTGAGAAGACCGGAGATGCCGTCCGAACCAAAGGAAAGATTCTGCTGGCAACGGTAAAGGGCGACGTGCACGACATCGGCAAAAATATAGTTGGGGTTGTACTTGGATGCAACAACTATGAAGTGGTCGATCTAGGCGTGATGGTTCCCTGTGATAAAATCCTTCAGGTCGCTCGCGAACAACAAGTCGATATCATCGGGCTGAGCGGGCTGATAACCCCTTCACTGGATGAAATGGTTCACGTAGCCAAGGAAATGCAGCGGCTGGAGTTTGATATCCCGCTAATGATCGGCGGAGCCACAACTTCCAAAGCCCATACTGCAGTAAAAATTGAGGAAAACTACTCAAACGACGCCACCATCTATGTGCCCGACGCCTCACGCAGCGTCACTGTGGTAAGTCGCCTGCTGAACAAGAAAGGCAAACCTGATTACTGCGAGCAGATCCGAAATGAATATGCCGAAATCAGGGCCCGTTCAGCTAATCGCGCTGCATCTAGGCAGCTGATGTCCTACGAGCTAGCCAACCAGCATGCTTATCCGGCGAGCTGGCAGTCCTTTGACCCTGTGCGACCGAGTTTTTTAGGCACGAAAATTTACGCCGATTACTCACTTGAAACACTGATTCCCTATATCGATTGGACGCCCTTCTTCATCACCTGGTCTCTAGCAGGAAAATTTCCGGCAATCCTGAATGACCACAAGGTAGGAAAGGCAGCTCAAGACCTCTTCGACGATGCGAGAGCAATGCTGGATGAGATCATCACTTCCGGAAACCTGAGAGCGAAGGCCGTCGTTGGGTTCTGGCCGGCGAATCGATCCGGCGCCAATGACATCTCTGTCTGGCATGAGCATGGAGAAGACCAACCCGCTGCAACTCTGCATTTCCTCAGACAACAGACAGTCAAAGCAGGAGAAGAAACACAACTTTGCCTCGCAGACTTTGTCGCCCCTGAGTCTTCAGGAAAGCAGGATTATCTCGGCGGCTTTGTGGTCACGGCAGGGATCGGCGCGGAGGAATTAGCCAGAAAGTACGAAGCAGAGCAGAATGACTACAACGCGCTTATGGTAAAAGCTCTGGCAGACCGCCTGGCCGAAGCTTTCGCTGAACACATGCACGAAATGGTTCGGAAAGAGCTCTGGGGTTACCAGCCTGAAGAGACCTTTGGCAATGAAGAGCTCATCAAGGAGGCCTATCAGGGTATCCGGCCAGCGCCCGGCTATCCGGCATGTCCTGATCACTCCGAAAAAGAAATCTTATTTGAACTGCTGAATGCCCGGCAGAATATCGGCGTTGAACTCACTGAAAGCTATGCAATGACTCCGGCCGCTACCGTAAGTGGTTTTTACTTCGCCCATCCTGACAGCAAATATTTCCCGGTCGGAAAAATCTCAACAGAGCAAGTCAGCGACCTAGCAAGACGCAAGAATTTCCCGGTCGACGAACTCACTCGCCTACTGGCGCCCAACCTAAATTAGCAACGCCGGGTACTCTGGCCAGATTTCACCGAACTCGAACATGGCAGCTGCCCCGGAACCGATATCCCGGAATATTGAATTCCACCGGGCAATCTCGAATGCCTCACACGGCCTTGCTGGGACAACTAGAGAGCCTGAACAACAGTGCCTGTCGCTGATTAACGCTGCAAGTTGAGGAGATAGCGTCCGACAGCGCCGCCAGACAGTACCGTAGCCAAGCTGTCTTCCAACTGATCCAGACCAATTTCCGTACAAACCTGATCCAAAGCCTCTACTTTCCAGTCGCCGGCAAGGTTGCTCCAGATCCGTTCTTTTTGTATCAGCGGCAACTCAACAGAATCAATCCCTAACAAATTGACGCCCCGGAGAATAAAGGGCAAGACGGAGGCCTGAAACACGGGCGACTGCACGAGACCACAGGCTGCCACACTACCACCGTACTTCAAGCCTTTGATGACGTTAAACAGCGTATCGCCACCAACCACGTCTACGGCCGCTGCCCACCTCTCAGCCAGCAAAGGCCTCGAAGAGGACTCGCTGAGCTCATTCCGGTCAATGATTTCGCTTGCACCCATGGTTTTTAACAGCTGTCCCGCTTCTGGCTTACCTGTGCTGGCAACGACCTGAAAGCCCAATTTGGCGAGAATACCGATTGCGATGATACCAACGCCCCCGGTAGATCCAGTAACCAACACCTCTCCATGATCAACTTCGAGACCGTTCTGGAGCAGGGCATCTACACATAAACCAGCGGTGAGCCCCGCTGTACCGAGACGCATGCTCGTAGCGGGATCCATGCCGGAAGGCAGTGGGGCAACCCATGAGGCCGGTACTCTGATGCGCTGGCCAAACCCGCCGGATGTATTCATCCCAAGATCGTAACCTGTAATCAGCACCGCCTGCCCCTCGGAAAACTGGTCATCTTCAGAAGAAAGTACGGTGCCCACTGCATCTATTCCGGGCACGTGAGGATAGTGACGAGTAACCCCTTTATTACCACTGGCCGACAGCGCGTCTTTGTAGTTCAGGGAGGAATACAGAACCTCTACAAGGGTCTCGCCATCAGGCAAGTCAACTTCATTTTTTTCAACCACAGACCCCTGATACTGCTTGTCTGCGACTTCAATAACCTCGTACGCTCTATACTGGGACACTTGCCGCCTCCTTATATTACAAAAAAACGCCTGCTAGTAGGATTTACTGAAATTTATCATTATTCGGCTGATTGACTAATTGAGAAAACCCCTTTTCAATCGCGCTCTCGAACGCAGCACCCAACTTTTCCTGTATTGATTTGGGAAGCTCATACTCGACCTCATAGACGTCTGCGGACTCACAAGCAGACAGGATACATTCGTCACTGGTGCGGATTTCAT
Source organism: uncultured Pseudohongiella sp. (assembly GCA_902537815.1). GTDB lineage: Bacteria > Pseudomonadota > Gammaproteobacteria > Pseudomonadales > Pseudohongiellaceae > UBA9145. The sequence goes on along the minus strand of CACBCS010000002.1, from coordinate 70,288 downwards.
CAACCATATACCGCTCTTTCGCCTGACTGCCTAACCAGGTTTCCCCGGTCGAAATCTTGTCAATATCAACACTCGGCCGATGCTCCTTGACCCAGTGTTTGAAAATGCCGTGGATGGTTTCGACATCTTCACGGACCTTATCCCTGCCTTTCTCGGTAATCTCACCGAATGTCGTGAGTGTGCGCTTATACTCTCCGGCGCTAATGATTTCGAAATCCACTTCATGTTTTTTTAGCACACGATGAAAGTTTGGCAACTGAACAAGCACACCGATTGACCCGATAATCGCAAACGGAGCTGCCACCAATTTGTCAGCCAGGCACGCCATCATGTAACCACCGCTGGCCGCGACTTTGTCAACGCAAATCGTCAAAGGAATCTGAGCTTGTTTCAGCCTGACCAATTGCGAGGAAGCCAGGCCATAAGCGTGAACCATTCCTCCGGGGCTTTCCAACCTGACCAGAACCTCATCATCGGGAGTAGCAAGAGAGAGAATTGCGCTTATTTCCTCGCGCAAACAAACAACGGCGTCAGCAGCAATATTTCCCTTGAAATTGATAACATACGTCCGTCTACTGCTGCTCGCTGTTGAACTGTTATCCGAGTGATTATCGGCCGGATTCTTACGAACAGCTTTTGCCTCTTTTTTATCGGCTTTGGCCTGTTTTTTTTCTTCTTTCCGCAGGCTCTTCAGACTCTCCTTATCCAGCACCACTTCTCTGAGCGAGTCCCTCAGCTCCTCAAAATGCTCATTGAGCTTGCTTACACGAACAGTCCCTTTTTTGCCGCCTCTCCTGTCTCGCCCCCCGCTCGCCGAGACTACGCTGATCACGACCACGATAGCGATAACTGTAGTCACCAACTTGGCGACGAACATGCCGTATTCACTCAAAAACTCCACGCAGGGCTCCTTTGATTATTTATAAACCGTGCTAGCTGCACCTTTCAGTAGGGATTACTGCCGCTGTCAGTCACCGGGAAGAACTCATGATTTTTACATAGTGCTCGATCAACTTGCCGGCGACGCTGACTTTAGCTGACGGAACCGGAGGTAAGTCATGAATATCATACCAACGAGCTTCTTCGATCTCCCCCGGCTCCGGACGAATTTCGCCTGAAGCGTAATCGGCGTAGAAACCGAGCATCAGTTGCGATGGGAATGGCCAGGACTGGCTTTTGTAATAGCGAATCGCTCCCACATTTAAATCCACTTCTTCTTTGACTTCACGCCGGACCGTATCCTCAGCAGACTCCCCCACTTCGATGAAGCCCGCAAGGCAACTGTAAAATCCGGTACGGTACCTTGCATTTCTCGCAAGCAAAATCCGCGGCCCGTCTACTACCAGCATGATGGCACAGGGGTTGATCCGAGGAAAAAAAGCGTGTTGGCAAGCGTCACAGAATAATGCCTGGCCGGAGCGGTCCGGTATGGTTTTCTCGCCGCAGAAGCCACAGAACTGATGAGAAGCATGCCAGTCGAGCAGTTGGTTGGCTTTACCCGCCACGAGCATCGCCCGTTCGTCACCTTCGAACAAAAGACTGCGCAATGAACTCAACTCCGCATCGAGGAAGGATTCAACCCCTGCAGGTGCTCGGGTGACAAGAAAATCCTCCCGCCCGTCAGAAACTTTGATCATGGTATCCTGCGCGATAAATTCTTCAGCAATCTGATCCCGTCGCCACAGAAATTCGCCGTTGCGTACCAGAATACGGTTTCCCACGAACAGAAGAACCCGGTCTTCTTTGGACAGAGAGTCTTTACTGAAAAAATATCCGCTCATCGCTGGAATTATGAAGGTTGACTGATCTTATGCGCAAGCGCATCGGAGCCAGCTGGATAGTTGAAAAGAAACGGGGCGTCAGGCTGAATAAGCCGGACGCCCCACCTTGTTAGAGCTATGGCCGGAAGTCAGACTAGTGCCCGCCCATGGCCTCCCCTATAACTGAAGCGGTCTCAATGGGCGCTGAGAAAAAGCCCCAGAAGACGTACATAATTATGGTGCACGTTATCAGCGTAACCAGCATCACCGGCAGTCCTTTTCTCATCCACAAACCGGGTGTGATCGCCAGCGAGGGATCCCCGGCATCTTTCGCCATTTTTTCAGAAATAGTCACGATAAACACATTGGCGGTTGAGCCGATGTGAGTCCCGTTGCCACCCATGCCCACACCAGCGGCCAAACCCCAGAACAGAGGCGTGACGTTTATCCCTTGCGCTTCCATGCCGGCAATGATCGGGATCATCGCGGCAGTAAACGGAATGTTGTCGATTGCAGCAGACAGGATTGCGGCTACCCACATGAGAAGCAGGGTCGCAGTGAGCAGATCAGACTCAACGAATGGGATGATGAATTGTCCAAGAAATTCGAGAAACTGGCTGTGCTCAACGCCACCGACGATGATGAACAGAGAGATAAAAAACATCAGAAGCGCCAGTTCCGTGTGGGCAAAGGCCTCTTCCATATCCAGGTCTTTCCCGATAAACGCTAGAGCGGTAAGTCCAAGCGCCGTCACAAACCAGGGCTCCCAGTGGAGGGCATTGTGCATGATGAATCCGATCACCATAATGCCAAGAACGCCGATTGCGCCGTACCAGGTCTTCGGATCAGACAGTGGCACCCGGTCAGTCAGTTCTAACTCATGCGGCTTGACAGCCAACTCTTCTTTGAACAGCACCCGCAACATTGCCAGTACCACCAGCCATGCAACCAGCACCATGCCTCCCATATGAATCAGGAAAGTATTGAAGTCGATGCCAAAGGCTGAACCAATCATCAGGTTAGGTGGATCACCTACCAGCGTGGCGACGCCACCGGTATCAGAAAGCAGCGCCGCAGCCAGCAGAAAAGGTATCGGGGTAACGCGCAGAGACTGACATATGAGAATGATCAGTGGGCCAAAGATTACCACCGTCGTGACATTATCCAGAAGCAGCGAAAGCCCGGTAACTAGGGAACCGATCAAAGCAAGCAGAAGGAACAGTCGGCCCTTACTGAAATCTGCAGCCCAGTACGCAAGCTGCTGGAAGCCGCCGGTAGGGATCATGATAGACACAATAGTCATCATGCCGCCGAGCAGAAAGACAACATTCCAATCGATTGCCTCTACCGCTTCGTCAGGGTTGTAAAACCCAAGGAATTGGCCAACTACGATCATGGCGGCCGCGCCCGCCATGGCACACTTCACCCGATGTATCTTGTGAATTTCTTCGGTGAAAATTGCTATGAAGGTGACGGCTAGAACAACAGCCGAGATCATCATATCACTGTTCCATTCAAGGGTTTCCATACTTCTATTTCCTCATCGAGTGCTTGATTCTTATTCGCCGACGACCAAAGGCCTTCCTGGGTCAGCAGCTTATCTCTTATCAAGGTCGGCTTTTTTTGCGGCCGTCACCGTCGGATAGTTGAGCCTTATGCCAGCTGTGAGGTATTGGCCTTCTGGCCTTGTTATTTGAATTCCGTGCCTGGTAACGCTAGGGAATACTATAAGGCTCCGAAGGTGAGTTCAAGCAGTTTCGCGGGCTCCACAAGGCTTAACCCTCCGCCGCTGGGGCGGCGAACGCTTAATTCAGACTCACAGGATAAGGAGCCCAAATTGCGCATACACCGACTAATTTTTTAAACCACCAACGCGCCGCCAGACACTTCGTTCGTCACATTTTGTATCAATCTCATCCAATCGCGCTTCATGCGCTCCAAGCTCTTCCGCAGACGCCCTGATAACACGGGGTGGCGTTCTTGCCGGATCAAGCTCGCGGGATTTACTGAAGTTGACTGCCGCTTCAGACGACTCTTCCCGTAGGGCTAAACTGGATTGCCCACTGGTCATTACCAGATACACATCTGCCAGTATCTCTGCATCCAGCAGCGCACCATGCAAGTCCCGCTGCGTGTTATCGACGCCATAGCGCTTGCACAGCGCATCGAGGTTGTTGCGCTGGCCCGGGTGCTTTTCCCTGGCGAGGACAAGGGTGTCAAGCACAGTACAAACGCTATTCATAAACTGATTCGAAGACAAGAGAGTCAGTTCACTGTCCAAAAATCCGATGTCAAAAGGGGCGTTATGAATAATCAACTCGGTCCCTGTCACAAATTCAAGAAATTCATCCTTAATTTCTTTAAAACGCGGCTTATCGGATAAAAACTGCCGGGTCAGCCCGTGTACTTCTATAGCGGCCTCATCAATATCGCGATCGGGATTCAGGTAGCAATGGAAATTTCTGCCGGTCAGCCGTCGGTTGTCTATCTCTACACAACCGATTTCGATTATCCGGTGGCCCTGTTTCGGATCGAGACCAGTGGTTTCTGTGTCCAATACGATCTGTCGCATGTTTAGAACATTGCTCCTTTTTCCTTGCCTAGCAATCCGGCCAGCGGCAATCGCGCTGTCACCCACCAGACTCCGTTGAAATCAACTCATCGATCCCTCGATTAGCCAGCTGATCCGCTATTTCGTTTTCCGGATGTCCACTGTGCCCCTTGACCCATTGCCAACTGATCTCATGCTTAGACGCCAGGGCGTCCAGCCGACGCCAGAGTTCAGCATTGAGCACCGGTTTTTTACTGGCAGTTTTCCAGTTCCGCTTTTTCCAATTCGGCATCCATTCTGTGATGCCTGACAGGACATACTTGGAATCTGTGGTGATGACAACACGGCAGGGTTTCTTTAATGCCTCTAGCCCCATGATTACCGCCATCAATTCCATCTGGTTATTAGTCGTGAAAGCCTCGCCGCCATAGAGCTCTTTCTCGGCCTCGCCAAAACGGAGAAGTACCCCCCAGCCGCCTTTGCCAGGATTACCCCGGCAGGCGCCATCGGTAAACATCTCAACTACCTCAATCACCGCCACTGCCCCCTTAGTGAATAGTCACGCGGATAGTCTCAACGGCAGGCACTCCCAATGAGCCTGAGCGCAAGGGTCGCCAGCGCGGCACAATCGGTGTGAGCGGCACAATCTGCTTCACGCACTTCATCACGTAAATACCGCCGAATGGCAACTGCGTTACGGCTCCGAATCGTTCAATCCGGCTGGCGTGGGTGAGGGTTTTAGTAATCTTTGTCGGAGGAGAATACAAACCGAGCTCAGTAGATTTCAACTGCAGATTTAACAGTTGAAGCCAGTCAGCCAGGCGGCCTTTCGAGATAAACTTGCCACACCAGGGAACCTGATTACGACTTCGGAGCAACTTGGCCAGCCCCCAGAGACTGGCTGGGTTAAACCCTACAATCAGCATATGACCCCCCGGCCTTAACACCCGGGTCGCTTCTCTCAGCAAGCGATGCGTCTGCTCGGTGAAATCCAGTGCATGATGCAGCACCACCACATCAACACTGTCACTGGCCACAGGCAATTCTTCGCTGAGCGCAACCGGATGCGCACTCCCTGCACGCCAGGCAGGTCTGAACATGACTTTGTGTCCTACCGGACTGTTGGCGATGAGAGAAAACTCCTCATGACAGCCAATCTGGAGAATGTGATAGCCAAACAGCCTGCTGATCAGCTGATCAGTGATGGCCGTTTCAGCGGCCCATACAGATTGCCCGAGTGGCGAGCGAAACCAGTCTCCGATTCGATCAGTGAGATCATCCGTGTCGTGATAGCCGTGTATGAGACGACGCCGCGTCTCATGCTTGGAAAAAATTTTCATAGAGGAAACCGCACGTTAGACCGAAGGATTCTATCTCGAAGAATCACTAATCACCAGTAGAATCAAGTGATCCTAAATCTATGATATTGAACAGTATTTAGTTAGAATTGCGGGCCCAACCATTCAGGAATCGCCAGCCTCATGTTCAACTCGATTCATCCTATACCGGCCTTTCTGGACAACTACATATGGGCCATCACCAATCAGCAGAACAGCGAACTGGCTGTTGTTGACCCCGGTGATCCGGCGCCTGTCATCCAATATGCCGAGCAACATGGACTTACGCTCAGTCATATCCTGATTACACATCATCACAAAGACCACACCGGAGGCCTGCCGGAACTGCAACGCTATAGTCAGCCCAGAGTGATCGGGCCCCGTTCCAGCCAGATTCACGGGGTCACTGAACCCGTCGCCGAGACAGACACGTTCGAACTTTTCGGCGTTGAATTGACGGTAATTGAAGTGCCGGGACACACTCTGGATCATATCGCATTCGCAGCAGTGAACTGCGTCAGGCCCCTGGTGTTCTGCGGTGACACGCTTTTCGCCGGAGGTTGTGGCCGTCTCTTTGAAGGACATCCCCAGATGATGAGCGAGTCGCTGAATAAGCTGTCGAGCCTGGATGGAGCCACTGAGGTTTACTGCACTCACGAATATACGCTGGCGAATCTGGCCTTCGCTACAGCAGCCGACCCGGGCAATGAGAAGCTCCGGGCGCGTCTGGCAGTAGAGCAGGAAAAACGGGAACTCGGACAACCTACTTTACCCTCTACCATTCAGTTAGAGCGGGAGACAAATCCCTTCTTACGCTGCGAAAATGCTGACATTATCCAAGTGCTACGGCAAAGATCGGTCACGTCTCTCGAAACGCCGGCCGAGGTATTCGGTGCACTTCGCAGCTGGAAAGACAATTTCTGATATGCGCCATGACTCAGTCTCGTGAATAGCATGCTCAAAACAGCTCAGTTGCGAACCCTCACGAGCTGGTGTTTTTGCATGATTCTTGCGTCGTGCCAGGTCAACCAGACTCAAGATGGCAGCGCTAATCAAGCAACCCAGCGTTTGCCGGTCGAATCGGTAGAAACAGTGCCGGAATTTCAAGCTGCTCCCCGCGACGAGCTCACTTCGGAACATGCAATCACCTATCTCAGCCTTTGGGAGCGAATCAGAGCTTCTCTTTCACTCCAGCCGGCATATTCCCACCCTCGTGTACTAGAGCAAGCAACGCGTTACGCTGGCAATCAGGAATACTTTGATCTGATCGCTGAGCGCGCCGCTCCATTTCTCCATGGCATCGTCAGCGAAGTAGAAAGTCGCGGCCTTCCCATGGAGATAGCACTTTTACCTTTCGTCGAGAGTACATTTTCCCCTGATGCCCGGTCTCGCGAAGGTGCGGTGGGACTGTGGCAATTTATGCCCGGCACCGCCCGCGCTTATGGCCTGCAACAAGACTGGTGGTATGACGGCAGGCGAGACCCCGGGGCCTCGACTACGGCAGCGCTGGACTACTTACAATCCCTCCACAACGAGTTCGATCAGGACTGGCTTATTGCGCTCGCTGCCTACAACACTGGCAGCAGAAACATCAGACGCGCACAGCGGCGCGAGGGTGTCCAGATCGAAGAAGCCGACTTTTGGAAACTGCCCCTCAACGCAGAAACAAGCGCGCATGTACCGCGCCTGCTTGCTCTGGCCAGTGTGATAGCCAAGCCGGAGGCTTTCTCCATAGAACTCTCAGAATTGTCTGATAGCGAACCACTATCCTATGTCGATATAGGCCGCCAGATTGAACTGGAGCAGATCGCATCTCTCGCTGACCTTGAATTGGAGTGCGTTCAAACACTCAATCCAGGTTATCTGAGATGGGCCACGCATCCGCAATTTCCGCAGCAAATCGCGGTCCCAAGGGACAGACGGGCACTTCTTGAGAGGGGCCTTGCTAAACTTGCACCCAGTCGCTTCGTCACCTGGGAGCATTACGCAATTCAGCCAGGCGACACCCTGGGCGAAATTGCGCAACAACTTGGCACGTCCGCCGAAACACTTAGGGTCATTAACAATCTCCGAGGGTCCAGAATAATCGCTGGCGAGTCCTTGCTGATCCCCCGGGGAAGCAGTTTACCCACTCTGGCAGAACTCAGAAATCGACGTCCTTTTGATGAGCGCAGACAACAATCGGACATTCCGGATTTCTACACGGTCCGTCGCGGAGACAATTTGTGGAGCATTGCCCGGCGGTTCGACCTGCGATCTGCTGACATTGCTGCAAACAATGACCTGAAACTGGATTCGTTGCTGCAGCCCGGCCAGGCGCTGGACTTGCAATTCGCTCGAAACGCAACGGCTGATCAACCGTTGACAACACCAAGCTCCGATCTCTATCGAGTCCGTCCTGGAGATTCCCTGAGCCAGATCGCGCACCGTTTCGAACTGGATACAGCAGACTTGCTGCGTTGGAATGGGCTGACGAATAATGATCTAATCCATCCGGGACAAGAACTCATCCTCTCACCGCGATAAGGACTGTTACGCAACTATGACCGCTCCCCTATCTTCTACTGGAGATGACACAGCTTTCTTTGGCCACCCTAACGGCCTCTCTACACTCTTCTATACCGAAATGTGGGAGCGCATGAGTTACTACGGAATGAGAGCGCTGCTGGTGCTCTACATGACTCTCAGTATTCAGGAAGGCGGGTTAGGAATTACTGTTGCGTCCGCGACCGCGATATACGGACTCTATACAGGCGCTGTCTATTTCATGGGATTGCCCGGCGGATGGATTGCTGACCGAATGATCGGTAGTCAGAATGCTATCTGGTATGGCGGCATCATTATCATGTGCGGTCATCTATTGCTGGCGATCCCGCATGACAGCACGTTTTTTATCGGATTGATATTTGTCGTAGCCGGCACCGGTCTTCTCAAACCAAATATCGGCGCGCTGGTAGGCCAGCTGTATCCGACCGGTGATGAGCGAAGAGATTCCGGATATACGCTGTACTATATGGGCATCAACATCGGATCCATCATCGGCTATCTGGTGTGCGGCTGGCTGCAGGTTAACGTCGGCTATCACTGGGCATTCGGGGCAGCAGCCATCGGCATGGGGGCAGGCCTCATACAATTCCGCCTATCGCTCGGCAAGTTACACGGACACGGCGCAAACCCTACCGTAAAACTCAGCTCACCCGGCATGAGAAGAACCCAGCTCGCGCTTGTGACTGCCCTGGCGCTGACCGCAGGTCTGACTTATCTGATTATGAGCGGCAGTGTCGCCATCGACCCCGTTTCACTGGCTCAGTATGTTGCATTGCTCATCACAGTGGTTTTTATCGGCTATTATGCGGCGATTTATCTGTTCACTGATTTGACTAGTGCTGAAAAAAAGTCGCTTGGCGCTTTGTTTCTGGTTTGCGTTGCTTCGACCTTTTTCTGGGCCGGCTTCGAACAGGCCGGGTCTTCTCTGAACTTATTCGGACGAGATTATACTGATCGCTTCATCGGCAGCTTCGAAATACCACCTGCCTGGTTCCAATCCGCCAATTCCATTTTTATTGTACTGCTGTCGCCTTTTTTTGCGGCACTGTGGATCAACCTCACCAAGCGAATGATCAACCCGTCCTATGGGCTCAAGTGCGCAGTTGGCCTGATTATTATGGCAAGTGGCTTTATCGTTATGTTCTTCGCCGCCCAGGTCGCAGCATCAGGATTGCAGGCTGCGCCCTACTGGCTTATCGCAACCTATTTCCTGCATACCGTGGGCGAACTCTGCCTGAGTCCTGTCGCGCTCAGCGCTGTGAGCAAATTGTCCCCGAAACGTTTTGCCGGCCAGATGATGGGGGTATTCACGCTGACCTACTCAATCGGCAGCGTTGTAGCTGGGCTGGTCGCAGGAAATTTTGACCCAGAAAATATCCAGCAAATGCCAAATCTGTACCTGCAAATCTCAATGTTTTCAATCGCAGCAGGACTCGTTATTGCGTTTTGCACCCTTGGCACAAGACACTGGGAGTCCGCTTTAGATAGAGCCAATGCCTAGACCATAGGCCAATTAAACAGGCAATCCACCCTGTCGTATTCCGAAGACACAAGCAGGCATTTAATCGCGAAAATCACCTACTTCTGAAAGGGACCAATACATGGGCTTTCTAACAAACAAAAAAATTCTCATTCTAGGGGTAGCCAGTAAGCTTTCTATCGCCTCGGGAATCGCGGCCGCCATGCGTCGGGAAGGGGCCGAACTGGCGTTTACCTATCAAAACGAAAAGCTGAAGGATCGCGTCATTGAATTTGCGGAGCAATGGGGCTCTGATCTTGTTTATCCTTGTGATGTCACCGAAGACAGCCAGATTGAAGATCTTATGTCTGGGATTTCTGATGCCTGGGATGGCCTTGATGGCATCGTCCACTGCCTCGCCTTTGCGCCGGGCAGTGAACTCGACGGAAATTACGTGGACATTACGACACGGTCCGGGTTCTTGCTGGCACATGAAATCAGTTCCTACAGTTTTGTTGCCCTCGCAAAGGCCGGCAAAGAGCTCATGTCCGGTCGTCAGGGATCCCTGCTTACACTGAGCTATCTCGGAGCCATGCGTAGCCTGCCAAACTATAATGTTATGGGCCTCGCGAAAGCCAGCCTGGAGGCCAATGTGAGATACATGGCAGCAAGCCTTGGCCCTGAGGCCACCCGTGTCAATGCCATTTCAGCCGGTCCCATAAGGACTCTCGCAGCCTCAGGCATTAAAAGTTTCCGGAAGATGCTCGACTATAATGCAAGACAAACGCCGTTGCGTCGAAACGTGACCATTGATGAAGTCGGAAATGCAGCTGCCTTCCTCAGTTCGGATCTGGCGTCAGGTATATCGGGCGAAATCTTATACGTTGATGGCGGTTTTAACACCACCGCCATGGGTGATTTGAGTTCAGACTAACGCGCGATGATACCTTGCCTCTGCCTGTCTTGACCTTCCTCTCATACGGGCGGAGCTTACCTAGAATGTCTCTTCGAGCAAGGGTGCGGTGATATCTGAATTCTCCCTCAGGCTGTTCAAGAACGACTGATAGTCACTGACCCCGAGGTCAGATTCCAAAGAACCGACCAAACGCTCTTGATCAGGCTCTGGGATTGCACTCAATTCCCCGACATTAACCTCATGCAGCTCGACCATCACGTAAGTGCCATTGGACAGACTGATGCTTGAAATGCTGGCAGAATCCTCAGGTGCCGGCAGAGAGAATACATGCTCGAGTATTTCACGGTTGACGGTAAAAGCGTTTCGATCAACCCCCTCAGCATCTATCCATTCCAGCTCATTTTCCTGCAAAAGATTGTCTATATCTTCGCCATTTTCCCTCGAAGTGAGCAGCCGCTCCCCCAACTCGGCAACTGCCTCTCGCTCTTTTTCTGTTCGCAGAATAACCGAAATCTCTGCTGCGACTTCTTCCAATGGCAAAAGTGACGAATCGTTGAACTGCGCCAGTCGCAGCACCATGGCCTGGTTGTCACCGATCTCGATGACATCGCTGTTGTTGCCGTCAAGAATCACTTCATCAGAAAAGGCAGCATCCAGCACTGCGGTATTGGCAAACAGGCCAGAGCCCCCTGCCCGGGCCACCGAACTGGCGCTTTGAATCACCAGCCCCAACTGCTCAGCGATAGTCAGTAAATCTCCTGTTTCGAATGCCAAATTAGACAGGTCTTCAATCCGCTCAGCAAACAGCAGATCCACTTCTGCACTCTTAAGCTCCCGCTCAATCCTGTCTCTTACCTCATCGAAGGGTTGATAGACGTTTTCAGCATCTTCTGTGAGCTTGAGCAAATGCACGCCAAATTCGGAAACTACCGGCTCAGATATCTCATCCAGCGACAGAGCTTCGAGAGCATCCTCCAAAGGTTCTGGGAACGCTGTCCCATCGGTATAGCCGATGTCTCCGCCCTCTTCTGCTGATACCGTATCGGACGACAATTCAAGCGCGAGAGCCGCAAAATCCTCACCATCCATTAAGCGTTGCCGTGTTTCAGAAGCAAGCTGTACCGCTGCCTCCTCGAGCAAATCACTGCTCAGTTCAAAAAGGATATGAGAGGCACGTTTTTCAGAAGACCCTTCAAAATCGGCCCGCTGGGCCTCGTACTGAGCGAGGACCTCCGACTCAGGTACCGCGATTTCTTCCGAAATTATATTCCTGTCAAGTACGACATAGCTGAGGTCGACTGATTCTTCTTCAGTAAATTCAGCCGGATTTGACGCGTAGTAATTTTGGATTTCTTCCTGTGATATGGGTGTTCCCAGCGTACGGGTACCCAGCGTGACAGACACGTACCTAAAGTCACGTGTCTGCTGCATAAGCGCAGCGATGGATTCAAGTTCGGCATCAGTCACAAAATTAGAAGCAGAGTAGGCGTTCGCCAATTGTCCGAGCAAAATGCTCTGGCTCAAGGCATCTCGATAGAGCGCGATGCTGTATCCCTGGCTTGCCATTGTTCGAACGGCCAGATCACTGTCGAAAACCCCATTGATCTGGAAGCTGGGGTTCTCAAGAATGGCGCGATCCACCCGATTCGAGGAGACAATCATGTCCGACCGCTCAACAGACTGTTTCATCACCGCCTCCTCAATCAGCTGATTGAGGGCGATTTGCTCCAGCAGCTGCTGATCAAACTCTGCCCCGCCGAGAGATGCCAGCAGATTCTGCGTATTAACCTGCAGTTGCGCTTCAGTAATTTCTTCGCCATTCACTTCAGCAACGGGAGGAGAGGCAACAAATCCTCCGATCAGCCACTCAACGCCTGTCAGCGCGAAAATGGCAACAATAAACCCGATGATCACTTTAGCGATCACGCCCTGGGAATTTTCACGAATATCTTGAAGCATAATTACCGTCAACCCGCTCTACGTTCTACAAAGTTGCCAGGGGGTCCTGGCTCATTACCGCGCACTCAATCTGAGCAGCCAAATTCGGTGGAACAGCGATGTCATTAACAGCGGTCAGATTTCAAGCCGGCGAATCGTTCAACACCAGCGCAACGCCGAAGTTACCGGGCCTCCCGAACCAACTAAAAAGGCGCATCAAAGATGCGCCTCTAAAGTGCCCTTTGCGGCCTCAGCATTCACTGGCGGCAGACCGCTGACTGTTGCCCTTCGTACTAGGAATTCACAGAGTCTTTCAGCGCTTTGCCTGCCTTGAAACTGGGAACCTTAGCGGCTTTGATTTCAATTGGGGCCCCCGTTTGAGGATTTCGACCAGTCCGCGCTGCCCGATCTTTTGTTGCAAACGTACCAAAGCCTACGAGCACGACAGGGTCATCTTTTTTCAAAGAGTCTCTAATGGTATCCAGCATGGCATCAATAGCCCGACCTGCTGCTGCCTTAGGCAGATCTGCGCTAGCGGCGACCGCATCTATCAATTCTGATTTATTCACGTTATCCCCTTTTCTGAGTTGAAGTTCTTCTTGAGCAAAATCTGACTTCTCTTATCGCGGCATGATGCCCAACCTTTCTTTCACACCGACAGAGTTATTACGTTTCGCCTGACAATTGGCTCGCTTGAGCGAGTTCGGCAGCAACCATGCTTGGGCTAGGCTACAGCTGCACGCCCTTTAGCGTTATTCCCGTCAATTAAACCAAGCGGTGAAAAGCGGTGTCAACAAAAACACCCGGTATTAATGTGTATTGATGGGCTTTTCTTCACCACTCTGGTCTGTCTCTTCGCCTGAAGACTCGGTCTCAGGTATGGATTCGGCATCAACAGATGTGGGGGTCGGCTGATACTGCAGCGCATGCTCGAGAACTTCGTCGATCCAGCGAACAGGCACAATATGCAGGTCAGATTTAATGTTGTCCGGAATATCCGCAAGGTCACGCTCATTATCTGCCGGAATCAGAACCGTCTTGATGTTGCCCCGATGTGCGGCGAGCAATTTTTCTTTAAGCCCTCCTATTTTCAGGACCTGCCCTCGGAGAGTAATTTCGCCCGTCATCGCGACGTCTGACTTAACCGGGATGTCGGTCAGCACTGATACAAGAGCGGTACACATGCCGATTCCCGCACTGGGCCCGTCCTTTGGGGTCGCCCCTTCCGGAACATGTATATGAAGATCGAATTTTTCATGAAAATTGGCATCCAGGCCGAGCGCTTTTGCTCGGCTTCTCACCACGGTGAACGCCGCCTGAATTGACTCTTGCATGACGTCCCCGAGCGAACCGGTTTTGATCGTCTTTCCTTTACCTTCAACAGCACTGGACTCAATGGTAAGAAGCTCCCCGCCGACTGATGTCCACGCCAGGCCGTTGACCTGACCGACGACGTTCTGCTCTTCTGCCTTGCCATAATCGTACTTGCGCACTCCAGAATACAACTCAAGTGCTTCAAGAGTGATCTTGCCGTCGTGCGCCTTATCGCTGACGACATTTCCCTTAACGACTTTTCGGCATATTTTGGCGACTTCACGCTCCAGGCCTCTCACACCGGCCTCCCGGGTGTAGTAGCGAATAAGCCCCCGGATCGCTTCCTCCGTGAATTCGAGTTCACCTTCACGCAATCCGTTATTTTTCTTTTGCTTGGGGATCAGATAACGCTCAGCGATATTGACTTTCTCATCCTCGGTGTAGCCCGGGATGCGAATGACCTCCATGCGATCAAGAAGGGGCTCCGGGATGTTCATGCTGTTTGACGTGCATACAAACATGACCTCGGAAAGATCGTAATCTACCTCCAGATAATGGTCATTAAAATTGTGATTTTGCTCGGGGTCCAGCACCTCAAGCAGTGCTGAAGCAGGGTCTCCCCGGTTATCCATTCCCATCTTGTCGATTTCGTCCAGCAGAAACAGCGGGTTTTTGACGCCCGCTTTCGACAATTTCTGAAGCAACTTGCCCGGCAAAGAACCGATATACGTTCGTCTGTGGCCTCTGATTTCTGCCTCATCTCTCACACCGCCGAGAGCCATCCTGATAAACTTACGGTTGGTAGATCGGGCAATCGACTCACCCAGAGACGTTTTACCAACGCCCGGCGGACCCACGAGACATAGTATTGGACCCTTAAGCTTCTTCACCCGTTTCTGCACCGCGAGATACTCCAGGATTCTCTCTTTCACGTCCTGCAGGCCGTAGTGATCATTCTCAAGAATTGCTTCTGCTTTCGGCAAATCAAGGCGTACCTTACTGCGCTTTTTCCAGGGCACGCTGATCATCCAGTCCAGATAAGTCCTGACCACGGAAGCCTCTGAGGACATCGGCGACATCATCTTCAATTTGTTCAGCTCTGCCGTAGCTTTATCCTTGGCCTCTTTCGGCATTCCCGCTTCGTCGATTTTGAGTTTGAGTTCTTCTGCTTCATTTGGAACATCCTCCAGCTCTCCCATCTCCTTCTGGATCGCCTTCATCTGCTCATTCAGATAGTACTCGCGCTGACTTTTCTCCATTTGCTTCTTGACCCGGCCGCGGATGCGCTTCTCGACCTGAAACAGGTCGATCTCTGACTCGATCAACGCCATGAGATGCTCAATGCGAGCCGGTAAAGCCGGCAACTCCAGCAGATTCTGTTTTTCTTCGAGCTGCAGGGACATATGCGAGGCAATCGTATCCACCAGCCTGCCCGGCTCATCGATGCTGGAGATGGAGGTCATAACCTCGGGTGGGATTTTTTTGCTCAGCTGAACGTACTGATCAAACTGAGACAGCAGCGAGCGGATGAGCAGGCCGGACTCCTTGTCTGGCACCTCAGCAGTCTGAAGCTGCTTCGTTTCAGCCTTAAAGAACTCATCATCGTGGATTACGGTTTTAATCATCGCCCGCGCAATACCTTCTACCAGCACCTTCACGGTACCGTCCGGCAGGCGTATCAACTGCAGAATAGTGGCGATCGTGCCAATACTGAAAAGATCGTCTGCACCGGGCTCATCATCTGAGGCGTTTTTTTGCGCAACAAGCAGTATCTGCTTGTCATTAGCCATCGCCACCTCAAGCGCTTTAATCGATTTAGGCCGCCCCACAAAGAGCGGCTGGACGATTTGGGGATAGACAACGACGTCTCTAAGGGGGAGTAAGGGGTACTGAGAATTGCTCGCGGAATCAGAGGGTAAGCTCATTAGGGTACTCGTTAGTTAGGCATGGGCCGGCGTTCTATCCAAGACATAGAGTCGCTGGGCCAGAAATCAAGTCGATGCCGGGAATTATTCGTCGGCCACGGATTTGCTGGTCGGTTCAGCGTTCTCATACATCAGCAGCGGCTCAGACTCGCCCTGAATGACCGCTTCATCGATGATGACCTTGCTGACAGCCTCGAGCGAAGGGATGTTATACATCGTATCCAGCAAAACGGCTTCCATAATCGAGCGCAGACCTCTCGCGCCCGTTTTCCTTTCTTTGGCTTTGCGCGCCACCGCCCGCAACGCCTCGTCCCGGAACTGTATCTCGACCCCCTCCATCTCAAACAGCTTGCTGTACTGCTTGGTGAGACTGTTTTTCGGCTCTTTGATGATACGAACCAAAGCGTCAAGATCCAGCTCATCAAGGGTCGCAATCATAGGCAGGCGACCGACAAACTCCGGAATCAATCCGTACTTGACCAGATCCTCGGGCTCTACGCCACTGAGGGTTTCTCCGAGGTTGTCTTCGTTGTCCTGACTACGGACTTCTGCGCTGAACCCGATACCGCTTTTCTGAGACCTGTCCCGGATCACCTTGTCCAAGCCGGCAAAAGCGCCCCCACAGATGAACAGAATGTTGGCGGTATCTACCTGTAAGAACTCCTGTTGAGGATGCTTGCGCCCTCCCTGTGGTGGTACAGAGGCCACGGTGCCTTCAATGAGTTTCAGCAGCGCCTGCTGGACCCCTTCGCCCGAGACGTCTCTGGTGATCGAGGGATTGTCCGACTTTCGCGATATCTTGTCGATCTCGTCAATATAGACAATGCCAATCTGGGCTTTTTCAACATCATAGTCACATTTTTGCAGGAGCTTCTGGATGATGTTTTCAACATCTTCGCCAACGTAGCCAGCTTCAGTCAGTGTTGTGGCATCTGCAATCGTGAACGGAACATCAAGCAGCCGGGCCAGGGTCTCTGCCAGCAGGGTTTTTCCGGTCCCGGTCGGGCCGACCATCAGAATATTGCTTTTACCGAGCTCAACGTCTTGACTGGATTTATCGTAATTCAGCCGCTTGTAGTGATTGTAGACCGCCACCGCAAGCACCTTCTTGGCGCTATCCTGACCAATGACGTATTCGTCAAGTGTGGATTTGATCTCTTCCGGGATTGGCAGCTTGCGCGCCGCTGAATCCAAGTCTTTCTCCTGAATTTCTTCCCGGATGATGTCGTTGCAGAGATCAACACATTCGTCGCACACGAATACGGAAGGGCCTGCGATAAGTTTCCGGACTTCGTGCTGACTTTTGCCGCAGAAGGAGCAGTACAACAGCTTACCGTTGTCTTCGCCTTTGCTGTATTTGTCATCTGACATAATTGATTACTACCCAAAACACGTCCCGGGCAAAAGGGATCGTTACTGCTGGACTTTTAGACACAACTCGCGCCGTTAAGCGTTACGCCTGTGGGTTGCCTTTATGAGCCTTAAACTAAGGCAATGAGCCTTAAACTAAGGCATTGGAGCGTGATTGCAAGCGAAAATTGACCGCTATCCTTCCCTCTCCACCTTATCTACTTTATCTACACGTCGCTCAATTACTTTATCAATCAGGCCATACTCGAGGGCTTCGCCCGTGCTCATGAAATTGTCCCGCTCCGTGTCCCGCGCGATCCGCTTTTCATCTTGCCCGGTATGATCCGCCAAAAGAACATTAAGTTTCTTTCGTATCTTTATGATTTCATTGGCTTGTATTTCAATATCTGACGCCTGTCCCTGAGCACCGCCGCTAGGTTGATGTATCATCATCCGTGCGTGTGGCAGCGCAAGGCGTTTACCTGCCGCACCGCCAGCCAGCAGCATGGCACCCATGCTGGCCGCTTGGCCGATGCACATGGTGCTCACATCAGGTCGAATGAACTGCATGGTGTCGTAAATAGACAGGCCTGCTGTCACTGCCCCCCCCGGCGAATTAATGTACAGATGAATGTCTTTGTCAGGATTTTCGGACTCCAGGAATAACATTTGAGCAACAATCAGGTTGGCCATATGATCCTCAACCGGCCCAGTCATGAAGATCACCCGATCTTTAAGCAGGCGCGAATAAATATCATAAGAGCGCTCGCCGCGAGCAGTTTGCTCCACCACCACGGGCACCAGTGCGGCTGCGGGATCCATTGAGCGACTCGGCATGACAACTATTCCTTCTTAAAAGTGTGTTTTATGAAAGGGGCTTCGCACCGGGTTCCTGTCGGGTTTCATCCCGGCCGGCTGTCCTGAATATTCCGTGAAGCGACGAGATCAACGGTTAAGCCGTGTCGTCCGCTTCGCCCCCCTGTGATTCGGGCTTTATAACGTCCTGGTATGACACCTCTTTATCGGACACCTGCGCCTGCTCGATGATATGGTCAAAGACCTGATCTTCAATCACTGATGACTCGATTCCCTGCAGCTGCTCTTCGTTGCTGTAGTACCACTTTACAACCTCCTCCGGTGACTCGTAAGTGGCAGCTATCTCCTCTACCGCATCCCTGACTTTGTCCGCGTCAGCCTGAATGCCTTGTTGCGAAATCACCTCACCTAGAATAAGCCCCAGAGTGACCCGGCGTCTGGCCTGCTCCCGAAAAAGGTCGTCTGGCATACTGTGAGGGTCAAACCCCTGACCCCCTCTCATCTGCTGCACGGTTTGATGCTTCAGCTGATGAATTTCGTTACTCATCAATGCCGCCGGAATCGCGACCTCCAAATCTGAAATCAAAGCATCCATCAGCTTTGTTTTCAGCTTGTTGCGCGAAGCCGTTTTCATTTCGCGCTGCATGTTATTGCTGACTTCCTCGCGAAATGCCTCCATTCCACCCTCTTCCACGCCGAAGCTCTCAAAAAAGTCTTCGTTAACCTCGGGCAGGCTCTGCTCGCTCACTGTGTTGAGCTTGAGTTCGAATTCAACTTCAGCGCCGGCCAGTTCTTCACTGTGATATTCATCAGGAAACTTAAGCTGCAGGGCAAAGTCATCACCCGCGCTCTTTCCGATTACGCCATCCTCGAAGCCGGGGATCATTCGCTCGGAGCCCAGGACCAGATTCTGCCCAGCTGCTTTACCACCCTGAAACTCCTCACCTTCTTTTTTGCCGACATAGTCGATGTTGACCATATCCCCGTCGGCAGCGGCCCGCTCGACAGGCACCCAAGTCTGACGCTGTTTGCGAAGAGTTTCGATCATTTCGTCGATATCGTCGTCTGAAACCTCAGCAACCAGGCGCTCTGCTTTGATGGCTGCGAAATCGGGCAATTCAATGTGGGGGTATACCTCAAAAACGGCGACAAACTCGACGTCCTTCCCTTCATCCATGCTCGTGGGTTCGATGCGAGGTTGCCCTGCTGGCTTCAGGCTTTCCTGTGCGATGGCCTCAAAGTAGGTTTGATTCATTAGCTCGCCAACCACTTCCTGACGCACGCCTTTGCCGAATTTATTTTTTACCACCTTAAGCGGCACCTTGCCCTGGCGGAACCCATTGAGGCGGATTGTCTGCGCCGCTTCCTGAAGCCGGGCATTGACTGCCGTATCGACACGATCCCCTGGTATCGCTATCGTTAACTTTCGTTCTAGACCTTCAGTCGTCTCTACTGAAACCTGCATGCTTAAACCTCGTTCGATTCATCGTCGCCGTCGCTCGACGCCGGCGACCGGTTGCCTTGAGCCAGTGCTGTTACCTAAAATGGCCTGCAATAGTTCGACCAGAGCGCAGAAGGCACCCTGTTTTCGATTAATTTCAATAACTTACAGTGATACACCGGGCGAGCAAAGAGCGCGATTTTCCCACATCAATCTGGGGACTGCAACGCCTGTCGGGCTTGCTGTACGAACAGACTGTCAGACCGAATTGAAAAGTCTAACTGTGCTTGCACTATTCGGACGATAAATCAGGGAATCGATACCAGGTAGACTGCACTTTCTGCCCGTAGGCTGAGTGACTGAACTGAGATGCCGCAACGCGACGAGCGCAATACCTTTTCTATGGAAACACCAACCACGACCTCCCGAACAGTCGGGGTCATTCTCGCTGGCGGTCGTTCAAGACGAATGGGAGCGAGTAAACCCGAACAAATACTTGCCGGCAGGAGTCTGCTTGAGCACGTAGTAAGACGCGCCGAGCATCAGGTGGATAAACTGATCCTGTCGAGTAACTCCTCTTCGACCTTTTATAGGCAATTCGGACTCCCCATCGTTCCAGACCGAAACGACTCACAGAGCGGCCCACTGTTGGGCATTGCCACCGCAATGGACTGGGTCATGAACCAGCAAGCAAGGAACAGAGCCCTGCCATTGCTTGCCTGCTTCCCAGTCGATGTCCCCATTTTTCCGGACAACCTAGTTGCGCAACTCAAACATGCGCTTTCGACTCAGGGCAAGCAGGTCGCCGTTGCCTGTCAGGCCGGTCAGCTACAGCCGCTCTTCTCGTTATGGCACTGCACATCGGCCGCAAAAATCAAAAAGGCAGTCGGTGCGGGCATTTTTGGCCCGAAGCCGCTGTTGCCGGAACTTGACTCAGTAGTCGTTGATATTCCGTGCAGCTCAGCGTTTGATTTCACCAATCTGAACACCCAACAGGATATGCTGGCGCTGGCCGGCAAACTTTGAGAAGCTATTGCCCGAAGTGTCTCGCTCGAGACTGCAGGTTGGCATCATTGCTCGCGGTGGTAGGTAGAAGTCATGACCTC
Organism: uncultured Pseudohongiella sp.; assembly: GCA_902537815.1. Classification (GTDB taxonomy): domain Bacteria; phylum Pseudomonadota; class Gammaproteobacteria; order Pseudomonadales; family Pseudohongiellaceae; genus UBA9145. The sequence goes on along the minus strand of CACBCS010000002.1, from coordinate 49,828 downwards.
CCTGAGCATCGGAAACAAATCGTCAACACGGAGTCACGAAATATGGGCTCACGCTCACAAATCAGTTCGCGACATTGCCTTATCCTGTAGCGCTGGCTCTCGCGAAGACCGGATCCTCACTTACAGGGCAGAATGACATGAAAAAGCTGACATCGATGCAGATGAACCAAAGAGGAACCCAGGATCAACAGACAGAGATCTACAGTCAGGACAATCTCTGGTATTACCAGACCGACACAGGTCAGAAAATCGGTCCTTTCAGATACCAATCTGAAGCTCAGAGCAATCTGAACAAATTTCTGTCTGAACTGAAACAGCGCCTCGACGCCGATCCGGAATAGCCAAAGCTCAGACATTGGGCAGTCAATAACGTGATAATTGCGATTCTGCGCGATAATCGTAACGCGATTGCAGGATACGACCGTTAACCTTATGAATTCCGTCGTGCAAACTCAAAGATCGATCACGATAGGTTACGGGCCAAGCTTCGCTGAGACAGAGTTTTGGCGGGAGCTGGGAACGAAACTGATCGTTCCAACTGAAATCGTTTCACTCGCTACCGCGCAACGCTACAACCCGGCACTGATACTGCTCGATCATTATTTACTGCGGGATATTGATTTCACCCGGTGGTCGGCAGAATTCCCGGAAGCCGTCTTTCTATGTACGGATTCCCTCGATATCGACGCCGACCTGGTTCTGACACACTCTCTGCCCTACCGGCAAACTGTCAAAATTCTCGAGATGGCCTGCTATCAATGGGTGCTCAAAAGCGATAAGACTGAGTCAGAGTTCGCCAGAAAGCGTAATGACATTTTTTTGCCCGAATCGGCAAAGCGAGATGCACAGCCCTATCCGCCTCCGGCACATCATTCGCTTCACTCTTTGGCGGCTTCGCCGTCGAAGTCGAGCGAAGCAGAGTTAATACAGTAGCGCAGTCCAGTCTCGGGAGGCCCGTCGGGAAAAACATGCCCCAGATGTGACTCGCACTTGCCGCAGATAACTTCCGTGCGAATCATGCCATGGGAATGATCCGCGACCTCTTTGACGCTCTCCGAACCAGCCGGCTGATAGAAACTCGGCCATCCTGAACCGGAGTCGTACTTGGTCTCTGACAGAAACAGAGTCTCTCCGCAGGCAGCACAGAGGTAACTCCCCTCATCTTTGAGGTCCCAATATTTTCCCGAAAAGGCTCGCTCAGTTCCCTTTTCCCTGAGGACATGAAACTGATGCGGATCAAGCTCTTCCCGCCAATCAGCTTCCGTTTTACTGAGACCAGGTCTGCCGGCCTTCTCTGTTTCCTCATGCATTTTTACTGTTCTCCAAAGCCCGGTGCCGATGGCTGCAAATTCCGACTCACTGGTTTGCTGTTGTCCTCAGCCCCGCCTGCCCGGCGCCTCAGTTTTAGCTAACACCGTAAAGAGCGACATCAGACAAGCTGAGGTATACTAAGTCTACGCGAAAGCCGAGCCTCATCCAAATATCTGCGTGCGATTCAGCGTCGCCGCGCATAAGGTTGACCATGAATTCCAAGAAACCACCAGCGTCTCTGTACGCCATGAGCATTGCTCAGTCAGTCAAACTCAATAATGTTTGTTACGACATTCGAGGCCCGGTGCTGGAGCAGGCCGCTCGGCTTGAAGAGGAAGGCCAGCAGATTCTGAAGCTGAATATCGGCAATCCAGCGCCTTTCGGCTTCAATGCACCGGACGAGATACTCTACGATGTTATTCACAATTTAGCAGACGCCCAGGGTTATTCTGACTCGAAGGGTCTCTACCCGGCTCGAAAGGCAGTCATGCAGGAATGTCAGCGACTGGGCATTGCGAATGTGGAAATCGATGACATTTACCTGGGTAATGGGGTAAGTGAACTGATCACCATGGCAATGCAGGCACTTCTGAATGATGGCGATCAGGTTCTGATCCCGGCTCCTGACTACCCGCTCTGGACTGCAGCAGTCAGTCTGAGCGGAGGCACACCGGTTCACTACCTGTGTGACGAACAGTCTGACTGGTATCCGAGTGTGGCGGATATTGCGGCAAAAATTACCCCACACACCAAAGCACTTGTGATTATCAACCCGAATAATCCCACTGGCGCCGTTTACAGCAAAGAGATTCTGACAGAACTCATTGAATTGGCTCGCAGACACCAACTCATCATCTTTGCCGATGAGATTTACAGTAAGATCCTCTACGACGATGCCTGCCACATCCCCATCGCCTCGCTTTGTGATGATTTACTCATCGTCAGCTTCAGCGGATTGTCGAAGGCGTATCGGCTGGCAGGTTTCCGCTCCGGCTGGATGGTGATCAGCGGGGCAAAGGACGCGGCCCGGGATTACATTCTTGGCCTGGAAATTCTGAGCAATATGAGACTGTGCGCCAATGTCCCCGCCCAGTTTGCGATACAAACTGCCCTGGGCGGCTACCAGAGCATCAATGAACTCCTTCTTCCCGGCGGGCGGTTACTGGAACAAAGGAATGCTGCCCATCGCCTGCTGACCTCCATTCCCGGTGTTGACTGCGTCATGCCCAAGGGGGCGATCTATCTCTTTCCTCGTCTCGATCCTGCACACTTTGACATTGCCGATGATGTGAAGCTGGTACTCGACATCCTTGAACAGGAAAAGGTTCTTCTGGTGCAGGGTAGTGCGTTTAATATCAAGGATACGCATCATCTGAGGATTGTGTTCTTACCTCGTCTTGATGAGCTGGAAAATGCGCTGCTGAAGCTTGCCAACGTTTTAGATCAGTATCGAATTTAGGGCTTTGTTGGGAGCGCCTATCAGTTTAAGATCTGCCCGATTCTCGACCCACCGCAAAGCCTAATCCAGCCATATAATCAGACGCCGAAGCCGTCATTTGACCACCGGCTGAGCATTCTGAATATTCAGGCCGTTCCGAGCATTGCTTTCGCAGAGAATCAAAAACCTCCTCGCTATTCCCTCGCTTAATACTGCTCTTGAAGGTATCGCTGATAGCTGTCAGGTCAAAAGACTTAAGTGCGACCTGCCAGACTTCATCCGGCTGGCCGGTAACAAGCTCAAGCCGCATCTGATCAGTTGAATCAGCGCCTTCATTAGATGGCGGGACGGCGAGCTCAAAGAACCCCATCAGCGCTTTCGCTACTTGTCTGGCAGCGAGGTGTTTGGCCAGCCGGCTGTAGCCTGCTATGTGAGGCGTAATCAGACCGGTGACTCTTACCAAAGAGGGGTCCGCACAAGGCTCTCCGGCAAAGACGTCGAGAACCAGACGGATATCCTTGCGCACAGTAAGGATGCGGCTAGCGTCCCTTTCATTGAGCACCCCGCCTCTTGAGGTATTGATCAGAAGGGCACCGCGCGGCAGAGCCCTAAGAAATGCTCCATCTATCAGCCCCACCGTCGCATGACGCCCCGATGAAATCAGCGGCACATGAACGGAAACCACATCGCAGACACTCAATGCGGACAGACCTTCAAAATTAGATGCCAGCGAATCACCACTTTCCTGCCTTGGCGGATCACAGGCAAGAGTCATACAACCCAGGGCACGAAACCGCCTTAGAACTTCAGTACCGACATGGCCGATCCCGACGATGCCACAGCGGAGCTGTTCAGGGCGTTTACCGGTGCTCTGCAAATACCAGCTGAACGCAGCCATCACGTAATCAGCCACTGCTGTCGCATTGGCACCCGCCGCTGAGGAAAAAGCGATACCGGAATTGGCAAGCCACGGTAAATCGACGTGGTCGACCCCGGACGTCGCGGTTGCGACAAATCGAACGGACGAACCCGTCAAAAGCCGGCTGTCGACCTGAGTCACCGAACGAACGACCAGAGCATCTGCCTGAGTGAGCGAATCCGCGCTTATTTCCCGCGCATCTACCTGCACCAATTCCTGCTCTGCTAGGAGGCTTGGCAAAAGCGGAATGTTTCTGTCGGCGATAATTCGCATGAGCAAAATTCTGATTGACGAGCTGACGGCAGCCTAGAGCGCCATATTAAACTGCTTGCTCTGAGGAGTCTTTAATGAGTTGAGCCGCCTGTTTTACAATTTCACTGCTTTCTCGGGGACAAAAAGAGTACTCAACCAGAAAGCTTCGCAGCTCATCCAGATCGGGTGTGTGTACGAAGAGATCTGACAGCGATACTTTCCCAAAACACTCATCTGCGTCAGCAACCTCGCAAACAATTGTCGCCAGTTTACGGCTGAGCTCAGCGGTGTCCCTGTTTTCTTCAAGCGCAGTCGCCAGTCGCCCCGCCCCTCTGATCTTCATCTGCGCGACCGCATCAAGATTGCGGTAGATCTCATCAAGCGTGCCAAACTTCCGCAACAGCTGACCCGCCTTGACCGCCCCGATCCCGGGAACACCCGAGATACAATCGACAGCATCACCGGCCAAGCCCAGAAAATCTGGAAGTTGTTCCGCCGAAACGCCGAACTCTTCCTCAATATGTAACCGGAAACGCCGTTTGTTCGCACTGAAATCCCAGAGACAGTCTCCGTCAGTCACAAGCAACTGCGCCAGGTCCTTGTCTCTGGAAACAATTTGAATCTGTCGCGGCTCATTTGGGTTGTTCGCTGACCTTGTGTTTCGAATCTGACTCGCTATCGTGCCGATAATATCGTCTGCTTCGTATACCCGACTCCGGTAGCAAGCAAAGCCAAAAATTTCACCAATCAAATGGCAGGCCTCAAGCTGCATGCTCAGATTATCGTCCGGTAGCTCGCGATTAGACTTGTAATCACTGCACAATGCGTGACGGAATCCGCAGAACAGACTTTCATCATGCGCGATTGCTGCCAGAACCGGTTGAGCGCGACGCAGAAACTGCAACAAGAATTGAATAAACCCGTAGAGCGCACTGAGATCCTGGTCTTTGCGACTGGTGCACTGCACATAAGCAGAAAAATGAGACTGGAATATATAGATGGAAGCATCAATCAGAAACAGCGGATGCGCTTTATGGACACCACCCATTGATTACCCGTCTGCCTTCTTCTTGATGACATAGGTAAACAGAGTATCATCCCGGGTCGCTTCAATCAGTTCATGCCCAAGAAATACGCAAAACTTAGGGATGTCCCTTTCTGTGGAGGGGTCAGTTGCGATCACCCTGAGCAGGCTTCCTCCAGGCAGGTCCCTGACTTTGTTATGGAGCAGCATGACCGGTTCCGGGCAATATAGACCTTTCGCATCGAGCACTGCAATTTCGTCCGCTTGCCTCTGTGTGCGGCTAGGTTCATTCTGTCCGTCGTTCATCTGTTCTCCATATGGCAGCGCCCAAGCGCGCTGACGCGCGGTTAATCGCGTAGTGTAACTGACACTCATGGAACCCTAGCGACTTGGCATCAGGTTACACGTCTCGGATACTGCGTCAAAGGTCACGACCACCTCACCGCGCTCAAGCTGTTTTATCACGTGGCTGACTTTCTCTTCAAAGGAATACTCTATCAGTCCGTACTCGGAACCTTCTCGCGAGATGAACTCTTCGATTATGGCCCGAAGCGCTTCATCGGACAGCTGAGAATGAGGAATTTCCATGTTCGCAGAGGCCATGCTTTTTAAAGAAACACGAACAGTTTCTCGGCGAGGAATCCGAAAACGAGTTCAGTTGACTTCAATCAGATTAAGATTTGCCGCTTTTTCCGAGCGTACGCCTTCAAGCCCTGAAAAATCAAACAGCTCTGAGTCCGCAAGCTGACTGGGTGACACATTACAGATTGCTCGGAATATCGTTTCGACTCGGCCAGGATGCTCTCGTTGCCAGCCCTGCAGCATGTTTTTAATGGCCTGGCGCTGAAGATTGTCCTGCGAACCGCACAAATTGCAGGGAATAATCGGAAACCCTGCCAACTCGGCATAGCGACTGATTTCCGCTTCTTTACAGTATGCCAGCGGTCTAATCACTATGTTGCGTCTGTCATCGCTGAGCAGTTTAGGCGGCATCGCTTTAAGCTTGCCGCCATAAAACATGTTGAGAAAAAGAGTTTCCACAATATCATCACGGTGATGACCCAGTGCGATCTTGTTTGCACCAATTGACTCGGCATAGTTATAGAGGATGCCCCGGCGCAAGCGTGAACAAAGCCCGCAAAAAGTTTTCCCCTCGGGCACTTTGTCGGTGACAATCGAGTAGGTGTCTTGTTCCAGTATTTTGTATGGCACCCCAAGGTTTTCTAGATACTCTGGGAGTACGTGCTCGGGAAATCCCGGCTGCTTCTGGTCGAGGTTTACGGCATGCAACTCGAAATTGATAGGGGCATGGCGCTGCAGACTCGATAAGATGTCCAGCAGGGTGTAGGAGTCTTTACCGCCGGACAGGCATACCATGACCAGATCACCGTCCGCTATCATGTCAAAGTCAGCGATAGCCCGACCGACGTCGCGGCGCAAATTCTTGCGGCTGCGATTGAGCATGAAATGATTCTTGTCGGTGGTACTCAAGACACACGTATCCTCTACACCCGTTCCAGCACAGTCGCAATCCCCTGCCCCAACCCAATGCACATAGTCGCAAGCCCCAGGGTCACATCCTTTTCTTCCATATTGTTGAGAAGCGTCGTTGTGATACGCGTTCCCGAGCACCCCAAGGGGTGGCCAAGGGCAATCGCCCCGCCTTTAAGGTTCACTTTCTCTTCCGCCACATCCAAGAGATTCAGATCTTTCATTACAGGCAATGACTGTGCGGCGAAAGCTTCATTGAGTTCAACACACTCGATATCGCCGATATCCAAGCCGGCTTTTTTCAGTGCCTTCTGCGAAGCAGGAACAGGTCCGTAGCCCATAATTGACGGATCCACTCCGGCATAGGCCATTGACCGAACCCGTGCGCGTATCTTGATATTCATTGAACGGGCCTTTTCCGCAGACATCAGCAGCATCGCAGAAGCGCCATCGGAAATTTGTGACGAGGTGCCCGCTGTCACCGTGCCATTGACCGGATCGAAGACGGGCCTCAGCTGCGCCAGACCTTCTAGATTTGTGTCCGGGCGGATGGTTTCATCCTGTTCAATCAGCACTTTGAAACCGTCGGAATTGTGACCTTCAACGGCCACTATTTCATTGTCGAAACCTCCGTTGACCCTCGCCCGTTCAGCTAGGCTATGAGAACGGACGGCAAAGGCGTCTTGTTGTTCACGGCTGATGCCGTGCATTTTAGAAAGCACTTCCGCAGTCACCCCCATCACCCATGCTGCTTTGGCAATGTGTTTGGATGCCTTCGGGTTCGGATCAATCCCATAGGTCATACCAACGTGACCCATATGCTCAACACCACCCACGATGAACTGATCGCCGTTGTCTGACTGAATGGCTGTGGCCGCAGTGTGAAGTGCGGACATCGATGAACCACATAAACGATTTACCGTCTGAGCGCAGGTCGAGTGTGGCAGCACTGACATCAATGCCGCATTACGGGCAATGTTCCAGCCCTGCTCAAGAGTCTGATTAACACACCCCCAGACAACATCTTCGACTTCTGCAGGATTCAGCCCTGGATTTCGCTCAAACAGCGAATTAATCAGAATAGCTGAGAGCTCTTCAGCACGGACATGCCGAAATGCACCTCTTTTTGAACGAGCCATCGGCGTACGTACCCCATCGACAATAACCGCATCTCTGGCTTGCAAATTCATACTTAACTCCTTGCCTTACTGATAAAAAGCGCCGCCCGACTTGGCCAGCTCTCTCAGTTGCGCAGTGGGCTGATACAGCGCACCTGAATCCTGGAAACTGTCGGCAAGATCGACAAACTCGCCAACCCCGATGCTGTCTATGTAACGAAGCGCCCCTCCCCTGAACGGTGGAAAGCCAATTCCGAGGGCGAGCCCCATATCCGCCTCGACTGCTGTCTCGACAATCCTGTCTTCCAGGCAGCGGACGGTTTCGAGGCACATGGCCACCATCATGCGATTGACGATCTGCTCGTCAGTAAAGGGTCGGGCTTCCGGCTGTACTTCAGCGATGTGCATATCGATATCGGGGTTTGGAAGCTTTCTGGGCTTACCTTTTTTATCCGCTTCGTACCGGTAAAAACCCTGACCGGTCTTCTGACCCAGATCCCCGGCCTCGAACAGCTTTTCAACAACACTGGGGAAACTTTGCCGCATTCGCTCAAACCCTGCAGCCATCACTCCCTGGGCGTGGACCCCGGTATCAATCCCCACGACATCCATCAGATAGGCAGGTCCCATGGGCCAGCCAAAGCGCTCCATGGCTTTGTCGATCTGGCGGAAATCAGCCCCATCATGGATTAATTGCGCGAACGCGCCAAAATAGGGAAACAACACGCGATTCACCAGGAAGCCGGGACAGTTATTGACAACTATCGGGGTTTTCCCCAGCTTCTTTGCATAAGCTACCGTCGTCGCAATCGTTTGTTCACTGCTGGCCTCGCCGCGAATCACCTCAACCAGAGGCATTACCGGGACTGGATTAAAAAAGTGCATCCCGCAAAAGTTTTCTGGACGCGCCAGAACACCCGACAGGTCATCCACTGAAATCGTAGAGGTATTGGTCGCTATGATGGTGTCAGCCCGCACCATCTCCCCCAGCTCCTGAAGTACCGACTTTTTGACGTCGGGGTTTTCGACCACCGCCTCGATCACAAAATCAACCGAGTCAACACCACTGTAGTCCAGGGTCGGGGTAATGTTAGACAGAGTCTCTATCATGCCGTCAGTGGACAAGCTGCCCCGACTGACTTTCTTGTTGAGCAGTTTGCGGGCTTCTGACATCCCAAGATCGATACCTTCCTTACGAACATCCTTCATCAGGATCGGAACGCCTTTGGAAGCAGACTGGTAAGCGATGCCACCTCCCATAATGCCCGCACCTAGCACCGCAGCTGACTTTACCTGTTTCTTGGCAAGCTTTACCGCTTTCTTGGCTATGCCGGCGAGCAGCTGGTCATTCAGAAACATTTGCACAAGATTGGCCGCTACTTCGCCAACTGCCAGACGGGCAAATGCCTTGTGTTCCATCTGCAAAGCACCAGACCGGTTCATGCTGGCTGCGTCCTGCATAACTGTGACTGCCGCAACCGGTGCCGGATAATTTCGCCCTGCCTGTGCCATGACCATTCCCTTGGCCGTTTCAAAGGCGACATTCAGCTCAATCGGACCTAAACTGAGCGGAGAGCTCTTAGCCTTGCGAGGCCCATAAAAGTCCAGCTTGCCCGCCACGCACTGCAGCACAAGGTCTTCGGCAGCAGATTCCAAGCTGTCGGGCTCCACAATGGCGTCCAGAGCGCCTTCTTTGAAGGCCTGGTCAGCTTTGACATGGGTTCCACTGCTGATCCAGACATTCGCATTGTCCGCCCCGATCAGTCTGGGCAGACGGACCGTACCACCAAAACCCGGAATAATGCCGAGTTTAACCTCAGGGAATCCAACAACCGCTTCCGCGGATGCAACGCGATAATCGGCTGCAATTGCCAGCTCGAACCCGCCGCCGAGGGCGACACCATTGATCGCACAGACGGTCGGAAACGGGAGGTCCTCTATTGCGTTGAAGACTTCATTGGCCTCCACCAGCCAGGCCACAATGCTTTCTTCGCTGCCAGCAAAAATGCCGGTGAACTCTGTGATGTCAGCTCCCACGATAAATCCGCTCTTAGCGCTGCTAAAGACAAGCCCCTTAGCATCGGATTTCGCCAGCAAATCGACCGCATTGCGCAACTCTTCAAGCGTGTGCCGGTTGAATTTGTTCACTGAAGACTCGTTCAGATCAAACTGCAACTTGGCTACGCCTGAAGGCAATAATTCAACGCTGAGTGCGCTGCCCTGAAATATCATAAAGTTTCCTCTGCTTTCCGACGTGAGTCGTGCCTGCTACCGGGCGGCGATTATACCTTCTAGCCTTTGCACACAACAGAGACAAATCGAGCTCAGGCAGCAGATGCGTGCCTTGCTGACATTCAGAGTGAGTGCCATTCAATGGGGTTGATAGGGTATTATTGCGCAATGGTGTCTGCGATCCGACAAGCTTTTCGTCACAGCGTACTGTGTCTGCTTTTGTCTGCGTCCGGAATCGTCGTGGCTGCCGAGAGCGGCGTAGTTCTGCTCTACCATCATGTCGCCACCGGAACGCCTCCGTCTACCAGCATTTCGCCCGAAGATTTTCGGTCCCATCTTGATTATCTCAGAGACAACCACTTCTCTGTTCTGCCGCTCGACGAACTGGTCCAGAGCCTGCGCAGCAGGACGCCCCTGCCAGATCGTGCTGTCTCCATCACTTTTGACGATGGGTATTCGTCAATCTATGAAACCGCTTTCCCGCTTCTCCAGGAATATGACATGCCGTTTGCGCTGTTTGTGAGCACGGAGCCCATAAATAATCGCCAAAAAAATTATATGACCTGGGAGCAGATCAGAGCGCTCTCCGAAGCGGGGGCGCTGATTGCCAATCATATGGTAAGCCATCCCTATATGCTGAGTCGCAACTACGAGGAGACAGATGCCAACTGGTTGGCACGGCAACGCGCTGAACTGCTTGAGGCAGAAGCCACTATCCTCAAGGAAACAGGGCAAAGCCATCGCTTTCTTGCCTATCCCTACGGAGAATTCAATGCGCAGATCAAGGCAATGCTTGTGGAAGAAGGTTATGTCGGATTCGCACAGAATTCTGGAGCAGTCAGCTACAACTCAGACTTCCACGCTCTGCCGCGCTACCCGCTGGCCGGTATTTACGCACGACTCGAAACGGCGCGGGTCAAGTTCTCTTCACTCGCTTTTGACGTCGAATTACTCGAACCTGACTCACCCGTGACCGAACTGGAGAGACCCGAAGCTCTGCTTAGGTTCAACCTGAATGGGATCAGCCCATCACAGCTAGGGTGTTATGATAACGGGCAGGCGATGACGCTGACGTGGGAAAATCGAGAAACGGGTTTGTTGCGGATACAGGCCGTTGATGCACACAGTGACCGACGATGGCGCTACATCTGCACCGCTCCCTCGACGGAGAACGACAGATACTTCTGGTATTCCGTTCCCTGGATCAACCCCCGGTAGCCCGGTCAGAGCCGGTCAAGCTCGTTCTGTACGATCAGATTCTGTACTTCATCCACGTAATTTTCGCCTCTCTCAGAGTAGGCCGCCAACCCGGCCGCCAGATCGAACGCGTTAAGCGGTTCATTCCGCCTGCGCATACGCGCCCTGAGCTCCCTGAGCCCTTCATACGAATATTGCGAGTTGATGTTTTTGATGTAGGCCCTGACCGACTCGCCGATAGACTCGAATTTCCTTACTTCATAAGATGCGTTCCCCTGCCGCTGCAGGGGAACCAGACCACAGCCCGATTCGAAACACCATTGCCCGAAAATATTATTACCCTCAAGAGCGAACCGCGAAGTACCCCAAGCAGATTCGTTCGCGGCCTGGGCCAGGGCCATCGCAAGAGGCACCTCGTCAACGCGCTTCATCAGTTCTGCGGTAATTTCCCGCTCGAAAAGCTCGCTGGTATCAAGATCATATTCATCAGCCAACGCTAAAATCCACCCCCGTTCCGTTGGTGAGAACCGACTCCCGCTTGCTGCGACCTCATCATACCGCTTAAGTTGCTGCCGCGTTTCCAATACCTCCGCGTTAGCCGCATCGATGTAGTCCTTTAAAAAGAGAAAGAACTGTTGTTTTCTCACGTCAATTTCAACTACCGCAGCAAAATCGGGAAAGACCGAGATTGGCGTTTGCTCTGAGACAGCAGGATCCGGAATCGATTCAGGCAGGTCTTCAATGGGGGATAATTGCCACGAAAACACAATCAGCGCCAGGGCGAGCAGCCCCGGGTAGAGCGCAAAACTCGGCAGGATTCTTTCCGCCATTCAGGCAAACCTCAGGCGGAGCAAGGCCACGTACATTTCTGATAATTTTGCCACTTCTCTCCCCACGAAACAGTGCTCCATCCTGCTTCTTTCCAGTTACGCGCGTTGCCTGCCAGTGACTCTAACGCAAATAGGGAACGTCGGTCTGTGACCGGCGTCTCGTAGGCGGCATGCAAAACTCACTAATCAACCTTAAACGAAATCCGGGTGACCGCAGATCAGGCCGCAATCCTGAACTGCGACCGTCAAACCCTGATGCCACACAGGGCAGTGAGCAGCGTCAGTATTATTCCGCTAAACAACTCGGCTGCCTCCACGACAGTCCGGAGAGTCAGGGCGATCATTCGTCCGTTCGACCCACTCCGCAGGTGAGTACAAATGCAGTGCCAGAGCATGCACTGGTCCGGCTATTTCATCTGCCAGTAGCGCATACACGCTCTGATGCCGCTTCACGCGATTCAGGCCGGCAAAGCTCTCGGAGACAACCGTCAGCTTAAAATGCGACTCCCCTGCCCCGCCGCCATGCAGGTGGCTTTCATTTTCAATCAGTTGGTAAGTCGGGCGAAATTCTAGGTTCAATTTCCGCTCGATAGATGCTTGAATATTCATATTCCACTCTTCAATTACCTGCGTGCTGTCCGTCACATATATGGACAGCCTTTCACCATTATACGGCAAGCTCGAACGGCCGATAACTTTTGTATGACAATAACCTGGTACCCCGGTCACATGCACAAAGCCGGGAAAGAGCTCAGAAAGTTAGCCTCGACCACCGATGCTGTCGTGGAGGTCCTCGACGCCCGCATTCCCGCGGCCAGTTCAAATCCTTTACTAAGAGAGATTTTTAAAGGAAAACCAACGCTGAAACTGCTCAACAAATGCGATCTTGCCGAGACCGGGGCCACAAGCACCTGGCAAGCCTATTTCAATGCGTCCGACAGCACGATAAGCCTTACACTGAGCCAGGACAAGCAATCTATTTCCAAGGCGATACTCATGGCACTGACAGCCCTGACTGACAATCCCCGCCCGGCGACTGCCAAGCGCAGGCAAGCCGTTATCTTTGGCGTACCCAATGTCGGCAAGTCAACAATTCTGAACGCTATTGCCGGCCGCAAATTGGCCAGAACAGGCAATGAGCCGGCAGTTACCAAGGGGCAGCAGCGCATCAAACTCAACGAAGCTTGGACACTTATTGACACGCCGGGAATGCTGTGGCCTAAGCTCGAAGACCAGCAGGCAGCGCTCTGGCTGGCAATGACCGGCAGTATCCGCCATACGGCGCTGGACGTTGAGGAAATTGGTTGGATGGCTGCTGAATACCTTAACCAGGTCGCTCCGGCCTTGCTCAAAGCGCGCTACGGGCTTGACGTTTTGCCGAAACAAACCGAGCAGTTAGTTGCCGCGATAGCCGATGCCACAGGCAGCCTCACAAAAGGAGGACTCATCGACGGAGATAAAGTTGCCCAGGCATTACTAAACGACTTCCGGTCGGGTAAACTTGGCGCGCTGACACTGGAGTCCATCCCATCCTGATCTAGCCAACTGTTCACCGCCGTAGGTCTGGAAAATCGAAATGCCCATCATGAGCTTTGGGATTTCCCAGACGCAGAAATATCGAGGAACCTGCCAGAATATGAGCGAATCACCCAATACCCCGACTGCAGTGGGTACCACACAGCCTCCAATCGCTGACCATCCTGCCTTCATCTGCCATCGACGTAAAACCATTTCCTCATTGAATCTCACAATGGAGGAGTATGAACACCATGCAACCGGCGCTATGCACTATCACCTAAACTGTGACAACCCTGAAAACGTGTTCCTGGTCGCTTTTCGAACCGTACCGATGGACTCAACCGGCGTTGCACACATACTAGAACATACGGCACTTTGCGGCAGTGAGAAGTATCCGGTAAGAGATCCTTTTTTCATGATGATCCGCCGCTCGCTCAATACATTCATGAACGCAATGACTAGCAGCGACTGGACGGCGTATCCTTTTGCGAGCAAGAACCGAAAAGACTTCAACAATCTTTTGCAGGTCTATTTGGATGCTACCTTTTTCTCCCGCTTGCATGAATTGGACTTCGCTCAGGAAGGCCACCGTCTCGAATTCGCCGAACTGGAAAACAGCGACAGTGACTTGCTTTATAAGGGTGTCGTCTATAACGAAATGAAAGGGGCAATGAGCTCGCCGAACAACACCCTCTGGCAAATGATGACCAAGCATTTGTTCCCTACTACCACCTATCACTACAACAGCGGAGGTGAACCAAGCGATATTCCCGATCTAAGCTATCAGCAACTGCTTAAGTTCTACCAGAGCCATTACCATCCCAGTAATGCAGTCTTTATGACCTTTGGCGATATACCAGCAGCAGAGCACCATGCCGCTTTCGAATCGCTGGCGCTATCCAGATTCGAACGACTCGATATACACATCAAGGTGGACGATGAAAAGCGATACGCGGCGCCGACTAAGGTTACAGAACACTATGAAGTCGCCGAATCGACTGATCACAAGACACACGTCGTACTGGGATGGCTGCTTGGCAACAGTACCGACATCGTGGAACTATTTGAAGCCCAGTTGTTGGCCAGCATACTTATGGAAAACAGTGCTTCGCCACTGTTGAATATTCTTGAAACCAGCAAGCTCGGCCAATCTCCTTCCCCTATGTGTGGGCTGGAGGATTCCAACAAAGAAATGGCCTTTATGGCGGGTCTTGAAGGCTGTGGCGAGGAGTCCGCGGAAGCCATTGAGCAACTCATCCTTTCTTGCCTTCATTCAGTTTACGAGAACGGCGTTGAGCAACAGCACGTTGAGGCGGCGCTACACCAGCTTGAACTCAATCAGCGGGAGATTTCCGGAGACAGTTACCCATTCGGCCTCCAGCTGATCCTTGCCGGCCTCTCCACAGCGCTGCATCGAGGAGACCCGATTCAGCTGCTGGACCTTGAGCCTGTGCTGGAGCTTCTGCGCGAGCGTGTTTCCGACAGGAGCTATATCCCGGGACTCATTAAGCGCCTGCTGCTGGATAATCCGCATCGTCTGACGCTGACCTTAAAACCCAGCCTAACCTTAGCCGGAGAAAAACAAAAAACAGAAGAAGAGAAACTTGCCACCATTAAGGCAAATCTGGACTCTAGCGAAAAAGAGCGCATTATCGAACAGGCTCTGGCACTGGCCAGGCGGCAGTCGCAGGCTGACGACCCGCACCTGTTGCCCAAGGTCGGGCTTGAGGACGTTCCACCAAAAATCGTCGAGCCGGCGCGCATTGACGAAACGCTGACAAGCTCACAGGCCTCAGTGTCATTCTACGGGCAAGGAACCAACAATCTGGCCTATCAGCAGATCGTGCTGCCACTACCGCAACTGAGCCCTGAACAGCTTGAGATACTACCTCTGTATACCAGCTGTCTGACAGAGTTCGGCATTGCGGACAAAAACTACGCCGAGGTTCAGACCTGGCATTCCCGAATCAGCGGAGGGGTCAACTGTTTTAGCAGTATTCGCAGTGCCGGGGACGACGAACAGTCAGCAAGCGGCTACCTGACTTTCTCATCGAAGGCCCTTACGTCGAACCATCGCCAGATGTCAGCACTCTTAAAGGCCACATTGTCCGAGACGCGATTCGACGAGACTCAACGATTGGCCGATTTGGTTGAGCAGATTTGTACCCGAAAAGAAGCAAGTATTACAGGCCAAGGGCACAGTCTCGCGATGAGCCTCGCTTGCAGCAGGATGAGCCCCGTAGCACAGCTTAACCACCAGTTTGGGGGGCTGGAAGGGATTCACCGCCTGCAGAGGCACCGCGAAGCCCTGAGCGGTAGCAATGAGCGCGAAAAATTGATTTTTCGGATACAGGAACTTCATGAGACTCTGCTAACAGGCCCCAAGCACTTTTTATTAATCGGTGAAGCGCATCGCAAAAACGCTCTCATTGCGGATCTTGACGCCCAATGGGACGCCAATCTCAACGGTCAGCCCCAGAATCAGCTTTCTTTGCGGCCAGTCAGAGCACAGCTGATTGAAGCTTGGAGTACCGCAACGCAGGTCAGTTTCTGCGCCAAGGCCTATCCGACTGTGTGCGCAAACCACCCCGATCATGCCGTGTTACAAGTTCTCGCAGGCTTTCTGCGAAATGGGTTCCTGCACACCGCCATCCGGGAGAAAGGGGGCGCGTATGGCGGCGGAGCGAGTCAAGAAGCCAACTCGGCCAGCTTCCGTTTCTTCTCATACCGGGATCCTCGATTGTCAGAAACCCTTCTGGATTTTGACCGGGCGATCGGCTGGCTGCTTGACGAGAAGCACTCAGAAAATCAAATCGAAGAGGCCATACTGGGGGTGATCGCCGCTATGGACAAAACTTCTTCTCCGGCAGGCGAAGCCAAACAGGCTTTTTACAATCACCTGTTCGGACGGAGTCTGCATGATCGCACCACTTTCCGCGAAAGAGTTCTCGCCACCACGATAGAAGACTTGCGCCGGGTTGCGGAAACCTATTTTGACCCGGAACTGGCGTCAGTAGGCATTGTCAGTAGCCAGAAGGCACTCGAGAGATCAAGAATTGAAGGATTGAAAATTATAAAATTATGATAATAATCTGTTAATTAGGTCTATTTATTAATGCATTCTGTGGAACTCAAAAAAATAATTTCCACAGGCTCGGAACTTACTGAGATTATGCGTGTCCTAATAAGTGTAGGTAGATGGTACGAAAAATGTGGGTTTCGTCTCATTTATCTCTCCCTTGATAGTCATTTGAGCCCAGCAGCCTGCGTTGCTGGGCTTTTTTTATGCCCGGGTCTCATCGCCCACTCGCACATTGGTAGAGTGTGAGATGCACAGCCCAGAAGAGCGCTCCCAAGCCATATCGGCAACCGTCACAGGCATAGTTTTAGACCTGGTTCTGAGCGCTCTTAAAATTGGCGGAGGAGTGCTGACCCAGTCTTTCGCGTTGATCACTGATGGCATTCATTCGCTCTCGGACGCCGCGACCGATCTGTTTGCCCTTCTGGTGGCAAGAATCTCGCACCAGCCGCCAGACGCAATTCATCCTTACGGACATAGGCGCTTTGAGACCCTCGGCACAATCGTCTTGGGTGTCGTATTCTGCTGCACAGCGACTTTACTGCTCTATAGCAGCTTCCAACGCTTGCTGAGCCCATCAGCGCTATCCACCCCTGCAGCTACCGGCATGCTTATCGCCACCATTTCAATAGCCGGCAAAGAATGGATATTTCGCTACACCTTGCGAGTCGCCAACCGCCTCAACTCCAATTTGCTTCGCGCCAATGCGTGGCACAGTCGGAGCGACGCACTCTCTTCTTTAGCCGTTTTAGCCGGTCTCTTCGGAGCGCAACAGGGCTATCTATGGATGGACGCGATTGCCGCTATGTTCGTTTCGCTCATTATCGCCAAAATCGGCTGGGAGCTATGTTTTCACAGCCTGAAAGAGCTGGTGGACACCGCAGTGCCCGCCGCGCGCCAGGAACAAATCGAGCAGTGCATTCTGGAGGTTGATGGCATCCATTCTGTTACATGGCAGAGAAGCCAGAGCTCAGGAGGCAAAATTCTGCTGGAGGCTGAAGTGAAAGTCAGCCCGGCAATCACCGTTTCTGAAGGTCTGTATCTCTCAGCCGGGGTGCAACGCCGTTTGTTGGCCACTTTCAGTGACCTTGGCAATGTGATGATCCACGTTTCGGTCGGACCCGAATCGAGTGCGCACCAGTCCGGACTCGGGGGACTGCCATCTCGCGCAAGCATTGCAACAGACGTTCAGGCTGTGCTGGCAACACTGCGCATAATGGAGCCAGTCGAACGCCTCCTGCTGCACTATTCAGAAAGCGGAGTAGACATTGACATAGCTTTCGGAAAGACAAGCCTGTCGCCGGCACTGTTAGCGCAGCTAAGCCAAGAACTTGAGAGCCTGCCGAGGATTTCAAAGGCACGGATCGTCGTTGAAGCGTAATGATCAGGCCACTTCAACACCGAGATGGCTCATGCGAATAACGGCTGTCAAAAACGCTCGATTTGCCTATACTTGGGTGAAGCCTGAATCACTGACTGGTCAAAAATCTCTCGAGCAATAGCACTCCGTAGAGAGCCTATGCGAAGCTAGGCTTTACAGCCCTGCAAAAGGCACTAAAAATACCAATAACAGAATAACAACAAGAGCCACCCATGAAGCCAACGGATATCACCAATCCTGAATATTTCCACAAAGTGGTGGATTGCCAGTGGGCTTGCCCCGCTCATACCCCCGTTCCGGAATATATTAGACTGATCGCCGAAAAGCGCTATACCGATGCGTATATGGTGAATTGGCACAGCAACGTTTTTCCCGGAATACTCGGGCGCACCTGCGACAGACCTTGCGAACCCGCCTGCCGGCGGGGAAGGGTTGAAGAGCAGCCAGTGGCCATCTGCCGCTTGAAGCGGGTTGCCGCAGATTTTAAAGAAGACATCAAGGACCGATTGCCTGTTGTCCCTGCCGACAAGAATGGAAAGCATATTGCGTTGATCGGGGCCGGTCCGGCTTCTTTGACTGTCGCCCGTGACCTCCTTCCCCTGGGCTATGAAATCACCCTATTTGAGCGCGATGCAGTGAGTGGCGGCGCAATGCGCACACAAATTCCCCGCTTCAGATTGCCGGTAGAGGTGCTCGAAGAAGAACTCAATTACATCCTCGGCATGGGTGTCAACTCACGCTTTGGTGAGGAAATCACCAGCATGAAAAGCCTGCTCAACGAAAACTACGATTCGGTCTTTGTTGGGACCGGTGCCCCTCTTGGTAAACATCTTGATCTCCCCGGCTATTCTGAGGTGCAGGATAGAATTCATACGGGGATCGAATGGCTGGCGAACGTGGCATTCGAGCATATCCAGGCTATTGGCAAGCGCGTCATTGTGTTGGGAGGCGGCAATACCGCCATGGACTGCTGCAGAACCTCCAAGCGACTGGGAGGAGAGACAGTCACTGTTGCTGTACGCAGCGGCTTCGATGAAATGAAGGCGTCTCCCTGGGAAATTGAAGACGCAATTGCCGAAGACATCCCGATCCTTAATTTCCACGTCCCAAAGCGTTACCTTGTCGAAGAAGGTCGCCTGGTAGGCATGGAATTCGAGAAGGTACGAAAGGAACTCGATGAGAATGGCCGCCGCATGCTGGTCCCGACCGGTGAAGAACCGGTGATTATTCCCTGCGATGATGTGATTTGCGCCATTGGCCAGGAAAACAGTTTCCCCTGGATTGAACGGGATATCGGCATTGAATTCGACCGCTGGGAACTTCCGGTTCTTGACGAAAATACCTTTCAGTCGACCCATGAAAAAGTATTCTTTGGCGGAGATGCTGCTCTCGGGCCGGACAATATCATCACGGCAGTCGCGCACGGGCACGACGCGGCTCTCTCCATTCATCTGTTCTGCCAGAATCAGGAGGTCACCGAACGTATCACGCCGCTGACCTCACTGGTGAGTCAGAAAATGGGGATCCATCAGTGGTCCTATGACAACGATATCAGTAACGATGTGCGTTACGCCGTGCCTCACGCTGCCAAGGAAAAAACCCTCAAAGACATCAACATGGAAGTTGAGCTTGGTTTTGACCCGGAGCTTGCATTCGGTGAAACCATGAGATGTCTGAACTGCGATGTTCAGACCGTATTCACCGATCAACTCTGCATCGAATGTGATGCCTGCGTAGACATCTGTCCGACTGATTGCATTAGTTTCACAGACAACGGCACAGAAGCAGAACTGAGAAGCAGGCTGACTGCTCCGGCAGACAATGAGTCACAGGACCTCTACATTTCCGGAGCGCTTCAGACGACGCGAGTCATGGCTAAGAATGAAGACCTGTGCCTTCATTGCGGGCTTTGCGCGGAACGCTGCCCGACCAACGCCTGGGACATGCGAAAATTTCTTTACAACACAGCAAAAGCGGTGAACGCATGAACAGCCCAGCCGGTGCCAAAATTGAAACCCTGACCAAGGTGAATGACTTTGTCGTGAAGTTCGCAAATGTGAATGGCTCGGGTTCCGCAAGCGCAAACACGCTTTTTGCTAAATCGATTTTCCGCATGGGTATACCGGTCAGCCCTCACAATATTTTTCCATCAAATATCCAGGGGCTGCCGACCTGGTACGAAGTCCGCATCAGTGAAAAAGGATATCTCGGGCGACGTGAAGGTGTAGACCTGATGATCGCCATGAATGAGCAGACTATTCAGAAGGATATTGATTCGGTCGTGTCCGGAGGATACGTACTGTATGATTCTACCAAGGCTCTTCCCGAACAGATGGCTCGTGAACATGTGCAGTTTCTGCCGATCCCGCTGACAGAAATATGTAATTGCGAATTTGAGAAGCCCTCACAGCGGCAACTGTTTAAGAACATTATATATGTCGGCGCTCTGGCAGCACTGATCAACATTGATTTTGATGTCCTCACGGGCCTCATCTCAGACCAGTTCCGCGGCAAGGAAAAGCTGATCCCGCCCAACATCCACGCCCTGCAGCTTGGCTATCAGTTTGCTTCGGAACACTTTCAATGCCCCCTGAGACTGAAATTGAAATCTGCCGACAAGACAGACAGCAAAATCCTTATGGACGGCAATACTGCCGTCGGACTGGGCTGTGTTTATGGGGGCGCCACCGTCGCTTCTTGGTATCCCTTGACACCCTCAACCTCGGTAGTAGATGCTTTTGAACGGTATTGCCAGCGTCTGCGGATAGACAAGCAGACTGGCCAGCAAAAATTCAGCGTTGTGCAGGCTGAAGATGAACTCGCAGCCATTGGTATCGCGATTGGCGCAGGCTGGAATGGCGCGAGGGCTTTCACTGCCACCAGCGGGCCCGGCATTTCCCTGATGCAGGAATTTCTCGGGCTGGCGTACTTTTCCGAAATTCCGGTAGTTCTGTTCAACATCCAGAGGGTAGGCCCGTCAACGGGCATGCCAACTCGTACCCAGCAGGGAGATCTGCTGAGCTGTGCATACGCCTCTCACGGCGATACAAAGCACATCCTGCTCTTCCCCTCAACGCCCAAGGAATGTTTCGATTTCACCGCAAGTGCCTTTGACATCGCCGATCAGATACAAACACCGGTAATTGTTATGAGTGACCTCGAACTCGGCATGAATGAACAGATCAGCGAACCGCTGGAATGGCAGGAAGGCAGAACCTATGACCGAGGTAAAGTTCTGAACCACGACCAACTGGAGGAACTGGAACATTTTGGTCGGTATCAGGACAGCGATGGAGACGGCATTCCCTACCGAACCTATCCGGGTACTCACCCCGATAAGGGAAGCTATTTCACCCGCGGCAGTTCCCATGATGCCAATGCAGCATACACGGAAGACGGCGATATCTACGCTGAAGTTATGGACAGGATTGCGAAGAAATTTGACACAGCCCTTAACTACTTACCAGAACCGGAAATTCGCGAAAATGGCGCAGCCATCGGACTGCTGTATCTGGGAACCACCACCAGTGCAATAGCAGAGGCACAGGATCTGCTGACTAAGCATGGCGTGGCCACGGACACGCTTAGGGTTAAATCCTTTCCCTTTCATCAGTCAGTCAGAACCTTCATTGACCGCCATGAGAAGGTGTACGTAATTGATCAGAACCGAGACGCGCAGCTTAAAAGCCTGCTGAAAATTGAACTCAACGTCAATGAATCACAAGTACAGTCGATTCGCAGCTATAACGGGATGCTTATTACCGCGGAACATATTTCTCGTTCCGTTCTTGATTCGCAGGAAAACGCCGGCGAATAATCTTCACATCGACCCCGACACGCCGCATCACCAGACAGGAAAATCGAATGACGTATATCCGTAAACCCAGCTTCCAGCATCCCCAACTCGAAACCAATGAGTTGGGTCTCACACGAAGAGACTACGAAGGAACCCTCACCACACTTTGTGGCGGTTGCGGGCATGATTCTATCAGCGCGGCGATCATCCAGGCTGCAGCAGAAATGTCCCTGGAACCTAACCGAATCGCCAAGCTATCCGGAATCGGATGTTCGTCCAAAATCCCTTCTTACTTTCTCGGCAAAGCGCATGCCTTCAATGCCGTTCACGGCAGAATGCCTTCTGTTGCCACCGGCGCCAATCTGGCGAACAAGGAGCTGTATTATCTCGGCATCTCCGGAGACGGGGACAGCGCTTCAATCGGGCTTGGACAGTTTTGTCACATCGTGCGGCGTCGCATCAATATGCTATACATCGTGGCGAACAATGGCACCTATGGTTTAACCAAAGGCCAGCTGTCTGCTACGGCTGACCTTGGCTCTAAAACCAAGTCCGGTGAGGAGAGCCTCTATGACAACATCGACCTGGCTTCTCTTGCGATCGAATTGGGTGCGAGCTTTGTTGCCAGGAGTTTTTCTGGTGACAAAAAACAGCTGGTACCCCTGATTCAGGCAGGTTTGAGCCATAAGGGGTTTGCCTTCATCGATGTGGTCTCACCTTGCGTGACATTCAATAATACGGATCTTTCAACGCACGGATACAAGAACACCTGGGAAAACAACGCGGCACTGAGTCAGGTAGATTTTGTGCCGATGCGCGAGGAAATCACCACACGCTATGCCGAGGGTGAGGAGAAAGATATCACTCTGCACGACGGCTCGGTAATACATCTGCACAAGATCGGAAATAATTACGACCCCTTTCACAAAGAAAAGGCAATGATGCATATCAATCAACACAAAGCCGAAGGAAGAATTGCGACCGGCTTGCTGTATATCAATCAAAAAACATCAGACCTGCATGATCTGACCAACACTGTTGATCGCCCATTTAACGTGCTGGGCGAACAGGAGCTGAGCCCGGGCAATTCGACATTAATGGAAATCAACGAGGCATTCCGTTAGAGACGCAATAGCATCAGGACCTGTGCTTTTTGATCAGCTCGTAAGCCGCCTTGATGTCCTGGGTCTTTTGAGTCGCAATATCGATCATTTCTTCAGGCAAACCTTTCGCAACCAATTTATCTGGATGATGCTGATTCATCAGGCGACGGTAAGATTTCTTCAGCTCCTGATCAGCGACAGACTCCTGCACCCCTAACAGCTCATAGGCTGCATCCAGCTTTTTGGACTCTGCCCGGATATCACCGAATTGCGCTTGACCTGAGACCATGCGCAGCAGGCGGAAGAACTCCTCTGGCCGCCAGTTTAATTGCGCCGCAATATGTTGAAGCGTTCTCTCTTCATCGCCGTGCAGACTGCCATCGGCCAGAGCCGTCGAAATGAGAATTTCCAGAAACATTTGAACAAGATTCCGGCGTCGGAAAGCCTCGCGTTTAAACTGCGCCAGCAAGTCGTCGAGCGGAAAGCTTTCTTTCTTACCTTCATTAAACAGGTTGATCGCGAGGACTCTCTGCTCGGATGTCAGGTGCATCCGCTGCATGACCTGCTCAGCGAGCTCTATTTCATCTCGAGTTACCTTACCGTCCGACTTCGCGATATAACCCATAACAGCAAATGTGGTGGTAAAAAAAGCGTACTGCACCCTCTCCGTAGCGCCAACCCCTAAATTGTCATCCAGTGCTATGCCCTCGAGGCCACCATCAAAGTAATTCCCTAGTGCTGCCCCCATGACGGCACCAAGCGGCCCACCCATCATAAAGCCGAATGTGCCGCCAACAATCTTTCCCCACCAACTCAAGACACACTCCTCGTAGCTGCTTTCCAGCCAATTTGATCGCTGGCTGAACTGAGCAATTTTTCAAACCAGCTCTTTTCGAATTCTGCACGACATCCATCTAACTGCCGACCAAATTTCTCCGAGTTCTGCTGCACCTGATCGGCCGCCTGAATTAACCAGCGCTTCCGCAGATGTCTAGCACGCTGGAAGCCGGCGTTACCTTCGTGATAGGCAAAATAGAGCGACCGGGCATCAGTGGCCTCAATCCCGCTGATTCGACGGGAATTCGTGTTGTACCATGCAACGAAGTCTACCGCATCGGCAAAATTGGACCGAGAAGCAGAATCATTTCCAGACCGCAACTGATATTCCTGCCAGGTTGATTCAAGCGCCTGAGCGTAACCAAAAGCACTTGACGGCCTGGCTCCGGGGAATACCCACAGGAAACGTTCCCGTGCAGGTCGGGCCCGGGAGCGAAAGCTGGATTCCTGATAAATGATGGCCATGTTAAGCGCGATAGGGGTTTGCCACTGCTCCTCCGCAGCTTTTGCAGCACGATACCAGTTGGTGCGTTCAGTGAAGATCGAACAGACATCGCCGGGATTTGCTGGTGGTGAACTGTTGCAGCCACTCAATACCAATAACGCCCCACAGCAGGCATTACGTAACCTGCACGACAGCGCGAGAGAACTGATTGGCAAAGAATCGGACCTGCGGGACGAAACCGCTGGTGCAGAAGTCTTCCGCACATCGGACCTGAAGCCCTGCCGGCCTGCAGGACTGAACCGAAGCAAACCCGCGCGATTGCGTTTTTCATTGATCGGCTGTTTGCCGTTCACGTCAGTTTTCCCGCGCCTTCTTGCTGTCTCGGCGCGACACATAGTTGCCGTGCAAAGCCGTGTGCGCACGATCGGACCGCTTTTTCTCGGATTAATGATTTAGACTCTCGATTAGCGCTAAAAATCCCCCTTCATCGATGATTTTTATCCCCAAGGCTTCCGCCTTGGCACGCTTTGACCCAGCGCCCGGACCAGCCACGACGACACTGGTGTTTTTAGACACACTGCCGGCAACTTTTGCGCCCAGTGCCTGCAGCCTGGCTTTTGCTTCATTCCGCGGCATTTGCTCCAGTGAGCCTGTCAGCACAAAAGTATGACCCGCCAGTGAATTGGAATTTTCGTCAGAAGTTCTCTGCTCAAGTACAAACCCGCACCTTAGCAACTGGTCAATTACCGAAAGATTGTGTTCCTGACGGAAAAATGTCTCAATATGCGAAGCCACAATCGGTCCGATATCGGGAATCTGTTCATGATCAGCTGCGCTGGCATCAATGACGCTTTGCAGGGCTTGATAATGATTCGCCAGGGCCTGCGCGGTCGCCTCTCCTACCTCGCGAATTCCGAGGGCGTATAAAAACCGGGCCAGCGTCACCTGTTTGCTTTTCTCGACCGCTGCAACCAGATTTTGTGCGGATTTAGGCCCCATCCGCTCGAGCGCGCTGATTTGGGACACTTCCAACCGATAGAGATCAGCAACTGTAGAGATCAGATCCTGATCAACCATAATCTCAACCAGCTTGTCACCCAGACCCTCAATATCCAGAGCTGACCGGGACGCAAAATGCTTAACCGCCTCTTTGCGCTGCGCGGGACAAATCAGTCCGCCACTGCATTTATAAAGGACTTCTCCTTCTTTCAGAACCGGACAGTGACAGGCGGGGCAACGGCTTGGCATGACAATGGCGCCGGGCGCCGGATTTTTCTCCGGCGCCATTACCCGGATGATTTTTGGTATGACATCACCTGCCCGTCGCACAATCACCGAATCGCCGACGCGTAATCCGAGCCGTTCGACTTCGTCCATATTGTGCAGGGTGGTATTACTCACCGTGACGCCCCCGACAAATACCGGTTTGAGCCTCGCCACTGGTGTTATGGTCCCTGTTCTGCCCACCTGAAATTCGACACCAAGGACCTGTGTCGACTTTTCCTCTGCGGGAAATTTGTAGGCCATTGCCCATCTCGGTGTGCGGGCGTTCTGGCCGAGTTCACGCTGAATACTCAAATCGTTGACTTTAATCACTGCCCCGTCGATCTCATAATTCAGCGCGTTGCGTTTATTCAGAAGATCCAGACAATAATCAAGGCAGCCATCAATTCCAGTCCGGGCACTGCGATCGGGATTAACCGGCAGCCCCCAGGCTTCGAGCAGTTCAAAAACATCGCCCAGCCGACCAGGCATCTCCACTCCGTCGACGAGGCCAATGCTGTAGCAAAACATTTGCAGGGGAATTCTGGCTGCCTTCCGGGGATCCAGCTGTCTGACAGCACCAGCGGCGGTATTGCGCGGATTAACAAATACCTTACCCCCTTCACGTTCGGCACGATTATTCAGCTTTTCAAATCCCGCCTTCCCGAGGTAAATCTCACCGCGAACTTCAAGCCGCCCCGTCATCTCCTGAGCGTCCAAACGCAGCGGAATGGAATGGATCGTGCGAACATTGTGAGTGATGTCTTCACCAGTGAGCCCATCACCGCGGGTCGCTGCACGCGTCAGCACACCATCAACATAAAGCAGGCTTACTGCAATCCCATCTACTTTGGGCTCGCAGCTGTATTCGAGATTCGCCTCAGAACCCAGACGCTTTTTGATTCTGGATTCGAAATCCTGAAGGTCCTGCTCATCAAAAACCTTGTCCAGCGAGAGCATTGGCTGCTCATGGGTGATCTGGGTGAACTGCACAAGGGGCTCTGACCCGATCCGTAGTGTCGGAGATTCGGGAGTAGCAAGATCATATTCTTGCTCAAGCTCGGTCAGACGGTCGAACAGAGCATCGTAGTCAGCATCCGGGATTTCAGGACTATCCAGCGTATAATAGAGACGGTTATGATAATTAATTTCACGGCGTAACGCGGCCACCTCTTGCAGGATCTTGTCGGGAGCAGTCATATAAGGTCTGTCTGGAGTGAAGCGGAGTTAGGCGCTGTTGCCAGCCGCCCGTAATTGACGCAATTCAAAGTCTCTGATTCTCTGGCGATAATGCTCAATCGTCTGAGCGGTCATCACATTACGATGATCGTCTTTCAACTCACCGTCAAGCGATTCCTTCAGGTGGATGGCCACATCAAGCATCTGTTCAAATGCTTCCAGATTGTTGATCGGAGAAGGCAGGGCTAGAAACAAACTGACGCCGATCGTTCTGAATTCGGCCATGGCATTCAAATCAAAAGTCCCCGGATTCAGAATGTTGGCAACACTGAAGATCACCGGGCCGTTGGTTGTGCCGCGAAATCTCTTGTGGAATATATTCATTTCACCAAACTCCAACCCACTGGTGATCAAGGCCTCCAGCAGATCGTCCCCATGTAGCTCGGAGCCCTCACGAGCCATCACATTGCACACCAGCACTTCCCCAGGCTGTGCTACTGGCGCCTGCTGTCGGACTTCTGATGGCCTGCTGCTCGGAGCTTTTTGTTGGGCTTCAACTGATTCACTGCCTGCCCAGTCCAACTGATCCCCAGCAGCGGCTTTCTGCTCCTCACTGACTGCCTCGTCAACCCCATCGAACTCGTAGTCCTCATCGCTTTCAACAAGCTCTGTCTCGCGAGACGAAGCCAGTTGAGCCTCAGCGGTATCAGCACCGAAACCGTCGGTCGGGTTTTCGACGGTCCCATCGTCGGAATCCTCAACTTCCTGCCTGATTACTGCCTTCTCTTCGTCTTCAAAAGCGAAGCTGTCTTGTTGTTCCCCCACCGGAGCAGATACCGCCACTGCGATCTTTTCGCTCTGCCGCTTGCGCCAGGAACCGAGCAAGGCTGCAGCCCGAGATACCAGTGTCTCTGCGCCTGTAGTACGCTTCGCGGAATGATTATCGCCCTCATCAGAAAGCGCAGTTTGAGCGGGTGCGGACGGGTTGCCACCAATACGCTCACCGGCGGTCATGGAAAATTTATTCAGGTCATCATCAACTTCAGTCTCCTGGCCTGATTCATCAGAATAACCTTCAGGTTCCTGCGATTCATCTGCCTCATCCGATTCATCAATGTCATCCGGATGTTCAGAGGAGCCACCCTGGTCAGTCTGAGCGGCGGGGTCAGCCGTGATAAAAACGGACTCAGACAGAGCGTCATCGCTTTCCTCATAATCCAGCAGCACTTCATCAGGATGTTCAACATCCCCGTCGATAGCACCAAAATTCATGACCGCGTCCTGACCGCCTGAATCCTCACGTGGATCAGGATCGGCCCGCTGAGCAGCAGGACGCGCTTCGGATATTGGAGGCTCATCGCCATGCGCTTCCGGGACGACGGGTTCGTCTGAAACGCGCAGCGCGTCAGGAGCGCTATGCTGGCTACCCGCCGGTGTCTCTGGGCTTTGGGGGTCGGTGTTCTCCACGATCTTTTCCTCGTCTGAGAGGCCTGCCGGCTCATCAGAATGTCCGACGGCTACCGTCTCCATCAACACCGGAACCGCCTCGCTCTCTTCCTCCAGGTCAAGTGCCTGTGCCCGAAGCGCCGCCCTTTCGAGCTTGCTAGGCATGCCTTCCTGCGTTGCTCCAACCCGCCGCACCACGCGAGCGCCTCCGCTGGGCAATTCGGCGAGCTCCAGGGCATCCAAATCGACGTCTGCGGGAATATTCTTGTCGATCGCCATGCGCAATTGGCCGCGGCGCGCCTGAAGCGCCACGAACAAGCCACGCAGAATAATGCCAATAATGGCAAGAACTAGCAGAAGGATGATCAGTTCACGTAAACCCATGAGGTAATGAGTGTACCGGTCGGAAAATTGCTGATTAAAATTAGTAGTATTATCTGACGGTTAAGGACATTTCTTTAGTACAAACCGCCTCAGAATGAGACAGATCAAATGGCTGCCAGCTCAGCGGCTTCATCAATGTCGACAGCAACAATGCGTGAAACCCCCGCTTCATGCATGGTGACACCTAGCAACTGGTTGGCGACTTCCATAGTGATCTTGTTGTGGGTAATAAAAATGAACTGCACGTTCGCCGACATTTCCACCACCAGATTGGCATAACGGCCAACATTAGCATCGTCCAGCGGCGCGTCCACTTCATCCAACATGCAAAAAGGCGAAGGGTTGAGGTGAAAAATCGAAAAAACCAGAGCAATCGCAGTCATCGCTTTCTCACCGCCGGAGAGGAGATGAATGGTGCTGTTTCGCTTACCCGGGGGACGCGCCATGATCGCCACACCTGTATCCAGCAGATCCTCCCCTGTCATGTCCAGATAGGCATGTCCGCCTCCGAAGATTCTCGGAAATAGACTCTGCAGACCGCCATTGATTTTGTCGAAGGTCTCCTTGAACCGGGTTCGGGTTTCCT
This sequence comes from uncultured Pseudohongiella sp., assembly GCA_902537815.1. Lineage (GTDB taxonomy): Bacteria > Pseudomonadota > Gammaproteobacteria > Pseudomonadales > Pseudohongiellaceae > UBA9145. The sequence continues at coordinate 20,999 of CACBCS010000002.1, read as the reverse complement.
TATCGATCTTGCGAATCGCATTTTGCAGAGTCGCCAGAGCCCGCTCCAAATCTTCATTCTGTTTGTCCAGATAGACTTTCCGTTCGGATTGCGTCTGGTATTCGTCAATCGCAGCCAGATTAATCGGGCCCAAGCGCTGTATGCGATTGCCCAGTTTTTCCAAGGCTTGCCCGCACTCTGCCTCAGTCAGCGAGTCGGGTAACTGACTTATGACAGCCTCAAGCTCAAAGTTCGCCTCGGTGAGTTGCGCGACCAAGGCCTCTCTCTTGACGGTGGCACCCTCAGACTTCAGCCGGTTCTGCATAAGGGTTTCGCGCAAAGCATTCTGCCGCGCCTGCGTCTCATTGCGCTCCTGCTCCAGTTTGCGCATGGCGTGCTCGTTTTCGTCCACTCTGGCCTTGGCTTCAGCCAGCTCTTTTCCGACCCCGAGCCGCTGCTCAAGCAGTGTTTCAAGGTCTGCACGCATCTCTTCCAGTGGCTCGTGGGACTCTTCGATCTGGGTAGTCAGGCTTTCAATACGCTCTTTCGAGCGCTGCACCTGGCTGGCCATGCGATCCATCGTCTCCCGGGTGGACTTTACCTGGGCAGCGACAGACTGTTGCCTGAGCGCTAGTTCATGCGCCAGGTCTTTATCCTTCCGGGATTTTTCTCTGGCAATCGACAGGGCAGCTCTTACTTCCTCACGCTTAGACTCCAGTTCTTCGCGCCCGCCCTCGTCCTGCGCCATGCTGTCAAGGGCCCGTTGCAGCCTGGCGCGCGCCTCGCCGATCTGAGACTCTTCAAGCTCGATCAGCCGACCGAGCTCCTGCAACTCCTTTGCAAGCTGTTGCCGGCGTACCGATGCTTCTTCAGCCTTCGCGCGGTGTGCACTCAGACGGGATTTGACTTCACCCAGAAGCCGGGTCTTTTCCGCCACGGCAGCTTGATCGGATTCGCGTTTTAACTCGGCAACTTTCAAGGACTCTCGCAAGGCCAAGCGATTTTGCTCCAGAACCTCGATATCTGCCCGCAGCCGTTTAAGCTGCACAAACAGGTCACCGATCAGGCCTCGACGCTCTACGATGGAATCCTGAGCGCTGATGTTCTTTATCTGAATCCAGCCAGCGCCCAACCAGACGCCGTCGCGCGTCACAATCGACTCTGAAGGACTCAGCTGATGTTGGTAAGCCAGCGCATCTGACAGACTTTCTGCTGCGTAAATGCCCTGCAATAGGTTACCTAACTGCCAGTCGCAGCCGACTTTGCTGCCGATCAAAGGCAGATTCAGATTATCAGGAGAATCAACAGAAGCGGCCCTGACGTCAACGAATGACAACTTGCCTAAAGGCAGATCCATCAGCACCTCGGCCAGGTTATCCAAGCCTTCGATACAGATTGCCTGCAGGGATTCTCCCAGAACCGACTCAACAGCCAATTCCCACCCACTATCAATGCGCAGGCCCTCTGCCAGGCGCAACTGATTGTCGAATCCTTTGGCCTGTAGCCACTGATTCAGCTTCGGATTGTCCTGGCCAAGCGCTGCCTGCTGCAGGGCCTCCAGAGAAGCCAGCTTGCCCTGAGCGTTTTGCAGCTCACCACGGAGCTGATCCAGTTCAGACTGATTCTCTGCAATTGACTGTCTGCAGACTGCAACTTCGTCACTGGAGGACAGGTCGCTCTTTAGCTCGTCGACTTCCTTTTCCAGCGCTTCCAGTTGCTGCTCATCGGTGCTCTCAGTGCTGCTGGGCATCTCGGCCAGTCGATTCTGCTCTTCCAGTAAACGTTTTCGACGCTCTAATGCCCTGTCAATTGACTGCTCTAGCTGCTGGATCCGCGATTGTTCAACTTCTGCAGTTTGTCTGGGTTCTGCAGCCCGCTGGTTGAATTCATCCCAGGCCTGCTGCCACTCCTGTAAAGCCGTCTCCGCGGCTGCCAGCTCAGTGGCTGACTGCAGCTCTTCATCACGGGTAGTTTCAAGTTCCGGCTCAATGGTTTTAAGCTCGGCATCCAGCTGGGTGATCTTTCTCAGATCAATATCAAGCTCTTCTTTGGTCTGCTCCCAGCCCTCTTCGGTCTCGGACAAATCTAGCTTAAGCTGCTCCACTCTCTCCAGATGGTGCTCAATTGACTGTTCTATCCGGGCTATGTCATTGCCCAGACTGTAAAAACGCGCCTGCACTTCGCCCAGGGCATCGGTGAGCTCCGCATTGTCAGCCAGATGCTGCTCAACGCTGGCATCTAGCGCTCTCTGCTCCGCGATCGTCGCCTCGATTTGAATTTCCAGCTGACCGATTTTTTCCTGATTCTGTTTCAGCTCAGCGTCCAGGCTCTGCCAGCGTAGCGCATTGAGATTTGCGCTCGTCTGACGCTCTTCCGCTTTGAGCTCACCGTACTTTCCTGCCGCGACCGATTGTCGCTTGAGATGCTGTAGCTGACGCTCGAGCTCCTCCCTGATATCTTCAAGCCTCTCCAGATTTTCCTTGGTCCGCTTAATTCGACTTTCGGTTTCCTTCCGACGTTCCTTGTATTTGGAGATGCCCGCAGCCTCTTCGATATAGACACGCAACTCCTCCGGTTTCGATTCGATCAGTCGAGAAACCATGCCTTGCTCGATGATTGAATAGCTGCGCGCACCAAGACCCGTACCCAGAAAAATATCGGTGATGTCTTTACGCCGGCATTTGGTGCCGTTGAGGAAATAGGTCGACTGCGCCTCACGGTCAACCCGGCGCTTGATTGAAACTTCGGTGAAGTTAGCGTACTCACCTGTCAATTTGTGATCGTGATTATCGAATACCAGTTCGACGCTGGCCTGCCCCACCGGCTTGCGCGCACTGGAACCATTGAAGATCACATCAGTCATGTGTTCGCCGCGAAGGTTTTTGGCAGAGCTCTCGCCCATTACCCACCGGACTGCATCGATAACATTCGATTTGCCGCAGCCGTTCGGACCGACCACTGAACACAAATTGGAGGGAAAATTGATCGTGGTCGGATCCACGAAAGATTTGAAGCCGGCTAATTTAATACACTTAAGACGCATTAAGCGATGACTCGAGCGATTCCGATACCGTCTATTGACTGGTTATTTAAGGACTGGATGTTATTAGTATTCATAATCCGTGTGGTTGACGCTGACCACGGCGCCGAAGTGCAGCAGCGTACACCTCCTAACCGTTCCGATTCTAGCGCATGCTCGCGCTTAAAAACACTATATATTGGGTTTTGATGCCAAAATATTGCCCGATCCGACCTCTTGACTGAACAGCCCGATGGAATACGGAAGCCTCGCGTGCACGGCAAGCAGGCCTCCGACCCGGAATCTCACCGACTCGTCAGATTGGCAAAACAGGACAGCCTGTCTCGTTGTGTCAACCCAATGACACGAATCGTGCCGGATGGTCTGAACTATAGTGGATAACAGCACTGACAGCTGATCGGAATACAGGGACGTATTCTTGTGCTGCCTCGCCATAATTCACCATCATCCGTATCGCAGGCGGAACGCTCAGATAAGCTTTTGGAGGGGCCCTATATGCTGAAATTGGGACTCCCGAATGACTTCCAGACCCGCCTGGAATTACTCTCTCTCAGCACCGATATATCGATCCACTTTTTTGCCGTTGAGGCGATCCTTGAATACCTTGATGACATTGAGAACAGGCATCAGGCACACAGTGAAGGTCATGGACAATCGGGCATGGGAGAGGCTGCTGCCCCGGCTTAGGCTGGCTCATGGCGTACTTGCACCAAGAAGACGCCACCGAAGAGAAAAAGCGACATGACTGAGAAACAGCCTTCACGGCCTTGCTGTAGAGGGCGACTTGTGCGGCCGCACACCGGTTCAGAAGGATTCAAAAATTGGTCGAGACGACAGGATTCGAATTTGATCTATAAAATTCTGTTTAATAGCGTTATTTAAATTAGAAAATACTCGTATACCGTAATTTATACCGTATTTTTTAAATCTTATTTAAGAGTCTGCACTACGCCCCGAAAATGGATTGGGTACAAGGCCCCCTTCCGAACATGGGCGGGGCTACCTGCTAAGTGCCGCCAATTGTTTTTGTATCAATCCACTCTTGCCTGAGCTATTTTTCGGAAAGCAATAAGCGCCTTCAACTGCCCCTATTCTGTGGAGATTTAAAATGTTGTCTCAATTTGTAGATACGGCATCAATCATATTCATATTTTTACCTCTGCTCGCCGCATATTTGGCCTCCAGCTCACCCGCTCAGGGTGCCTTTCTTGCACGTCAAATCGTACTGGAAGTCGCGCTTATCGGAGTTTTTATCGGCGCGGCTGCCATGCTTGCGGGCCTAAATGACTTAGATGCCCTCGGCCCAGCCACTGCAATATTGTTACTCGTCGTGGTTTACGGCTTTCTTGCATTTGGAATTATCTCTGTAATTCCAGCATCAAACTCGCAGATAAATTCGGCCTCACTTGCTCGCAGGATAATTGCAGTCTTCTTATTCCTTGTGGTGGTCATGTTTGCAATCGCTAGTGTTGAGGACTTTTTTATATACCTTAACCTAGACGCTCTTATCTACGTTGCGATTTCTATGGCTGTTCTTGGGATGGTGAGAAGGTCTACGGGGGCATCGGATATAATACCGATAATATTGAGCCGACTGCCGCATATTGGGCTTTTTGGGCTGTTTTTAGCGTTAATACCAGCCCTTGGAAACATAGCAGACCCTCAAAGTATCGGCCCCGCTCTCGCATTTGGCTATTTGAGCTTCTTATACGCAGGTATTGCATCGGTCGGCTATAAGCTAGCGAATCCCTCTATTACTAACGAGATAAAACCTATCGGTTGGCCATTCGTCTGTTGGACATTAGTTGTACTGCTCACTTCAGGAATGCTTATTCTAGCCAGCTTGCAACTTTCTACGAATTAAAACAATTAAGGGCTGAACCAATAGGTAGGATACGTGACCAAGGCATAGCCATTATTAACAAGGTAGAAGCGAGAAGATATAAGCCTATAAGGTAGAAGATAATACATCGCTCACATGATGCGAGCGTTAATAGGAGAGAATTAATTTCAATTAATCGTAATTAGAGCGGTAAATATACGTATTCAATAATCTCCTGACGTCTCTTACTGTCTACTTTTTGTTAATTAGATGAGTGTGAAGCTACCAGTAAGGCCCTCTTCTTAAGCATTCAAAAACCTTTCTAATATCTAGTTACTTTAGGAGTCTGGCTTTGCCCTCTAGCATGTCATATCTTGGTAATGCTAAAGCACTACGCTGAATCTCTAAGTCTGTTAAAGACGAGATATTCATCACATAAAACTCAACTCTAGGAGATACAAGATGGAGCTAATAGCTGAATCAGAAATGAAAATTACTTCGGTAATCCCAATCCCTGGCGGGTCTACGTTGGTTTCCGAAGGAAATGTTGGAAAGTACGGAAAAGTTTTTGCGAGCCACAATCTTTACTCAAACAGCGCGACAAAAAATGCAGGTAATTTTGATGGCGAAGCTAGAGCATTAATGGAGGATGGTTCCGCTATCGGCGCAACCTTGCAGGGTGTTTGGAAGCGAGAAGGCAATATTATTACTATTCATAGTTTGGATGATGCCACTAATGGAGACCAAAATTATGCTGTTATAGAAGCCGATATGCTCGAGATGAAGACGAATGTGAAGGTCTTTTCTGTTTAGCTGGAAAAGAGAGCCAGGCAGTTCTGGCTCTCTCCTTCGATTGTTAGAGAAAGTGTGCGGTCTAGCTCCCACAAAAAAATCGCGGCTTCCTGAAACAATCCAATGCTTCTGGAAACCGCAACCACCTTTTCTCTTGGAGTATAAAAGTAATCGACCTTTCCTATCTTTAGCATTAACGGACGAAGCCATCTATCAGACTGAAATATTCGGGTTCAAACCCATTGTCTTTTGCCCAGTTTTTAAACTCACTTGAGATGTCACCATAGAAACAAAGTCTACCGCCATCAGTCCGCTCAAGGATTTGCCCAACATATTCACCTTCAGCAAACCGACCTGCATGGAAAAGACCAGTCTCTGAGTCACTGTAGGTTTCTAGGTATGTGAAAAGGGTTTCGTCATCATTGAAGTAGACATTATAGACAAGAGTCCCAGGCTCTTCGATGGCATTCATCGCAACCATCTTTTCTGCTATTTCCCTCAGCTCAGCAGCTTTACCTGGCAATACTTTCAATTCGTAAAAGACTTGGATTTGTTTCGCTGAATCTTGCATTCTGAACTCCTTAGGACTTGATAAGTTTAGTTGAATATTAAGGCATGACACACGATGAGTAAAACCTCCGTCAAACGTGGCAGACCAGCAGGGATGTGGGCTAGGCAGATTGAGTTGAAACAAACACTTTTGGAGCATCCAGACGTTCCTACGGTCATAGAGACGGTCGTAAAGACTGCTGTTGATGACACTCACAAGAATCAAACGGCAGCTCAGAAGATACTTATGGATAGGATTCTCCCCGTAAGCACCTTCGACAAAGGAACTGACTTCAAGGAAAGAATCAATATCACCATTTCAACTATTCCGATAAAGGACGAAAAAGTAATTAATGAGCTATGAATAGGAGTCCAGTCATGTCTTCAAGAATACCCGCAGCAATATCATTTACTGGAGTAGCCAATTTTCTTGGTGTAATTGGAATTATCGGGTCTCTTGTTTTTGTCGGGCTAGAACTTAGACAAAACAAAAGACTTGCGATGACGAATGCATATCAAACACGCTTGAGTGAAATGCAGCAAGCGCAGCGAAATCTTGCCGCATCAGGTGACCTGGCTGAAATAATGGTGAAGACAGCAATTCTTGGTGCTGGTGCTCTGACAGAAACTGAATTACGCAGGATGATAGCCTGGGAGACAGCCGTTCAATGGCGGATGGAAAGTCAATTTTACCAGTATAAACAGGGGTTTTTGGACGAAATCGCCTTGGAAAGGACGCTTGATGACATCGTCAGTATGGAAATCTATGAAAGATGGGAAGATTTAGGTTTAGTAGAACGACTTTATCCTCCTGAATGGAAAGCCTTGATTGAAAGTAGAATAAAAGGTTCAGGAGAAAATTAGGTGCCTTCAAAAATACCCGTAGCAATATCATTTACTGGAATTGCCAATCTCCTAGGCGTAGTTGGTGTCATTGGTTCATTAATTTTTGTTGGATTGGAGCTGAGACAATCACAGATAATCGCTTTAGCGTCACAACAACAAGCAAGAACTGACACCTTAGTAGATATCATTGGCACGTTCTCCTATCCTGATAACCCAGCTAATTGGGAAGATATGGTTACAAACAACTTAAGTGAAGACCACTTTAACCTTGGCGCTAATGCCGCCTATCAACTTTGGATGCTTTATGAAAATGACCATCTTCAGCATGAACTAGGGTTAATAGATGAAGGAGTTTGGACTTCTAAAGTTGCCGCTATGCGAAACCTTTATGGCATATGTAAATTTCGCTCTATCAGCGAATTAGCTCTCACCTTTTCAAATGCCGCTCTCTCTGAAATCGTCTTGGATTGGGAATATGAAGAATGCTGAGAAGATATCTAGAACAGCGTCACATTGACCTAGACAGCGGGCGAAGCTGTTTAGCTTTGGAGCGTGAATACTGGCAAGCACTTGAAGTCCTGGCTTACGAAGATGGCTGGAACAACTGGCGTGATTTCTTCTACAAGCGGGTACTACCAGACAAACCCGAAGACGTATCTTTAGCCAGTCATGTGCGGAAGATGGTGACTGTGTTTCTGTTTGATGAGTTCAGGCAGTGTCGCGCGGGCACTGAATGAGCGGAATGATGGATCTTTGTTATCCGATCAGTTTGTTAGGGGGGAGCTGCTGCTCCCCCTCCATTCTAAATTCTGCACTACTCACTTCGGATAAAATTGCATTTCCACGGAGTCATCTTGTAAGTTCATTGTCGTAATACATATGTATTGGTTACCATCACTAGCATCATCTAGCGAGTAAAATGAATATATATATCCGTCCCTACTCCAAACCCCTTGACGGGTAGAGGTTGCTCTCGATCCGTCAGTATTAATCGCAGTGGCCCTCCCACTAAAAGAGCCTTGATCTACGGAGTTAGGGTTATCTAAGTTGATATTATAAGTCAGCCAAGTTTTGCCATAGAGTTCATTGTCAGACACAACATTTAGGACTCCACCTTCGTCAGTCAATTCGATTGAAGTAATTGTGCCAGAAAGATTTGCTCTGTCTCCTGTGACATCGAAACTATAGCCAGCAAGCGGAAATGTTATACCGGCGCAAAGCGTGGCCAGCAATAAAATGAGTTTGTACATTATGGTCTCCTTTTTAGACTATTTTATGGTCAGCAATCTTGTAAGCAGTCTGCAAGGCCAAATCGCAGCCTTAGCAGACGCAAATTAGGGCCTTTGAGTAATCGATTTATGCGTAAATTAAAGGCCCGATCATCCCTTTAGGAACAGGTGATTAGACAATGTAGTTACCCTATTTTGCTAGTTTCTAGGCCAGTTCATCACTGGTGTTATCAACGAAGTATTGAGTAATTCGCGCACATCGCCTACTTCGCTTCGATACTCTTCAAAAGCACTTGATCCGCTGACCGCTGTCTCTAGTTCAACGAGAGATTCAAAATTTTGTGCTCCTCGCATTCTGATTTTTTGAACAACAGTCTCATCTGGTTACTAATTTGTATTCTGGAATGTAGCGAAAAACAACGTATTTGATAGGACCATTGGATTGCCTGAATGTCAAAGTAATTTGGCTTCTGTAACGAAGATCTCATAATTCCGAAATAAATTGCATCACAGAAGGCATAGCGCACCATTATCGTGCGTTTTCTCTCACTGCATACTAGTAAGCTTAGATGATTAATTGTCTTCGAAAATCACCATTTCAACTATTCCAATAAAGGTCGAAAAAGTAATTGATGAACTATAACTAGGAGTCTAGTCATGTCTTCAAAAATACCCGCAGCAATATCATTCACTGGAGTCGCGAATTTCCTTGGCGTACTTGGAGTAATTGGCTCCCTTATCTTTGTTGGTTTAGAGTTGCGGCAAACGCAACGAATAGCACCCGCAGACATGGAGCAGCGAAGGTCATTGCTCACTGCCAAATGAAAAAGACAGCCCCAAGACTGCCTTTTCTCAATACTGTATTTTTTTATTTACTCTTCTTATGATTGCAAGCTATGAAAGTTATACAACTTATTATCTCTATGACGGGCCTGCTGATTTCCTGCTTCAGCGCATATGCGGCTGATCTACCGAATTTTGTGTGGCTTACGTCCGAAGACAATTCGGTCCACTTTAGCCGCATATACAGTGAAGCCGGTATCGCGATGCCGGCGATCGAAGGCTTGGCCAAGCATGGGTTAGTTTTCGAGCACGCTTTTTCGAATGCGCCGGTTTGTTCCGTTGCGCGAACTACCTTAATTGCAGGCGCATATGCTCCACGCATAGGAACTCAATACCATCGTCGCTCAAAATTGGTTCCTATGCCCGATAATGGGAAAATGTATCCTTGGTACTTGCAACAGGCCGGATATTACACAAGCAACAATAGTAAAACCGACTACAATGTGATCGCTGGCGAAGGCTGGAACGATTCTTCTCCTAATGCACATTGGCGTAATCGAAAAGCTGGGCAGCCGTTTTTGCACGTACAGAACACTGCCATTACTCACGAAAGTAGTCTGCATTTCTCGAGAGAAGAAATGGAGATAACCGTGAATAAAACCACATCTGATTCAGTCGCCTTGTTTCCATACTTTCCTGACACACCAACGTTTCGCTATACCCACGCGCGCTATTTAGATAATCATGTTCGTGTGGACAACTATTTTGCAGACTATATTGCGATGCTGGAAGAAGACGGTGTGCTGGATGACACGTTTATTTTTTATTTCGGAGATCATGGCGGAGTGCTTCCTAGAGGAAAAGGATACGCCTATGAAAATGGTTTGCACGTCCCTTTAGTAATTTATATACCGAAAAATTGGAAACACTTGGTCGATGCAGACTATGGCTCTCGCATCAAAGGGTTTGTGAGCTTTATTGATTTCGCACCAACTATTCTAAATTTGGCTGGGATAGACATACCACCGCACATGGACGGCAGACCCTTCCTCGGTGCCGGGGTGAGTATTGAGGAAGTTAATAGTCGAAATGAAGTCTTTGGCTATGCCGATCGGTTCGATGAGAAAATCGACCATGTAAGGACATTGCGCAGAGGGAACATAAAGTATATCCGTAATTATCAGCCCTTCAACGTCGACGCTCTGTTTAACGAGTATCGGTATCGCATGCTCGCATATGCTGAATGGTGGGAGTTGTATCGGGCAGGCTCACTTGACGAAACTCAAAAGCAATTCTTTGAACCACGAGCTGCAGAGCAATTATTTGATCTTGGCGATGATCCATTCGAAACCGTAAACCTTGCGAAGGACCCTGCTTATGCTGACGTGCTAATTGAGATGCGACAGGAATTAAATGGCCGCGTTAAGTCTATCAATGACCTCAGCATGTTTCCTGAAAGCATGTTATTTACGGAAGCTTTTGATGACCCCGTCTCATTCGGTCGGAAGAACAGTGCTCGTATCGCTGATTTGGTTGATATCGCAGACTTGGGCTTGCAGTCATTCGATGACGTTACAGAAGACATCGAGACTGCTCTGAAGTCAGAAGACCCCTGGGTGCGATATTGGGGGCTGATAGTCTTGAGCAGTTTCAGAGAAGAAGCGCAAACCTTTACCGAGATCGCTCAGAGCATGGCAACTGGAGACAGCGAAAATCTTGTACGGGTGCGCGCTGCTGAATTTCTCGGCCTAGTACATGCAGAAAATCCCGGCCCTTACCTCGTCGATGCGCTACGCAAAACTGACAATACAATAGAAGCGATGATCATTCTAAATACTATAGTTTTGCTTCAGGACTTTCATGATTACCAGATTGAAGTCAGCCAGGACATGTTCCCGGCCCAGTGGACGTCGGATGAGGAATCTAATTTGACTCTGCGCCTGGACCACCTAGATAATTAAGCTTTATAAACAATGAGCACCAAGACTTTTCACAAAGCCACAACCACACAGCAAATGGCGGCCCTCATACTGCTTTGCTTCTGCCTGATTCAATATACACAAATGACGTCTGCGCGTTCGCCTATCGATAATGCGGCGGGTTCCCGACCCAATGTTATTTACATCCTCGCCGACGATTTAGGCATCGGTGATATTGAGCCGTTTGGTCAACAACATATTAAGACACCAAACCTAAACCGTATGATGCGTGAGGGTATGGTGCTGACTCAGCACTATGCTGGAAACACTGTCTGCGCACCATCCAGGGCTGCTCTGATGACAGGCCTGCACTCTGGACACACGCAAATCCGAGGAAACTTCGAATTAGGCGGTTTTACAGATGAAGAGGAATTCGGCCAGATGCCCCTGAATCCAGGGACAGCTACGGTTGCCACCATGCTGCAAGACGCAGGCTATCGAACTGGGTTAATAGGAAAGTGGGGCCTCGGCGGCCCTGGTTCATATGGCGTGCCAAACAAGCACGGGTTCGATTACTTCTTGGGTTACCTGGATCAAAAGCAAGCCCACAATCACTTCCCGACTCACCTCTGGGAAAACGAAGAACGCTATCCTCTCGATAATGCGTTTTTGCACCCGCATCAGAGTTTACCTGCTGGCGCCGACCCCTATGACTTGACTAGTTATGAACCCTACCAGAGGAAAGACTATGCCCAGACCAGGTTAAACAATGCTGCCTTAGAATTTATAGAAACAACCGACGAGCAGCCGTTTTTTTTATTTTTAGCATATGCTTCTCCTCATGCTGCGCTGCAAGTGCCGGATGAAAATTTGGTATCTTATTCATCGTTTGATGAAACACCCTACACTGCAAAACAGAATTACTTGCCGCACCCAAAACCAAGAGCTGCAAGAGCTGCCATGATTTCTAATATTGACCGTAGCGTTGGAGCAATAATAGATCGGCTTGAAAAATTAGGAATAAGTGACAATACCTTGATCATTTTTAGTAGTGACAATGGACCTACCCCAGAAGGGGGTGGCGATATAGAGTTTTTCAACTCAAATAGCATTTACCGCGGCTACAAGCGCGACCTGTATGAGGGTGGTATCCGAATGCCCACTTTGGCACGTTGGCCTGGCAGAATCCAACCAGGGAGTCGCAGCGACCATGTGTCCGCATTCTGGGACCTTATGCCTACACTGGCTGATCTCGCAGGCACAGTTTCACCAAACAATGATGGATTGTCTTTCTTGCCAGCCCTATTGCAGGCAGAGGGACAAGAACAACATCAAAGTCTCTACTGGGAATTCCACAATACACGAGGGGGTCACGCGCAAGCAGTCAGATTTTTGGATGATTCTTCCAAAAGCTGGAAAGCAGTACGCTTGTACAATGAAAGCTCCGAAACAAAAGCTGTTTTCGAATTGTATGACTTAGATAATGATCCCGGAGAGTCTTTGGATCTTTCCGCGAAAAATGCACAGTTGGTCGATTGGGCGACCAAAATAATGGATAGTTCTCGCTCGCGTTCATTCATCGATGCCTGGAACTTCGATTAGCGGTTAAAAATAACAATGCTCGACCTTTCGTCTAGCTGGTCAACTTGGATAAATTTGCGCGCAGATAGAATTTGATTTTGTCCGTTTTGATAAACTTACTTAAGATTTAGAAAATAACTACTCTGCAAGAGGAAGCGGATATATGGGCATCAAACAATGTCCAGAAGATACCTAGAACAGCGTCACATTGACCTAGACAGCGGGCGAAGCTGTTTAGCCTTGGAGCCTGAATACTGGCAGGCAATTGAAGTCCTGGTCTATGAAGACAGCTGGAACAACTGGCGTGATTTCTTCGACATGCAGGTGCTTCCAGACAAACCCACAGACATATCCTTAGCTAGCCACGAGCGGAAGATTTTGACTGTGCCTCCGTTTGAAGCATGGAGGTCGGACTCTTGAATTAGGAGAACACGAGTGACACAGATGACAAACTAATGTGGAAAGCTGTTAGTAGTTACTTTATTTCGCGTCTAACGTGACTGATGCGTCAACGCTAAAAGAATTTCATGAATAAACTGCTAATGACAATGACAACTATGCTTTGAAATTAGGGAAATCGCTGAAGAGAAAGAAATATAGTCTGTATGCATCAGAGAATGAATCTCCTCCCAAATATCCTTTCCTTCCGAGCTTTTATGTGTTCAACTCGATTCATCTATTATAGATGGGTGTTCTATGCAAAATGATGTAACTGATGTCCCCAATTACACCGCTCACGATATTGTTCTCTCAACTATCTACCTCCCTATTCTTATACAGGTAGCAAAAGACAAGAAAACCATCACTTATGGCAACTTAGTTCAAGGTGCTAAAGAGTTGCATCCAGACAACGAGTATGTCAAAAGAAGTATTCCTGTCCTTGCAGGACGAAGGCTCAACGTTCTTAGGCAAATACTAAGAGAAAACTCTCTCCCCGATTTGTCATCACTGATTGAATCTACATCTTTAAGATTAAGCGATGCTGATCACTTACACGCAAAATCAGAACGAAAGAGGGTTTATGACACTGACTGGGAGTCGCATGCATCAACCATTGATTCTGATTGGGTTAAGTATCCATATGATGAAGTAGATTTCGCAGAGATAAAGAAACCAGACCCCAAACCGATACCACCAAGCAGAGAAAAACTGAAACGTATAAACTGGGATTACTGGCAAGAAAATAAAGAAGTTTATCCAAAGTGGATTCGTTCAAAAAATGAGGAAATAATGGATCTGCTAATGCAAGGATATCCTATAGAAGATTGCTACAAGAAAGTTCTAGATAGAGGAGAAAGAAATGGCCGTATTAGCGATAAAAAACTAAAACAAAGTGGTAAAAAATTAAAAAGATTCAGAAAGAGAGTTTGATGTACTTGGTGATTTCTTCTACAAGCGGGTGCCTGTGGGTGCTACCAGACAAACCTGGAGACATATCCTTAGCTAGTCACTTGCGGAAGATGGTGAGTGTTTTCCGTACAAAAACGTAGCCAGCGGGGCAGCCAGAACGACTACCCCTTAAAATGCCCCGTTTATTATAAAATAGTGATGTTTTCTGCCTGAGGCCCTTTTGCGCCAGACGTGACGTCAAATTCAACTTTTTGGCCATCAGTTAGCGTTTTGAAGCCACCGCCACTGATTGCGCTGTAATGTGCGAATACATCAGGGCCTCCTTCTCTTTCAATAAAACCAAACCCTTTAGATTCATTGAACCACTTTACGGTTCCTTCAACTCTTTCTGACATAATAATTTTCCAATAATTAAAATTTTACCCACCCCAGCGAATAAGGACAGGCGAGAATGCTTAAACTTGCGAGGTACTTAGAGACTACAGAACGAGGTAATACTAGGACGACTTCGATGAGGACAATAAATAGTGTTCGTTAATTGAAGCCGGTGCAGGCTAATAGCATCAACACCCAATGTCAATATATTTACATATTAAATGTGTAACCAATAAATAGGTCAGCATGCTGAGGACTCAAAGATTGATACAGCTTTTGGGCGGCTAGATTAGTTGACTCCGTCCCTAACCACACTTCATCACATTCCTTCTCCTTCGCGAGATTGAAAAAAGCCGACATTAATTTTGTGGCAACGCCCCTTCTGCGATGGTCACAACATGTGTCTATCTCGTCAACGTATAACCAGGGTCTGTCTGCATAGGGTTTCCATTCAATACGTGCGGAAGCAATACCCATGAGAGTATTTTGACCATCGCGGTCCAGGTAACATGCCAAAAACAATGAGTCCTGCCTATCTAAATACGCACTTAAACAAGATACTGAATAGTGTTGAATATCATTTCCCTCATCCCACGAAGCAGAATTTATATCAAGTATGAGTTTTTCAAGGTCGTCACTGACTTTAATCTCTTTCACTTCCATATCGTTTAGCAGCAATGTGATTATTGCTCAGTTTCTATCCTTATTCTGTTGCCGCTGACGTGCCTTTCCATTTCAGCGCAGACCCGCCCGTATTCATCGCACAGCGCAATTCTTTGAATCCCGCTGGCGGCGTTGGCAGTCGGGAATAGCCCAATCTGATTAATTGTTTGCAGTGTTAGATTAACTGCAATAATCCCTAGCAATATTTTTAACGACCTGTCGTTCATTCTTCACCCTCTTTCCTAGTGTGTTTGCCTTTTCGGCGATAGTCATTTTTTCGGTCCCTGTGAGTAGCAGGCGTGTTCGCAGAATTCATGTTTTTAGCCACTGGGTTTCTCTTGCTGGCTTCATACTTGATACTCATAATTAGCCTCTCACTGCTTTAACTATTCCAGAATCTGGAAACGTCCTGTCACTATTGATAGCCAATACGTTTAATTCTGTAGGTTTGTCCTTACCACGAGCCTGTTCAAGCTTAATTGTGGGAACGTGGACCCGCCTCATCTTGTTGTAACCTTGTATCGGTATTGGGTGAGGCGGTTTTTTTACCAATCTCGGTTTTTCCTTTTTTTTTGAAATTCACTTTTGCATATTTCTGTCTGATTTAGAGTCGACATTCATATCGTGTGCGTCTCATCATAAAACTCACTTCTTTTCAAAATTGGCTCAAGTAAGTCTTGGAACATTCTATAACTATTGCTACAGCGTGAAAGCCCTCCCCCCCCCCTTATGATTAACTCCCCCCTTCTAGGGCAGGTTCTCTTTAAGATAATCCATTACTCAGCAGGGTCTTCTCCGATAAGCGCATCAAGATAGTCAGCCCAGGTCTGCATCATCTCTGTTCGCTCATCAATAAATGCTGTCCTATTGTAGGTATCACCCATAGGGTCTTTAACCTTGTGGGCAATTTGAAGCTCTATCAGCACCGAACGGTATTTCAATCTCTCTTCCAGGATTGTCCTACCCATCGCTCTGAAACCATGAGGGCATATTACATCTTTATCAAACCCTAGCGTTCTTAGTGCAGTTCTTACGCCGTTATCACTCATGGGCCTAGATTTTCCACGAGCGTTAGGAAATACATATTCACTACCACTAGAGAAGTGCTTAGCCTGTTCTAGTAATTCCATTGCCTGTAAAGGAAGGGGCGTAATGTGGTCACGATTAGACTTCTGGTTAACCGACGCCCTCACCCACCGCGATTTCTCAATGTCTATTTCGTCCCAGCGCATAGTCCTTATCTCACCTGGACGCTGGAACAAGAGAATTGAAAGCCGCAGAGCGATAGCAACAACGCCAAGCCCACGATAATCCTGAGCAGCCAAGAGCAGGCGCCTAAGGTCTTTCGGGTCTGTTAAAGCAGGATAGTGCCTAACTTTGGTCCTTTTAAGTGCTTTAGAGAGGCCCACAGCAGGGTTTCGCTCCAATCTGCCTGTTATCCTCGCATAAGCAAGCACTTGGCTAGTCAGCTGGCATGCCCTGTGAGCAATATCAACCGTCCTACGCTCAACTACACGCAGCGCTAGGAGGATTTCAGGCTCAGCGAGCGCAGATACTGGGCGTCGCCCAAGGGGTGGAAATAAGTCTTTCTTGAGGATTCTCAGGCTTCTAGAGCGGTAACTCTCTGACTTATCGGCCATATGAGTCTCAAACCACTCAGTAGCTATGGCCTCAAAAGTTTCTCCAGCGGCAATATTCTGGGTTAGCCGCTTAAGCCTCTTCAATTCTGTAGGGTCTTCACCTCTGGCAACAGCCTCTCTGGCCGCCTGATGTTGCAGCCTAGCGTCCGCAAGGCCCACATCTGGATACGTTCCTATGGAAAAAGTCTTTCGCTTGCCAGAAATGGAATAGTCATAGCGCCAGTATTTACCCCCATTTGGATGAAGGTATAAATAGAGACCACGACCATCTGTCAGCTTTCTTGGTTTATCAGCAGGTTTGGCTTTATCTACCTGTATTGCCGTAAGTTTCTGCAAGGCCCGCCCTCAGATTACGGAATATTCAAAGGATGATATGCAATGTACCGTAAAATGTACCGAATAAATTACGGTATATCAGGAGACATCAGGAGACGCAGGAATATGAAAAAAGGATTGTAACGTGCTGTTTTTTATCGTAATTAACATCTTGTGAGAAGTCATGAGACGAGAAAATGGTCGGGACGACAGGATTTGAACCTGTGACCACCACACCCCCAGTGTGGTGCGCTACCAGACTGCGCTACGCCCCGAAAATGGATTGAAAAGAATGAGGATCCAGTCCCGCCCTATAACGACTTGATCACCTCTTCCAGTTCTCTGATCAGAGTCTTAATTTCGCCGGAGCTTACCTGTGGTGCAGCGACCTCGTCAGGCCTGTCGGTCATTTTTTGCCGAGCACCGCCGATCGTGTAGCCCTGCTCATAAAGCAAGCTTTTGATTTGCCGTATCAGAATGACGTCCTGTCTTTGATAGTATCGCCGGTTGCCTCGCCGCTTGACAGGCTTGAGCTGGGGGAATTCCGCCTCCCAGTAGCGCAACACATGGGGCTTGACCGCACAGAGCTCGCCAACCTCACCGATGGTGAAATAGCGCTTCGGAGGAATTGGAGGGAGTTCGTCGTTATTCTTCGCTTCCAGCATACCCTTCTACTCTTGCTTTCAGTTTTTGTCCTGGCCGAAAAGTCACTACCCGTCTTGCCTTGATTGGGATTTCCTCGCCTGTTTTTGGGTTACGGCCGGGACGTTGTTTTTTGTCTCTGAGATCAAAGTTCCCGTACCCGGAGAGCTTGACCTGTTCATTACGTTCAAGCGAGAGGCGGATTTCCTCGAAAAACTGCTCTACAACCTCTTTCGCTTCTCGCTTATTGAGACCCAGTTCTTCAAACAGACGCTCGGCCATGTCGGCCTTTGTAAGCGCTCCATCTGCCATAATTAATTCCTACCTATTTCCGCAAATCAGCATTAAATTGTTCTTGTAGTGCGTTGACGCAATTACCAATTATTGCAGTTATCTCTTCATCGCTAAGAGTGCGGGAAGGATGTTGCCACGTCAAGCCCAAAGCCACACTTTTTTGGCCTTTAGCGATTGCATCCCCTTGATAAACATCAAATATTCGCAAGTCTGTCAGAAATTCGCCGGCGCTGGCCCTGACCAGATTACTGATAGAGTCTGCAGAGACAGCCTCATTAATCACGATCGCCATGTCGCGCTGCACCTCAGGGTATTTGGACAGTGCGCTGACCTGAGGCATGCGCGCCTCAAGCAGGGAAACGAGACGCAGCTCAAAAACAAATATCGATTGATCTAAATCCAACTTGCGCTGAATTGCCGGGTGCAGCGCGCCGAGGACTCCGACTCGCTCACCCTCCGGGTTTCTGATCTCGGCACACTGCCCGGGGTGATAGCCACACTCGGCTACTGGGAAGAAACTCAGCTGGCCTGTTTTACCGCCAAGGCCCAGCAATACCTCTACATCACCTTTCAGATCATAGAAGTCTGACTGGTCACGACCATTGAACCAGCTTTTTGGCAACTGGCTTCCGGCGATCAGCCCACCTACCCGGGCCTCCTGCTGTATCTCTTCTCCATTACGCTGAAAAACCAGACCTGTCTCGAAAAACCTGAGTCGCTCGTGCTGACGATTGGCATTGTGCTGGTAACTCGACAGCAAACCGGGAAGCAAACTGCAGCGCATCACCCCCATTTCTTCAGAGATCGGGTTTTGCAGGGAAATAGCCTGTTGCGAGCCGGTGATCAATTCGGAAAGAGCGGGATCAATAAAACTGTAGGAGATAATTTCCTGATAGCCAAGCGCCACCAGATGTTCCCGCAAGCGGTTTGTCTCGAAGGTTGTCTCTGAGCTTTTCGGGAAGCGCTGAGCGCTGAGACCGGCTGTCTGTGGAATGTTGTCATAGCCGAAAATCCTGGCCAACTCTTCGATCAGATCAGCCTCTATACTGACGTCAAACCGATAGCTTGGCACCTCAACCTCAATGGATTGATTGTCTTGGGCCGTTATGAAGAACCCGAGACGCGACAAAATCTCTGCTACCTCCTGAGCACTGATGGTGACGCCGAGATCCTTTTTGATGCTCGCAAACCGTAACCTTACCGTGTTGCGTTCAGGCAATGTACCGATGGCCTCGGTAATCGGCCCGGGTTCTCCACCAACGATATCAAGCAGCAACTCAGTGGCCCGCTCCATGGCTCTGTGCTGCAACTCAAAATCAACGCCTCTCTCATAGCGGTGAGCCGCGTCAGTGTGCAGACCATAAGCGCGTGCCCTTCCGGCAATCGATAGAGGTGCAAAGAAAGCGCATTCCAGAAAGACGTGTTCCGTTGCGTGACTCACGGCCGTGGCAAGCCCCCCCATCACGCCTGCCATGGCAACCGGTTTTTCCGCGTCAGCTATCACTAAAGTATCGGTGCTCAGCGCTATTTCCTTGCCGTCAAGCAAGGTGATCGCCTCACCATCATCGGCCATTCTCACGCAAATCTTGCCGGAAAGCTTCTCGAAGTCGAAGGCATGCATCGGCTGACCCAGTTCCATCAGCACAAAATTGGTCACATCAACGATTGGGTCAATGCTGCGCAACCCCGAGCGCCTGAGCTTTTCCTGCATCCACAGCGGCGAACGGGCATTTAGCTTTACGTTCCGGATCACTCGCCCCAGATAGCGAGGGCAAGCCTCGGTTGCGCTGATGGTGACGGGAAATTCTTCAGCGTGAACAGGCTCCACAGCATTGACGGCGGGCTCGAACACTTCTTTGCGACTAAGTACCCCCACTTCACGCGCGATTCCCCGCATTCCAAGGCAATCACCACGGTTTGGCGTCAGATCTAACTCAATTATGGAATCAGAGAGCTGCAGGTATGCATGAAAATTCTGACCTACTGGTGCATCAGACGGAAGCTCCATCAGCCCTTCAGAACTTTCTTCCAGCCCCAATTCTTCGGCCGAACAAAGCATCCCGTGGGATTCCACACCACGCAATTTCGCGTTGGTAATCTTCAGCGGTTTGCTTTGCCCCGTTTCAATGGTAGCGCCGACCGTGGCAAAGGGCGCTTTCATGCCCGGCACGACGTTGGGAGCGCCGCATACAACCTGTTGCTCATGCTCACCGTCGAATACGGAACATACGCGGAGCTTGTCAGCATCAGGGTGCTGCGTTACCCGCCTGACCTCAGCAACAATAATCCCGTTAAACTCTCGGGCAACTGGCGCAATTCTATCTACTTCAAGCCCCACCATGGTTAAACTCGCGGCAAGCTCGTCAGTTGTCAGCCCAGGATCGACCCATTCGCACAGCCAGCTTTCACTGATAATCATTGTTTACCCTAGTTGAATTGCCTGAGAAAACGAATGTCATTTTCAAAGTAGAGTCTGAGGTCACCCACGCCGTAACGCAGCATCGCCAAACGCTCTACCCCCATACCAAAAGCGAACCCCGAATAGATCTCAGTATCTACACCAGACATTTCAAGAACTTTAGGGTGGACCATTCCGCAACCCATCACCTCGAGCCAGCCAGTATGGCCACAAATTCTGCACCCTTTCCCTTCGCAGCTTACGCAGCCCATATCGACTTCAGCAGAAGGCTCAGTGAAAGGAAAATAGGACGGGCGGAACCTAACCGGCATTTCTACCTCAAAGTAGGCCTGCAGAAATTCGACCACAGTTCCTTTAAGGTCAGCCATGCTCACTGATTCGTCCACCAGCAAACCCTCTACCTGATGAAACATTGGCGTGTGGGTCAGGTCGGAGTCACATCGATAAACCCGACCCGGACATATCATTCGAAATGGAGGCTGCCCAGTTTCCATGACGTGAACCTGGACTGGAGAGGTGTGCGTCCGGAGAACGGTGCCGGGACTGACATAAAACGTATCATGCATAGCCCGGGCAGGATGATGCGCCGGAATGTTGAGCGCTTCAAAGTTATGATAGTCATCTTCGATTTCCGGCCCTTCGGCGACATCATAACCGGCGCCGGCGAAGATCGATTTTATCCGCTCTATGGTCATAGTAATCGGATGCAGCCCGCCCTGGCTCTGCCTTCTGCCCGGCAAGGTCACATCAAGCCGACCCGC
>CACBCS010000001.1 GCA_902537815.1 uncultured Pseudohongiella sp. | reverse complement strand
GGTTCCCCTCTCCGCCGAGGGCGGCGTCAGCGGCACAGCAATGGCACTTTGCCTGATTCTGATTCTGGCGCTGGAGGCGAATGCGATCAAAGGTAAGATGGGGCCCATGGCCAGTGTTGTGGGTGTTATTCATCTTGGTATCGCGCTGATGTTCGCGCTCCTGGTGATCATGCAGGTCCTCTAAGTCTGGCCCGACATGCCCTCCGCCGCCAGTGACCGGGCGGAGGCGATGTCTGACCGCAGCAAGCGTTCATTGTTGATAGAATTAGGTCTCTCACGGCGCCTCGCTTTTCAAGCCACTGACAGGGCCTGGCGTTCGAAAAAAGCTAACCGGCGGCACGGCTAGTCTAAAGCCGGCTTATGCGTCGTACTATCTGTCACACAGTGTCGTGACAACATCGAAAATGAAGAGGATTTTATGAAATTAGAGTTACCCGAACTGCCGTTTGCGAAAGACGCACTGGCACCGCACATGTCTGCTGACACGCTGGACTTCCATTATGGGAAGCACCATAACGCGTATGTCGTTAAGGGCAATGAACTGCTTGAGGGGGCCGGCCTCAAGGCAGACTGCCTGGAGCAGCTTGTCATGGAAGCGGCCAAAGCGGGCGGCGGCCTTTTTAACAATGTCGGCCAGCACTACAACCACAGTTTCTTCTGGAACAGCATCAGCCCGAACGGTGGCGGGCAACCCACAGGTGCCGTCGCCGACGCGATCAACGCAAGCTTCGGCAGCTATGAGAATTTTAAGGCCGAGTTCGTTGCTGGCGGCGTCGGTCAGTTTGGTAGCGGTTGGGTCTGGCTGGCAGCCGAAGGCGAAACGCTGAAAATCGTCCAAACCGCCAATGCCGATACACCACTGACCGAAGGCCTGAAGCCGATACTGGTTTGCGATGTCTGGGAACACGCCTACTATCTGGATTTCCAGAATCGTCGGCCGGATTTCCTGTCATCTTTCCTTGATAATCTGGTCAACTGGGAATTTGCCAACCAGAACCTTGCCTGAAGCGTAAATGCAGTGTCAGAGCCAGCCGGCATTAAGCGATAAGACACACGTCTTAATGACGGCACTGGCTGCACAAAAAAGCCGCTGTTTTCAGACTGCAAGAGCAGTTTAAAACAGCGGCTTTCTGCGCTTGGGAGGAACCAAAAGACTCCTCCCGGCATCTGCGGGGACTGATTTACATCATACCGCCCATACCGCCCATACCGCCCATATCAGGCATGGCGGGCGCTGCTGCCGCGTCTTCCGGCAGCTCAGACACCATCGCTTCAGTGGTGATCATCAACCCGGCCACGGAACCGGCAGCCTGGAGCGCCGTACGAGTCACTTTAGCCGGATCGAGAATTCCCATCTCCAGCATATCGCCATACTCGCCAGTTGCCGCGTTAAAGCCAAAGTTTCCTTCGCCAGCCTTGATCTTATCGAGCACAACGGACCCTTCTTCACCTGCATTCTCGACGATCTGACGCAGAGGAGCAGTCACTGCTTTCAGCAGCAGCGCAATGCCGACATTCTGGTCTTCATTGTCACCTTCAAGACTGTCGACCGCCTGCAGCGCACGCACCAGCGCAACACCACCACCAGGCACGACGCCTTCCTCGTTTGCAGCACGAGTCGAATGCAGCGCGTCTTCAACGCGTGCTTTCTTCTCTTTCATCTCAATCTCGGTGCCGGCACCAACCTTGATGACGGCCACGCCGCCCGCAAGCTTCGCAACACGCTCCTGCAATTTCTCACGATCGTAGTCTGAAGAGGTTTCTTCGATCTGGGCGCGGATCTGGTTAACCCGGCCTTCAATGTTGGCAGCCTCACCGGCACCATCAATAATCGTGGTATTTTCCTTACTAATCTGAACGCGCTTGGCACTGCCCAGGTCTTCAACGGTTGCGCCTTCAAGGCTCAGACCGACTTCTTCAGAAATCACGGTACCACCTGTCAGGGTTGCGATATCTTCTAGCATTGCCTTACGACGATCACCAAAACCTGGTGCTTTCACAGCAGCAACCTTGACGATACCGCGCATGTTGTTGACTACCAGCGTTGCCAGAGCTTCGCCCTCGACGTCCTCGGCGATGACCAGCAGGGGGCGCCCGGCCTTCGCGACGCTCTCGAGCAACGGCAGCATTTCACGGATGTTTGAAATTTTCTTGTCAAACAACAGGATCAGAGGGTTTTCGAGATCGGCCATCATGTTGTCTTGGTTGTTGATGAAGTAGGCGGACAAGTAACCGCGGTCAAACTGCATACCTTCGACAACGTCAAGCTCATTTTCCAGCCCGGACCCGTCTTCTACAGTGATCACTCCTTCTTTGCCGACTTTGTCCATGGCGTCCGCAATGATCTGCCCGACTTCCCTGTCTGAATTTGCAGAGATGGTGCCAACCTGCGCAATTGACTTAGAGTCTTTGCAGGGGGTGGATAACTTTTTAACTTCCTCAACCATTGCCACAACGGCCTTATCAATACCGCGCTTCAGGTCCATTGGGTTCATGCCAGCGGCAACTGACTTAAGCCCTTCGTTGAGAATTGACTGGGCAAGCACAGTCGCAGTGGTGGTGCCATCGCCGGCAACGTCGGAGGTCTGGGAGGCAACTTCCTTCACCATTTGCGCACCCATGTTCTCGAACTTGTCTTCCAGTTCGATTTCTTTTGCCACCGAGACTCCGTCTTTTGTTACGGTGGGCGCCCCGAAGGACTTGTCTAGAACGACATTGCGTCCTTTTGGTCCAAGGGTTACTTTCACAGCATCTGCGAGTACGTTCACGCCACCCAGAAGCTTTTGGCGAGCTGAGTCGCCGAATTTCACATCTTTCGCCATTGTTAACTATTCCTGTCTGTAAAGATTATTCAGTGTTGGCTCGGTAACTTCCGAGTGCCCTATGATTCGATTACGCCGAAGATTTCGCTTTCGTTGAGAATAAGCAATTCTTCGTCACCCACCTTTACGGTGTTGCTTGAGTACTTGCCGAAGACGACGGTGTCTCCTACGTTGACGTCGACTGGCTGCGCATCTCCACTGTCCAGACGCTTGCCCGGCCCAACCGCCAGAACTTCACCCTGGGCCGGTTTCTCAGTCGCTGATCCGGGCAGCACAATGCCTCCGGCAGACGTTGTTTCTTCTTCCATGCGTCGCACTACGACACGATCTTGTAAGGGGCGGATTTTCATTCTCAGTCACTCCTGAATCTAGAACAGAATTGAACATCTGGTGAATCGTCGGCCGCTACCGACAGCCCAGATCGCTCTCCAATTGCTTGCCCGAACCGCAAATGACGCAGCGCGAGCATGTTAATTGCTGAAAGGCAAGATGGGGTTACTTAGACAAAATTCAACGGCAAATGCAGTCTCTGCCTGCTTTTTTTTCGAATATATGATGGGAAGATTTTTAAACCACTGTTTTTATTGGTTTTTATTTTTATTTTCTTCTCCGACGCCTAGCGTATTTTCCGCCTCCAGCGGTGGCTCTGATCCTGCCTTACTGTATTCCCCTTCGAACACCTGACCTCCGGAGCCCGCCCTGTTGCCGAATACATCATCGCCCCGGGCTGAGCCGTTGCGTCTGGAAAATGACCCGAAACCACCGGCCCGAACAACCCCGGCGGCAACCAGACGGCCGGCCAACGGCCGCCGCACCGGCCCGGTAAGACACAGAAAACCCAGGGTATCGGTCAAAAACCCCGGCGTAAGCAGCATGGCGCCGGCCGCGGCTAGCAGCATGCCTTCAATGATTTCCTGAGCGGGAAGCTGGCCCTGACGTATCCGGTCATTAGCCCGGAGCAAGGTGGAAAAGCCCTGTTGTTTCAGGACCTGCACCCCGATCACGGCGGTCAGAACAACCATCAGCAGCGTCTGAATACCCCCGATCCGATCAGCAACCTCAAACAGCAATAGCATTTCCAATAACGGAACGATGATGAAGACAGTAAAAGCGACAGGCATCAGACATCCTGATTTACAATAAACCGAATCCCTATCATGATGGCTCTACTTCAGGCCTGCAACCGCAAAGGGATCCGCCAGTTGAAAAACAGAGAAAAAATCTGGCAGGTAGTGAGCCGTATTCCGCGCGGTAAGGTCGCGACATACGGGCAGGTAGCGCGCCTGGCCGATTTGCCCGGCTACGCTCGCTGCGTGGGATACACGATGAAAATGCTGCCGAGGGGCAGCAAGCTGCCCTGGTTCCGGGTAGTGAACGCAAAAGGCGAGCTGTCCTTCCCTCAGCACAGTACGCAATATCGGACACAGCAGGAAAAATTGGAAGCAGAGGGGATTGTTTTCAGCGAGGGAAGGTTTTGCCTTCAGACTTACCAATGGGAGATTGACTGAAAACCCCCGTATGAGGCCGCCCGGCGACCTCTCACTTGCCTCACTGCCCGAACAATCAGGCAGCAACGTCCGAACCGGTCGCCTTGCCCCAGGGTGCCACCTTAATCAGGAGCAACAGACCGGGTACCGCCAGAGCCATACACACAAAGAAGAACGAAGTGTAACCAATGGCCTCGACAAGCACGCCTGAACCAGCACTGGCAAACGTTCGCGGCAAAACACTGATCGCGGTGAGCAGCGCCAGTTGCGTTGCGGCAAATTCAGGCGAAGTAGACCTGGCAATAAAGGCAACCAGTGCCGCGCTACCCAACCCTACCCCAACATATTCTGCAGACATCACGGCCGCCAAGGCCCAGTTGTTGACCCCGATTCCAGAAAGCAGCGCAAAGCCAAAAATCGTCACAACCTGAACCAGACCAAAAATCCACAAAGCCCGGTTAATGCCGAGTTTGATCATCCACACGCCGCCCAGTAAACCGCCGACCACAGATCCCCACAGCCCGGCGTTCTTTGCAACCAGACCGATCGTGGTGAGGCTGTATCCGAGATCAATAAAAAAAGGAGTTTGCAGCGCGACCGCCATGTTGTCGCCCAATTTGTAAAAGAACATGAACAGTATGATCAGGGCCGAACCGCCCCACTGGTTCCGGGTGACAAAATCCGTAAATGGCTCCACTACCGCTTGTCGCAAGCTGCGGGGCTTACTGGCGAACTGCTCCTCCTTGAAGAAAAAAGTTGCCGTAATTACTACCAGCATGAAGCTCCCGATCACCAGGAACACAAAATCCCATTCAAAGCGATCTGCGAGGATCAGACCGAGAGCTCCCGGCACCAGCCCGGAGATGCGATAGGCCTGCACGTGGATCGAGTTTCCCAGACCAAGCTCAGCGTCGAACAATATTTCACGGCGATAAGCGTCAAGCACAATATCCTGACTCGCTGAAAAAAACGCCACAATGACGCAAACCCAGGCAATCAGACCTACGGAATTCTGAGGCTGCAACCAGCCCAATCCGGATATACTGAACAACAGCGCAATTTGCGTAATCAGCATCCAACCTGTCCGCCGACCGAATAGCGGAGGCAGATACCGATCCATCAACGGCGCCCAGATAAACTTCCAATTGTAAGGCAGCAGAATCAGAGAAAACAGCCCGATAGTCGCGAGATCAACACCCTCGGTGCGCAACCAGGCAGGCACCAACTGAAACAAAACATACAGTGGGAAGCCCGAGGCCAAGCCCGTAAAAACACAGGTCAACATTTTCGGACTGAAAATGCTCGCCCATATGTCAACGGATTCGCTATCTGATGGTGTCACACTATTCCCGCCCCGTTGGCACTTAATCCCGGAAGTTGTTGTACTGAAGCGGAATGTCCAGACTGGCTTCCTTGAGCATGGCAATGATGCCCTGCAAGTCGTCTCGTTTTTTGCCGCTGACTCTGAGTTTCTCGCCCTGGATAGCCGCTTGAACCTTGATCTTGGTTTCCTTGATCATTTTCACCAGTTTCCGCGCCAGGTCTGATTCGATGCCCTGCTGTACCACTACCTTCATGACCGCTTTCTGACCAGACAATTCCACATCGCCCTCTTTCAGCGCTTTAATGTCAATCCCGCGCTTGACCAATTTGGCTTTCAGAATATCCAGCATCTGTCGAATCTGAAAGTCGACTTCGGCGCTCACCACAATTTCAGAGCTCGCTGTCAGCTCGTAGCGGGCATCGACTCCCTTAAAATCAAAACGGGTGCCAATCTCTCGATTCGACTGGTCCACCGCATTCCTCACTTCATGCATATCCACTTCGGACACGATATCAAATGAAGGCATTCTTCTCTCCTAATACTGCACTCTCTGAAAACCATTCTCACTGTTATGCGATTGACTGACGGACACGGACTTATCGCTGCACCCCGGATTTCACAGGATGTCTGTAAAGTTTATCATCCGCGCCCGGACTTAATCACTCTCAGATCTGTCACAAGGGACAGCAAGCTCAATCTTTTACAGAACCTGCCGCAAATCAGCCACGCAGCTCGTCTGCGCCGAGCTTGAGTCGATTCATCTGAACTGGCTTTATGCATGAGCCCGCCTTGCTGCCAAAATGTGTCCGGCAGACGCTCTGATGGCGGACAGCAAGCCAGAAAGTGCTACACTGCGGGGTCAGAACATTACGCTCTCCCGTAGACTGAGACACTCTATTTCAAGGCTATGCCGTTCTCCGGGCCCAACTGTTGATTTCAAAAAGACCTTTTTTGCTGTTGCTGCTGTTGACGCTCTTGGCGATTGCATCGGTGCTATTCTCGCTTCTCAGTGGAAGCGTTACCCTGTCCTTGCATGATTTGCTGAATGCGCCCTTTGCGGGCGAGGAGAGCCTTCAGCTGCAAATCGTTCGAGAGATTCGCCTGCCTCGCACCGTAGCTGCATTTCTGGTGGGCGGCCTGCTCTCGCTGTCGGGTGTCATCATGCAAATCCTGCTGCGTAACCCATTAGCCGACCCGTTTATTCTTGGCGTCTCTGGAGGCGCGGCCGCCGGCGCGCTGACTGCAATCTTTCTTGGCAGCAGCGTATTCTGGCTTTACCAGAGCGCCTTCAGCGGCGCACTCCTGTCAATCCTGCTGGTCTTCACGCTTGCCAATGCCGGTAAACGCTGGTCGGTGACCCGATTGCTGCTCACCGGGGTTGTCGTATCAGCAGGATGGGGGGCACTGATCAATCTTCTGCTTACCACCAGCAGCGAAAACACCGTCCAGAGCATGCTGTTCTGGCTGATGGGTGATCTCAGCCAGAGCCGCGCCAGCTGGCATTCGTATGCCCTGCTGCTCGCCGGTCTGGGAGGGGGGCTTGCTTTAAGCCGCGCTCTCAACGTGCTGACCCTGGGAGATCAGAACGCGCAAACTCTCGGGGTGAATGTTGAGGCACTGAGATTCACACTCTACCTCGCTGCATCGGTACTCACCGCAAGTGCTGTTGTTATCGCAGGCTCTGTCGGCTTTGTCGGATTGATCGCCCCCCACGCTATCAGAATGCTTGGTGGAAGAGATCATCGTTATCTAATTCCCAGCGCGGTATTGCTCGGCGGCAGCTTTCTGGTGTTCGCCGACAGTCTCGCTCGCACAGTACTCGCTCCGCAGCAGCTTCCGGTTGGCGTGGTGACCGCACTGATTGGCGTACCGTCTTTCATCCTGATTTTGAGAAATTCAGCAACCCAATCGCCGTGACGCTTCTTCAAACCCGCAATCTGGATATCTTGGTGGCACGGCGCAGGCTCATCCACCAGCTTGAACTGAAAATCGAGCCCGGCACCAGCTGGGCCCTCCTCGGTCGAAATGGCACAGGCAAAACTTCGCTGCTGCACACACTAGCAAAGCTTTTGCCCGCGGCGACCGGGGAAATTTACCTTGAAGGCGAGAATTTGGCCACGCTCAGCGGAAAACCATTGGCCCGCCGAATCGGCCTGCTTTTCCAGCAGGGCCTGCCTGCCATGCCCAAAACGGTTTTTGAAACCGCGATGCTGGGCCGCTACCCCCACCATCAATCACTGTGGAAGGATGACCCGGAAGATTTTGAAGTAGTCGAAAACGCCCTGCGGGAATTCGACCTGGCGCACCTGTCTGCACGCAGCATCGATACCCTTTCCGGCGGTGAAGCTCAGCGCCTCTCGCTTGCCCAACTGGTGGCGCAGGCACCCGCGCTTTATTTACTGGACGAGCCCAGCAACCATCTTGACCTGGCTCATCAGCTGAAGGGATTACGGAGGCTTAAGGCAAAAGTGACCGGTCACCGAGCCGCCCTCGTGATGGCCAGTCACGACATAAATCTGGTCAGTCAAATGTGTGACCATGTTCTATTGCTGATGGGCGACGGAACATACCTGACCGGCCCCGTGTCAGAAATTCTTCTGGAGGACCATCTGTCGGAAGCCTTCGGGTGCAGAATCAGACGCGTTGAAAGCGGCGAAGGTAAAGAAGCGTTCTTTTTCCCCTCAGCCTGATGCAATGGCTGTCCTTAAAGGGCGAGTCTGCGAATATCACCGAGAAGCTTGACCAGATAATCCGCAAACAAGCCTCCATCAACCCCGTTGAGGGCCTTGTGGTCATAGCATAGGGTAAGCGGGAGCATCTTACGGGGCACGAACTCACCATTGGCATAGACCGGCTTTATCTCGGTTCTGGCAACCCCAAGTATCGCAACCTCCGGCGCATTGATGATGGGAATAAACCCGGTTCCTCCAATGGCACCCAGACTGCTGATGGTAAAACATGCTCCCTGCATCTCTTCCAGGGTCAGTTTTCTCGACTTGGCTTTGGCGGTCAGCTCGGACACTTCACGTGCCAGTTCGTAGATGGTCTTCGTATCCACATCGCGAATGACCGGCACCACCAAACCAGCTGCCGTCGCCACAGCTACGCCGATATGACAATACTTCTTTTGAATAACAAATTCACCCGAGGAATGCAGGGAAACATTAAACTGCGGATACTCTGCCAACGCCTTCGCACAAGCTTTAAGCAAAAACGGCAAAAATGTTAACTTGACGCCTTTTTTTTCTGCCTCAGGATGCAGCTCGTTTCGAAAGTCTTCAAGCGCGGTTACATCCGCTTCATTAAATTGCGCAACATGAGGCACAGTGCTCCAGTTCCTCTGCATGTTGATCGCAGTAACTTTCTGCAATTTGGTGCGAGGCAGCTCTTCAATCGGCCCGAATTGCGAGAAATCAACATCAGGCACTGCAGGCGCGACCGCAACCGATCCTGTTGATGCGCCATTGATCCGGGTTTTGACAAAGGCATGAATATCTTCTTTTACTACGCGGGACCGAGCGCCAGAACCCTGCACCAGCGCCAGATCAACACCCAACTCTCGCGCCAGCTTTCGAACTGCCGGACCGGCATAGACCTTAGTCGACTCAACAGAGACAGGGATATTTGGCGCAGCAGGCTGGGAAGGCTCTGACGCCGGCATCGGCCACGAATCGTCAGCAGCTGTGCCGGAAGCCTCAGTACTCGCGGCAGGCGCTTCCTGAGCCGGCGCCACCACGTCACCGCCAGCGTCAGCAGAAAGCTTAAGCACCTCTGCTCCTGTTTTGACCTTGTCTCCCACCTTGACCAGTATCTCGAGAACCTCACCCGCCTGGGGTGAAGGAACCTCCATGGCGGCCTTATCCGATTCCAGCGTCAGAAGCGGTTGATCAGCTTCAAGCCTGTCTCCTGCGCTGACATGAATCTCAATCACATCCACTTCATCATCAGTCCCAAGATCGGGAACGGTAACGACAGATTCGATTGAAGCAGGCTGTTCCGCTTTAACTGACGCCGGTGCTGCCTTTGGAGAGGATTCATCAACCTGAGGGGCTTGCTGCGTTTCGTCTGCAGCGACGTCCGCGACCGATTCTGCTGAAGCGTTATTGTTCTCGACCTCCAGACTCAGGATCTCAACCCCGGTGCTCACCGTATCGCCGAGATTGATGGCGATGCTTTTCACAATGCCGGCCATCGGCGCAGGAATTTCCATCGCCGCCTTATCGCTTTCCAGCACCAGCAAAGAGTCGTTTTCGGCAACCTGCTGTCCGACGGTGACCAATAATTCGATGACTTCTACGTCACTCGCTTCCCCGAGGTCAGGTACTGTTATTTTCTCTATCGCCAAACCTTACTTCCCCGCTGCTAATTAATACCTTGTGGGCTTCAGCTAGTGTGAAACGGGATCGGCCTTGTCCTGGTCAATCACGTTGGCTTTCATGTAATCGGTGACTTGCTTCGCAGTGATCAGGTCCAACGCCTTCAGTTCGCTCAGCGCTGCCAGCACAATAAATTTAGCATCCACCTCGAAATAATGACGCAACTGCTCACGGCTGTCGCTGCGACCAAACCCATCTGTACCAAGCACCCGGAAAGAATCCGGGACGAATTCCCGAATCTGATCCGAGTACAGCTTCATATAGTCGGTCGTGGATATTACCGGGCCGGACTGCTTTCCCAATTGCTCCGTAACAAAAGGTATCTTTGCCTTCTTAGACGGGCTGAGCATATTTTCACGGCTTACCGCCAGCGCTTCCCGGCGGAGTTCGTTGTAGCTGGTAACACTCCAGACATCCACCAGCACTGAATAGTCTTTTCTCAGTATTTCTGCCGCCTTGCGAACTTCCCGCAAAATCGTGCCGCTACCTAATAGCCGCAGGCGCAAATCTTTACTGACAGGTTTAGTCACCTTGTAGGCTTTCGAGGACCCATCTTCAAGCAGGTACATCCCTTTGATGATTCCCTGCTCACAGTCAGCCGGCATTTCGGGTTGGACATAATTCTCATTCATGGTGGTAATGTAGTAATACACCGACTCCTGTTCGTGGTACATCCGACGAAGCCCGTCTTGAATGATTACCGCCAGTTCATAGGCGTAAGTTGGATCATAGGTCACACAGTTCGGAATGGTTGATGCCAACAAGTGGCTGTGCCCGTCCTGATGCTGCAGCCCTTCTCCATTTAGCGTTGTTCTGCCAGCGGTTGCCCCAATCAGGAAGCCACGGGCCTGCGAATCGCCAGCCGCCCAACTAAGGTCCCCAACGCGCTGAAAACCGAACATGGAGTAGTAAATATAAAACGGGATGAGCGGGCAATTATTGGTACTGTAGGATGTTGCCGCTGCAAGCCACGCAGAGAAAGCACCCGATTCCGAAATCCCTTCTTCCAGCATCTGACCTTTTTTGTCTTCGCGGTAATACATAACCTGGTTGGAGTCTGCTGGATCGTAGAGTTGCCCCATTGCAGAATAAATGCCCATTTGCCGGAACATCCCTTCCATACCGAAAGTACGCGCCTCGTCTGGCACGATGGGCACAACCTTTTCGCCGATTTCCTGATCTTTACAAAGCGCATTCAGCATCCTGACAAATGCCATTGTCGTTGACTGCTCGCGCTCCCCGCTGCCTTTCAACTGAGCATCAAAGATCTCGAGCGAAGGCACTTTCAGTGATTGACCCACTGCCCTGCGCTGCGGCAGAGACCCGCCAAGTTTCTCTCGCATTTTCCGCATGTAGCGCAGCTCTAAACTGTCCTCAGCCGGCCGGTAGTAGGGCACTTCACTCAACTTGGCGTCATCGATTGGGATGCCAAAACGATCCCGGAATTTCTTAAGCGCCTCGATATCCAGCTTCTTCACTGAGTGCGTTGCATTTTGGGCTTCCGCCCCTCCACCAAATGCATAACCCTTAACAGTTTTGGCGAGAATAACCGTGGGCTTGCCATTCGCTTTCACTGCCTCCGCGTAGGCAGCGTAGACTTTATAGGGATCGTGACCTCCCCGATTAAGCGCCATGATATCTTCGTCAGAGAGATGCTCTACCATCTTGAGAAGCTCAGGGTCAGTTCCGAAGAAGTGTTCTCGGGTGTAGGCCCCTCCCCGACTGGCATAGTTCTGATATTCGCCATCAACCACCTCATCCATCCTCGCCTGGAGAATGCCGTCCTTGTCTGCCTGCAGCAAAGGATCCCAGTGCCTGCCCCAGACCACTTTGATCACGTTCCAACCTGCGCCTCGGAAAATACCCTCGAGCTCCTGGATAATTTTGCCATTTCCACGTACCGGCCCATCGAGGCGCTGCAAGTTGCAGTTAATGACAAAAATCAGATTATCGAGACGTTCTCTTCCTGCCTTACCGATAGCCCCCAGCGATTCAGGTTCATCCATCTCGCCATCGCCAAGAAACGCCCAGATCTTGCGATCACTGTTGTCCAGCAAACCCCGATTGGTCAGGTATTTCATCAGGTGAGCCTGATAAATCGCCTGTATCGGCCCAAGCCCCATAGAAACCGTGGGAAATTGCCAGTAGTCTGGCATCAGCCAGGGATGTGGATAAGACGACAGGCCATTACCTTTGACTTCGTTGCGAAAGTTGTCGAGTTGTGACTCCTCCAGCCTGCCCTCAACAAAAGACCTGGCATATATGCCGGGGGATGAGTGTCCCTGATAGTAGATCAGATCACCCTCGTTCTTTTCGTTGGGGCCTTTGAAGAAGTAATTGAACCCCACATCGTAAAGAGTGGCTGCGGAGGCGAACGTAGAAATATGACCCCCTATGCCGCCGTCCCGCTGATTGGCTCGCATCACCATAGCCAGAGCATTCCAGCGCACGATGCCTCTGATCTGCCGCTCCATGAACATATCGCCGGGCATGCGCTCTTCATCGATAGGCGCAATCGTATTGCTGTAGGGCGTAACTACCGAGGTGATTGGGACATACCGCCCCATGCGTATGGCAGTGTCGTTCAGTTTGTCGATAAGAAAATGCGCCCTGTCGATGCCCTCCTCATCTACTACCGACTGAAGCGCGTCCAACCACTCTCCGGTTTCTTCTGGATTCGCGTCGTTTTGTTGTGTCATGTCCTACATCCTGTGTGCTTCTTCGGCTACTGGCGATGTCCATAGAGCATGTAAATAAATTACAAACTGGCGACATCTTACCGCAAGAGTATGAATAATTCTACGTAAAACTGCCTTAATATGTAGTATTACTACATTTTTACCTCAGCCATCATGAATTTGAGATTTTTATTTTTGTAGGAAGTTCAATACCTTAGAAATGAAGGCGGGTAAAACTGGGCACAATAGATCAAAAAACTGCCGATGATTTGCCAAAAAACTACAAAACTCAGGGTAGCCCTTAGCACAAACTCCGTTGTTACCGCCGTAGCAGTGACACGTCAGAATAATTGTAAGTCCAGCAAGGTGAAAAGCGCCAAACCCACCAGCCAGATCGCCTGACTGCGTTCGAGCAGCGCTTGCAGCGCCTCGACTTCCTCCGTCTGCGCAAGCCGTTCACCCGCCCCATCAGTCAGGTCAAACTGAGCAGTCAACGGCCCACCTGCAAACGCCCCTGTACCGGACCCGTCGGACAACGCGCAAGAGGCGTATTCATAGAGGCTGGCAGAATGCGAGCGTTGGGTAAAGTCCAGAAATCGGGGCTTGAGCTGATCAAAGCACAGCACAAAATTGCCGACCAGAGAAAAAGTCAAAGCCAACAGCCGAACCGGAACCCATTCCAGAATGAAAATCATCCGGGCAATTAAATTATCCTGTTTCTGGTTTTGGAGTTCATCGTGACTGTCGCGAAGTTGATAGCTGACGTAAGCAAACAGCACGCCGAACGCGTCGGCCAACAGATAACTGAACATCATGATAAACATCTTCTCAAAGCAGCGATAAACGAACTGCTCTCTAAAGCACGCATAAATATCCGAGTCCGACCCGAAGGCTCGGTCTTTTGCACACAGATCCTGCTCCTGCAAAAACAGAAGCGTACCCTGCGAGTCTCCCCGACGCCAGCGAGTTAGAAATTCATTCGCCAGCTTGCCCGGCTGCGTTCTGTCAAAAGCAACGAGCAGCACCCAGATGTGAATCAGCATGGTGATAAACCCATACAAAATCCCGCTGGCGAGCTGCAGCAGCATCAAGAGCGCCAACAGCAACAACGCATAAATCGAGACAACTGGCACCAGCCAGGAATTCCCTGTGTTGATTTCAAGACGGGAAAAACCCGCCTCAATCAAGTGACGTAATCGAAAGAACCAGGAATCATCAAAGCGATCGAAGTCCTTCAACCAGAGATAGTTGATTGTCAGACTAATCAAGATAACCAGAAATTTCATTCAGAGATGTCAGTATGTGTTATCAGGAACTAAGAGAACGTCGATATCTCTCCCAATCAAAACACGCCCCAGGATCGCTTTTTCGACCCGGCGCCACATCACTATGGCCCACGATACGCGCCTCAGTCAAACCTGGATAAGCAGCCAATAGATCGCGAGTTACTTGGGATAAAGCCGCATACTGACTGTCGGTGAAAGGATCATGATCGGTCCCCTCCAGCTCCACTCCAATGGAAAAGTCATTACAATTTTCAATGCCTTGGAATGAAGATTCTCCGGCATGCCAGGCTTTGCGATCAAACGGCACGAACTGCATAATGTCTCCGTCTCGGCGAATGAGTATATGTGCCGACACACGCAAATCCTCCAGCCTCCGAAAAAAAGGGTGAGCAGAACAATCCAGCGTGTTGCAGAAAAGATGCGTGATCGAGTCCCCACCGAATTCTCCCGGTGGCAAGCTGATATTATGAATGACCAGCAAGCTGATCAGAGCATCTGCTGGCCTTGCGCTCTGGTTCGGTGACTCGACGAAGCTCGCGCTGACTAGCCTGTGTGATTCGATAGACATTTGAGCACTGTGTGTAGTCTTATGGGTATAGTCTAAGGGATATAGTCGTGTAGTCGCATCGCGATATCAGTTTATCACAGCCCGTCCCGGCCACCGACCTGCCTTACAGTCAACACGGGGGCTCAAGGGCCGCTCACTGACTTCGAACAGCTAGGCAACCGCTGGGCGACGACTGGTTCCCAACATCGTCACAGTAACCTATCTCGCAGTGACTATCGACTTAGCAGCGCACCCCACATCGAACGTTCTTCCATCCGGGTCAATCGCCAACGCAGTGGATCGTCAGAACGGCAGGCCGGATGACATTTCAAACGTCGACCGGCTATCGCTGGCTTTGCATTCGTTTTCGCTTGGGTGATAATTTGAGGATGAGCCCGCCCACACAACCGCCTGAGAGAAAGCTCGGACAGGGAATGCTTGCGATCTGCTTTGCGCTGGCACTGGCTGCGTTGACCGTCTTTTTCGATGACTGGATAGCAAGGCAGAACAACCCGAATTCCGACCCGGACAGCGCTGCGCTGAAAGACGGCTCATTGCAAGTCGTCCTGCTCCGCAACAGGCAGGGGCATTATGTATCAGCAGGCACTGTTAACGGCAGACCCGTCACCTTCCTCTTGGATACCGGCGCTACTGACGTCGCAGTGCCAGCAGGCCTGGCCGAAAATCTTGGCCTGAATTATGGCGCCCGAACCCGAGTGAACACTGCCGCCGGTGTGGTACCTGTTTTTTCCACCACGATCAATCAGTTGACCCTCGGACAAATTGAGCTCAGCGGGGTGTCTGCAAGCATCACACCGAGCATGGGGGGCAAGACAATCCTCCTGGGCATGAGCGCACTGAAACAGATCGAGTTCACCCAACGCGGTAATACCCTGACCCTGAGACAGTTCAGACGTTCGGAAATCAGAAGCTAGGCACTCGGAAATCAGAAACAATGAACAGCCCATCTTCCCCGAATCAACTCCCCGAAGACATGACTGAGACAGTGCGTCGCGCTTTGACTGAAGACCTCGGAAGCGGCGACATCACGGCGGCATTGATTCCCGCGCACAAGCACGCCGAGGGCCGTATTGTCAGTAAAGACAACGGGTACATTTGCGGCATACCGTGGGCGCAAGAAGCCTTCCGCCAGCTAAATGATGCTGTCTGTCTTGACTGGCATGTGCAAGAAGGTGACCCGATCGAACCAGGCCAAAAGCTCTGCGACCTTCGAGGCCCTGCGAGAGCGCTGATGAGCGGTGAGCGAACAGCCTTGAACTTTCTGCAAACCCTCTCAGCAACCGCCACGCAGACCGCCAATTTCACAAAGCTCATTCAGCACACTGCGGCTACTCTGCTGGATACTCGGAAAACCCTGCCCGGACTGCGAACAGCGCAGAAATACGCGGTGACGGTGGGCGGCGGCAGGAACCACAGGATGGGCCTGTTCGACGCCTATCTGATCAAGGAAAATCATATCGTGAGTTGCGGGGGTATTGCCGCTTCGATCGCGAAGGCACGAGCAGTCAGTCCCGGCAAAACAGTACAGATCGAAGTCCAAAATCTCGACGAAATGGAAGCTGCCCTGGCCGCTCACGCAGAAATTGTCATGCTGGATAATTTCTCGATTAACCAGCTAAAGCAAGCGGTAGCGCAGAATCAGAACCGCGCGAAACTTGAAGCATCAGGCGGAATCGAAGACGGCCAATTGGTCAGAATCGCAGAAACTGGCGTAGACTATATATCCGTAGGAGCGCTGACTAAGCACTGTCGGGCACTAGATCTTTCCCTACTGATCGATTTCTGAACACTCGCTTTCAGAAGCTTCAGTCAGCATCGGGCGACCCAGGTTTCTGCTTCAACGCTTTGGGAGTAAACATGAAAAAGACTCGGCTTATGCAGATCATGGCGTTCCTGGCCTGTATCGTCATCGAACCGGACGCACAAGCGCATCCGGGCAGCCTTGACCTCAATGGGGGGCATTACTTCGGCCCCTCCTACCATTGCCACATGACCGGTTGTTCAATCCCGGACACCTTCGATCCAATGCGCCGGAGAAGAGATGGCGTCATGATAAATTATCGGGACCGCGAGAGATTCTTCAATGAAGATGACTGGCCATTCGAGGAAGACTTCGATCAAGACTGTCAGTCAACGCGCCAGGAGATGCTCATTCTCACCAGCAAGACCGAAGTCAGATACACCAACCCCAGAAATTGCGTCGTTCGCACAGGTGAGTGGCGGGATGAATACACCGGAAAAACATTCACCGTGGCCGTCCAGATCGATATCGATCACGTCATACCCCGCATGTACGCACACACCCATGGCGGTGACCGATGGATGCCAGAGAAAAAAATCCAGTTTTCCAACGACCCACTGAATCTCATGCTGGTCGACAAGCAAGAAATTCGCCGCAAGCGAGACAGAGGCCCGAGCCGCTACATGCCCCGGGACGACTTCCAATGCGAATATGCCCAGCTGTGGGATGTGATTGCCGAGAAGTATGATATTCAACTGGAATCCAGTGACCGCAATGAAATCAGGCGGGTTCTTGAGGGCTGCCCGTTAGACGCCCTTGATCCCAGCCTGGTAACACAATAAAACCGACACCGGTCTCGCAGCAGTCACAAGATCTTTAGGCACAAAAAAAAGGCCGGTGGTGACCGGCCTTTTTTTGAGGTGTGCGTTTACGACTGACGCCGGCAGCGGCTAGACAGTTCTCACGGTGCAAGTATCTTTATGGCATCCATTCCGTTGTCAGGGTCAAGGGTCGCGTCACCGGCGGGGAATCCGTTCTCAGACAAAATATAGGCAATCACGTCCGTATATTCCTCAAACATCAGCGATCCCGGATTGTCTGCTGGCATCGTTCCCATGATGTTTTCCCACAGATACAGCA
The DNA here is from genome assembly GCA_902537815.1 of uncultured Pseudohongiella sp. Classification (GTDB taxonomy): domain Bacteria; phylum Pseudomonadota; class Gammaproteobacteria; order Pseudomonadales; family Pseudohongiellaceae; genus UBA9145. The sequence continues at coordinate 201,160 of CACBCS010000001.1, read as the reverse complement.
GCGGCTGATTACTCCAGGAGCGCAAGGTATCACGGTAGAAACGCATGTTATGACAGGTTTTACACTGCGAATCATAAACCGCCTGACCTGAAGAAACTTGCGATTCGGTGAATACGCCGTCATTGACTGTCTTGTCCTGGCTCAGGCCGGGCTGTGCTACGAAGAGGCCAATCAGCATTGTCAGGCCAGCCGTAAAGTGTACCGATTTTTTCATTACCTTCCTCCAATACCGAGAGCAATCAGCCCCGATAACTGCATTGATTAAAATAATATAGACCTAAAAACAATGTAAACTTTAAGAGCAACGATAAACCAGCAGCGACTACAGTTCAAGCTAAGAGACGCTTAGTCACATCGATATCCGGAGATTTTCGACAATCAATACAGATAATAAGTGTATTTAGATTACTCCAGGTTTCATGAACACTACCTGAATAACACCGCTTCCACATGCCCATCTCATCGAATTGACCGGCAGTCCGGAACTCCATAAATCTTTCTGATGATGAGCGTCTGCTTAGTGGCTCAATAATCAAATGCATGTTTTCATTGCTCAAGACAATCTAGAAATCAGACATTAGCAGAAAATAAAACCGACTTGTTTTGACCGATAAAAATATTCGTTCCAGACTTTACGACATGAGATGCAAACATCGACTTGGCTTTTTAATAAGAGGTTATTTTTAGGTATCATGATAAACAAAGAATCTCACGCCGGATAAATTAATAACGCGAGAAAGTAATCGAAGCATCTCCATCGACGCCTTGATAGGACTGCTAAGGTCCGGGTGTCATGCATCGGGTAACGATATACGTAATATTGGCTAGAACTGAATAGCCCCAATCAGGTCGAAATATATGAAAAAACCGCTAGGCTTCACATTGCTGGAGTTGATGACTTTCTTAGCCATCTTCACCTTAATAATTACGATAGCCCTCGCAGCATTTCAGAACTACTCTATCCGCGCAAAGTTCTCTGAGCTTGTCCTTGCAGCGATCCCTCACAAAGAAGCTGTCGAGCGTGCAATCCAGATTCGAAATCCATCGGCCCTAACTGATCTCGATGGAGGATCTCTAGGCATACCAGCTAATATTACGGTCGGTGAAACGGTTCACGGTGTCATGGTTGCTGATGGAGTAATCACAATGACATGGCAGCATGATTCTACCATCCTAGATGGGATGACTTATACGTTGACTTTAGATGACACCAAACCCCCTATACAGTGGTCAAGAGGAGGCTCTTGCGTAGACAAACGCCTGTGTTAATGGCGCTATTCCCGGAGCAAAACTTTACATGACTTGCAATTCCTGGAAAGCTGAATAATCCGCTCTCTGCTGGTTCTACGCGGTACAGGCATAATGAAAAAGGGACAGATGATCGATAGCCAAATGAGAACGATAGTGCTCAGCTCAATTAACGTGAAACAAGACATCAAGATGCATCGGCCAATCTTGTGCTTAAATCATTTATATAGCTAGGTCGACGCTAAATGGGCCCATTCCAACTGTTACAGCAGAGCTCAGCAAATCTCATCACAGTTAGCTTTGTGCTTGGGCTCCTGGTAGGAAGCTTCCTCAACGTCATAATCTACCGCCTGCCAATCATGCTTCAGAGAGACTGGAGACAACAATGCTGCGAATTTCTTGAGATACAGGATCCGCAGCCAGCGAAAAAAAATAGTCCACACTCCTGGAAAAACCTGTCATTGGCAGAACCCGCTTCTCACTGCCCTCAATGCCGGCACAACATCCGAGCCTGGGAAAATATCCCACTGGTCAGCTATGTGCTGCTTGGTGGCAGATGTGCCAGTTGCAAGGTGAGAATCCCGGTTCGGTATCCCGCCGTAGAGCTGGCTACAGGGTTTTTGTCAGCTCTTGTTGCGGTGAATTTTGGCGCCACATGGCTTACGCTGGCGCTTCTGCTTTTTGTCTGGGCACTGGTCGCACTCACCATGATTGATTTTGATCATCAACTGCTGCCGGACAATATCACTCTCCCGCTGCTCTGGCTTGGCCTGGCAGTCAACTCTTGGGACCTCGGAACCGGCGTCACAACCCAGGAATCAGTTCTTGGAGCCGCTGGTGGCTACCTGTCACTCTGGTCGGTTTACTGGGTTTTCAAATTGGCAACCGGCAAGGACGGAATGGGTTATGGCGACTTTAAATTGCTTGCCGCACTGGGCGCATGGTTGGGGTGGCAAGCCTTGCTCCCCATTGTCTTACTTTCGTCACTAGCTGGGGCAACTTTTGGTATTTACAGTACGCTCCTTACGAGCAGAGACAAATCAGCACATATGCCATTTGGCCCGTTTCTAGCCGGCGCCGGCCTCATCATGATGATCTGGGGACACCAGGTCTTTTCTTTTTATGTAACTCGGTTCTTGCTATGAAGTGTCCACAATTTAGCATATTTACACCTAGCAGTGGTCGACGATGTTTGTAGTCGGCCTTACCGGAGGCATCGGCAGCGGTAAGAGCACAATTGCTGAGATGTTTGCCGCCCTGGATGTAGAGTTAGTTGACGCTGATATCGCCGCTCGAGAAGTCGTGGCACCGGGCACCCATGCTCTGGCAGAAATAGCCAAGCATTTCGGTTCCGAGATACTCATGACAGATGGTGGTCTAGACCGTGGAGCGCTCCGACAGGTAATTTTCCACCAAGAAAAGGAGAAGCACTGGTTAGAAGAGCTCTTACATCCACTAATCAGAAGATGGTTGACGCAAAAAATCTCCAGCTGCCGAACCACTTATTGCCTGCTTGTTTCCCCGCTTCTGCTCGAAACCGGACAGGCGGAACTGGTTGACCGTATCTTAGTCGTCGACGTCTCGATCGATACACAAATCGCGCGCACGCTTGCTCGAGATGGTGGAGAAGAGCGCACTGTTCGCGCAATAATTGCATCGCAAATAGGTCGAAGTCAGAGACTCGAATATGCAGATGACATCATCGGCAATGAGCTGCCACTAAAACCCCTCAGGCAACGGGTTGAGAAACTACATCAAGGGTATTTGGCGATGGCAGGAGCCAAGAAGTGCCAATGAAATTCAATAAGGTGCGCCAAGTAGATTGTCCAACCTGTCAGGCCACGGTAGTATGGTCGAGCTCGGATAAATACCGACCGTTTTGCAGTGAACAGTGCAAGCTGATTGATCTGGGCGAATGGGCCACAGAAAAACACACCATTGCCGGCGAACCGATCTACCCCGAAGTTGGCGAGGACTCGGATAACGTCCAGTAGCCAACAGTAGTTGAACCGTGTGTTCTATCTGAAAAGCCCATTGCACTAATAGTGATGCTTAGCATATTCGTCGCCAACACAATTTACTCCACTATCTTGTCGAATGCCCCGATACCCGCAACGCCTGCCGCCCCCCGCTTCAGAGCGATGCGAACATCACTGCGTTTCATACCCCCAAGAGCATATACCGGCAGAGAAACAGAAGCGGCCAGCTCCTCAAATCTGCTCCAGCCCAGTGGCGATTTACCCGGATATTTGGCCGTCGAAGCCACTGGCGAGAGCAGCGCATAATCAAATCCAAGCGCTGCAGCTTTCGTCAGTTCTTCCCTGGAATGACACGAGCAGCCCACAAGGCGTGAACGCTCGCCCACGCTCGTCTGCAGCCTTCCCAATTCAGTGGACGTGACATGAATACCGACCTCATGAGGCAAATCTTTCTCAAGGGAAAATGAACCATTCACAATCAAACGTGACCCACAATCCCGCAGCATGTCGCGACTCCTGTGGGTCCAGTCCAGAAGTTGATCGTAGGTCAAATGCTTTTGTCGAATCTGAAGTGCCTGCGCGCCGGATTGTGCAAAAATGCCGAGATATGCGGACAGCTGAGGGAAGTTTTTGAATTGCGGTGTAATCGCCATTTGCGTCGGTAGCTGGAGCAGATTAATGATCCGGTGGTTCGCTTCAGGGAACTGACGGGACTCCATGTCCTTTGGCGCCAGCCACTGAATTTTCTGCCCTTCTCGGCCAGCGGCTACACCGTCAAACTCGGTGACTTGCCACACATCCAGCAGAACCTGTTTGTCACCATAATCATGCTGAATCTTGATGAAGGGATACGCGGCACGAATCAGCAGCCCGATCTCTTCACGAATCTCGCGCTGCAAAGCAGCGAATACTGTCTCAGCCAACTCAAGCTTACCGCCCGGAAACTCCCAGAGATTTCCCTGATGACTGTCCGGCGGGCGCAGCGCGACAAGCACTTCCTGATTGGAATTTTTGATGATTGCGACTGCAACGTGCAGCATGGAGAGACACCTGAGAGACACGCTTAAAAGCTAGGTTCGATACTCCGCATTTATCCGGACGTAATCGTGCGAAAGGTCTGAAGTCCAGACGGTTTCGGTATAGCTTCCCCTGCCAAGCTCGACCGAAATTTCAATGTCGGTCTGGTCGACCTGCTGTTTTCCCAGGCTCTCTGAATAGCTTGCCGACAATTCCCCGTCATCAATCAGACTGAGCTTTCCCAAGTTAATGCTGACACCTGAAAGATCAAGATGCTCGACCTCCGCACGGCCAACAGCGGCCAATATTCTTCCCCAGTTGGGGTCAGAAGCAAACAAGGCGGTTTTAACCAGCGGAGATTCAGCCAACGCATAGGCAACGGCGAGACATTCCTGTTCATTTCCGCCCCCGGTCACCTTAACAGTAATAAACTTCGTTCCACCTTCGGCATCCCTGATCAGGTCGGTAGCAAGTTCCTGAAAAATGTCACGAACTGCTGCCAGGTACGATTCCTGATCGGCTGCCTGCAGTTCATCAAAGACGATGCCTCTGCCACTGGCAACAAGCATGCAGGCATCATTGGTTGAGGTGTCGCCGTCAACAGTAATTCGATTGAAACTTTGAGATACGACATCTTCGAGTTGTCCTTGCAGCGTTGCTGGCTCAACGCGAATATCGCTGAAGACAAACGCAAGCATAGTAGCCATATTTGGCTTTATCATACCGGCTCCTTTGGCGATACCGCTGATCCGACAGTCTTGCCCAGCAAGTTGGAGTGACCGCGTCCTGAATTTGGGGTGGGTGTCCGTCGTCATAATGCCGGTGGCGGCAGGGAGCCAGCTGTCTGGAGCAAGAGCCGCATAAAGCTCAGGAATCGCAGCGTGAATCTTATCAGCAGGCAGAGCCTCACCGATTACGCCAGTGGAAAATGGCAGGACCTGTTCGGCCTGGACTCCGGCCGCATCTGCTAGCCATTGACAACACTGCAGAGCCACTTTTTCACCCTCCGCACCGGTGCCGGCATTGGCATTGCCCGTATTGATGAGAAAATAGCGGGTATTGGCAGCGGCAAGGTGCTCTCGCGCGATCTTAACCGGAGCGGCACAGAACGCATTTCGGGTAAATACACCGGCGAGAGTGGCTTCTTCCGGAACTTCAATCAACACAAGATCGAGGCGGTCTTTATAGCGAATGCCGCTGGCAAGCGCAGACAGCTTTACCCCTGATATGTGTGTCGTATCCCCGGCGTTCAATTGTGTTTTTGTCATAGGCGTCGTTGCAGCGTTTCGATTCTACGAAGGCCGGAAGTGCGCAAAATTTATCCGCCGGACACGCCGGTAAAGCACTTCCGTTGGCTTCGGATATTTTGACGCACTAGGAAATCTTTCCATGACAAAGCTTATATTTCTTACCGGACCCGCATGGACAAGGATCATTCCTGCCAACTTTTGGCACATCACGCACAAAGGGAGATTGTCTGCCTGAATGCTGAGCATCATCAGTCGGCTGATTTTGTTCCGCAGCGGCAGAGCCAGACAACGCTGAGACTTCCTGATGCTGGTAATTCACTCTTTCTCTCGCCGCCTCTTCCCTGCGCTTACGCTCAATCGCATCAGCCGCGTCCTCCTGCCTTATCTGAACATGACTCAGGACTTTTACGGCTTCACGCTGCAGGTTATCCAGCAACTCAGTGAACAAGGCAAACGCTTCTCTTTTATATTCCTGCCGCGGATTTTTCCCGCCGTAACTTCGCAGGAAAATCCCCTGCCTGAGATGATCCATCGTGGCCAGATGCTCTTTCCAGAGGCCATCAAGAATCTGCAGACTGATCTGCTTTTCGAATAGCCGCATATTCTCGCCGACCGCTGTGGATTTGAGTTCGTACTCTTGTTCCAGAATGTCGATCAGCTTACGCTTCAACTGGTCTTCATACAGCTGATCGTCCTCGTCCAGCCATTGCTGGATTGGCTGACTGGTATTGAATTCCGTCTTAACCGCAGCTTCAAGAGCTGGAATGTCCCACTGCTCTGGCACGCTCTGAGGCGGAATATATTCATCGACCAGCCCGGAGACGACTTCTCCCCTCATGTCCTTGAGCAGATCTGAGATGTCATTGCTGGCCATGAGTTCTTTTCTCTGGCGATAGATAATAGTGCGCTGATCATTAGCAACGTTGTCGTATTCAAGTAACTGTTTTCGGATATCAAAATTTCGCCCTTCCACCTTACGCTGGGCCTTCTCAATAGAGCGGGTCACCATGCCATGCTCGATAGCCTCTCCGCGCTCCATACCCAGTTTCCGCATGAAGTTCTTTACTCCTTCACTGGCAAAGATCCGAAGCAGATTATCTTCCATAGAGAGATAAAATCTGGAGTAACCAGGATCGCCCTGCCGACCCGCACGGCCGCGCAGTTGATTGTCTATCCGCCGTGATTCGTGGCGTTCTGTTCCGATGATATGAAGCCCCCCTGCAGCCAGGACCTGGTCATGGCGCTGCTGCCACTGTGACTTGATTTCATCGATTTCTTCCTGACTTGGATTGCTGAGAGCTTCAACTTCAGCCTCCCACTTGCCCCCCAGGACAATATCAGTTCCCCGTCCTGCCATGTTGGTGGCGATAGTCACCGCGCCGGGCCTGCCTGCCTCAGCAATAATTTCTGCTTCCTTGGCATGGAATTTCGCATTCAGCACTTCATGGCTAATTTTCTTCTTGCTCAGGTAGTTAGAAAGTATCTCTGACGTATCAATAGAAGCCGTGCCCACAAGTACTGGAGCGCCCTTTTCACGAATTTCGATAATATCGTTAAGAATCGCTTCAAATTTTTCTTCCATTGACAGGAAGATCAGGTCATTCGCATCCTCACGCACCATCGGTACATTGGTGGGAATGACCACAACATCCAGGCCGTAGATCTGACTGAATTCGAAAGCCTCCGTGTCCGCAGTGCCTGTCATGCCAGACAGTTTGCCGTAGAGCCGAAAGTAATTCTGAAATGTTGTAGAGGCCAGAGTCTGGCTCTCGCTTTGAATTTCGAGATTTTCCTTGGCCTCAAGGGCCTGATGCAGCCCTTCTGAAAGCCTGCGCCCCTCCATCGTTCTGCCGGTGTGCTCATCAATGAGTACTATTTTTTTGTTCTGAACTATGTATTCGATGTCCCGGTTGAACAGATGATGGGCTTTTAAAGCCGCATGAACATGGTGCAGCAGAGAAAGGTTTGTCGCCGCGTACAAAGACTCACCCTCTGCCAGAAGTTTTTGTTTGATAAGCAGATCTTCAACGAATTCGTGGCCCGCTTCTGTGAGCTCCGCCTGGCGGCTCTTCTCATCGACCGTAAAATGCCCAGACTCCTCCGGAACAAAATTCTTGTCCATCATCTCCATTTTGGAGACTTCCTGCTTTTCGCCCTTTTCAAGTTTGGGGATGAGTTTGTTCACTGCAAGGTACAGTTGAGAGCTGTCTTCGGCTGCTCCAGAAATAATCAGCGGCGTCCTCGCCTCATCAATGAGGATTGAGTCAACCTCGTCGACAATCGCAAAATTGAGCTGCTTCTGCATCTTATCTTCGAGACGAAAAGCCATATTGTCCCGAAGATAATCAAACCCGAATTCATTGTTGGTGCCATAAGTAATGGAAGCCCCGTAGGCCTGACGCTTCTCTTCCGGGGACTGGCCAGACTTCACGACTCCGACCGTGATCCCTAAGAATTCATAAATCGGGCGCATCCAGTTCGCATCCCGCTCCGCCAAATACTCGTTGACGGTGACGATGTGCACTCCCTTTCCGGAAATTGCATTGAGATACGCGGGCAGCGTCGCAACCAGAGTTTTGCCTTCCCCGGTACGCATTTCGGCAATATCACCTTCGTTTAGAACCATGCCGCCGATCATCTGCACATCAAAGTGGCGCAAACCTAAGGTGCGCTTACTGGCTTCTCTGACCACCGCAAATGCTTCGGGCAGGATGCTGCCGAGAGCCGCCCCGCCCTCCAGCTTTAGGGCAAATTCGCCCGTCTTGCCGGACAACTGTTCGTCAGATAGCTGTTCCAGCTCCTGCTCGCACGCATTGATTGCGGTAACGATTTTGTTCATTTTCTTCAGCTTGCGAGAATTGCTGCTGCCAAAGATTTTATTGAGGATATTCATAAGCTGAAAACCGGTATCGGTAGATAGATTTGAGTGCTTCAAGCACGACATCTCACCCTGTGGTAATGTACCCACAGCGCAAGCAAGAGGGCCTCACAAGGAATTTATCTGATCGTACGATGAATGTAGGCGGCGGGGTCGACGACACGGCCGTTTTTATAGACTTCAAAATGTACGTGCGGGCCGGTCGAACGACCTGTCGAGCCGACCAGAGCTATGTTCTGACCTTTATCAACGATATCACCGACATCAACCAATAACCTTTCAGCGTGCGCGTATCGGGTCGTATAGCCGCTGCCGTGGTTAACCTCGACCATCAATCCGTAGCCGGAGCGGGGCCCGGACCAGGTCACAACTCCCGAAGCGACAGTATTGATCTCTGCACCTGCGCGACCCGTGGTGAAATCAAGACCCGCGTGGAAGGACATCCGACCGGTAAAAGGATCCGGTCGCTGACCAAAGCGTGAGGCTATCCAGCCTTGCTCGATCGGGCGGCCTGCGATAAATATCTCTGACTGAATTTTTCGGTCATCGAGCAGATCTTCCAGAATCTGGAGCTGACTCTGCCGATCTTGCAGTTGTCTTTCGAGTCTGTCGAGGGCATTGAGGAACCCGGACTCACTGAACTCACTGCCTCCGCGAGCCGGCCCGCCGACTGCAACAATGGGTTGACTAAAATCGAACTCTCCGTTGTCAAAATCTGACATACGGGTAATGCGCTCTCCCATCGCATCAAGCCTCACCAATCGAGCCTGCATCATCGCCAGTCTGAGGCTGAGCGCTTCGAGTTCACGCCGGGACTCCTGCTTCAGCTCTTCCAACTCGATTTCCTGCAAACTCAGCTGTTGCTGCCAGTTGCGGGCAGCGTCCTCGGTCAGTAAAGAAGCATTGCCAGAAATGGCTAGCTGATAGCCAAAATAACCGAGCGCGACGGGGGCGCCAAGCAGGCATGCCGACAACAACCCCTTCACCCATCCCTTTAGAATGATGGTTCGGGTGTGACCGTGTCGTTGATTGACTAGTATCAGCTTCATTGCGTGGCTTAATTTCTGGCTAATCGAAGCAAGTCATGGGGTTAGATAGGCAAAAATTCAATATCCGACCGTCAAGGAACACTCGACTCCTCTCCCGAACGGGAAGCTTTCGGAGAATATCTCGCTAGTTCAGTAAGTTGGAGAGAAAAGAGATTACGCGGCGAGCACAGGCTTCACGTAGGATATCGGTACGTTCGATTCCTCGTCGAAGCTGACGATTTCCCAAGCATCCTCGTTCACTTCCAGCATTCTTAATAATGCATTATTGAGGGCATGTCCAGATTTGTACCCTTTAAATTCGCCAATCAGGCTATTGCCCAACAGGTACAAATCTCCGATCGAATCCAGAATCTTGTGCTTAACGAATTCATCCTCGTACCGCAGACCATCTTCGTTCAGGACCTTGTAATCGCCGACGGCGATCGCGTTATCCATACTCGCACCCAGAGCGAGGTTCCGATTTCTGAGTTCTTCGAATTCATGCATAAAGCCAAAGGTTCTGGCCCGGCTCACCTCTTTTACAAAGGAGGTGCTTGAAAAGTCGATCGTGGCACTTTTTGTGTATTTTTTGTACACGGGATGATCGTAAAGCAGCGTGTAGCTCACCTTGAAGCCATCAAATGGCTCGAGGCTTACCGATTTATCACCCTGCTCCAGGCGGATTGGCTTCTTGATCTTGATAAACTGCTTGAGTTCGCTCTGCTCCTCAATGCCGGCTGACTGAATCAGAAAGACGAACGGGCCAGCACTGCCATCCATAATAGGCACTTCTGGCGCGCTGACGTCTACAAACGCGTTATCAATGCCCAGACCAGACATGGCTGACATGAGATGCTCAATGGTTGAGATTCTGACGTGTCCCTGAACTAGACAGGTCGACAGGGTAGTATCACCCACATTTGTTGCTGTCGCCGGGATCTGCACAACCGGATCAAGGTCAACTCGACTGAAAACAATACCGGTATTCACCGGCGCCGGACGCAGCGTCAGATACACTTTCTCCCCCGTATGGAGGCCGACGCCAGTGGCCCGGATCACGTTTTTTAATGTTCTCTGTCTCAGCATAGAGTTGCCTGATGGCTGCGTCGGTGACGGTAGTTGATGGTGAGACCTCACCATTCTGATTAAGTTCCCTCGCAGGGCCCGAATGTCATACCAGTTCTTCGTCAGGGGTCGCAGAAACTGAAGTTGCTTGTGTTACGCGTACGCTGACTGCTAAGATCACGGATCAACCCCCGCCGGCAAGCCCCAATAAGTCTGTATTGAGGGCCCGCCAAAAAGATGGAATCGTACCGGCGAAGCGGGCTACCCCAAAGATTCGACTAGCAATCTTTGAAGCAGAGCCAGTGCCGGCGCCGGGATCAAAAAGCAATTGAGGGAAGTGCTTCATCCTTGATCCCGATGCCGGGGCAACCAATCTGTTGCCGCAGGGCTAGTCCGCCTGCCTTCTCAGAAACGCAGGGATATCAAGATAGTCGATATCTGCTTCTGCACCAACCGCCTGCGCCACAACAGCACCACGGTCAACCGGGCGATTCCGCAATACAGCAGGTCTGTCCAGCTGGCTGTAATCCGTTTGCTCTCGCTGCGTGTTGTCGACAACTTTCTTGGGTTTGGCCTGCCCGCCACCCAGTCCGGTTGCTACCACGGTCACTCGCATCTCATCACCCAATTCCGGGTCAATTACTGTGCCTACAACCACTGTGGCATCATCTGAAGCGAACTCTTCGATGGTATCACCGACTTCTGAAAATTCACCCAGGGACAGGTTCTCTCCTGCTGTGATGTTCACCAGTATCCCGCGGGCCCCCTGAAGATTGACATCTTCCAGAAGCGGCGAGCGAATAGCTGACTCCGCCGCCTCACGTGCTCTGTCCTCACCTGTTGCAAATCCGGTGCCCATCATGGCCATGCCCATTTCTGACATGACTGTTTTTACATCGGCAAAATCAACATTGATCATGCCGGGATGCATAATCAGATCAGCGATGCCTTTCACGGCACCCAGCAAGACATCATTCGCCGCCTTGAATGCATCAAGCAGTGAAGCTTCCTTGCCCAAAACATCCAGCAGCTTCTCATTGGGGATCGTGATCAGCGAGTCCACATTGGCTGAAAGTTGCTCAATACCGTGCTCAGCAATCGCCGAGCGCTTCTTTCCCTCGAAAGGAAACGGTCTTGTGACTACAGCAACGGTGAGAATGCCAAGTTCTCGGGCTACTTCAGCAACAATCGGCGCGGCACCGGTACCAGTACCGCCGCCCATGCCGGCAGTAATGAACACCATATCCGCACCGCTCAGAATGTCTGCGATCTGGTCTCGATCTTCCAGAGCAGCCTGTCGCCCGATCTCCGGGTTAGCTCCTGCTCCCAACCCTTTGGTGATACTGGTGCCCATCTGCAAGATGGTCTTAGCCTTCAGGTTATTTAGGGCCTGTGAGTCCGTGTTGGCGCAGATAAAATCAACACCATCAACCTGATTGGTGATCATGTGATGGACAGCATTGCCACCGCCACCGCCGACTCCCAGCACTTTAATCACCGCACTTTGCGGAATGTTGTCTATTAGCTCGAACATGAAATCCCCTCGTTTTCTCGAATTATTCTCACTATCATGCAATCAGACAGTTTTCAGAAGTTCCCTTGAAACCAGCTTTTCACTCTGTCAACCAGATGAACTTGCGGAGCACGCTTCGACTCCAGGCCTTCGCGCTCTTGATGTTGCTTTAACCCATACAGCAGAAGACCGACACCTGTAGAGTAGATCGGATTTCGAACGATATCGGCCAATCCATTAACATTGTGTGGCGCACCGATACGGACCGGCGCGTGAAAAATTTCCTCTGCCAGTTCAACTACCCCTTCCATCTTGCTGGTCCCGCCGGTCAAGACCACACCGGCGGCCAGCATATTTTCAAAACCGCTACGCTGGAGTTCTGCCTGAACCAAAGTAAAGAGCTCGTCATAGCGAGGCTCGACAACTTCAGCCAGGGATTGCCTGGATAACTCTCTGGGGGGCCGGTCACCCACACTGGGTACTTTTATCGTGTCATCCGGATTGGCCAGCTGAGTCAGCGCGCAGGCGTACTTAATTTTTATCTCATCGGCATTCTCAGTCGGAGTCCGAAGCGCCATGGCAATATCATTTGTAACCTGATCTCCAGCGATTGGTATCACGCCGGTGTGCCGAATCGCACCCTCGGTGAAAATGGCGATATCCGACGTTCCTCCGCCAATGTCAACGAGACAAACACCAAGCTCTTTTTCATCTTCGGTCAATACGGCATAGCTGGAGGCGAGCTGTTCAAGAATGATTTCATCTGTTTCAAGACCGCAGCGGCGGATGCATTTGTCTATATTTTGCACCGCATTTATTGCGCAGGTGACAAGGTGCACCTTTGCTTCCAGGCGAACCCCTGACATCCCCAATGGTTCTTTCACACCTTCCTGAGAATCAATGATGTATTCTTGGGGAAGTATATGAAGCACTTTCTGATCGGCCGGAATAGCGACTGCCTGAGCTGCATCAATCACCCGTTCAATATCGGCTTTCATCACCTCTCCGTCCCGGATTGCGACAATGCCGTGAGAGTTCATACTGCGGATGTGGCTGCCGGCAATTCCGGCATACACCGAATGAATCTGACAGCCGGCCATGAGTTCAGCCTCTTCAATCGCGCGTTGAATAGATTCAACCGTCGACTCAATGTTGACTACAGTGCCTTTCTTGAGACCACGGGATTTATGACTTCCTATTCCGACAATATCCAGACTGCCATCGGGATTAATATCGCCCACAATCGCCACCACCTTAGAGGTGCCTATATCGAGGCCTACAATCATGTTCTCACCGACCGCTTCATTCATCAGTTAAACCGTTCGCACGGCTGCTGGCTACATTGAAAAGGCCTGAGACTGAAACACCAACTTGCTTCATCTGACAGCCAACTCCACCGAGTCTTCCGCGACCAGTTTGACCGCGATCCCGTTGTCATATCTCAGGTCTACTGACTCAAGCTTCTCAGAGACCATCAATTCAGGACTTTGATAAAGCTCGGCAAATCTCGCCAGACGCTCGATAATTTTCTCTCGCCCCAGCGTGACCTGTATCGAATCGTTCAGAATCAGGCTCCAGTTCCCTCGTGGACTCAGACTCAGAGAGGTTACTCTCAGCCCCACCGGAAAAAGTTGCTGACTCACGGCACGGTACTGTTCCATAACCCGGTACTGTTCACCCTCCGAACCAACCAGTAATGGCAGTCCAGCGGCGCGCCGGCGCCCGGGAGGCTCAAAGATTCTACCGAACTGATTGAGTAATTGCCCGTCACCCCATCGGGCAATCGCAATCTCTTCCTGAATCTCCAAGACCACCGTGTCGGGCCACACTTTCTTTGCGGAGGCACGCCGGACCCAAGGATGTTGTTCAAGGCTCTGTTTTGCTCCCAAGACGTCAAAGGCGAAAAAACTGGTGCCCAAATAACGCGAAATCAAGTTTGTGAGCTCTGCTTCGGTCACAAACTGTTGTGCACTTTCAACTCGCACCTTGGACACGGGGCGACTGATCGCATGCGCCAGATTTTCTCCATTCTGCTGGATGACGAGCATTATCGTTGTGGTTACGAGACCGGCGACCACATAGCGTTTTCTCGCAGCAGTTTTCGTATTGAGCGGCTGACCACCCCGATGGACGCGGCCGGGTGACATCTTAATCGAGGTCTGTGCTGACGACCTTTTAGTGGCTTTCAACATGGCAAGAGCTTACCCGTTCAGTTTCCCGTCAAGTATGCGCAGGACCAATTCATCAAAATCAATACCAACCCGGGCAGCCGATTTTGGGACGAAGCTGTGAGAGGTCATACCCGGCACTGTATTCACCTCCAGCAGGAAAAAATCACCGGCCGCGTCTTCCATAAAATCCACTCGGGCAAGCCCGCTGCAGCCCAGCGCACTGTAAGCACGTTTAACCAAGGCCTCAGCTGCCGCCATACGCTCGCTGCTGAGGGGAGCGGGACAGACAATTCGTGTGCCCTCGTCAACGTATTTGGCAGTAAAATCAAAAAACTCCCGGTCGGTCTCAAGCAGAATCGTTGGCATCAACTCGTCGTCCAGGACTCCGGTCGAATACTCAGGGCCTTCGATATACTTCTCAGCCATCACGCCTTGCCGAAATTCGCAGGCCTCTCTATAGGCCCTTTCCAATGATCCCGAAGAATCAGCAATAGCGATGCCCAAACTTGAACCACCATAAATGGGCTTCACAACAACCCGCTCAAAACCTTCTATGACCTCTTCCCAGTCACTGTCCTCATTGAGCACAGTGAACGGGGCAGTTGCCAGACCTATCTGACACCAGATCTGCTTACTCTTGACCTTGTCCATTGCCAAGGCGGAAGCCAGAACACCAGACCCGGTGTAAGGAATCTGCAGCAGGTCCAAACACCCCTGAATGACCCCGTCTTCTCCACCCTGACCATGCAGCATGTTGACGACCAGATCCGGCGCTGCCGACTTAAGCTCGTCGACGATGTTTTCACCAACATCAATCACCGTTGTATGCACCCCCAGGCTTACCAGACTGCTGGCAACCGCCTGGCCGCTCAACAGTGAAATCTCTCGCTCTGAAGAGGTCCCGCCCATCAACAAGACGACATGCCCGGCTTTCGCCAGTACCTGTTCTCTATTTATCGTTCTCATTGGCATTTTTCTTAACCCAAAAGGCCAGTTTCTTCTATGAAAATCAACAAATTACCGGTCCATAAACCCCTTGGATGCCAGAAGCCTCGATAATCCGCCCACACTCCCGGCTCCCTGCGTCAAAACCATATCCCCAGGAAGCAGTATTTCACTGAGAATATGACGCACATTTTTTTCTTTTTTGACGTAAAGCGGTTCTACCTTGCCGCGCAGCCGGATACTTCTGGTCAGGCTGCGGGAGTCGGCACCTGGAATTTTGCTTTCACCAGCCGAATAGACATCCAGCAGTAGCAGCACATCCACAGCTGACAACACTTCGACGAAGTCTTCATACAGATCTGCCGTCCGGCTGTAGCGATGGGGCTGAAACACCATCACCAACCGGCGATCCGGCCAGCCAGACCTGAGCGCCTCAACAGTCGCCGCGACTTCAGTAGGATGGTGACCGTAATCATCTATCAGAGTGACCTCTCCCCCCGGTATCGGAAAATCGCCCTGCACATCAAATCGCCGTCCAACACCCGCAAAATCCCTGATCCCCTTAATAATGGCCTTATCGCTGACACCTTCATCGGCAGCAATAGCCACGGCTGCTGTCGCGTTGAGCGCATTGTGGCGACCCGGCATGGCAAGCTTGATTTTGAGAGGCCGCTTGCGTTCAGGACGTGTCACTTGAAACTCAATCTGGCCGGCTTTCTGCTGAAATTCGGTAATGCGATAATCGGCCTCTTTCGAGAAGCCATAGGTGAGAACTGGACGAGACAGCTGAACAATAATGCTTTTTACACCGGGGTCATCAATACAAAGGACGGCGAGCCCGTAAAAAGGCAAATTATGCAGAAACTCTACGAAATAGTTTTTGAGGTTCTCAAAGTCACCACCATAGGTGACCATGTGATCAGCTTCGATATTCGTGACCGCAGCCACCATAGGTTGCAGGTGCATGAATGAGGCATCACTTTCATCCGCCTCTGCTACCAGGTACCTGCTCTCACCCAAGCCAGCGTTACTCCCTGAGCTATTGAGCAGCCCGCCAATAACATAAGTAGGATCCAGACCCCCGGCAGCAAACACCGAGGCAACAATACTGGTCGTTGTGGTCTTACCGTGCGTTCCTGCTATCGCAATCGCATGACGATAACGCATAAGCTCAGCCAGCATCTCGGCCCGCGGTATCAGCGGCTTCTGCTGACTGATTGCTGCCCTGATTTCCGGATTACGCCTGTTGATCGCGCTCGAATACACCACCACATCCGCCTTTACCACGTTAGCAGCCTCATGCCTGAGATAGATCCGAGCGCCCATTTTTTTCAGGCGATCTGTAGCGCCAGAGGGTTTAAGGTCAGATCCCGTAATGCGATAGCCCTGATTGAGGAGCACCTCGGCAATTCCGCACATGCCGGCACCCCCAATTCCGACAAAATGGATGGTGCGGATACGCCTCATCTCAGGGATATCGCTCAGGTAAGGCCTAACCATGAGCTACCTCCAGACAGAGACCGGCAATACGGGTGTGAGCGTCGCATATCGCCACTTTGCTCGCGCTCAGCCCCATCTCTTTTAATCGCTCCAGATCGCTCATAAGTGCAGCAAGCACCTGTCTCAGCCGGTCGACATCAAGCTCGTGCTGCTCAATCACCTCGGCCGCACCAGCGGCGCGCAACCAGTTGGCATTCCGTAGTTGCTGATGGTCTTTATGAAAAGGGTAAGGCACGAAAATAGCCGGCTTGGCAGCAACCGCAAGCTCGCAAACCGTGCTGGCTCCGGAGCGGCACAGGACAATGTCGGCCCATTGATAGGCCTCGCCCATCCGATCGATAAATGCTACCACCCGGTGTGCCTCCTCCGTATCGTGCCCCAGTTCCTCATAGCGCTGCAGAGTCCGGGCAAATTGCCGGCGTCCAGTTTGGTGGAGAGTTTTTACGCTCCCTGCAGGGGCAGACGCAATCAATTCCGGCAGAATGCTGTTCAGTGCCTCAGCACCAAGGCTTCCACCTAACACAAGTAGCTTCAGTGAATGGTCAGTGGCGATCGTCAGGGAATCCGCATTGCGCAATTCGCGGATTTCTCTGCGCACTGGATTGCCGGTATAGCTCACTTTTGAAGCGGCAGGAAAAGTCGAGGGAAATGCCTCCATGGCTCGAATTGAAAAGGGAAACAGCAGTTTGTTGGTCAAACCCACAACAGCGTTCTGCTCATGAATCAGAAGCGGCAGTCCCATTGTCTTTGCCGCCAACCCTGCCGGCCCGGCCACAAATCCCCCCATTCCCAGGACGCTGTCTGGCCGGACTCTTCGCAGCACCTGCAAGGACTCCCAGAATGCTCGTACCAGCATGAACGGCGCGAACAGCAGGCGCATGAATCCTTTACCTCGCAGACCCTGCACCGGGACTGTATGAAGGGGTATTTCCGTATTCGCGAGCAGTTCATGCTCAAGCCCTGAAGGCGTGCCCAGCCATTCAACTTTGGCGCCCAGCATTTGCAATTCTCTGGCGACAGACAGTGCAGGAAAGATATGTCCGCCGGTACCCGCCGCCATTATCAGCACTGTAATTGGGGAATTTACCATTCACCGGAACCCTGCTGCTCAAGAGACGATGAATTGTCATTCTCATATTGTATTCGGAGCAAAATGGCGGCCATATAAAAGCAAACAATGAGACTCGCGCCCCCATAGCTCAGAAAAGGCAGTGTTAAGCCTTTCGTTGGCAACAACCCAATATTCACTCCAATATTGATCAGGGCCTGGCCGGAAAATAGCAGCGACACTCCAAACGCAACATAAGCCGAAAACAATTCCCCTTGACTGAGCGCCTGCCTGCCAATGCTGAAGCCCGTGTAGACGAGACACACAAACAAGAAAATCACGAAACCTACACCTAACAGGCCCAACTCCTCTCCAATGATTGCCAGCACAAAATCATTGTGTGCTTCAGGCAGAAAATACAGTTTTTGGATGCTATTACCGAGTCCGACGCCAAACCACTCGCCTCTCCCAAATGCGATCAGCGCCTGAGTCAGCTGATAGCCGCCGTTGAACACATTTTCCGCTGCCCATGGATTCCAGTAAGAAGTAAATCTTTCGAGCACATAGGGTTTCATTACTGCGATGTAGGTCACGCCACCCACGCAGAGCAGAAGCAAGGGAAAAAATCGCGAGATCTTGGCACCTGCCAGAAAGATCAGACAAAAGACAGTTGCCAGCAAGATGACCATCGCCCCATGATCCGGTTCGAAATGCAGCAGGACCACGGCGCCGGCCACCACCAGAAGAGGTTTCACAAAACCAACAAATGCCCCGCGCACTTCATCCGCATGCCGCTCCAGATAGGCCGCCACATAAATAACAATAAATACCTTAGCCAGTTCGGAAGGCTGGAGATTGAAGAAGCCCAGATCAATCCATCGAGCACTGCCATTAACGACTCTGCCAACGCCAGGAATCAAAACCAGCGTCAGCAGAGCGAAAGAAAGCAACAGCAGATAGGCACTGATACTGCGCCAGAATCTCATGGGCAGATGAAGGGTTGTCAGCATCGCAATACAACCCAGCACCGCAAACACACTCTGCCGCTTGAGGTGAAAGAATGGATCACCGTAGCGGCTGCTGGCTATTTCCACTGATGCAGACGTCATCATAAGCAAACCGAGAGTCAGCAGGAAACTCACGGTAAGGAGCAAGCCGTTTATTCTAGGGAATGCTTGTTTAGATGCCGGGATGCGATGGGCTACCGAAGTCATTTTCATTGCAATAGCTCCACCGACTGAATAAAGCTCAGGCCACGCTCCCGATAATTCGCGTACATATCAAAACTTGCACAAGCTGGTGACAGTAAAACAGCGTCGCCCGGCGCAGCATGAGAAAGCGCGACGGTGACAGCATCATGCATATCCTTTGCAAACACTGCCTGCGTTTCTGGGTTCAAAGCCAGGGCAAGTTCTTTGGCGTCTTTGCCAATCAGTATGACTTTTTTGCTCCATCGGTTGACCACCGGCACCAGATCACTGAAGTCTGCGCCTTTGCTCACACCACCGGCGATCAGAATTATGTGCCCGCCAATATGCTTACCGAGACCCTCCACCGCGGCAACGGTTGCTCCAACGTTGGTACCTTTAGAGTCATTGAAAAACTCAACGCCGGCAATGTTCGCCACCCATTCACAGCGGTGAGGCAGACCGGAGAAGCCGAGCAACGCCTTTCGAATGGCCTTGATTTCAATTCCGACTGATAAGGCCAAGCCGATGGCTGCCAGACAGTTGGCAATATTGTGCTGGCCAAAAATTTTAAGCTCTGATACCGAAACTATCTTTTCAAACTGAAAAGCGAGATATTGATCTTCCCCTTCTTGAAGCAAACCCAGACCGTTAACACTGGGACGATCAAATCCGAAATCGATGCTTGGCAGCGCGTCCAGATTCTGCGGAGCACTGGAAGGCTCGCTCCGATTGATCACCACCTTTTTACAGCCGCGAAATATGCGCTGCTTTGCGACAAGATATTCATCCATGTCGTCATAGCGATCCATATGATCCATGCTGACATTAAGCAGCACCGCCACTTCAGCATTCAGAGCTTCAGTGGTCTCCAGCTGAAAACTCGACAGCTCAAGCACATAGAGATCTTTCGGCTGCTCCAGCAGCAAATCCAAAGCAGGTTTCGCGCTAGCGCTGTCAAGATTGCCACCGAGTCCGTACTTCTTTCCGGCGGCGTCCAGGATTGCAGCGAGCATTTCTACTACGGTACTTTTTCCATTGGAGCCGGTTACTGCCACTACCGGTGATGTCACTTCCCGAGAAAAGAGATCAATATCACCAGAGATTGGAATGCCCGCCGCTCTGGCCTTGATCAATTCCGGCGTTTTTAAACTGACACCGGGGCTAACAATTATGCGAGAGGCAGAAAGAAATGCGCTTTCCTGAAACCCTCCCAGCTGAATGTCGACATGCGGAAACTGGGATTGAAAATCATCAAGATTCGGAGGCTCTAATCTACTGTCTGCGACAAAGAAAGCCTCATTCCGCGCCGCAAGATAACGGGCACAGGACAATCCGGTTGTCCCAAGCCCGATAATCAATGTTTTAGCAGCGTCAGCGCTCATGATAAACCTGTCATTTTTATCGAAGTTTGAGAGTCGCAAGGCCAAACAGCACCAGCATCACGGTAATAATCCAGAAGCGCACAATGACTCTCGGCTCGGGCCAGCCTTTTAATTCAAAATGATGATGCAAAGGCGCCATCCGAAATACACGCCGACCGGTCAATTTGAAAGAAGCGACCTGAATGATGACCGAAAAGGCTTCGACCACAAAAACGCCACCCATGATGAATAAAATAATTTCATGCCTCGCGATCACCGCCATCACACCGAGCGCTGCACCGAGCGCCAGGGCGCCAACATCACCCATAAAAATCTGGGCCGGATAGGTGTTGAACCAGAGAAAACCCATGCCCGCACCAACGAGGGCCCCTGCGAAAATCACTATCTCTCCTGAACCCAGGACGTTAGGGATATTCAGATAGGCAGAGAATTCACTGTGACCTGCCAGATAAGCAATAACCCCCAGCGCACCTCCAACCATCACGGTTGGCAATATGGCGAGCCCGTCTAAACCATCAGTCAGGTTTACTGCATTACTGAAAAACACAATCATCAGTGAACTGATCACGACATAGAAGAAGCCGGTATCGACAGCGACTTCCTTAAAGAATGGCACGATGTAGGCAGTCTCAACGGAACCGAGGGCCGTGTAGTAAAGAATCAGCGAAGCCGTGATTGCCACCAGGAATTGCCAGAACAGCTTCCACCTCGGAGCCAAACCCGCGGTATTTTTCTCGAAAACCTTCCGATAATCGTCAACCCAACCAACCCCCCCGACCGAGAGAGTCACGAGCAAGACCACCCAGACATAGTGATTGCTGAGGTCAGACCACAAGAGCGTGCTCATCGCGATACTCACCAGTATCAGAGCACCTCCCATGGTTGGCGTTCCCGCTTTGCTAAAATGCGTCTCAGGGCCGTCGTCTCTGACCACCTGACCAATTTGATGATAATTCAGCCGCCGAATCATCGTCGGACCAATCAGCAGGGACACCCCAAGCGCTGTCAATACGCTGAAGATTCCGCGCACGGTGATGTACTGAAGTACCGCAAAGTTACTATCGAACTGCATCAGAAAATCTGACAACCAAACCAGCATTAGGCTTCCTCTCCTCTGCGCAAGTCGTTCACCACGCATTCCATTCTGGATCCGCGTGATCCTTTGACCAACACTACCGAATCGGCGTCCAGCTGCTTTGAGGCGTATTCAACCAACGACTGCTGGTCTTCGAACACGACTCCGCCTTCACCAAAGGTTTCCACGATCAGACTTGCGTAGTCACCAACCGCCCATAGCGAACCGACCCCTGCCCGTTTCGCCATCTCTCCAACTGATTGATGAGCCCGCCTCGATTCGCTGCCGAGCTCTTTCATATCACCGGCAATCAGAATCTGCCTGCCCGAAAAGCTTGCCAGCACCTCAATCGCGGCACGAAATGAATTCGGACTGGCGTTATAAGAATCATCCAGAACCAAAGCACCTCCGAGGCCGTCCAGAGCACAGAGTCGGCCTTGAACCGGCTGCGCCGATTCCAGCCCTCGCTTAACATGATCAAGGCCCGCGCCCGCTTCAAGCGCCACCGCCGCTGAGGCGACTGCATTCATAACGTTGTGTCGTCCCAGTAGCTTCATCGATATGTCAAGCGCTCCGGCCGGGGTTACAAGGCTAAAGCTGACACGGCCGTCAGCAAGACTTTCGATCTCACCTGCGCGGTATTCGGCGCGGGCGTCTTGCTGCACTGAGAACTGGACTGTCCGACACCCTCTCACCCGATCGATCCAGGCCTGTACGTGAGGATCATCCTGATTCAGTACCGCAATACCCCCGGGCTTGAGATGATCCAGGATTTCACCCTTTCCCTTAACGATGCCGGCCAAACTGCCAAAGCCCTCAACATGCGCTGCGCTCGCCATGGTGATCAAAGCGATATCAGGGCAGGCCGCCTGCGCGCTAAAATCAATTTCTCCCTGGCGATCGGCACCCATTTCAATGACGGCGTAACGATGCTTTTCCTGCAGCCTCAACAGAGTCAACGGCACGCCGATGGTGTTGTTCAAATTGGCTTCAGTCCGCAGCGTCGGCGCCGCTTCAGAAAGAATGCCAGCAATCAGTTCTTTGATGGTTGTTTTGGCCTGACTCCCTGTCAGGGCGACTACTTTGGCAGTGCTTCTGTCGCGATTCAGCCGGGCTATATCTCTCAATGCATGATGCGTGTTATCCACAATTAATTGGGGCACATCAGCACCCGAAGAATGCGCGACAATCGCACCACTAGCCCCTGCCTTCATAGCCGACTCGACATGGTCGTGACCGTCGAATCTTTCTCCTTTCAGCGCAAGAAAAGCCGAACCACTAGACAGGTTTCTCGAGTCCGTAGACAACTCCGAGAAAAAATTTTCGCCACCCAAATGGCGGGCCGGCAGAGTCTCTGCCAGCGCGCTGAACGACATCCCTCCAATCAAAGCGTTTCGCCTCCGGCAGTCCCGATTCGCGCCTGCAGAGCGATGCGCAGCTGATTTTTGTCGCTGAAGAGAGAGCGGACTCCATGACTTTCCTGATAGGTCTCATGTCCTTTACCTGCAACCAATACCACATCGCCGGGCGCCGCCTGGCTGACCGCTGCTTCGATGGCTGACGCGCGATCACGGATGACCAGGCATTCAGCCGGCTCTGACATTCCGCTGAGAATGTGCTGCGTGATTTCTTCGCCCGCTTCATTGCGGGGGTTATCGTCCGTCAGAATGATGTGATCTGCATATTGTTCCGCGATTTCACCCATCATCGGGCGCTTGCCTTTATCCCGGTTGCCTCCACATCCGAAAACACACCAGATTGTGCCGTCAAAATGATCTCGCAAGGCGCTTAACGCACTGCAAAGTCCATCCGGAGTGTGGGCGTAATCGACAACGGTGGTGATATCAGAGTTACCCACGATTTCCATACGCCCCGAAACCGGCTTCAAACGAGCCACCTGGTCA
Source organism: uncultured Pseudohongiella sp. (assembly GCA_902537815.1). GTDB lineage: Bacteria > Pseudomonadota > Gammaproteobacteria > Pseudomonadales > Pseudohongiellaceae > UBA9145. Next base: position 177,967 of record CACBCS010000001.1, on the reverse strand, counting down.
CACAATGTCTGTAATGACACCCGAGTGTCGATCCCCAGATAGGCGATCAAGGCAGTAACAACCGCCAGAACATTACTGAAATTGAAGTGACCAAGAAGTTCAGCCTCTAACCTCGCTTCCCCAAACGGAGTCACCAGGCCGGCAGAGAAGCCGTTCCTATCTAGAGTGACCTGCTTGGCGTAAACGGAAGCAGATGCGTTACATGCACTGTAGGTCCAAACCTGAACGCTATCCGAAACCGCATCGATGAATGAAAGTGCGTACTGATCATCCAGATTAATAACGGCGTTGCACAAACCGGGCATCGTGAAGAGCCGCCTTTTATTTTCTGCATAGCTCTCCATAGACTCATGATAATCAAGATGGTCACGGGAAAGATTGGTAAAAATTGCTGTCTTGAAATTGACCGCTGCCACCCGTTTTTGATGTAACCCAACTGACGACACCTCCATGGCCACAGGATCTAGGCCAATCTGACTCATTTCCGCCAGAGCCATTTGCGTGAATGCCGCATCAGGCGTCGTCAACTCGGTTGCTAACAGGTTGTCGAATGGACCGTAACCCAGCGTACCCAAAACACCACACTTCTGACCGACAGCACGCAAAATTTGCGCTATAAATTGTGAGCAACTGGTTTTGCCGTTGGTTCCTGTGATGCCAAAAATACTGAGCGTCTCACTGGGCCTGCCATAAAATCGAGCTGCGATTTCACTGATTTTTGCGGTCAGATTGTCTACCGCAATAACCGGTTTACCCCGGAGAATCCGGATGCCCTGCCATTCCCCTCCGGACTCAGCCAGAATGGCGGAAACGTCGTGGTCAAGGGCGGCGCTGATGTAGTCCCGGGCGTCGTGATTGCGACCGAAGTAGGCGATAAATAAATCACCCGAAACCAATTTCCTGCTGTCGATCTGAATACCCGTTACCGGCACCGCCAATTCAGGCAGCGCATTAACTTCCACTTCAACAAGCCCAGAAATAAGGTCCTGTAATGAAGCAGACATGCTGATTGTCTGAGCTGTACTAGAAGTCATTGGACACTGCTGCTCAAAAGATTTTGCGTGGGTATCTCGTCTGGCGAAATATTTAAGATTCGCATGGCACCAGCGGCAATTTGCGAAAATACCGGCGCAGCAACCTGTCCACCGTAATGCTCATCACCTCTCGGTTCATTGATCACCACGACAACAACGATCTTGGGGTCTGAAGCAGGGACCAGACCCACAAAAAACGAATTGTGCAGGTTGTCTTCGTATCCGTAATCACCGACCACATGGGCTGTACCGGTCTTGCCGGCCACTTCGTAAAATGGAATGTTGGCCTCAATCGCAGACCCCCCTCGACTCGAATCAACCACAGTCTCAAGCATCGCTTTGACCTCAGCGGCGATCGTCGGGCTGATGACTTGCGACCGGGGGAGTTGCGTTAGCTCGTCTTCTGAGAACCGCAGCAAGGAAACGGGCTTGCGGATACCACCATCCGCAATTACGGAGTATGCACTGGCCAACTGCAGTGCCGAGGCAGACAAACCATAACCGTAAGACAGGGTCGCCGTTTCAATGCGGCTCCAGCGGCGAGGGTTGGGCAATACCCCTCCGCGTTCTCCTGGAAAGCTTGTCCCAGGCACTTCGCCGAACCCTACTCTTTGTAACACGTCTCTAATCGGTTCCGCACCGATTTCAAAGGCGATTTTACTGGTGCCGATGTTGCTGGATTTGGTGATCACGGAAGACAAATTCAGTGTGCCGTAGTTGAAAATATCTCTGACTTCATTTGGACCAACCATCATCCAGCCTGGGCTTGTCTCAATGACGGTATCCGGCTCAAACAAGGCAGACTCCAACGCGGCCACAATCGTAAAAGGCTTAACAGTCGAGCCAGGCTCAAAAACATCTGTGACAGCCCGGTTACGCAGAACACTAAAATCTGTCATGTCCGCTTTGTTATGAGGGTTGTAGGATGGCTGATTGACCATCGCCAGAACCTCTCCGGTATCTACATCAAGAACGACCGCAGAAGCCGCCTTGGCGCGACGGGTAATGAACTCCGCCTTCAGCGACCGATACGCAAGATTCTGCAATTGAAAGTCAATTGACAGCGACAGATTCTGTCCCGGCTCGGCAGGCTGAATTGTCTGCCGTTCTTCAATGATGTGACCGCGGCGGTCTTGAATAATCTGACGTTTACCCGGCGTACCACTTAGCCAGTCGTTGTACGTCAATTCCAGGCCTTCTTGTCCAACATCGTCTATGTTACTGAAGCCGATTACATGCGATGTAACCTCGCCCTGGGGGTAAAATCTTTGATATTCCTGCTGTGCGCCGACATGATTCAGATTCAGATCAAGCACTTTTTTCGCATCAGCCGGCGCCAGTCTCCTTTTCACGTAAAGGAACTTGCTGGAAGCATGGTTCGCAATTGAATTGGTCAGCACATCTGGATTCAGCTCGAGCGCAGTCGCCAATGCGCCAACGACTTCCGGAGCATGAACCAATTCGCTCGGATCAACCCAGATCGACTGAACCGGAGTGCTAACTGCAAGCGGCTCGCCATTACGGTCAGTAATCAATCCTCGGTGCGCAACCAGGGGAATATTTCGAATTGTCCGCTTATCACCCTCTACCTGCAGAAAGTCTTTTTCCAGCACGTGTAGAGCACTTAACTTCCAAGCGATGACCAAGACACACATGAACAGACCGAACAGAACCAGCAATACCCGCCACTGCTTTGCCATGGATTTAAGGCTGTCGATCATTCAGTTTCACCATAACAATGTCGCTGATCCGTGGCACCTGCATCTGCAGCTCATGCGTTGCTTTCTGCTCTATTCTGCCGTCCAAACCGAAAGTGCTTTGCTCAAGCAGTAGTTGCCCCCATTCCACGTCTAACTGATTGGCTTCTTCGCGTAACACTTGAAGCCCGTTGAAAGCAAAGCGGTTCTCATGGGTAGTTTTAACAACCATCAAACCAGAGACAAGCAGCGTAATGAGAAGAAAATACAACAGCGCGGAAGACCCTGAGACAAGACCAAGCCAAACGAGAACCGGATGCGGCATCACCGGCTTTTCACCGCCCGACCGCCTCAATTTTCTGTCAGACATCCCCCTCACAACGCCACCGCAGCTTCAACTTCAAGCTTTTCCGCCGTTCGCATCACCGCACTGCGAGCCCTGCTGTTTACCTGCACTTCGTCCGCAGTCGGGCGAATTGGCCGGCCGATCAGCCTGAGGGAGGGCTTCAGCTGTTCAGCCGTAACCGGCACACCGCGGGGAAAGCTGTCTCCTTTAGCAGATCTGGCCATAAACTTTTTGACCATTCGGTCTTCGAGCGAATGAAAACTTATCACCACAAGCCGGCCTCCGGTGGCTAGACTCTTTAAAGCAGCTTCCAGCGCAGAGTCCAGTTCAGACAATTCGTTGTTGATATGCATGCGTATTGCCTGAAACGTGCGCGTGGCGGGATGCTTGTGCTTCTCCCAGGCGGGGTGGGCCTGTTTGACAATATCTGCAAGCTGACTGGTTCGCGTAATAGCCATTTCAGTCCTTACTTTCACAATTGCCCGGGCTATCCTTCTTGAATAGCGCTCTTCGCCAAGCTGATAGATCACATCAGCGATCTGTTGTTCCGGGGCATCAGCAAGCCACTCTGCTGCTGAGGTTTTAGCATCGCTGTCCATCCTCATATCGAGCGGACCATCTCTCATGAAACTGAATCCTCGCTCCGGTTCGTCCAGCTGTGGCGAAGACACACCAAGATCGAACAATATGCCGTCCACCTTGCCTTGCAACCGAGCATCGGCCAAAGCGCTCTCCAATGCACCAAATGGTGTCTTCATGGCTTTGACCCGCGGGTCTTGTGCCATGAGCCCCCGGGCGGCCGCGATCGCTTCAGGATCGCGGTCCAGCACCAGGAGACTCCCCCCCACACCTAAGGTGTCCAATATTGCTCTGGCATGCCCTCCCCGACCGAAGGTGGCGTCGACATATCTCCCTTCCGGACGAACATTCAGAGCTAAGAGCGCTTCTTGTTTCAGAACCGTTTCGTGATGCCTCATCAGTACTGACCGCCTTCGCTTTCGATTAAAGCGCGAGCGTTCTCAGCTTTTCCGGGAGTTCACCTTCTATTGCGCTCTCTGTAAGCCAGGTATCTCGCTGCTCAGACCAACTTTGCTGATCCCAAATTTCCAATTTTTTACCTTGCCCGATCAGACAGACGTGTTTTTCCAGGTCCGCGTACTGCCTGAGCTCTTGTGGCAATAAAACGCGCCCACTGTTATCAAGCTCCAGATCGTTCGCATGACCGATCAACAGATGTTTCACCCGCTGAGACATCGGGTCAAAACTGGACAGAGACTCAATTTGCCTCTCAATCTGCTCCCACTCCGGCAAGGGATACAACAGCAGGCAACAGTGATTCGTATCGATCGTCACAACCATCCGGCCGGCGCAGGCAGCGACCAACTGCTCACGATAACGAGCCGGCATCGCCATCCGTCCCTTTGCATCCAGATTGATTGTATTGATGCCCCGAAACACGCCCTGCCCCTGATACTGATTGTTGCCATTGGTAAATAGTGTGGGCCACTATGCCCCACTCTTTTACTAGTTATTACCACTTTTCTCCACTAAATCACACTATAGGTAGTGATCGGCCGCTGCGCAAGACAATTTATGTTTTTTTCAAGAAATTACGCGATCCTGCCGCTATCTAGGGTGCTACTCCCAGAAAACGCCGATTCCAAAACATTAATAACTGGCGTAAATACAGATCAATAGCGAACGAAATTAAAGTATTCTCTCATCTGACGGCACTGACCGGCTGTCGCAAAGAAAGCACAAGGGGAAGGGGAAGGAAAAAGCGAGTCAGCCTGTAAGCCGGGTTCTGTCGAGGACAATTATTCATCTGCAGCTTGCGTCACCGCAAACTTGTAGCGGCCTACCCGAATCCAATGCGAGCAGCATCTCAGGATTCCTATTTGGCCTTGCTCCGAGTGGGGTTTACCTTGCCGCGAACTGTTACCAGTCGCGCGGTGCGCTCTTACCGCACCATTTCACCCTTACCTAATCACAAACGCAATCCGGCGGTATATTTTCTGCTGCACTTGCCGTAGGCTCACGCCCCCCAGGTGTTACCTGGCACCCTGCTCTGTGGAGCCCGGACTTTCCTCTGCAAGTTGTGCCTCAGAAGAGGCAGGTTGCAGCAATTGCCCAGCTGACTCGCGCCAATCTTAGAGCCTGACAGGCAGCGGCGCAATCCTTAAGATCGATCCGCTTTTACTGATCTCGCTCCAGCACGCGTCGATACAGCTCATTTTTTGACAGCCCGAGGAAGGTACTGATGAAGAAGACCGCCTTTTTCATCGACATCTCCTTACGGAGCTCTGCAACCAGGCCCTCGGCTTTTTCGAGCCTCGCCTCTTTCCAGGCGGCCTCATCTCCGCCGGCAATGACGACCACAAACTCGCCTTTCATGTGGTTCTCATCTTCAGTCAACCAGGCCTGGGCCATTGCCAGTTTGCCACAAAAATGCTGCTCAAATTTCTTAGTAAGTTCTCTCCCCAAAAAGACCTGACGAGAGCTTTCAAAATTCGACGCGCAGGACTCGAGCATGGCATTGATTCGATGAGGCGCCTCGTAGAAGATCATCGTCCGCTGCTCAGTGGCTAATGCCATCAGGCGTTTGTCGCGCGCACCGGCTTTGGCCGGGAGAAAGCCCTCAAAAATGAAGCGGTCAGTAGGCAGCCCTGCGACACTCAACGCCGCGATGAGCGCGCTGGGTCCGGGTATCGGGATCACGTTCATCCCATGACTCCTTGCCGCCGCGACGAGCCCATAGCCCGGATCCGAGATAAGCGGCGTACCGGCGTCAGAAACGAGCGCGACCGACTCGCCCTGATTCAACTTCTGAAGTATCCTCTGGCTCGCGCTTTGATCTGAGAAATCATGATACGCTGTTAGCCGGGTTTTTATGCCGTAGCGATTGAGCAATTTCTGAGTTTGCCTCGTATCCTCCGCCGCAATTAACTCCACCTGTTTGAGCACTTCAATCGCTCGTAAGGACATGTCCGCTAAGTTGCCGATGGGGGTCGCTACCACAAAGAGCGATCCTCCCGGCGCGACGGAATTTCGAGGAAAATTGCCCAGTTCGCCCACTTGTATTACTCTTTTTTTATTCCCTGACGTCAGAGCTCCGCATGTTACCGCGCAGAAGCCTCACAGCTCCATTGAAAATTCTGAGCCTCTCGATGCTGGTCTCGTGTAGCACCAGCGAAATTTTAGGCCCGCAGCCATCTGACGAAGACAGTGACGTACTGCGACAAGCCACATTCCTTGTCAGGGAAGCTGAGGGAACAACGGGACGCACAGCGGCCAATTATCTCATCCAAGCCGCAAAACTGTTGCTTGCAGAATCAGAATTTGAACGCGCGGGCGAGATGATGGAACACATTGATCGCCCGGCCGCTCTGCCACCGCCATTGAAGATTTCCTATGCGCTAGTACAAGCCGACTTAGCCATCTCACAAAACGACCGAGCAGCCGCTTTACGCTGGTTAACGGGAAATCTAGTGAGAGATCTGGACGCAGATGACGAAGCGGCACCAGAACTTTATTCAACGCTCGGGGATCTTCATCTTGAAAACAACTCCACAGCAGCAGCCGCTGCCGCTTACGCCCTGGCCGCAAGGACGCTGAATCACCCCAGATCGATCCAGAACATCGAAACACTCTGGCATTTGTTGATTACTCTGGAAAAGACCGAACTGGAGCAACTCGCTGAAGACGCCAACAGCTATGAGTTGCGAGGATGGATAGAGCTTGCGCGCGTTTTTCTGGCGGGGGAAAGGAACATCCGCAGCCAACTCAACGCCATTGAACGCTGGCGCTCAGTATGGACCAGTCATACTGCCTCACAGACCCTGCCGTCAGATCTCGCAGCCCTGCAGTCTCTGTGGGACGACCGCCCGCGAAAAATTGCACTCTTGCTTCCGCTGCAGCAACCCGCCGGCATCGCTATTCAGGAAGGGTTTTTCAGTGCCTATTACGAGTCACTGCAAATCAGCAGGGACGTCCCTACTGTCTCTACTTACAACACCAGCTCGGTGGTAAATCTGGAGGCTGTTTATCAGCAAGCAGTAGAATCAGGCGCTGATCTGATCATAGGCCCTCTAACGAAATCACTGGTAAATCAACTGGCAGAAAAGGAAGATTTACCTGTTCCAACACTGGCTCTGAATTATGCAGACTCGGTCGAAGAATCACCCCGAAATCTGTATCAGTTCGGACTGGCACCCACTGACGAAATTTCTCAAATCCTTAGCCTGGCGTGGGCACGTAATTATCGCCGTGCGGCTCTAATCGCACCAGAAACGGCTGATTATGATCGTTTGCGGTCGACTTTCGCAGCAAATTGGCAGGATCGGGGCGGGAAGATTGTTTCGCTCGCCACGTATGGCGAGACCAATGATTACAGTACCGTGATTAAAAATCTCATGGCCATCGATGCGAGCGAAGAGCGCCTGGAAGATCTTCGGAGCCTCCTGCCGCGGAATAACATCGAATTCATACCGAGGCGCCGGCAGGACATCGACTTCATTTTTCTCATCGCCAATCCCCGTCAAGCCCGCTTGATAAAACCGACACTGGCTTTTTATTTCGCAGCCGATGTGCCTGTATTCGCCCTACCGTCTGTGTTTGATGGTCTGAATGGGTCGACCGACAATCGGGATCTGGAAGGCATCTGGTTCGCTGACGCACCCTGGCTACTCGAAAATGGCAGCCTAAAACAGCAGATCGACGGCCAGCTGAGAGCCGCACAAGGCTCCTCTCAACGACTACGGGCACTCGGTGTCGACAGTTTCAGGCTGTACCCCCGCCTTAACCAGATGACCCGCAGACCGGATATTGCGATCGCTGGCGCGACCGGGTCACTCACACTCTCAGAGAGCGGAAGGATTTATCGTAGCCTGCAGTTCGCTCAGTTCCGAGACGGCACCGCAACGCGTTCCGAAGCCCAGCTCCCTGCTTCTGTTTCAGATTGACCTGCTGACAGTGCGAACGACACTGATTGGACGCAGAGCGGAACGCCTAGCCGCCAAGCATCTTCTGAGCCGGGGTCTAAAACTCACCGCTGAGAATTATTCCAGCAAATTCGGCGAGATTGATCGCATCATGGAGGAAGGCGCCTCACAACTGATCTTCATTGAGGTCAGACATCGGAGCAAGGACAATTACGGCTCACCTGTTGAGACCATTACCCAACTGAAGCAGGCAAGGATACGTCGCACCGCTGCGCATTTTTTGCTTTCTCACAGTGAGTTTCAGACTTTTGCCTGTCGTTTTGACGTCATCGGGCTGATTGAAAGTCCGCAAGGACATCGGTTTCAGTGGATTCAAGCTGCTTTTTATTAGCGCCCACACAGCATGGCGCACATTTTGTCGAGCATTTTCTATAACAGACCACCAATTGTGGCCGATAACCCGGGTGAGAACACCGCCAGATATCCGTTTTTGACTGGCATTCACACAGAGCAAAGGCATGGATTCACAAGACAGAATACTTGGCCACTTTCTGGAAAGCATTGAGACAAAACAGAAAGCCGCCGGCGACCTGACAGCAGTGATACAGATGGCCGGCGAAACCATGGTTAATTGCCTTCTGAACGATGGCAAAATCCTGAGCTGCGGCAATGGCGGATCAGCCGGAGACGCCCAGCATTTTTCAGCCGAGCTGCTGAATCGGTTCGAGAAGGAGCGACCGGGCCTGCCCGCAATAGCGATTACAACCGACAGCTCTACCTTGACCGCGATTGCTAATGATTACGATTACAACGAGATTTTTTCCAAGCAGGTGAGTGCTCTGGGGCAAAGCAGCGATGTCCTGCTTGCCATTTCCACGAGCGGAAATTCGCCCAATATCGTCGAGGCCATCAGGGCAGCCCACGACAGAGAGATGAAGATAGTCGCTCTCACCGGGCGCGATGGCGGCGCGATGGCAGATTTACTGTCAGCTGAAGATATTGAAATCCGTGTGCCGTCGGATCGGACCGCGCGCATCCAGGAGGTGCATTTAGTCGTGATCCACTGCCTGTGTGATTACATTGACACCAAATTGTTCGGAGGAGATAACGCGTGAAGTTACACTCGACGCTTGTTGCGATAGTTGCGATTGCATTGTCCTCGTGCACTGCAATATTGACAGAAACAACAGGAGATCAAGGAATTCGGGAAAACCCAGCGGAACGGACGACGGGAGCGATGATTGAAGATGAAGTCATCGAAACCAAGATTGCCGTCAATATGCGCTCGCAGGAGCCCGCTTTTAAACAGTCGAATTTCAGTGTCGTAAGCCACAACGGCGTTGTACTTTTGATCGGGCAGGTTGAAAGTGACTTTCTGAGGGCGCAAGCGACAGAAATTGCCAGCCAGGCCAGCGCGAAAATCAAACGTATCCACAATGAGTTGGAAGTGGCAGGGAAAACTGGTTTTTTATCCCGGAGCAATGACGCGTGGATTGCCACCAAGATCAGAACGCTCCTTATCGCCGAAAGCGATGTGCCTTCCAGCCGAGTCAAAGTGATAATAGAAAATGGCGCAGTCTATTTGATGGGCCTGGTCAGCCAGACAGAAGGCGACAGTGCTGCGAATCTTGCCAGAAATGTTTCGGGCGTGACCAAGGTGGTCAAGGTCTTTGAATATATCAATTAGCGCAATACTTACTTAACGATACGCAGAGCGGGTTTTGGACTTCCCTTTTTCTCTGAAGGACCGACAGTGCTTGTCTCCTCGGGGGTAGTAGGCTCTGGCGGTTCGGGCGGAGCCAACTCCGGGTCAAAAATCATACCCTGACCGTTTTCTTTGGCGTAAATCCCACACACCGCGTTCATTGGCACACTGACAATTTTGGGAATGCCTCCAAATCGGCCTTCAAAATTCAGGCTTTCATTGCCAAGATGCAGGTCGCTCACCGCGATCGGAGAAATATTTAGGACAATCTGGCCATCTCGCACGTGCTCCTGCGGCACCTCCACTCCCTCCCCGAAGGCATTGACCAAAATGTAAGGCGTGCAGTTGTTCTCTACTATCCACTCGTACAGGGCTCTCACCACATAGGGACGGCTTGATGTCATTGCCATGGAAGATCGCCCTTGCTAATCCAAAGAATGATCTCAGAATTAAACCATTTCTCTTTCTTGTTCAGACATGCTGCCCACAACCGACTCGCGCTCGAACAGACGATCTCGATACGCCAGTAGCGGCTTGGTTGTTTTATTTTTTGGCAACTCGATGCCCATCGCAGGCAGGCGCCACAGAATTGGCGTGACCACACAATCCACGATGGTAAATTCATCGCTCATAAAATAGGGTTTTTCGCCAAAAATCGGCGCAATGGAAATCAGACTTTCACGTAATTCTTTCCGCTTTTTCTCGAGTTGCGAAGGCGTACCGTCCCCGGCCATAAGGCTGTCGACAAGCTCACACCAGTCCTGCCTGATCCGGTAGATCCAAAGTCGGCTCTGAGCCCTTGCGACTGGATAAACCGGAAACAGAGGGGGATGAGGAAACCGTTCATCGAGATACTCCATCATGATGTCGGCCTCGTATAACACAAGATCTCTATCAACCAGCGTCGGAAGATTGTTATATGGGTTCAGTGATGCAAGATCTTCAGGCTTATTGTCTGTATCAACATCGATGGTTTCTACCGTGACCCCTTTTTCAGCGAGCACGATACGCACTCTGTGACTGTAGTGACTTGTTCCATCAGAATAGAAAGTCATTGACGATCGCTTCGCGACTACACCCATGTCTTGTCCCCTAATTCGGTCAATATTATTTTGTTCTGCCTGCGGAACAGCAGCGTGTTAGTGATAGTCCTTGGAAAATTCCCGTCCCATCATCGCTGCCAGGATGTAAAGCAATCCGAGAAACGCTAAAACCCAGATACCGATCGCCTGCCGATTTTCACGACCGGGTTCGCCCACGTAATACATAAAATTTACAAGATCAGCGATAAGATTATCGAATTCCTGCTCGCTCAGAGAGCCCGTGCCTTCAACGCGATGCAGTTCACAATCAAGCGGATTCCCGCTTCCGTGATCATCGCATTCAACATCACCCTGCAGCTCATGCAGCACATTTGGCATACCGACATTGGCGTAGATCTTGTTGTTGGCACCCAGCGGCCGGCTTGGGTCGTTGTAAAAAGATTTAAGGTAAGTATACAGCCAATCTGGACTGTGGACTCTTCCGGCCAGAGTCAGGTCTGGCGGAGCGGCGCCGAACCAAGATTTTGCATCGTCTTCAGACATGGCATTCTCAATGAGATCGCCAATAAGCGAGTCATCGAATACCAGGTTCGCAAGGACCAGATCGTGCGGAATCCCGAGATCGTCGGCTGTTCGCTCATAGCGTGCGTAACCCAACTCATGGCAGCTCGCGCAGTAATTCATGTACGTTCGAAAACCACGCTGTAGTGACTCCTTGTCATCAAAGTCTGTTTCAACATGCTCGAGATCCAGGTTCCCGGCTGACGCCGCTTCTGCACTACCTGATACCAACATCAGGGGCAAGCCGACCAACAGCGCCAACAGGACGATAGACCCGACCAGCTGAGGTACAGAAATAAAGCGGCCCGTCACGCGCTCCGGCGGCTTGGTGGTTTGCTCCTTTCTCGTGTACCACGGCATCGCCAGAAAATAGGCGAAGTAAACCACCGTCATCAATTGGGCTAGCGCTGTCTTAGCGGGGCTTACTGCCTGCGTACCAAGCACGCCGAGAATCAGAAATGCTACAACAAAAGACAGGAGAGCGATTCGGCTATACCAGCCTTTGTAACGCATTGAGCGAACGGGGCTTTTATCTAGCCAGGGCAGGACAAACAGAATCGCAATCGCACCGAACATGACAAGCATGCCCCAGAATTTGGAATCGATACCGAACAGCGGAACGGTAACTGCGCGCAGCATCGAATAGAACGGCGTGTAATACCAAACTGGCGGCACGTGTTCAGGCGTCTTCAATGAATCCGCTTCCTGAAAGTTCGCAATTTCCAGGAAATACCCGCCCATTTCCGGAGCGAAGAACACAATTGCACAGAACACGAACAAAAACAGAATCACACCAGGGAGGTCGTGATAGAGCGTGTAATACGGGTGGAACGGTACGCCATCCACGGGAACCCCGTCAGTGCCTTTCTTATCCTTGATGTTGATGCCGTCAGGGTTATTCGAACCCACTTCATGCAGCGCAAGGATATGCAGCACCACCAGTGCAAGCAGCACGATAGGCAGGGCAACCACATGCAGTGCGAAGAAGCGATTAAGTGTCGCCCCCGAAATCAAGTAGTCGCCTCGAATCCACACTAGCAGGTCTTCGCCGATGACAGGTATCGAGCCGAACAGGGAAACGATCACGTTCGCCCCCCAATAGGACATCTGACCCCAGGGCAGTACATAGCCCATGAATCCCTCGGCCATCAGCACCAGATAGATCGCCATTCCCAGCACCCAGATCAATTCCCGAGGTTTCTTATACGAGCCGTACATGAGCCCTCGGAACATGTGCAGATACACCACGAAAAAGAATGCTGAGGCGCCCGTTGAATGCAGATAGCGCAGCAGCCAGCCAAAATCCACGTCCCGCATGATGTATTCAACTGACGCGAACGCCGCTTCCGCCGAAGGCGTGTAATTCATCGTCAGCCAGATCCCAGTGAGCAACTGCATCACCAGAACCAGCATCGAAAGTACCCCAAAGTAGTACCAGAAATTAAAGTTCTTGGGCGCGTAATACTCGGAAAGATGCTTCTTCCACGCATCCATGATGGGAAGGCGAGCGTCAACCCAGTCTCGCACCCCAACCAGCCAACCGGGTCTTTGGCCAGTCTCGCTGGGGCTTTCAGTTCCAGTCATATCGCTCATGCTGATGTCTCCTCGTCAACACCGACTACCAATATATTTTCTGATTCGAACGAATAAGGTGGCACCTGCATGTTTCTGGACGCAGGAGATCCGCTGTAGACACGCCCTGCCAGATCAAAGCGTGAGCCATGACATGGACAGAAAAAACCACCGCGCCAGTCGGTATCGAAGGGCTGTGGCCTTAGCTCGACGTGAGGTGTCGGTGAACAGAAAAGGTGAGGACAGAGTCCAACCAGCACCAGCACCTCCGGAGTGCGCGATCGATATTCATTCTGCGCGTATCCCGGCTGCTCAGGATCAAGTGATTCAGGATCGGCTAATCTTGCAGGATCTTCGTTCAACGCTGACAGCGCTTGCTCGCCTCGCTTCACCACAAAAATCGGACGCCCTCTCCAAGCGGGTATGGGGCCAAGCATCTCTCCTTCAGAAAGTCGGCTGATATCGATTCGCACTGGTGCCCCGGCGGCACGGGCTTTGGCGCTCGGATTCCAAGATCCGATGAAAGGCGCTGCCGCCCCAACCACGCCAGCAGCGCCCACAGCTGCAGTCGAGCCTGCTAGAAAACGTCTGCGGCCAGCATTAGTACTGTCGTCAGTCACTTCAATTTACTCCTTGAGATCCTACTAAATGCAAGTGAACGATCCGGTCACCCCAGTCAAATGTTTCCCGCGGCGGGGTCGCTTATCAGTGGATACTGTGGGTTCCGGAAATTCTCGGGAGATATTAGTCAATTTCGACTTTTTTATCAAGCAAGCCGCAATTCAGAATAATACTTAAGTATATGTTTTTTATGAATATTTTAATTTTTCGTCGCCAAAAAAAAACGCCAAATCGGCAGAGGATTTGGCGTTTTTTGACAGCATGTTTCCCTTATCGTTTGGAAAACTGAGGTTTCTTCCGGGATTTCCGCAGGCCAACCTTCTTACGCTCCACTTCACGTGCATCGCGAGTCACGAATCCCGCTTTGCGAAGCGTCGGCCGCAAGTCGTTGTCGTATTCCATCAGAGCCCGGGTGATGCCATGGCGAATAGCACCGGCCTGGCCAAAACTACCGCCGCCGCGCACCGTGACGTTGATGTCAAAGCGCTCTGTCATTTCCAACAGTTCGAGAGGCTGCCGCACTATCATTCGGGCGACTTCTCGACCGAAATATCCATCCAGTGGACGTCGATTAATCGTGATGTTACCGCTACCACTTGTCAGAAAGACGCGGGCAGTAGAGGTCTTGCGACGACCTGTGCCGTAATATTGAGTACTTGCCATAGGTGCTTGGTTAACCTGTTAGAGTTGCAGGGTTTGAGGCTGCTGAGCACCGTGCGGGTGCTCCGAGCCTGCATAGACCTTGAGTTTCTTGAACATCGCTCTGCCCAGTGGGCTGCGCGGCAGCATACCCTTCACGGCCAGCTTTATGACTCTCTCCGGGGCACGATCTCGTAGCTTATCAAATGATATGGATTTCAGACCGCCCGGAAAGCCGGAGTGAGCGTGATACATTTTGTCTGTGGTCTTGTTACCGGTTACCTGAACCTTGTCAGCGTTGATAACAACCACGTAGTCACCTGTGTCCACATGCGGGGTGTACTCCGCTTTATGCTTGCCGCGTAATCGAGTTGCAATGGCAGTCGCCATTCGACCAAGCGTCTGGCCTTCGGCGTTAATGAGTAGCCAGCTCTTGGTTACTTCATTGGGTTTAGCGCTGTAAGTCTTCATGTCACGACCCAGGGGCTTTGGTTTAAGGAGCGCGAATACTACCGGAGTGACTGTCAAGATTCAAGGTATTCGCTGCCAAAATGCCGGAAATGTTGCGCACCCACAGCAGGGCTTCGGGGCGCACCATCCGGCGGCTTTGCCCCTAGAGAAGGTGCTCCCGCCCGAGGTACTCGCGAGATCGCATTTCCATGAGCCTCGATTGGGTCCGCTCAAATTCGAAAGCCAGGCTCTGACCGGTATAAAGCTGATGAACATCAACCTCGGCCGCCATAATCAGCTGAACACGGCGGTCATAGAGTTCATCAACCAGACTGATAAATCTACGAGCACAGTCGTTCGCCTCTTCACCGAGCACAGGGACACCGCTCAGAAACACCGTCCGATACAGTTTCGCCAGCTCCACATAGTCGAAAGCACTTCTGGGACCGCCACAAAGCTCATCAAACGAGAACCAGACCTGATCTTCTGCCACGAGAATGGTTTCTAACTCACGACCAAGCAGACTGAGCATTCCGCTTTCGCGGATTGCCGCCGTATCGTTGGCCAGTTCAAAAAAGCTCGCGCGCAGCTGCTCGTCTAGAGCCGGATTCTGGGGAAACAGGTAGAGTTCTGTCGCGCTCAAACGCTCTAATCGATAATCTCTGGCTGAATCAACTTCAACCACCTGGCAATGGTGCTCAATGGCCGCAATTGCCGGTAAAAACTTCTCCCGTTGCAAACCATTCTCGTATAACTCGTTAGGAGGCACATTTGAAGTCGCGACAAGCACGACATCGCGGTCGAGGAGTGCCTTCAACAGCCCACCCAGCAACATGGCATCTCCGATGTCCGACACATAAAATTCATCGAAACAAATCAGGGTTGCACGTTCGGCGAGTTCGTCTGCAATAGTCTCTAACGGGTCGGTAGTACCCTGAAGATCCACCAAGCGTCTGTGAACATCCTGCATAAACCGGTGAAAGTGGGTTCTGAGCTTTGACGAACCTTCAACGCTGGCGAAGAACAGATCCATCAGATAAGTTTTCCCCCGGCCGACCCCGCCCCAGAGATAAATACCCTGCAAAGACTCAGGAGAAGTCGTTCGTTTGCGCGCCGCGACAATCAGACGTTGCAAACAAGCCCCTTTGGCAGGCTGTACCCTATCCCGCAATCCGCGACACAAATCACTGAGCAGTCCGACTACCCGGGTTTGCTCTGGGTCTGTAGTAATCTTTCCTTTGGCGACGTCAGCCTGGTAGCGCTCTGTCGGCGTCATGTGACTTTTCCGAGTGGATGACCGTTCACGGGGGTCAACCCGGTTGTCTACCGCACGCCCCCGACCCGCCGGCGCATTCTAGGCGAGCTGAAGCGCTTTTCCAATTGCCTCAACGCAGCCAACATCGATTTTTGGAAGATACTGAACAGGAAAGTGGCCATTAACTCATGTATACTGCTCGAGTGATCAGTGGATTGGACACAGGAATTTCTCTTGATCTGGTTGATTAGTATTGGCGCTTTCGCGCTGGGCACGATAGTTGGGCTACTGATTGCAAGTCGTCTGAATGTCAGCTCGTCGAAAATCAAAGACCTCGAAGAGCAGATTCGAAAATTGAAGGACAGCCATTCTGAATACCGTGATAGCGTGAGCGATCATTTCAGTATGACCGCTGAACTGGTTCAGCACATGACGGAAAGCTATCGCGACGTCTATCAACATCTCGCAAGCGGCGCACAGGATCTTTGCTCTGGTGAAGTTGCCAGCAAATTGCTTCCCGCCGAGTCTGATGCCGTTTTTGAAACTTCTAACAACCCGGAAGAGGCAAGCCCGCTTGCCCCACCCAGAGATTATGCTGCCAAACAGAGTCCGGACCAGAAAGGTGCCCTGGCAGAGGATTTCGGGCTGGATAAAAGTATTCCGGTCAATGACGAAGACATCACGCAGTCCCAGTCAAAGTAGCAGTCGCCCAACACCTCACACGCTTTGCCGTATTTTGCGCTCCCGCTGCTTGCCCGTCTGAGCCTGCTGTGGCCCGACACTGCTTAGGCCGGGTTTTCAATGTCAACAAATTGGTGCTGAAGGTCAAACTCCCGGGCGAGAAATTCTCCCACCGCCTGAACACCATAACGCTCAGTCGCATGGTGACCCGCAGAGACAAAGGCAACACCCGACTCTTTTGCCAGATGTGCAGATGGCTCTGAAATTTCACCGGTAATAAAGGCGTCCACCCCGGCCTCAACCGCCAGATCAAAGAAGGATTGCGCTGCTCCGGTACACCAGGCAAGCCGACGAATCTGAGCAAGCGGATCACCGACGACGATAGGCTTCCTGTTCAGCGCACCCTCCACTCTCGTTTGAAACTCTCTGAGAGTCACTGGTTGTTCAGGTCGCCCAATTGCCACGATAGCCACATCATCCGGACGGCCTGTGACTTCTTCAGTGACCAGGCCGAGCAAATTACCAAGCTGCGCGTTATTGCCAAACTCCTCGTGGGCATCCAGAGGCAGATGGTAAGCAAACAGGTTTATGTGGTTTAGCAGCAATTTGCGTAGACGATTCTTCTTTATTCCTGTGATTGTCTGGTTTTCACCATGCCAGAAGTATCCGTGGTGCACCAACAGGCAATCGGCATTGAGCTCAATAGCCCGGTCAATCAGCGCTTCACTCGCGGTCACGCCGGTCACCAATCTGCTGATTTCAGTGCTGCCCTCAACCTGCAGTCCATTGGGACAATAGTCTCGAAATCGCTGAGGCTGTAAAAGTTTGTTTAACTTTGCCTCAAGCCGCTCACGCTGCATAGTCATTGGAATCTGCCTCGACATGGCTGTATATTGAATAACGCGTTAATCTTAGCACAGCCAGCAAGCTCAACAGCGCCAGCCGTTCATGCAAAAAATCCTAGAGACACTGAAATTCTTCGGTTGGCCCGTCATCTGCGGCTTGCTAGCAGCCTTTCTGTATGTACAGAATCAACAGTTACAGCAAGCAGCCGATCAGCTCGCCGCTATCAGTCTGGAGCGAACAGATACCTCACCGCCCGGATTCGCCGAGGTCATAGCGCGCGCAGCCCCTTCAGTTGTGAGCATCAGCGCCACCAGCGTAAATATAGAATCCGTTGAACGGGCCGCAGATGATCAGCTCAATCTTTATCTGGGTGAGAGAGCCAGCCTTGGGTCTGGCATCATTGTCAGCGAACAAGGCTTTATCCTTACGAATCTTCATGTGGTAGATACCCTGTTCGACGCATTTGACACTGAGGTGACTCTACACGACGGGAGACGCACACCGGCTACCGTCATTGCCTATGATTCTGAAAATGATTTGGCAGTTCTACATATCAATATGAATGACCTGACTCCTATTTCCTTAGGAGAAAACTCGAGCCTCAAGGTAGGGAACGTTGTTTTCGCAATTGGGTATCCGCGAAGAAACATCGGACAATCTGTATCTCAGGGAATTGTCAGCGCCATAAGCAGCGAGCCGGACGGCAGTCAGGGCTTCATTCAGACTGATGCAGCGATCAATCCCGGAAATTCCGGGGGCGCTCTCATCGACAGAGAAGGCAGGCTGGTCGGTATCAACACTTCGATCTTCTCAGAATCCGGAAGCTTCGAGGGCATCGGTTTCGCCACTCCTGCACACATCGCGATTAATGCGATGAACGAAATGGTAGCAGAGGCCATTGCGCAGAATTCGGGATATCTTGGAGTCATCACCGGTGAGGCACTGACCGCGCAATCGAGCCAGCTGTTTTTCGGCGTTGACAGCATACGGGGAATGCTGGTTGAAAGCGTAGACCCCGGCGGTGCTGCGGAGCGTGCCGGCATCATGCCCGGGGATGTCATCACACGGGTTGGAAACACGCCAGTCAGCAGCGGACAAAATATCATGCTGGAGATACGCAACGCGAAACCGGGCGAAACACTCATGATTGAAATCTTTCGAGAGGGCCAGCTGTTTGAACTCCCAACAACTCTGGGTTTCGGACAGGCAGTAGTCATCGAACCCAAAGAGGTCTGAAGTCGTTCGAATGACCTTAATCCTGCTCAGGATTGAGACGGTACTCTGCAGACAGGGCATGGGCCTGCAAATGCTCGTTACGGGCCAGCTCACTGGCGGTTGCGGCCAGGCTGTGCGCGCCCTGCGCAGAACAGTTGACGATTGAAGAACGTTTCTGAAAGTCGTAGACCCCCAGCGCGGAAAAGAACCGAGCAGTCCCGGAAGTAGGTAATACGTGGCTAGGTCCGGCGCAGTAGTCGCCCAGCGCCTCTGCAGTGTAGCGGCCAAGAAATATGGCCCCGGCGTTTTCGATCATCCCAAGAACGTGCTCGGGGTCTTCCACCGAGACCTCGAGGTGCTCAGGAGCAATGAGGTTGCTGGCCCGGGAAGCTGTGGCAAGGTCATCCGCGAGAATCAGCAGCCCGCGGTCGCGCAGCGATGCCTCGATTATCTCGCGCCGCTCCATCCGTGGAAGTAGTTTATCGATGCTGCTCTTGACCTGCTTCAGAAATTCAGCGTCTGTCGTTATCAATATAGACTGCGCCTGCTCATCATGCTCCGCCTGCGAAAAAAGATCCATGGCAACCCAGTCCGGATCGGTTTTCCCATCGCAGATCACGGTTAATTCAGAAGGGCCAGCAATCATATCGATACCAACTTCTCCATAGACCTGTTTCTTGGCTACGGTGACATATATGTTGCCCGGCCCGGTGATTTTATCCACGCGCGGGATTGTCTCAGTCCCATAAGTCAGTGCCGCAATCGCCTGCGCTCCACCCACAGTGAAAACTTTATTCACACCGGCGAGTGCCGCTGCTGCGAAAACTAAGTTGCCGTCATCACCATAGGGGGTCGGGACGGTAGCCACGATTTCCTTAACACCGGCGACCTGCGCGGGAATCGCCAGCATCAGCATCGAAGAGGGATAATTGGCCTTGCCACCGGGGACATACACCCCAACTCTGGAGAGCGGGCTGACTTTTTGACCGTAGATCGACCCGTCCGCCTCCTCATAGCGCCAAGAGGACTGTTTTTGCTTTTCATGGTAGTTCCGAATCCGTTCGGCAGCATGCGACAGTGCCGAGCGCTGATTTTCACTCACGCGCGCCAGTGCGGCCTGAAGCTGTTCTGTTGTAACGATCAGATCAGCCGGAATAGTTGCGCCAAGACCGTCGAATTGATTGGTGTAATCAAGAACCGCCCTATCGCCCTCTGAGCGAACTCGTCTAATGATGTCTGAGACAGCCTTATTGACCTCGTCAGCAACGAGCATCCTTCGATCAAGCGCAGCATCAAGCTGTATCTCGAAGTCCGCACTGGCAGTTGACAGTTGACTGATACTATCTGAAAAAGAAGACATGGTACTCGCTTTGGTCCTATTCGACCCTGTTTGACCCTGTTTGACCCTGTTCGCCGCTATCGCCCTGCAGTGTCCGCAGCGCTCATATCTACCGCTCCACTCAACTTTGCCAGCACTTTCTGAATCAGTGCGGTTTTAATCTTCATTGCGGCCTTGTTAACTATCACCCGCGATGAAATATCTGCGATTGTGTCCTGAGGAACCAGTCCGTTGGCTTTGAGTGTCTTGCCCGTATCGACAATATCGACAATCGCGTCTGCCAATCCCAAGGAGGGCGCTAGCTCCAGAGCCCCGCTCAGCTTAATCAGTTCAACTTGCTGACCCCGTTCAGCATAGAATCGCTTGGCAATATTGGTAAACTTTGTCGCAACCCGAAGCCTGCCTGAGTGCTCTCGACACTGTGACGGCACAGCAGTCATCATCTTACACTGGGCAATCTTCAGATCCAGAGGTTCGTAGAAGCCTTCACTGCCGTCCTCAAGTATGAGGTCCTTGCCCGCAATCCCCATATCTGCGCTTCCGAACCTGACATAGGTCGGCACATCGGATCCACGCATAACCAGAAGCTGTACGCCGGGTTCACCGGTTTCGAATAGCAGCTTTCTGCTTTTTGCGATATCTTCCAGAGGCTCAATGCCTGCCATCGAAAGCAATGGCAGCGTTTCCTGAAGAATTCGCCCTTTGGTCAGGGCAATGATCAATTGGGAATCGTTCATGTCTACTTACTTAGGCAGGCACACGTCGTATACGCGCACCGAGCAACTGCAGTTTTTCCTCGATGCATTCGTAGCCCCGATCGATGTGGTAAATCCGATCCACGCTCGTTTCATGTTCAGACACAAGGCCCGCGATAATTAAGCTGGCAGACGCCCTCAAATCGGTGGCCATGACGGGCGCTCCGTTCAACGCTTCGACGCCTTCCACAATGACTGTATTACCCTCTACTTTGATCGAAGCACCCATCCTGTTCATTTCATGCACATGCATGAACCGATTTTCGAATACGGTCTCAGTGATAGCGCCAGTGCCTTCCGCGATACAATTCAGCGCCGTGAACTGGGCCTGCATGTCGGTCGGAAAGGCCGGATAAGGTGCCGTCCTTAAAGAGACTGATTTCGGCCTCTCACCATGCATGTCAAGCGCGATCCAGTCCGGCCCAACCTGGATTTCTGCTCCGGCCTGTTCCAGTTTACTCAGCACAGAATCCAGAATATCAGGGCGCGTGTCTTTGACTTTGATGTTGCCTCGGGTCGCAGCAGCAGCAATCAGATAGGTCCCTGTTTCGATACGGTCAGGCATGACAGAATACGTACAGCCGTGCAGGCTTTCGACACCCTCAATGGTGATAGTGTCGGTTCCCTGACCGGTGATTTTCGCACCCATTTCAATCAGGCAATTGGCCAGATCAATCACCTCAGGCTCACGGGCGGCATTCTCGATCACAGTTTTACCTGTCGCGAGCGTGGCAGCCATCATGACATTTTCGGTGCCGGTCACCGTGACCATATCCATGAATATCTGGCTACCCGTCAGCCGCCCTTCCACGCTGGCTTTTATATAGCCATCCTCGACAATAATCTTAGCTCCCATCGCCTCCAGGGCGCTGATATGGAGATTGACGGGCCGGCTGCCAATAGCGCATCCCCCGGGTAAAGCCACTTCTGCGCGGCCGTAATGCGTCAGCAAGGGGCCAAGGACGAGTATCGAAGCCCGCATAGTCTTGACCAATTCATACGGCGCACTGAAGTGAGCAATCGTGCTGCTGTCGACTTCAACATTGAGCTTTTCGTCAATCACCGGCTGGACGCCCATGCAGCCAAGCAACTCAAGCATGGTGGTGATATCGTAAAGGTGAGGGAGGTTACACACTTTGACCAGATCGTCGGTCAGAAGCGTAGCCGCGAGAATCGGCAAGGCAGAGTTCTTGGCCCCTGCAATTCTGATTTCACCCGACAGGCGAACACCACCGTTGATGATAAGACGATCCATACTGACTCCGCGCCGCTGATTCCCTTACTGCGAGGCCGAGGTGGCTTGCTCGGCAGGGGTGGACAAGCGCATCGTTACGGCGTGAATCGCCCCACTGCGGATATGCTCATTCAAAACACCATAGACGGCCTGCTGACGCTTTACCGCATTGAGACCATCGAACACGTCACCAACGGCTGACACCATGAACTTTCCGTCGCCACCTTCTACCGCGATTGTGCAGTCGGGGAACGCTGCTTCGAGCAAGGCTACGATCTGTGAAGACTCCATACTTCCTCCCATAGATTCCTGCAAGCACGACTACTTCCAGTTATCCAAGACTGCATCGATGTTGTTGTTGTGCTGCGCCATCAGCGCTGCGAACTGTGTATAGTACTGACGGCCAAGGTTGATACCGGCCAGGCTTAAATTCTTGAGTTTCCACTCATCGTTTTCATTCAGGAACATTTGATACTGCAATCTCAAAGCCGTATCACCCTGCAACTCCATTCCGACAACGGTATCCGCTCGCGGATCGGCGTTAGGGTTACTTGGCGGCAAAAAAACCAGCTCTTCACCGTTATAAGAGACCAGAGAGGCG
This sequence comes from uncultured Pseudohongiella sp., assembly GCA_902537815.1. Classification (GTDB taxonomy): domain Bacteria; phylum Pseudomonadota; class Gammaproteobacteria; order Pseudomonadales; family Pseudohongiellaceae; genus UBA9145. The sequence continues at coordinate 155,433 of CACBCS010000001.1, read as the reverse complement.
CCATAAAAGCGAGTCAGCGTTGTCCGGAGAATCCCGGCGAATCGCTCGGTTTGCTGATCTGTCGCCTCTGACGCATATCGGCTCATAACCACGCCGGCTACCGCTTCAAAATCGACAAAGGATAACAGTACCGTTTCGATAGCACTGAAATACCGCTCCCTGTCACTCAGGAAGAAATCTTTCGATTCAACAACAGTTTGCAGGAGCGTCTGGACTCCGAGTTCAGCCGTCTCCACAGCCGTCAGTTCCTGGCTGTACGCTGCCGACCCCAACAGTCCCGAGAAGAATACGACAGCCACCGTTTTTTTCAGTAAGTTCATTCGCTTAACCCTCAGTATTCGTCACTGTTTCCGGATCAATCTTGGTCTGTTGAGTCTGATTGACTATTAATACAACGGGATCTGCCGACCGAAGCCCTAACGCTGGTATCGACTGCGTTGTAAAGCGGATCCATTCGAAGAAAATGCAAGTTTAACCGATTTAGACAGGCCAAGAAATTATTACTTGCAAAGCACAGGAAACCACCTTCTAATTGGCGGCCATCACTTTCGGCCTAACTCCCGCCCCTCCTCGTCTTATGCTCGTAGAATCGGCTTTTATTGTTCTCGGCTTTATCGGCCTGATCTGGGGTGCAGACAAATTTGTCCTCGGCGCATCGGGTCTGGCCCGCAATCTGGGCGTCTCTCAGTTGATGATTGGGCTAACAATAGTTGCATTCGGAACCTCCGCCCCAGAGATTTTTTCTTCCGCATTCTCGGCGTGGAAAGGTAAGCCCGCACTCGCCATCGGCAACGCGCTCGGCTCAAATCTTTTCAATATCGGCGTTGCGTTGGGGGTTGCAGCAATAGTGAGCCCCCTGCAACCCGCTAAGTCACTCATTAATAAGGAAATACCAGCACTCCTGCTGGTAACACTGGCAACGGGCGCCATGCTGTCCGATCTGTATGTGGGATTCTTCGATGCCATTGTACTGATGCTGATCACCGCCTACTGCGGTTACCGATTGTTTCGCAATCGCATGCGTCGGGAAGAAAGCGAAGTTCAGCAAGCTGAGGAATTGCCTTACTGGCGAGCCGCGGCCTATCTGATTTTAGGTCTGGCCCTTCTTATCCTCAGCGCCGAAGCACTCGTTCAGGCTGCCAGCTCGATTGCACTTAGGCTCGAAGTCTCTACAGCTGTTATCGGGCTCACCGTCATCGCGCTTGGGACAAGCTTGCCTGAATTGGCTGCATCTATCACCTGCGTGCTGAAAGGACACCATGATCTTGCCATCGGAAATATTGTAGGTTCCAATATTCTGAACTTGCTTGTTGTGCTGCCTTTTCCGGGGCTGCTTAGCCCGGGGAGCATTGAAAAAGATTTTTTTTACCGGGACTTTATCAGCGTACTTATCCTCACGCTTCTGCTGGCTTATTTCTGCTACCGTAGCGTCAAAGGCGATTACAGGATCAGCAGACTCAGCGGGGCAATGTTCTTGTTAATTTACTGCGGCTGGTTTACCGTGATGATCCTTCAGGTTCAGCATACCGCCGGTATCTAAGATACCATGCGCGGTAAGCCCACATTATGACCACAGACAACAAACTGCGCTCCAGCGCCCTTCGGACCATTGACATTGAGAGCCAGTCAATTCTGGAGTTAAAAACTCGGATTGACTCTGCATTTGAGAGCGCCTGTGAACTCATCATGGGCAGTCCGGGCCGGGTAGCAATTCTGGGTATCGGCAAATCCGGACATGTCGGCCGGAAGATCGCAGCGACCCTGGCCAGCACAGGCACACCCGCTGTGTTCGTTCATCCAGCAGAGGCGGGTCACGGAGATTTGGGAATGATCACCGAGCAAGACGTTGTGGTGGCAATCTCAAATTCCGGTACCACCGAAGAGATCATGACCCTTCTGCCCGTCCTGAAGCGCAAAGGTATTCCTTTGATTGGTCTCACCGGTGCAACAGAATCACCGCTGGCACACGCATGTCGTTATGTCCTTGACGTTGGCGTAAAAGAGGAAGCCTGTCCGCTGGGGCTGGCACCCACTTCAAGCACAACAGCTGCTTTGGTGATGGGTGATGCGCTGGCAATGGCTCTTCTCGAAGCTCGGGGGTTCACGGAGGAAGATTTCGCCATTTCCCACCCCGGCGGAAGGCTGGGCCGGAAGCTACTCGTTAAAGTAGAAGACATCATGCACAGCGGAGACTCAATACCCAGAGTCACTGCCCAAACAAGCCTGGCTGACGCACTTGTTGAAATGAGCCGCAAGGGTTTCGGGATGACTACCGTGGTAGAGGCGGAGGAAATTATCGGCGTCTTTACCGACGGAGATCTGCGGCGCTGCCTAGATGCAGGAAAAGATCTTCACGCGACCAGAGTCGCCGATGTCATGTCGGCAAACTTCAAACACATTACCGCCAGCGCCCTCGCAGCAGAAGCTGCGAATATCATGCAAAAGTCTCAGGTCTATGTTCTGATAGTGACTGATTCAGATCACAGACTCTCTGGCATTCTGAAAATGCACGATTTGCTACAAGCCAACGTTGTCTGACCCACTTTTCCCAAACCTGCCCCATGAGATTTAATACAGAAGAAAGCACAATCCGAGCTCTCGCCTCCCAGATTTCGGTCTTATTATTGGACGTTGATGGAGTGCTCACAGACGGCAAGCTGCTGTTCTCAAGCTCAGGAGAGGAGCTCAAAGCTTTCTGCTCGCTTGATGGGCACGGCATCAAAATGCTGTTGAGAGCTGGCTTGCAGGTCGGCATCATCACCGGAAGGACTTCAACTATCGTAGAAAATCGTTGCCGGGATCTGGGTATCACTCTGGTTCTTCAGGGGCAGGAAGACAAAGCTGCGGCTTTACAGTCGATCCTCGCCGCACAAAATGTCGGTCTTCAGCGGGTGGCATATGTCGGAGACGATCTTCCGGACTGGCCGGTTCTGGAGCAGGTGGGTTTGAGTTTCTCAGTGTCCTCGGGACACCCATTTGTGACCGAGCGCGTGGCTGCCGTTGCTGACTTTCCCGCAGGCGGAGGGGCCGTCAGAGAGGTCTGCGACTTTCTGCTTAAGGCGCGGGGTAGCGAGGCAGACTATCTCGCCTGAATTTCCTCCCCCGCGGCAAGAGTTCCATCCAGGCGTTTCAATTCCGTTTCGTGATAACCTATCTATCTCAAGTGAAGATGACGCGAGCTATGCACAGACCTTTAACCTACCTGACGACTATCGGCGTAGTCAGTGTGCTCTACTATTTTTCTCTCGATCTATCTCAGACCGGAGAGGAAACTGGGGAGGACGGCGCTGCACCGGAGCTCGCGTTTGATGGTTACAGTGAAGGAATCAATACCGTTTTTTACAATAACAATGGCGATGTGGACTACACGCTCCGTGCTACTAGGCAATTTCACCTGAAAGACCAGTCTGCCCTTCTTGAGGAACCGCTTGTCCGCTTTTTTGAGAACGGAGTATCTACCTGGAATATCGTTGCCGAATCAGGCCTCGTTGGCGGCAATACTGAAGCCTCAGCCAGGCTGATGGAATCGATCCGGCTCTCCGGGGACGTCGAAGTCCACCGCCTAGATGACTATGGCAACTCTACTGTCCTGTCAACTCAACTTCTCGACATAGACCCTAACCGGGAGCTTCTGGAAAGCCGCGACACAGTACACATGATAACAGCCAGCATAACCCATGCAGGACAGGGAATGTTCGCTGACTTAAATCGTGACGAAATTCAATTTCATTCCAATAACTCCGGACACTATGAGTCGCAGGGAAATCATGCTGACACCGAACAATAGTCTCGCGCCCAACCTGTTGTATTCACTCTTCTCGGCCATGATTTTGCTCCCCGGAATCCTGATGGCGGCCCAAAGCCAGAGTCCGGTCAACTGGAGCGCCGATGGCGAGCTGCTCGTCACTGTTGAGAACAATCGGCGCATACTCAGGATGCAAGATAATGTCAGAATCTCCCAAAACGGCATCGATATTTCCGGTAATTCGGCTATTTTCGAATACACGCTCGACACCCAAGAACTGTTGCGAGTTACCGTGCTTGGCACGCCGGTCAACTATACGCAGGCAAGTGAAACCGGCGCTGAGCCAGTGACAGGGAACAGCGACACCCTTATCTTTTATGATGACGAATTGACTGAGGAAACGATCATCGAAATGATCGGTAATGCATTCATAAAATCGCCAAGTTCTACCATGAACTGCGCCTCAATTATCTACGTCACCGAGCGAGACCTGATAAGAGAAGCGGTGGGCCCCTGCCAAGGAGCACTGACCTCTCAGAATGGCATGTAACCCCTCATGTTAAGCGCGCAAAACCTCGCAAAAAACTTCAAAGGTCGAGATGTTGTCAAAGATGTCTCTATCGAGGTCAGCCAGAGCCAGATCGTCGGCTTGCTCGGTCCGAATGGCGCCGGAAAAACCACCTGTTTCTACATGATCGTTGGTCTGATCCAAGCGGACAGCGGCAGGGTTCTGCTCGACCAGAAAGACGTGACCCAACTTCCGATACACGATCGAGCCCGACATGGGCTGTCGTATCTCCCACAGGAATCCTCAATTTTTCGTAATCTGACCGTCGAAGAAAATGTCTTGGCGATTTTACAGGCTCGACAGGAACTCACCCGGGAACAAACAGAGGAAAAACTTGAACAGTTGCTTGAAGAATTCAGCATCGAGCATATCAGAAACAGCAAAGGCATGAGTTTGTCAGGCGGCGAGCGCAGACGCACTGAGATTGCCAGAACACTTGCCACAGACCCGAAGTTCATTCTGCTAGATGAGCCATTCGCCGGTGTTGATCCGATCTCAGTGAGCGATATCAAGACCATTATCAACCAGCTGAAAGACCGAGGCATTGGTATCCTGCTTACTGACCACAATGTCCGGGAAACACTCGATATTTGTGAAAAGGCCTATATTGTGAGTGAAGGCCGTGTCATAGCTGACGGGGACGCTGACGCAATTCTGAGTAACGAAAAAGTCAGAAGTGTCTACCTGGGTTCGCAATTCAAGATTTAGCTCATCCCGACCCTCTTTCCGACATGCTCCCGACTTCGGCGGCGTAACCCCCTGCTCTGACCCTGCACACTTTATTTGCGTGGCGAGCTATGCAAGCCAGGCACGGTTCTTGCTATAATCTCCAGCCTAGAAAAATTACAATCTTTGATCGCAAACCTGACTCCTGCCGAGCAGCGACGAACGCAGTTTAGCTCATGAAACTATCGCTTCAACTCAAGTTAGGCCAGCAACTGGCGATGACGCCACAGTTGCAGCAAGCGATTAAATTACTCCAGCTGTCGACTCTCGATCTGCAACAAGAGATTCATCAGGCGCTTGAGTCCAATCCCATGCTGGAACTGATTGACGGTATAGAGGACGACGAGAATCCTGCCAAAGAGACTGACACAGACAGCGGGCCTGCCTCTCAGGCAGCAGACAGCCTAGACAGCAATACCCTGGACAATCCGGACGAAGATTACTGGCAGAACGAGATTCCAAAAGACCTGAAGGTAGACAGCAATTGGGATGATATCTACACCAATTCACCGCCCCCGAGCCAGAATTTTGAGGCGGACGACTTTGATTTTGAATCCCGCAACTCGGTAGAAGAGACGCTCCAGGATCACCTGCTCTGGCAGCTGAACCTGACTCCGATGTCAGAATCTGACGAAGCCATCGCGATGGTGATTATAGACGCCATAGATCCCAATGGCTGGCTTACGGTCGATCTCGAATCCATACTGGCCGGATTCGACCCCGCACTGGAAATAGAGCTTGATGAAGTGGTGGCGGTTCTGCACCGCATTCAGCAATTTGACCCCGTCGGGGTCGGATACCGGAACCTTTCTGAATGTCTGCTGATTCAGCTCGACCATTTGGGGGAAAACCATCCGCCCAAACTCATCGAAAACGCCAGAGTGATCGTTCGTGACCATATCGTGCTGCTTGGACATCGCGACTATGCCCTGTTAATGCGAAAGACAAAGCTTAAAGAAGCGGAGCTCGCAGAGACCATTGCCGTGATCGAGAGTCTTGATCCGAGACCCGGCGCGAACATCGCCCCGCCATCCACAAACTATGTGGTACCCGATGTCATCGTCACCAAGGATGCCGAGTCAGGCAAATGGAAAGTAGAACTGAACCCTGAAACAGCACCAAGAATACGCATAAACAGCAGCTATGCCTCGCTGGTTAAACGCGCTGATACGAGTTCTGACAACACCTTCCTGCGCGATAACTTACAGGAAGCGCGCTGGTTTCTGAAAAGCCTGCAGAGCCGGAATGAAACCTTGATGAAAGTGGCGACTCGCATAGTCGAGCATCAGAGAGGATTTCTGGAATATGGTGATGAAGCCATGAAACCGCTGGTATTGCACGACATTGCCGAGGCCGTAAGCATGCACGAATCGACAATATCTCGGGTCACGACGCAAAAATATATGCATACGCCGAGAGGAATTTTCGAGCTTAAATATTTCTTCTCAAGCCACGTCTCTACCAAAGGCGGTGGCGAATGCTCCTCAACCGCTATTCGGGCAATCGTCAAAAAGCTCATTGCTGCCGAAAATGCGCGAAAACCACTGAGTGACAGCAAAATCACGGAACTGCTGGAAGAAAAAGGAATCAACGTGGCACGGCGCACGATCGCCAAATATCGTGAATCACTGTCTATTCCTCCGTCCAACGAGAGAAAAAGACTTTCATACTGAAAACTCCTGTTTCCAGAAGTCAACACCCGGTCAATTCAAATACTAAGAACATGCAACTTGAAGACATACTTTTACCCCAGCGTTGCTTCTGCAAAGTTCCCTGGCACAGCAAGCGGCGGATCCTCACGAACATCAGTGAGCTGATCTGCGATCAATTCGAAGGACTCGAGCCTGAGCCAATGTACGACTCGCTTATGGCCAGAGAACAACTGGGCAGCACCGGGCTTGGCAACGGTATTGCGATTCCGCATTGCCGTGTAGCAAATTGCACCAAAATCATAGGATCATTGATAACGCTGGAAGAGCCGATAGAATACGATGCCATTGACGGAAAACCGGTAGACATACTTTTCGTCCTCATAGTTCCGGAGCAGAAGTCAGACGAACACGTAAGCGCACTCGCAAAACTCGCAGAGCTGCTGAGCGATCAGGATCTGTGTTTTACCTTACGACAAACACTTAGCGACGAAGATCTGTACAACATTGCCGTAACTTATTAGCCAAACACTATTGATCAACTGAAATTACCCCGATGCAGCTCACGATAATCAGCGGTAGATCCGGCTCAGGCAAGAGCACCGTTCTCCACGTGCTCGAAGATCACGGGTACTATTGCATCGATAACCTTCCGGCAAGTTTGCTGCCAGCATTAGCGAACCGCATCAGCGCAGATGACAATGATTTGCCGCTAGTGGCCGTTTCTATCGACGCCCGGAATGTCTCTGAAGATCTGGAGAAGGTCCCTGAAATACTCCAAAAGCTGGAAAATACCCAGATAACAACGCAAATTTTGTTTCTGGATGCCAACAGCCAGACATTGTTGCGCAGGTTCAATGAAAGCCGCCGCAAGCATCCTCTGTCTACCGAAACGATTGGTCTCAGGGAAGCAATCAACTTCGAGTCAGATCTGCTTGAACACATTTCTCTGCTGGCAAGCCTGACCATCGACACCAGTAACATGTCATTACAAACCCTTCGACAGACTGTGAAAGAGCAGTTCTTAGAGAACCAAAACAGCGCCACAGCGCTGCTGTTCCAATCCTTCGGCTTTAAACATGGCGTCCCTGTGGATGCGGACATTGTTTACGACGCACGCTGCTTGCCTAACCCTTACTGGGATGCCACGCTGAGATCGTTAACGGGCCTCGATAAGCCGGTCGCCGATTTTCTTGGAGCTGATGCCGAAGTCACGGAGATGCTTGCGGATATTTCTAGTTTCCTTGTTAAATGGTTGCCCAACTTTGAAGCGAACAACCGCAGCTACATCACTATAGCCGTGGGCTGCACCGGTGGTCAGCACAGATCAGTATATTTATGCGAGCGCCTTTCACAGGCATTCGCTGAAAAACTCACCAATGTACAGGTAAGACACCGCGAACTGGGAAAGTGAGCCCTCTATGCTCGAAACGAAAGTGACCATCATTAACAAAGCAGGACTGCACGCCAGGGCCGCTGCCAAACTGGCCAATGTTTGTTCTGGGTTCGCAAGCGACATTCAGATCGGTCATGAAAAAAAGGTTGACGGCAAGAGTATCCTGTCGCTGATGATGTTGGCCGCGGTGAAGGGCACCACACTGACCGTACGGGCAGACGGTCCAGACCAACAGGAAGGTTTGAAAGCGGTTGCCGACCTAGTCAACGAGCGGTTCGGTGAGTCTGAGTAATTCGGCTCTAGGAAAGGTGCCTTTTTTCTCGCACCAATTCTAAAAACTGTGAAATAGCTGTAACATAACTCTCCTAGGAACCCATCCATGGTGGTCCAGTCATCACCTGATCAGGTGATGACCCCGCGAAATCTAGATCAGAAACTGGGCAGGGCCACCTGATGGTCCGTGGAGTGAGACATGCCCCAGCTCAAAGAATCGCAATTCCAAAAAGATCATGTGCTTGAGCTGAATCAAGCGATCGACAGCGGATCGCTCTACCAGGTTCGACAGATGATCAAAACCCTGCCTACGGCGGGAATTGCGCACCTTCTTGAATCGTCACCGCCAAAAACCCGACGAGTACTCTGGCAACTAATCGACAAGGATTCGGAAGGTGAAGTCATCCAGTACCTTCATGAAGATCTGCAGAATGACATACTGAGTGAATTAAACGCAGAAGAGGTCGCCCAGCTCACCGAGGGGCTGCAAGATGACGACCTTGCCGACATCCTGCAGCAGCTTCCCCAGCAGCTCGCAACTGAAGTCCTGCAGGCAATGGATCAGCAAGATCGACAGCGCGTTGAGACAATTCTTTCATACGACGAGGACACCGCAGGCGGCCTGATGAGCCTGGACACCATAACGGTGAGGCGAAATCACACTGTTGAACTGGTTCTTCGCTATCTACGGCGACACGACTCGATTCCAGAAATGACTGACAATATCTTAGTGGTCAATAGGGAAGATGAATTTCTAGGAATTCTCCCCCTGCGCGAAATTTTAGTATCAGATCCGAACACCTCAGTCAGGGATGTCATGAATTCTGAGGTCGAGGCGATACCGGTCGACATGGAGGCCACTCAGGTTGCGCAATTGTTCGAACAGCATGATTGGGTTTCGGCACCCGTCGTTGGCCATGACGGTAAGTTGCTGGGAAGGATCACAATTGACGATGTGGTAGATGTAATCCGGGACAGCAGTGAGCATTCCCTGATGAGTATGGCCGGCCTGGACGAAGAGGATGACACCTTCGCACCTGTGGTGAAAACAGCCAGAAGGCGTGCCTTATGGCTCGGTGTAAATCTGTTCACCGCGGTTCTTGCTTCGCTGGTTATTTTCCTTTTTCAGGACACGCTTGATCAGGTCGTCTACCTGGCGGTACTCATGCCCATCGTCGCAAATATGGGCGGAGTCGCCGGAACACAGACATTAACTCTGGTGATCCGCGGGTTGGCACTTGGACACATCAGCTCCGCAAATTCTCGCTGGCTTCTGGCGAGAGAACTGGGCGTTGCAGGGATAAACGGCGCGCTGTGGGCGCTGGTTATTTCAGTGGTCGCATTCCTCTGGTATCAGGACTTACAGCTGAGCTACATCATTGCCGCAGCCATGATGATCAATCTGGTCACTGCGGCACTGGCTGGCGCTTATTTGCCTCTTATACTGAAACGACTGGATATTGACCCAGCCCTGGCGGGTTCGGTGGCATTGACTACAGTCACTGACACTATCGGATTCTTTGCATTCCTGGGCCTCGCCCAGTCCTTCTATCTATGAATCATGATCGATAACGACACAAACCAAAAAGCCGGGCCGAGTAAATCAGAGCTCAAACGGACCGCGCACGCTCAACAGGCACTGGGGGAAAGACTGGCCCGGCTGGTCACGAGACAACTCAGGGCACTCGAACTTCCGGAAGCACTACTTGAGGCGATTGAGGAATTCCATCGTCTGCCGACGAGTCATCTTGCCCGCCGCCGACAATTGCAATTTATTGGAAGACTGATGCGGGACATCGATCAACCGGCTATTGAGAAGCAACTTCAAGCTCTGGAGGCGCCCGCCCCGTCTCAGCGAGAACTTACCCCGGCGGAAATCTGGACAGAAAGCGTGTTAAGAGAAGACACATCCGTCGTTGAATCCCTCCTGCATCTGGCCCCTGCCCTTGATCGCCAGAAACTCAGGCAACTGCAGCGCAATGCCAGCAAAGCCAAGGAAACTGCCGAACTGAACAAAATACGGCAGCAACTGCATGCTTATGTCTCAGAGTATCTGTGAGCCCGTTAAACGCCGGTCCTGCTGGCCCGTTCTGTGAGGAAGGTGGTACCATCCGGCGAAGAAGCAGACGCTTCGCTCTAGCCGAATGACACTCTGGAGACGTATTTTAGCCAGCTGTGTCACAAGGCTCTATTCCCGACACGGAACGATCTGCGCACCCTGAGCACAAACAATAACAACAAGGTGGTCTCAATGTCCGACAAGAATGCCCTCGAGTACTGGAAATCTAACATCAGAATCGTCTTGTCTCTTCTGGGAGTTTGGTTCTTTATCTCTTTCGGTTGCGGCATCTTGCTGGTGGACACTTTAGATGACATCCGGATTGGCGGCTTCAAATTGGGATTCTGGATTGCGCAGCAGGGCGCGATCTTTGTCTTTGTCATTCTTGTCTATGTGTACATCTACCTGATGGATAAACTCGACGACGCCTATAATCTGAATCAAGATGAAGTCAAAACCGCCGAAAACGGGGAGGAAGCGCAATGAGCGTACAGATCTGGACGTTTATTTTTGTCTTTCTGACATTCGGGCTGTATATCGGCATAGCAGTCTGGTCCCGTGCCGGCTCGACCATTGATTTCTACGTCGCAGGCGGCGGTGTACCGCCACTGGCTAATGGCATGGCAACCGCTGCAGACTGGATGTCCGCAGCCTCTTTTATTTCCATGGCCGGGCTGATTTCCTTTCTTGGCAGAGACGGCACGTTTTATCTGATGGGCTGGACAGGAGGGTATGTCTTGCTCGCCCTGCTGCTCGCACCCTATCTCAGGAAATTTGGCAAATTCACTGTCCCTGACTTCATAGGGGATCGTTACTATTCAAGAACGGCCAGACTGATCGCGGTTTTTTGCGCCATTTCGGTGTCATTTGTCTACGCGTGCGGTCAGATGCAGGGTGCCGGAATCGTCTTCTCAAGGTTTCTTGAGGTCGATATCACCGCAGGCGTCATCATCGGCATGGCAATCGTTTTCTTCTACGCGGTTCTCGGAGGAATGAAGGGGATTACTTACACCCAGGTAGCGCAATACTGCGTACTGATCTTCGCTTTCATGGTGCCGGCAATTTTTATTTCCATCCTGATGACGGGCATTCCCATTCCACAAATAGGATTCGGTGCCGAATTGACAGAAGCTTTTGGCGGTGGCTACTTGCTGGACAGACTGGACGGAATAAGTCAGGAACTGGGCTTCGCCGTCTACACAGAGGGACAACGCAGTACGCAGGATGTGTTCTTTATCACTGCCGCACTGATGTTCGGCACCGCTGGTTTACCTCATGTAATCATCCGCTTCTTTACCGTGCCTAATGTCCGAGACGCACGAAGGTCAGCAGGTTTTGCACTTATTTTCATCGCAATTCTCTACACGACTGCGCCCGCTGTTGCCGCATTTGCTCGTACCAACTTAATCAACACCGTTAACAATGCAGAATACACAGCTATGCCGGAGTGGTTCAGCAAATGGGAGACCACCAACCTGATCTCATTCAACGACAAGAATGGTGACGGCCGCATTCAGTATGTCGGAGATCCCGAGACAAATGAACTCGAAGTGAATCGGGATATCATGGTGCTGGCCAACCCTGAAATCGCCAACTTGCCGAACTGGGTCGTGGCGTTGGTAGCGGCAGGAGCCCTCGCTGCTGCGCTGTCCACCGCAGCCGGATTACTCCTGGTGATTTCAACCTCTGTGGCTCATGACTTGATGAAGCGTAGCTTTATGCCAGACATCTCGGAAAAGCAGGAGTTGCTCTATGCCCGTATGGCAATATTTATTGCGGTGCTGGTCGCCGGCTATGTGGGGATCAATCCGCCCGCCTATGTCGCCCAGGTGGTGGCCTACGCATTCGGGCTGGCTGCCGCGTCATTTTTTCCAGCGATTGTCCTGGGTATTTTCCAAAAAAGCATGAACAAACAGGGGGCCATTGCCGGCATGATAGCCGGTTTTCTGTTCACTGCCGGGTATATCATCTACTTTAAGAGCCTGAACCCCGCAATGGATAATGCACAGGGCTGGCTGCTGGGAATCTCACCGGAGGGCATCGGCACGTTCGGAACTCTGATCAATCTCGCAGTCGCCTGGCTGGTGGCCTCCTTTACACCGGAGCCGCCCGAAGACGTGCAGGCCATCGTTGAAGACATCAGACTTCCCGGAGAAGCCATCAAGCGCTAGTCGCTCAGCAAGCAGCTTCAGCTTCTGTTCGCTCTCTCCCAGTACTCTGCCACCGTGGATTTCATTTCCTTGTGCATTAGCAGAATACCGACCAGATTCGGCACGGTCATAAGCACAATGGTAATTAGGGAGATGTTCCAGACAATCGTTGTGTCTGCAAGCGCAGCGGTGAAAAATCCGACCACATAGACAATTCGATAAGGCAGAACGGATCTCGTACCGAACAGATAAGTCATGGCGCGATCCCCATAGTAGGACCAGGCAATCGCTGTGGAAAATGCAAACAACATCAATCCGATGGAGACGATGTATTGGCCATACTGTCCAAACAGACCCTTGGTGAATGCCTGAGTGGTGAGCGGCACTGAATGCAGAAGCGAATCTCCGGTGACAACGACAGTCAAATCCTCCAGCTGCCCATCAAACACATTCAGGGTGCCGGTGATAAGCTCACCCTCATGTGAGTAACGTGTATTCTCTGCCAGTGAACGGGCAGCAATCAGCGTGAACGCCTCGTTGTTCTGAGGCAAACCATTGATCAGTTCAATTTGACCGCTATAACTTCGGGTATCGGATTCCTCGCCACTTAGGTAGGAAAATAAGCTGGCGACATCATCGGCGTCAGCCTCAGTATAGGTGCCGGTAACAAAGCTCATGTCTGCCCGCTGAAATTCGTTTTCGAACTTTTCCATCCAGACACCGGAAGAGAGAATCACCAATCCGGTAATCGTGCAAATCACGATCGTGTCAATAAACGGCTCAAGAATGGACACCATGCCCTCATCCGCAGGCTCATCAGTGCGCGCTGCGGCATGCGCAATCGGGGCTGACCCTTGACCCGCCTCATTGGAATACAGCCCGCGATTTACACCCCGGTCGAATGCATACGCAAATGACGCACCGAGGAACCCGCCCGCAGCGGCTGAGCCGGAAAAGGCATTACTGAAAATTGATAAAAATGAAGGAATGATGTTGCCGATATTCGGGATGATGACGGCGAATGCTCCGATCAGATAAATCATTGCCATTGTGGGCACTATCGCTGCAGCGACCTTTGCGATACGGGTTATTCCGCCAATGATTACCAGAGCGAGAAGGACTGAAAGCACGCTTGCCGTAATGAGGGGATCGAGATCAAACGTGCTCTCCAGCCCTGAAGCAATACTGTTGATCTGCGGAAGATTGCCAGTTCCGAATGAGCTCAATACTGTGGCAACAGCGAACACAACCGCTAACCATTTCGCATTGAGACCCTTCTCCATGTAATACATGGGGCCGCCAGCCATTGTGCCGTCTGCAGTTTCATTCCTGTACTTATGCGACAGTGTGACCTCGACGAATTTGCTGGTCATCCCAAAGAAAGCGGTCATCCACATCCAAAACAAGGCGGCGGGACCGCCAAGGTGCAAAGCAAGAGCTACGCCGCCGATGTTGCCGGTACCGACAGTGCCCGAGAGCGCGGTCGCAAGGGCTTGGAAGTGGGAGGTGTCGCCCTTCGCCCCTTCCTTGTCAAATTTTCCCGTGGTGACACCGATCGCATGCCTGAAGTAACGAATCTGCGGGAACCCGAGGTATAACGTGAAAAAGATACCGGTTGCCAGCAAAAACGTCGGGAACCAGATCGCGCTGCCCAGGAAACCATCGATATATATTAAAAAGTTATTCACTGCGTCCACGAAAGTCCCCTGTCGTTTTTATTGTTGAATCAAAGCTGCTGATAACAGGCTGCCTCGGCGCTTGTGATTACGCTGTAACCACTCCCGGCTCAGTCTTCTGTGTCCTGTCAGTCATCGCTGATCGAAATTTTTGGCGCTTCTGCCCGAAGTGCGTCGACGTGCGCTGCGGCAGAACCCACGTTTTCAGCAAGCTCTGCATAGGCCCTGGCAACTGCCGAGTCTGTAGTTGATGCTACCATAGGATCACCACCGTCGGTTTTTTCTCTGATTCGAATGTCAAGCGGGAGTCTTCCAATGACTTCTCCACCGTATTCCGCTGCCAGGCGACTGCCTCCTTCAGAACCGAAGATCGCCTCGCTGTGCCCGCACTGCGAGCAGACATGCATCGCCATATTTTCAACAATGCCTAGAATGGGGACGCCAACCTTCTGAAACATCTCGATACCTTTTCGGGCGTCGGCCAGCGCCACATCTTGCGGTGTCGTGACGATGACCGCGCCAGTTACCTCTACAGACTGAGCTAGACTCAGTTGTATATCGCCCGTGCCGGGCGGCATATCAACAATCAGGAAATCCAACTCAGACCAGGCCGTATCTGTGAGAATCTGATTGAACGCCGAAATCACCATTGGGGCGCGCCACACCATGGCAGCCTTGGCATCCACCAGCACCCCTATCGACATACATTCAACTCCATGCGCTTCGATGGGCACCAACAATCGTTGCTCCCGGACTTCAGGGCGTGTACCAGGGGCGATACCCATCATCAAAGGGACACTGGGCCCATAAATATCAGCGTCAAGCAACCCTACGGTGCAACCTAGTTGCCGCAGAGCGACCGCAAGATTGACCGCGGTAGTCGATTTTCCAACGCCACCCTTGCCTGATGCGACACAGACAATATGCTTGATTTGCGGAAGCTTTTTCACCAATGGTCCTTCTGTTAGTAAAACTAAGACTGCGAACTCGCCACGCGAGAATTATCAGTGATTAGCCGCGAAAAATAAAATAGTCATGACACGAAGTGATCAGGCTCGATAGAATCAATCGAATGAGACCACTGAGCTTTCTGCTAATTCTTTTCGCAGCGCCCGCGTTTTCAGCGGAACTTCGAGATGAGGGCGAACTGAAATTTGCGTTCTATTCTGCAGCATGGGGCGAAAATACGGATGATGGATTACGTCTGGTGGTCAGTAATAAGAGCAGCAAAGGTGTGGTGCTGGAGGAGGTCAGATTTCTCAAAAAACCAGAAGCTGCTGATGACGATATCCTCCTCAGGGTCGGGCTTACTGTTCCTGCCGGACGCTACGCTGAAGCCGAGTTCCGCTATACAGATCTGCTTTCGGACAATGAGTGCATCCAGCGCACGATGGACAGCAACTGGAGACTGGTTGAGGTGTCCAACTATACGCTCAATCCGTCGGTCAGAAACCTGATTATAGAGAACACCGATTCTTTCAGAATCTACCAGTGTGTCGAAACAATCCGAACGCGTTGGCGGGAAACGTCAGGAGATTCTCGTGGCGTGAGGAGAACCGAAGAGGGATGGATTCTGTACCACTTCGAGACGCGGCAAGACTGAATTTGGAGTAAAAAAATGAGGGGGCTTGCGCCCCCTTTTTTTCCAAGAACCGTTGCCCTACATGCTACAACTGATCGCTTGGGCCCTGGCTGTGATTAACCCAGCAGGATACCGCCGTATTGTACAAAGAAAGGCGCGAAAACCAGGCTCAGAATCGCTGACAGCTTAATCAGGATGTTGAGCGATGGTCCGGATGTGTCTTTGAGAGGATCACCCACAGTGTCTCCGACCACAGCAGCTTTGTGCTCTTCCGAACCCTTGCCACCGTGGTTGCCCGCTTCGATATACTTTTTGGCGTTGTCCCACGCACCGCCGCTATTAGAAGCTGAGATCGCCAGCACGCCACCCACAACCAGAGAACCGACCAGAATTCCGGCCACAGCCTCAACGCCAAACAGGAAGCCTGCAACAAGAGGAGAACCCATGATCAGCACGCCGGGCGCAATCATCTCCCTCAGGGCGGCGTTGGTCGAGATCGCGACACACTGCGCATAGTCGGGCGTAGCCGTACCTTCCATTATACCCGGGATTTCGCGGAATTGGCGGCGCACTTCTTCAATCATCTCAAACGCAGCGTCACCCACTGAACGCATGGTCATCGCCATGAACAGGAAAGGCAGAACCGCACCGACGAACACGCTCGTATAGACCAACGGATCAAGGAGACTCATGGTAATCGGCTCGCCCTGGAGGTTTGATGCCGCTGTAATGAAAGCGGCAAACAAGGCCAGTGAAGTGAGAATGGCCGCGCCGATGGCAAATCCCTTCCCTATCGCCGCTGTAGTATTGCCTGCTGAGTCCAGAATATCGGTGCGCTCTCTGACCGCGCTCTCGAGGCCGACCATCTCGGCGATCCCACCGGCATTGTCAGCGACCGGGCCATAAGCATCGATCATCAAGGCAATCACCAGCGTACCCAACATCCCCAGAGAGGCAATCGCCACACCATACATGCCGGCAAGCCCCCAGGAAATGAAGATACTGGCCGCGATGCAGAGGTACGGATAGACCGTACTCTTATAACCCAGCGATAAGCCGAAAATGATGTTGGTGGCCACACCTGTCTCACAGGATCCGGCCAGCTCCTGAACCGGCGTGTAATTGTCCGAGGTGTAGTAATCAGTCAGAAGACCGACCGCCAGCCCGGCAATGAGTCCAGACAGGAAACACCAGTAAACACCCAAATTGGTGTATTGCTCACCGTTGAGCTCAAAAAATTCAGGCACCAAGGCCATGGTGAAGAAAAACATCACTATCGCCATCAGAACACTGGATATGATCAACAGCTTCCGCAGTGCTGGGGCAACATCTTCTTCAGTCTTGACTCCAATGAGCAGTTTTGTCACCAAACTCACCGGAATTCCAACAGCCGTGATCAGAATCGGATAAAGCAGCGCATTGGGATCGGCGGCGAAGACCACGGCACTGATTACCATCGCTGCACAAGTAGACTCAGCGCAGGAACCAAACAGGTCAGCGCCCATGCCGGCAACGTCTCCGACGTTATCACCCACATTGTCGGCAATCACGGCAGGGTTGCGGGGATCATCTTCAGGAATGCCCTTCTCAACCTTACCAACCAGATCCGCACCGACGTCAGCGGCCTTGGTGAAAATACCTCCACCAACCCGCGCGAACAGCGCAATAGTCGAGCCACCAAGGCCAAAGCCCGCAATTACTTCCATCAGGATGTGGTTATTTTCAGGCCCCAATCCCGACAGCAGGGAACTCATCACCACGTAAATAATCACCAGCCCAAGCGCGGCGAGGCCCACCAGTGCGAAACCCATTACGGCGCCCGCGTTGATCGCCATGTCGAAAGCTTCGGAGATATTCTTTGTAGCAGCAACGGTTGTTCGTGCATTGCCTTGTGTGGCGACCATCATGCCGATATAGCCGGACGCAATAGAGATTGCTGCCCCGAACAGAAATGCGATCGCGGTATAAATCCCCTCGCGGTAATCCGGCGTGTGGGAGTCGTCAATCAAGATGGCAATAATTGCGGCAAACACCACCATAAAGATCGCGAGGAACTTATATTCCTGCTTTAGAAAGGCCATAGCACCATCAGCGATTGCACCATGGATGAACCTGAGGCGCTCGCCGTCCTTCTCATCCAGGCCCATATCCACTGGCACAGATGTGACCTTTCGCATGTAATAGAATGCGATTCCCAAGCCCAGTAGCGACAGCACCGTGGTGACTGTTATCGTGATCCCCGACATCTACGTGTCTCTCCCCGTTTTAGTAGAAAAATCAAAGGCGCGAACTGTACCACAACGCCGGTGACAAACAAAGGCTGCAAGTCGCGCCAGGGCTGGTAATTCGGGCTTGAGTAATGGGTCGTCTGCACACCGGTCGGGCGCAGATTTGACGGTCATCTATCGGGGTTTTTTGCGGCTTCGCTTTTGCTTGTTTTTGGACACTTCGGGTTTGGATTCGCCCCTGGCCTCCCGGAAGGACTGCCTCAGGGCATCGATACGAGCTTCTTTTCGCTTTTCAACATGAGACGATTTGCGGGTTTGGAAGTCCAGGACATTATCGTTCATCAGCTAAAAGACTCAGAGTCCCCGCGCCCGCTCGACAAGCTCATCCTTCCGCGCTTCCAGCTCGGCGATCAGGTCTTTGGACAGCGGTTCAAGCGTGTTACCGGACTCATCGGTCAGCTCGTATTTTGCGACATCAGCAGTCAGTGCCGCCAGCAATTCTTCGGCTGCTGCTATCGCTTGCTGCATGATCAGCGCTTGCTCAGAATCCGAATCAATCTCGGCCTGAATGTCAGCAATCTGCTGCTCGAGTGCTGCAATCCGGTCCATTTTTTCTTGCCGCTCAGCGCGGGCCACTGCCATTGCAGCCCGGCGCTCGCGCGCGGCGCGTTCCGCCTGCTCACGGGCCAACCGTTGGGCCTCGGCACGGGCTTCCGCTTCCGCTGCCTGTCTTTCCTGCGCCAGACGACGACGTTCCCTTTCCTCAGCTTCTGCCAGTCGCCGGCGCTCCTCGGCCTCTGCCCGTTGCCTCTCGACCTCGGCAGCCTCCCTTGCGGCTGCCTGCTCAGCCGCCATATCAGCCACTTCGGCCTCAGCGAGCGCTGCTTCGCGTGCAGACTGCGAGCCGCAGGCAGCAAGCACTGACAGTAAGACTCCGAAAACTAAGGGGCGTCCGTGAGCCAGGCGACTTAGACCTGAACCGCTCTTTTGACTACTGTCCATTCACCACTCCTTGCTTTGAATCTTTGCTGATCTGAGTTATTCGAGGAAACCGTTTGGGGTATGAGTCCAGATACTAACGCCATGCTGCGGATTTATGAATTTTTTACTGAATAAAATTTTTAGATTCCAGAGATTTTTGCCAGTTTTCTTTCGAAAAATGCCCCCAGAGACAGTAAACTGACCGCTCTGAACGTAACACCCCGATATCGGCATAAACCCAGTTGTCCCAAGGTTCTCAGGATTAATTCCACAGTGTATTCCGGGATGTAGTCAAAAATGGCAAAACTCACCGCCCTTCGCATGGCTCTGATGCCCCCCTTGGTCTTATTGTTCAGTCTGCCGGTCGTGCTGCTTCTCCTTTCGCTTGACTCTGAGCCCTCCTTGGCACCCTTGCCAGCGCTGTCTCCCTCTGAATTCAGTCAGCTCGAGGAAATTTTGCTGGAGAACGCACCTGCGTCGACCTCCCGCGCCAGCCAAAAATCAATCACCCTGGATACCGAAGAACTTAACCTACTGCTGCGCTACAGCGCACAGTTGCTGACAGCTTCGCATCCATGGGCTGCCCGGATAGAGTTGTTTAATGAACAACTCCACGTAAATGCGAACATTGGTCTGATTGACTTCCCATCCCGTTTTTTCATCAATATCGAGAGCACTCTGGGCCTCGACCAAGGACGCTTGAGGCTCCAGCAACTTACGCTGGGCAAACTGTCGGTGCCAGCTGGCCTGCTCGATCCGTTCCTGGATCTCGTGGTTACGAATCTGGTGGTTGCCAATCCAGCCAGAACAGGACTGGCAGAACTCACCGATCAGGTCAGTAACTTGCAAATTTCACCCGCGGCGGTGAGCTTTGACATTCAGTGGCAGCCGGAGCAGATTGCCGGGCTAAGCAACCAGATTCGGCAACTGTTCGTCTCTGACGACGACCGCAGACGCATTGCTTACTACCATACCCAGATAAGCAACACCGTCGCAGCCGTTCCGACTGACATTCGCGCAGTGCCGATGCACACCCTGCTGATTCCGCTGTTCTCAGCGGTCAGGGAAGAAAGCGCCGTGTCCAGAAACCCTGTCGCAGAAAATCGAGCCGCTTTTCAGGCGCTCTCCGTTTACTTAAACGGAGAGGACATCGCTTACACAATGGGCATTAAAAACGCCCAAGTGCTCGCAAACCCCAGACCGGTAGAGGTGCGCCTGCAGCAACGTGAAGATCTGGCCCAACACGTTGCAAGCATCGCCGCCATTTCTTCTTCGGCCGGCGCGGAATTGGCACAACTGCTCTCAACCACAAAGGAAGCCTACGATGCCCGTTACAGGACGGGCTTCAGTTTTTCAGATTTGACCGCGAATTCTGTCGGGGTCGCTCTGGCAGAATTCGCGACGAAGAGTGACGCATCCGCATTGGAATTTCAGCGCCGAGTTATTGCCCTTTCAGACGACGCCGAATACATGCCTGTCGTGGGAAATAACCGGGATGGCATGACCGAAGCCGCTTTTTCAGATCAGTACCGAGATCGCAGCAGCACTGAATTTGCACAACGCTTGCGTGAAATTCAGACGATGATTGCCGAGCGCCCGTTTTTTGCCAATCAGCAATAAGTTGACGATTTAATGCCGGCCGAAGCAGAACTAACATCAGCACAAATCAAAGAACTGTTCGACTTGTTGTTGCACAAACGGGAAAAGCTTGAATCACAGCTCAGTGAATCTCGCGACGCCCTGAAACCCGTCGCACTCGATCAAACCCTGCAGGGCAGAGTCTCAAGAATGGATGCAATGCAGCAACAAGGAGTCGCCGCTTCAGCCCACAAACACACATCGACCACTCTGCAAAAAGTGGCGAATGCACTAAAGCGCTTTGACACGCAAGAGTTTGGCTGTTGCCGCAAATGCGAGGAACCTATCGGATACAGAAGACTTAAGGCGCAGCCTGAGTCGGCTCTTTGCCTGAGTTGCCAATCTTCGCTGGACAACCAGTGAAAAGGGAACTTCCAATACCGGCAATGCTGTTGTATAAACCGCGGGCAATTTAACCACACAGTACTTTTTTCATCAGAGCCAAAGCCGCCATGCCAAAAAAAGGCTTTTTCACCACGAACCTACATTCTGATCGCGAAGACTCTCCGGAGCATGGTGTCCTTCATAAAGCCATCCATCCATCGGTTGCCTACGGTTATGAGGATGCGCGCCATCTGGCCGAGGTGTTTCAGGGCAAACGCGATGGATACAACTACGGTCGACAGTTAAATCCCACTGTGACGGCGCTGCAGAAGCGCATCACAAAAATGGAGCACGGCAGAGCCAGCGTTGCGTTCGCTACCGGAATGGCAGCAATTACCTCGACGATGCTTACCCTTTTGAAATCAGGTGACCATCTTATCGCAAGCGCCTTTTTGTTCGGCAACACGAACAGCTTCTTCACCACTCTGGAACGATTCGGCATTGAGGTCAGTTTTGTCGATGCCACTGATGTGTCAAATGTGGCCGCCGCTGTAAAGGACAACACCCGAATCGTATTTGTCGAAACCATCGCGAACCCGGCAACTCAGGTGGCAGACCTTGAAGCCATCGGAAAGCTCTGCAGCAGTCACTCGATCCTATATGTGGTGGATAACACAATGACCTCGCCGCATCTCTTCCTCCCGCGCTCGGTGAACGCGAGTTTATCCGTTAATGCGCTGACCAAGTACATTGGGGGGCATGGCAATGCGCTTGGGGGCACCGTTACGGACACGGGCTGCTTCAACTGGGAAAGCTACCCCAATATCCTCGACACCTATAAATCCGATGATTACTCGATGTGGGGTATCACGCAGATCAAGAAAAAAGGGCTGCGAGATATGGGCGGTACGCTCGGTCCAGAAGCAGCTCATCACCTGGCCGTGGGATCTGAAACGCTCCCGCTACGACTGGACCGGGCGTGCGACAATGCACTGGCGCTTGCAAAATTTTGCGAATCGCACCCGGGAATTAAAAAAACCTTCTACCCCGGACTCAATTCCCACCCTCAACACCAGAGAGCGGGGAATCTGTTCAGGAAATACGGGGCAATTTTCTCAGTAGAACTGGCCGACGAACTGGATTGTTTCGAATTTCTCAACCGCATGAATACCGTTGTATCTTCCAGCAATTTGGGAGACAACCGCAGCCTCGGCATTCCCGTCGCCCACACCATATTTCACGAAATGGGTGCTGAACGCAGGGCGACGATGGGTATTCCTGATTCGATGATCAGGTTTTCACTAGGTCTCGAAGAGCTTGAAGACTTGCTGCACGATTTTGAAGAGGCCCTCGCCTGATGATTACCTTGTGCAGAACAGAGGAGATCGGGGAGGGCACCTCAAAAGGGTTCGAAGTCAATGGCACGTTTCTGTTTGCTGTAAAGAAGGACGAACAGCTGCATCTCTACTACAATCGCTGCCCACACCTTGGGACCCCGCTGGAGTGGGAAGAGGATCGATTTCTGGATGACGATGGCGCCCTCATCCGCTGTGCTACCCACGGCGCACTGTTTGAGATCGGGAATGGGCAATGTCTGGTCGGCCCCTGTAAGGGCAAGGCCCTGCATGCCATTGAATTCGAAATCCGGGAAGGCGCTTTAATGATTGACGAATCAAGCCTGAAGCAGCCAATGGCTTTCTAGCCCGGCAAGCTCAATTCTCTAAAATTACCGGCAGAGCCCTATCAAGCTCGACTTGCGATAACTCCAATTCAAAGCGGGCCCCATAAGCCAGGATCTCGACACCCTCAGCCGCCGCCTTACGGAGTAGCGCGCCATAAACCGGATCTATCTGATCTGCCGGCATGAGTTTCTCGATGCCTGAATGCTGAACACAGAACAACAACACGGCGCGATACCCCTGCCGACGCACCAGCATGAGCTCTTCGAGGTGTTTCTGACCGCGGACCGTCACAGCATCCGGAAACAGACCCACCCTATCCTGTGACAGCAGGCTGACGTTTTTCACCTCGACATAACATTCCGGTAACTCGTTTTCATGCTCAGACAGGTACAAATCGATACGACTGCTCTGGTCACCGTAGCGCATCTCGCTTATCAGTTTTCCGTAACCAGACAGATCTGCAATCCGGCCAGACAGAATCGCTTCGCGGGCCAACTGGTTGGATAGCCCCGTGTGGATGCCAATGATGTTTTGTTGAGGATCCTCGGTGAAATACCAGGTACACGGGTATTTTCTTTTTAGATTCCCGGAGTCCGAATACCAGACCCGATTACCCGGATACAGGCAGTTTTTCATTGATCCCGTGTTCGGGCAATGCAGCGTGATCGAAGACGTATCAGACAATTCAACGTCAGCGAGAAACCTTTTGTAGCGCTTAATCAGCCGGGCAGGCTGTAGAGGCGGTTCGATAATCACCCCTGCAACGCCCGACGCAGACGCTCAACGCCCAGAGCAAGATCATCCATGCTGGTCGTAAAGGCAAATCGAACGAATTGCCGCGCCTTGAAGTCGCCGAAATCGGTACCCGGCGTTATTGCAACGCCGTGGTTTTCCAGCGTGTCATGGCAAAACTGCTCTGAATTCTCGGAAAAAGCGGAAATGTCAGCATAAACGTAGAAGGCACCCTGCACTTCTTCCGCGAGGATGAATCCGATCTCCCGGAGCGAGGCACAGAGAAAATCGCGGCGCTCGCGAAAGTTCTGTCGTCTTTGCTCCAGAATCAGGCGGGTTGCCTCCGTAAATCCGGCAAGTGCAGCGTGCTGTGCGATGGAGGAAGGAGAAATATAAAAATTCTGAGCAAGTATGCTGGCCTTGTCGACGGCATAGTCTGGAACAACAATCCAACCCAGCCGCCAGCCGGTCATACCAAAATATTTGGAAAAGCTGTTTACCACAAAAGCCGAGTCGTCGATCTCCAGTACGCTGGGCAGGTCGTCAACGTAGTGAAGGCCGTGATAGATCTCATCAACCAGAAGATGAAGCGATTTATCCGCGCACCAGTTGCTGATATCGGCCAGAGCCTCGCGATCGAGGACCGATCCTGCGGGATTGCTCGGAGATGCCAACCAGACTCCACAAGTGTTCGAATCAGCAGCGCTTCCGAGCTGCTGCACCGTAGGCTGAAAATTTTGCGACCTATCAACAGGAACCAACTGAGGACTGGCATTCATCAACTGGATAAAATTTCGCACACAGGGATAAGCAGGGTCAGTAATCAGCACCCCGTCACCTTCCCCGACAAGAAGATTGGCCAAGAGGCTCAGGCCGCCACTGGCACCGGGCGTAACGAGGATCCTTTCTTTGTCCACCGTGACACCGTAACGCTCCAAATAGTGGCCCGCCAGAGCGTGCCTGAGCTCATCGATACCCGGCGCTGCCGTGTAGTGCGTAAAGCCGGCGTCGAGTGCGTTTTTCGCCGCCTCGATTATCGGGGTTGCCGTATTAAAATCTGGCTCCCCAACCTCCATGTGAACTATTTTCCTGCCCTCTGCCTCCAGCGCTGCCGCGCGATGCATGACAGTCATGACCCGAAATGGATTGATTTTCTCCAGTTCTTTGAGCTTGGCGGGCTGATGTATATCCGGTGTTAGGTTCACAATATTTCTTTGTCGAAATAACCAGTTAAACTGCGTTGTCACTGCGACGCAGGGCGAATGCGCTTGGCATAACGTAGATTATAAAGTAAAGCATGAATATCAAGTAGGTGGCACGCTGAAAAAGCCCGCAGATTGGCGACTTATCCAGTTTTTTCCTTGCAGGTTTCTGCGACCAGTTGAAGGGGGATTTTTTTTATAGCATCGCACTAAATAATCTGGTAGCTTACGCAGCTTTCTGAAAATTGGGGCATACCCGCGGCACGCTTTCCTGTAAAGGACACTGGCGATTCGAGGGTGCGACTCGAGCCGGCTGAGACGGAAAAACGCGACAAGTCTTCCCCTTTCGGCTCGATCTCATGCAGATCAGACATGTGCAATCAGGCCCCGTTTTACAAGACTTCCAATCAGTTACCTCAAGCGGAAGAATCCGCGAAGCGACGGAGATTATGACCGGTACTCGAAGCTCCAACTCACAACCCGTGTTGAAAAATTTCGTTCCGTACAAGCCAAAAAAAGGCGAGGAGTACATGAACGAGAAGCAGCGTGAGCATTTCAAGCAGATATTACTTGATTGGCGCGAGCAGCTCATGCAAGAAGTCGACAGAACCGTGCACCACATGCAGGATGATGCCGCAAATTACCCTGATCCGGCAGACCGCGCGACCCAGGAAGAAGAATTTAGCCTTGAGTTACGAACCCGGGATCGGGAGAGAAAGCTGATCAAGAAAATCGACAACACCATAGAAGCCATCGTTCAGGACGACTATGGGTTCTGCGAATCTTGCGGCATCGAAATTGGCATTCGTCGGCTTGAGGCCCGCCCTACAGCCGATAAATGCATTGACTGTAAAACACTGGACGAAATCAAAGAGAAACAATTGGGTAGTTAGCGTCCGGAGCGTCGACCATCTGGACATAACCTCCCCAATTCGATTCTCTCTCCGCACACCGACGCGGCTTCTTGCACCAGGCGCGGCGCCTCGATGGATCAGAGATCAGTGATCAATCACCGATACGTCGGGCGTTTCGCCCCCTCACCGACAGGTCCACTGCACTTTGGCTCTCTGGTAACCGCGCTGGCCAGTTGTCTCGATGCCAGGGCAAATGGTGGTAAGTGGCTGGTTCGCGTTGAAGATCTTGACCCGCCAAGGGAAGTCACCGGATCATCGTCGCTTATTCTAGAGCAATTGCGAGCCCTTGGAATGGACTGGGACGGGGACGTCCTGTACCAGAGCACACGCTTGAGCGCCTATGAAAGCATTCTAGGACAGCTTGAACACCGGAAAATTTGCTTTCACTGCGATTGCAGCCGGCAGCGTGTCAGCGGCTTGGAAGGCATCTACGACGGCCGCTGTCGCAGCAGGGGACTCACCTCCGCCCCGGGGCTAGCCATCAGGCTAAAAATCAGACCGGAAACTGTCCGGTTCACCGACAGGATTCAGGGTGACTGCGCCCAGAATCTGGAGCACGAAGTTGGCGATTTCATTCTTCGGAGAAAGGACGGTTTATTCGCCTATCAGCTGGCGGTGGTTGCTGATGACGCCGAGCAGGAAATCACCCACATTGTGAGAGGTTACGACTTACTGAGCTCCACCCCGAGACAGATTTATTTGCAGCAGCTACTCGACTTGCCAACACCCAGCTACGCGCACATCCCAATCATTGTTAATGCACTCGGACAAAAACTCAGCAAGCAGCATTTTGCCGAGCCGATCGACCTCAAAAACGCCTCTTCATCACTGATCTCTGCGTTACAGTTTCTTGGCATGACACCTCCGCCCTCCCTGATTGGAGCAGCTCCTGTCTCTCTGGTGACATGGGCCGCCGAGCGCTGGGATATACAGCGCGTGCCCAAGTTGGCTAAGATGACCAGATAGTCCGGTCGCCGAGAAGAACCCGTGTACATACCACGCACTATACTGATTCTTATCGTAGTCATTTACCTGCTATTTCTCGTTAGCGTTGACTGGATCAACCAGCCCACCGGGGCCTGGTACCGGCCGTTTTTCCTCGGCCTGCTCATTATTCTCGTAGCAAGCTGGGCTCACAGGGGCAGGGACAGCGATGAGCCTTGATCTGAGCATACTGTTCATTCTGGGAAGCAGCTACCTGCTGATGCTTTTTGGTGTTGCCTACATCACAGATCGTGGCTGGATTCCGACTTCTATCGTACAGTCGCCGGTTGTGTATGTGCTGGCTCTGGGTGTGTTCGCAAGCATCTGGGCGTATTACACGTCAATTGGTAATGCACTTGAAAGCGGTTATGGATACCTGGCCAACTCCATCGGCATTTCCCTTGCTTTTTTGTTTTCGCCCCTGCTCTTAAAACCTCTCCTGGAGCTGTCGCGAACCTACCAATTGAGTTCCCTTGCCGATCTGGTGGCTTTCAGGTACCAGTCACCTTGGGCAGGAACCGTGGCCACCATCGTGATTTTGGTCGGGGTCACGCCCCTGCTTGCCTTACAGATCCGTGCTGTGGCCGATACGGCAAATCTTCTGACGGAAGAATCCAGCGAAGTCCTCGTGGCCGCTGGCTTCTGCGTCCTGATCACCTTATTCGCGATTCTGTTCGGCACGTCCCGCCGCGCCGGTCGCACCCGCCACGATGGTCTGGTCATGGCTATCGCCTTCGAATCTTTGGCCAAACTTGCGGCCTACCTCGCGGTGGGGGTGTTCGCAGTCTACGGGGCTTTTGGTGGACTCGACGGAATCGACCTGTGGCTTCAGTCCCGACCGGATCTGGTTTCGGGACTGAAGGAAACAGATTATTTCAGCTCATTCCATGTTTCAGCGCTGTTGTTTTTTACTGCCGCCGTTGCCATGCCCCACATGTTCTACATGACTTTCAACGAAAGTAACGGACAGGCCTCTCTGACCTTTGCCAGCTGGGCATTACCTCTCTACTTTCTTTTAATCAGCCTCCCCGTTCTGCCAATTCTGTGGGCCGGTATTCAGTCCGGAAGCGACGTGCAGGTAGAATATTTCCCAGTGATCATCGGCGCTGCCTATGACTACCCGATGCTGACGCTCGTTGGCTATCTGGGCGGGCTCTCTGCCGCCAGCGGCCTGATTATCGTCATCACTTTGGCATTGTCGAATATGTGCCTGAACCACCTGATTCTGCCGGTCACCCAACCATCGGCGAAACAGGATATTTACAGATGGCTGGCTTGGCACCGGCGGGTCCTCACGACAGCACTCATATGGGCTGGCTTCCTGGTGCACTACCTGTCTGAAAACACCACTAGTGTTCAGGCGATAGGTACCGTAGCCTTCTCTGCCGGCCTGCAATTCCTGCCCGGAATAGTCGCCATTTTGTATTGGCCTCAGGGCAACAAAAAGGGGTTTCTGGCTGGCCTGCTGAGCGGCGTTGCCATCTGGCTTGGATTTCTACTGATTCCCCTTTTCGGTGATGATCCGACGATTACTCTGACGTCCATTAACTGGAGCAGCATCGCTGCACTGTCCCTAATGGTCAACGCAGCACTCTTTTTTGGAATTTCCCTAACAACTACCACGACAGATAAAGAAAGGAATTCTGCTGACATCTGTGCCCTAGACACCATCCGTCGCCGTATCCGCAGCGGACTGGTCGCAAAATCTCCCGAGGAGTTCGAGCGAGCCCTGAGCAAACCGCTTGGTCAGGAAGCGGCTATCCGGGAAGTCAATCAAGCACTGAAAGATCTCAAAATTCGTTACGACGACAGTCGTCCCTCGTCGCTTCGCTTGCTGCGTGGGCGCCTCGAAGCAAATCTTTCCGGGCTGCTAGGCCCGTCTATAGCAGGGGACATCATCGACAGCTACCTGCCCTTTAGCATCGTCGCCAGACACGGCAGCACAGACCTTAATGTCATTGAGAGCAGAATCGAGTCTTACCGCAGTAATTTATCGGGCATGGCCGCTGATCTTGACAATCTTCGGCGATATCACAGACAGGTCTTACTGGAACTTCCCCTCGGTGTTTGCTCACTGAGCACCGAGGACGAGATTGTAATGTGGAATCAGGCGTTGACGGAGATAACCGGAATTGATTCCGGTGAGGCCGTCGGATCGCAGCTACAGGATCTGCCAAATCCCTGGTACGAGCTCCTCCATCAGTTCCTCCGAGAGGATGAGCACCATACCTATAAGAATAATTTTCAACTCAACGGCCAGAAAAAATCTGTCAATCTGCATAAAGCTTACATCGATCAGTCAGATCCCAGAGAGCTGAATCATGAAGGGGTTATCCTGCTCATCGAAGACATTTCCGAAACTGAGATACTCGAGGCAGGCCTGACCCATAGCGAGCGTCTGGCTTCAATTGGCAGGCTTGCTGCTGGGGTAGCCCATGAAATAGGAAACCCGATCACTGGCATTGCCTGCCTCGCTCAAACCATTCGGGATGAATATCAGGGTAAGGAACTGGGACAGCTTGCAACCCAGATCATTGAACAAACCGACCGGACGTCAAAGATTCTTCAGTCACTGGTAAATTTTGCGCATGCGGGCGCGAGTTTGGGAAGCTATGAGAAGCAAGTAGTCAATGTACGCCAGTGCATGCAGGAAACCTTGACCTTGATCTCGCTTGACAAAAAGAGCAAGGAAATCCGGATCAGCACGCAATGCGATGAAAACCTGAATATTCTCGGTGACGCGCAAAAACTGCTGCAAGTCATGGTGAACCTTGTAAACAACGCACGCGATGCCAGCGCGGCAGGCAGCGAAGTGCTCATGGCAGCCCATCAAGCTGACGATCAGATTAAGATCACCGTTACCGACAATGGTATTGGCATCCCCGAAGCAATCAGGGACCGGGTTTTCGATCCATTCTTCACGACCAAAGAAGCTGGCGAAGGCACCGGACTCGGACTTTCTATGGTATTCAGCATAGTTGAGGAATTGGGCGGAGATATTGATATACTGAGTCCGTGCAATAAAGGGCATGGCACCGGCACTCAGGTCATACTGACCTTTTCCGGGTATTTTGGCGCCTCTGAAGCATGAAGCCTCTGAAGCAAGAAATTGGCGCCGTTCTTAGGTTTATGGTTAGTTGAACACTGATAAATTTTGCTTAGTTGAATACAGATAGAGATGATGTCGATGAATCAAATTCTTGTCGTAGAGGATGAAGCGGTCATTCGGGCTGCCTTGAGACGTCTTCTGGAGAGGCATGAATACAGGGTAAGCGAAGCCGGATCGGTGAAAGAGTCGCTGGAAAAATACGACATGGACGCATTCGACGTCATCATCAGCGATTTACGACTTCCGGGCGCCCCCGGCACCGATCTGATCAAAGCGACCTCAGCGCCGGTTTTGATCATGACTAGTTACTCGAGCATCAAGTCAGCCATCGACTCTATGAAGATGGGTGCGGTCGATTACATTGCCAAGCCGTTCGAGCATAATGAGATCATTGAAGCTGTAGCCAAAATAATTCGCGATAATCCTAGCCAGCGACAAGAAAACGCTGCAGGCAGCGAAGATGAGTGCGCGCCAATAACCGGCATGATCGGAAGCTGTTCGCAGATGCAAGAGCTGTTTCGACGCATCCGGAAAGTCGCTCTAACGAACTCTACGGTGCTTATCAATGGCGAATCAGGCACTGGCAAAGAACTGGTCGCCCGGGGAATTCATGATTTGAGTAATCGGGAGGGCCAGGAAATGATCTCGGTAAACTGTGCTGCCATCCCTGAGAACCTGATTGAATCGGAGCTTTTCGGTCACGAGAAAGGCGCATTCACCGGCGCCACAGCCACGAGAACAGGGCTGGTAGAAGCCGCGAACGGAGGCACCCTATTCCTCGATGAAATCGGCGAACTTCCTCTTGAAGCTCAGGCTCGACTGCTTCGAGTTTTGCAGGAAAACGAAATTCGCAAGGTCGGTTCGGTACAGTCAAGAAAGGTTGATGTGCGTCTCGTCGCAGCAACCCACAGAGATCTGAAACAGCTGGTAGAAGACGGGCTGTTCAGAGAAGATCTCTTCTACAGAATCAACGTTATGACCTTACTGATTCCTCCTCTCAGAGAACGCGGAAGCGATGTTCTACAACTCGCCGATGTGATCCTGCAACGAACCTGCCGCCGGCTGAAGGCGCCGACTATGGTGTTCAGTGAAGGCGCAAGTCAGTCCATCGCGACCTACACCTGGCCAGGTAATGTGCGGGAACTGGAGAATGCGATTGAGCGAGCAGTGGTTCTCGCTGAGAGCGCTGAGATCGGCGAGGAATTGCTGGCAATCGACATGGATTCCCAGCCAGAACTCCAGCGTACGGACCACTTAGCACCAGCTCAATCCCAGTCAGTAGAACCGACCGAAGAATTGTCACTCGAAGATTACTTCCAGCGATTCGTGCTGGAACATCAAGACACGATGAATGAAACACAACTTGCCGGAAAATTAGGAATTAGCCGAAAGTGTCTGTGGGAACGTCGCCAGCGATTCGGCATTCCCAGAAAAAAGAAGACGGCGGGGTAAATCAGTCGCTCTGGTAGGGGCTGGAAGACATTACCCGACTGGAAAATGTTACCGATACCCATTTACCCACCAATTTCGGGTTATTTCGTAACGAATTCCGCCATAACCAAGCTTTAGTTAGGTCATCGCAGAGTTAGCTTGCTGATTTTATTTACTATTTACTTTTTGGCATGTAACGTGCAAGTAAATCGCTGACAATAATAATAAATAACAACAATAAGCTCTAAAAATAACAAAAATCGCATTACTAAGTTTCGAACTAAGGTTAGTGCTTAAATAAGAATAAGGTAGGGTTTGCAAGTCTACACGCGGCAGATTGTCGCCAGGCTGCATCATAACCGCCTGAAGAAAATTGGCAGAGCACCTTGCTCAGCTGTGGAATAACAATAACAATCAGATTGCTAACAGCAATAATAACAATAACAGACTCCTTCCAACGGGGAGGCGCGAGTCGCCTCCCCTGAACGTTCCAGCTTTCCTCTGCCACTCATCTCTTGCACCACTACACCGAGCATCCACAGTGAAACCGCGGTATCATGACTGACGTCTTCGGTTTCTGATGCCAAGCAGGCTCGAGCATTGCAGTTTTATCAATCCCCACCCAGTACATCCGTGCCAGCGAATCCTCATGCCTGAGTTAGCAGAACTACCGGGCATCGAAAGCGCACGGATTATTCCCCGCGAGGAGCACTCCATATCTCGCAAGGATATTTCGCCGCATGCTCTGAAAGTGTTATCCCGTCTTGCCGCCTCGGGCTTCTATGGATTTCTTGTCGGAGGAGGCGTCCGCGATTTGCTCCTTGGCGAAAAGCCGAAGGATTTTGATGTAGCCACCAACGCAACCCCCGAAGAAGTCCGGCAATTATTTCGTAATTCACGAGTTATCGGCCGTCGCTTCCGAATTGTGCATGTACGTTTTGGCCGGGAAATCATCGAAGTGACGACTTTCAGGGGAGCGCCAGAGAAGCAACTCACTGTAGATGAGAAATCGCCACGACGAAGTCTGAAGCATGTGGATGCCGCTCAGAATGAAGACGGTTTAATGGTCAGGGACAACGTCTATGGTCAAATCGACGAAGATGCCAGACGCCGAGACTTTACCATCAACGCACTGTATTACACGACGGACGGTTTCAAGCTGCTCGATTTCTGCAACGCCCTCTCTGACTTAAAGACACATCAGATCAGAATGATCGGAGATCCTCAGGAGCGATACCGGGAAGACCCGGTCCGAATGCTCAGAGCCCTCAGATTTTCGGCAAAGCTGGGTTTTGAAATTTCCGATGAAACTGCAGCTCCTGTCGAATCGCTCTCTGAGCTGCTGGGCGGGATCTCCCCTGCACGTCTGTTCGATGAGTTAATAAAGCTATTTTCCACCGGCTACAGTCAAAGCGCATATCAATTGTTGCGCAATAGCGGCCTGAAACACGCACTGCTCGCGCCAACTTTCGAAGCGCTTGAACACTGCCAGCCCGAGGAAGCAAGATTACTCGAATTGGCTTTCAGCAACACCGATGCAAGAATTGCGCTGGAAAAGGCAGTGACACCCTATTTCCTCTTTGCGGCGCTTCTCTGGCCGCCCCTGCGATTGAGCATGCGGCAGGCCGACTGCGGATCGCTCGACTCCAGCACCCAGTTTCTGCGACTAGCCAGCCAGACCCTCGCCGAACAAAATCAATTCACCTCGATACCCAAGCGGATCAGCTATGCCTGTCGGGAAATCTGGGAATTACAAGGCAGACTTACAACGCGAACCCGGCAAACAGTGGACGCGACACTCAATCATCCTCGTTTTCGAGCAGCCTATGACTTTCTGCTGCTTCGCGAAGCAGCGGGGGAAGCACTCGGAGACAGTGGAGAGTGGTGGACGGTTTACCAATTCGGAGATGACATACAAAAGCAAGAATTGATTGAAGGCTTACCTAAAACCAGAAGAAGGCGCCAACGCAAGCGACGCCCCGCAGGAAGCAATCCATGAGCAGCGGCCTGCAAGACCTGAAACAGGAACCCCGATTCATCGCAGTCGAAGGGCCCATCGGTGTTGGCAAGACCAGTTTGACCAAGCGCCTGGCTGAAACCTTCAACTATGAACTTCTGCTGGAAAATGCTGAAGAAAATCCGTTTCTCGATCGCTTCTATCAGAATCCAAGACAGTATGCCTTGGCCACGCAGTTGTTTTTCCTGTTCCAGCGGGCTCAACAAATCGCAGAATCGCGACAAAGTGATTTATTCGAACCTGTCCGTGTCTCAGACTTCCTTATTGACAAGGACAGGCTGTTTGCAGAATTGAATCTGGAAAAAGACGAATACGACTTGTACCACAAGGTTTATCAACATCTTGTCATTGACGCACCCAAACCAGATCTTGTGATCTATCTTCAGGCACCGACAGAAGTCTTGCTGCAGAGAATTCAGAAACGGGGGATCCCCTCAGAGCAGATGATAGAGTCCGAGTATCTGAACCAGTTGAACCGGGCCTACACGGAGTTTTTTCACTACTATTCGGATTCCAAATTGCTGATAGTTAATAGCGCAGAGATTGACCTCGTCGCTAATGACGAGGACTACGAGCAACTGGTAACATACATTCTGTCTTTGCCAAACGGCACACACTATTTCAATCCGAAACCGACTTTGTTGTAGAAAAGTTTGCCGCACGGATTGCCGGGACCCGGCACCGTAGACCGCCACCCTTCCCATTTATTGCATCTCGCTTCACTTTCAAGGGCTTTAGGATCCTATGAGTACGCAAACTCAAAACAAGCATGTCACCTTGACAACGCTGCAAAAAATCAAAGAAGCCGACCAGAAATTCGCGTGCCTGACGGCATACGATGCCTGCTTTGCCGGTATTGCCAGTAGCGCGGGCGTGGAAGTTCTTCTCGTTGGCGATTCGCTGGGGATGGTACTCCAGGGCCACGACAGCACTTTACCAGTCACCATGGCGGATATGATCTATCACGTGGCATGCGTGAAACGGGGCAATAAAGGCGCGCTAATCATGGCTGATCTGCCCTTTATGAGTTATGCCTCCGAGAGTCAGACTCTTGAAAATGCGGCGTCTCTGATGAGGGCCGGCGCCCAGATTGTGAAGCTTGAGGGAGGCGCCTGGATTGCGAATACGACAAGGCTTCTGGCCGAACGCGGCATTCCCGTTTGCGCACACATGGGGCTGACCCCCCAGTCTGTCAATCGGATCGGCGGTTTTCACGTTCAGGGCAGAGATACGGAACAGGCCCAGGTCATCCTCGAAGAGGCTTTATTACTGCAGGAATCAGGTGCCAATATTCTGTTGCTGGAGTGCGTCCCCCGAACACTGGCAAAGACCATCACTTACTCTCTGGAGATTCCGGTGATCGGAATCGGAGCAGGTCCCGATACCACTGCGCAGATCATGGTGCTTCATGACGTACTCGGCGTCTCTCCGATCACACCAAAATTCGTGAAGAATTTTCTCGCGGGTAATATCAATGGAATACCCGGCGCGATAGAGAGCTATGTCAGTGCGGTAAAGGAAAAGGCCTTTCCGGCTGCAGAACATTGTTTCGATTAATTCTGCGCCACACACTATGTTAACCGTCAAGACAAAATCGGATTTACGTCAGGCGCTGCATGAGGCACGACTTGCCGGCCACACAATTGGGTTAGTCCCTACCATGGGCAATCTTCACGACGGTCACCTGCAGCTTATCAGGGCTGCGGCGGCTGACTGTCAGTACACCGTGGCAAGCATTTTCGTCAATCCGCTTCAGTTCGAAAAAAACGAAGATCTTAACAACTATCCCCGAAGTCTAGAGTCTGACATGGGTTTGCTGGCCGAAGCAGGCTGTGATTTGCTGATCGCGCCCGATAACGCGGAGATGTATGGCACCCGGTCCTCGATGAAAACCCACATCGCGGTCTCAGGTCTCACACAGAACCACTGCGGCAAAACAAGGCCGGGGCACTTTGAGGGTGTCGCAACCGTAGTAACGAAGTTATTTAATCTGATTTCGCCTGACCAGGTCTATTTTGGTCTCAAAGACTATCAACAATACCGGGTGATCGAACAGTTGATCGCTGACCTTGACTTTGCCATTGAGCTCAATGGCCTGCCGACCGCTCGCGAAGATTCCGGCCTGGCGCTTAGCTCCAGGAATAGCAGACTTACATCAGAGCAGCGCCGGTTAGCTCCGGTACTGTATCAACAGTTACAACAAACCGCAGAATTGATCCGGCGAGGCAATCAAGATTTCCGCCGGCTTGAGAGCGAGGCCAGCCAATCCCTCGCTGCCTGCGGGCTCAAACCGGATTATTTCAACATTTGCCATGCCATGAGTCTTGAGATGGCCTGTCAGCATGACAAAGATCTCGTGATCCTCGCTGCGGTATTCGCAGGTGATGTCCGCCTTATCGACAACGTGTCCCTGACGATTTAATCAGGTTTATCCGGCGAGCACAGAACTGAAGTCAACCGGTCGGCTGTTTGTTGAGGCACTACGACCTTTAGGGCATACTGAAAAGTCGCTCCTAGAACCGTCAGATTGTCGTGCAGGGCCTGCCCACGTGCGCCGAGTTCTGTATGCACGAGTATTTATCGGGTGGGTTGCGACTTGGTTTAAACACGGACCTTCCGAGAGAACAGCATGTCAGAAGAAAAAACCTATCCGGTATCAGAAGCCGCGGCGTCCCAGAGCCATCTCTCTGTCTCTCAGTATAATGAGATGTATCAGAAATCCATCGATGATGCCGAAACTTTCTGGGCAGAGCAGGCCAACGAGTTTCTCACTGTGTTTGAAACCTGGGATCAGGTCAGCTCCAGCGATTTCACCACCGCCACTGCGACCTGGTTCCGCGGCGCGAAACTTAATGCCAGCTATAACTGTATTGACAGACACCTGGAAAAACGTGGCGACCAAACCGCAATAATCTGGGAAGGCGATGAGCCAGATCAGGACCTCAAAATAAGCTACCGGGATCTGCATGAGGCTGTATGCCGCCTGTCAAACGCTCTTAGGACTCGGGGCGTGGGGAAAGGCGACAGGGTTTGTATTTACATGCCCATGATTCCGGAAGCGGCCTATGCGATGCTCGCCTGCGTCAGAATCGGAGCCGTTCATTCAGTGGTATTCGGAGGTTTCTCGCCCGAATCCATCAAAGATCGTATTCTGGATTCGGATTGCCGGACTGTCATCACCGCTGATGAAGGTGTGCGCGGAGGCAGAATTATTCCGCTCAAAGCAAACGTTGATACGGCCCTGGATGAATGCCCCAACGTCCACTCGGTGTTTGTGGTCAGGCGAACCGGCGCAGAAATCTCCTGGACTGAAGGTCGTGACGTGGACTACCGGCAAGCCGTTTCTCTTGCGAGTGCCGAATGCGCACCAGAAATCATGGATGCTGAAGATCCTCTGTTTATACTTTACACGTCAGGATCCACAGGTAAGCCAAAAGGCGTGATGCACACCACGGCAGGCTACCTGCTCGGCGCCGCGATGACACATAAGTATGTTTTCGATTATCACGAAAACGACATTTACTGGTGTACTGCGGACGTCGGCTGGGTCACGGGCCACTCCTACATTGTCTACGGACCGCTGGCAAATGGCGCCACGACTCTGATATTCGAAGGAGTGCCGACCTATCCGGACAATTCACGGTTCTGGCAAGTCGTGGACAAGCATCAGGTCAATATTTTCTACACCGCACCGACAGCCATCAGAGCATTAATGGCTGCGGGCAACCAACCGGTCAGCAGCACTTCCCGCACTTCATTACGCATCCTGGGATCCGTTGGAGAGCCAATAAACCCAGAAGCCTGGGAATGGTATTACTCAGTAGTTGGGGACTCGCGTTGCCCGATTGTAGACACCTGGTGGCAAACTGAAACCGGCGC
This sequence comes from uncultured Pseudohongiella sp., assembly GCA_902537815.1. Taxonomy (GTDB): domain Bacteria; phylum Pseudomonadota; class Gammaproteobacteria; order Pseudomonadales; family Pseudohongiellaceae; genus UBA9145. Next base: position 118,488 of record CACBCS010000001.1, on the reverse strand, counting down.
GATCATGATTACTCCCTTACCGGGAGTAACAGACCTCAAGCCCGGCTCCGCAACAAAACCGTTTTTTGGGGTTAAGCTCGCCCTGCTGGATGCCGGCGGAAACGAGCTTGATGGCCCGGCTGAGGGCAATCTGGTGATTTCGCAAAGCTGGCCGAGCCAGATTCGCTCCGTATTTGGCGATCATGAACGCTGCATCAATACCTATTTCTCGGCCTATCCGGGCTTTTATCTGACAGGAGACAGCGCCAGACGAGATGGAGACGGATACTATTGGGTAACAGGCCGGGTGGACGATGTCATTAACGTATCCGGCCACCGACTGGGAACGGCGGAAATAGAAAGTGCGCTGGTGCTCCATGATGCTGTTGCGGAGGCTGCCGTTGTCGGCTATCCCCATGACATTAAGGGTCAGGGTATCTATGCCTATGTCACGCTCATGACAGGTACCGAACCGAGCGGCACGCTCAGTCAGGAGTTGACCCAATTCGTCGCAGGCGAAATCGGATCTTTCGCCAAACCAGAAATCATTCAGTTCGCGCCGGGACTCCCGAAGACCCGCTCCGGAAAGATCATGCGACGCATCCTGAGAAAGATCGCTGCGAACGAACTTGACAATCTGGGAGACACTTCGACTCTAGCTGATCCGGCGGTAGTCCAGCAACTGATAGACAATCGAGCAAATAAATAGAGCCCTGGCTACTCCGTTTGGACCGTTGCCACAACTGGCGGCTCAAGCATTCAATTGAAAACGGCGCATGGTAAGTCTGCCTGGATCGGCCAGACTCATGACCGGGCAATGTTGTTGAGCTGCCATCTGGCTCATGCCAGAATTCCACCTTCGATATACGCCTGAGGTCATAACGCTTTGTCAGAGCGCACTTCATCTGCCGCGATGCTGTCGGCCAAGAAATCTTTACGTAGCCTTGCAGGCCTGTTTCCCCTGACCTCACAAGGCCTGCTAACCCTGACGGTATCCGCTTGGGCACTACGCACTTTTGGTTACGGCTCGATGGATCTTGTGGTCTTTGCACTGACCATATCAGCCCTCGCCATTCTTATCAGCTGTTTGTTTTGTACCATTGGCTTCGGATTGTTTATGCAGCGACGGATCCGCCTGGAAATAGCCAGGCCCGGCGCATCTGACAAGGTGGAGATCGAAGTAGGCTATCCCAATGAAACCGGTTTCAGCATACCGGCAACAACATTTCCCCCTCTGGTCACACTAAGCTGGAAAATCATCTTTCCTGATGCCATCGAAACCCGTAACCGCTTAGGAGAGCACAAGCGGCTTTATGAAGAAGTCCTTCCGAAGAAACGCTGCCTGACTGACGTGTTGTTCAGGGAATTCTCGGTGCGGGATGTCCTGGGACTGTGTCAATTTTCCTGGCAAACAGGCCAAAAAGTACGGTGTCAGGCCCTGCCGCAACTAGATGCCATCAAACAGCTACCTCTGTTGCGCTCTCTAACCGCAGAAGATGGCATACCAAACCCAAGCGGCCAACCAGAGGGTGACCGGATGGAAATTAGGCCTTATGCGCCGGGTGATTCAGTTAAGAACATCATGTGGAAGGTTTATGCAAGAAGCCGACAGCTTAACGTAAGACTGCCCGAGCACAGCGTCTTTCAGAGCAAGAGAACACTTGCGTTTCTCCTTACCAGTGAAAACGACGAAGCGGCAGCTGCTGTTGCAAGAGTTGCACTACAAAGCGGCGCTTTGGGTGAAGACTGGGCTTTTGGTGCAGATGGCTACGAAAAACCGATTTCAGACTATGTCGAAGCACTGTCAGCTATTGCCGGATCGAGAGGGCTGAAACGGCCTCATGCCTATGGATTGGATCGCTTTCTCGACCAGGCGGGCAGTAACCAACCTGCCCACTGCATTGTATTTGCAGCGGCGGCGCCTCATGTCAATCTGCAGAATCTCCGTAAAACGTTTGCAGCCCATCCCGGGCAGTGCTCCCTGATCCTGGCCACTGACAGCCTGCAGGAAAGGCAGGTGCCGCCGTGGTGGCAGGCGCTTATGCTACGCAGGAAAATCTTATCCAAAACCGCCTCTCAGAAACCAGGCTACCGAGCGGAACTCCTCGATTTATTGACCGAAATTGGTCAGCAAGTAGAATCCACTGTGGTTATTGATCGTGAAACCGGGTTGGGCTTCGACAGGTTTCTTCGCAAGGTCTGATGTCAATGCATATTTCAGCATCAAGCTATACTGCTCAGCGCATACCGGGCGTGCTGCGCGCTGTCATCATTGCCAGTGCGTTCTGGGCGCTGAGTCTTAGCCTGACAATTGAAAGTGGCTCCGTCAGCGCTGTTGCCGGCTGTCTCATCGCCTGTTTGTTAACTGATCGGTGGATCAACGCCAGGCCTCTGAATCAGATTCGGCTCTCGTCGCTTGTGCTGACGGCTCTGTGTTTTATCGCGTTGACTTATTGGCTGGCGGGTCTGATTGTAAAGTCTGAATTGATGTCTTCTCTGCTGACGCCGATCGGCGCATTTAATACCGCTGAAGCGCTGCTGTGGTTCGGGTTTAGCTGCATGATGTCGATCCTGCTTCGTAGCCTAGCTCTCAGGACCCCGATTGGTGGTGTTCTGGAGATTATTTTTGTCGCCGCGGCATTTATCATCACGCTGTCCGCCCACCGCAACGGCATGATTCATCGGCCCTTTTTCATTGGCGATTATGCCCTAATACGGGGCATCGATCCGGGGACTATTCTTATGGGAATCGGCTGCTTTGCAGTGATTGCGATGTCGGCTCTGCTGATGGCCGAGAACGACCAGAGGAGACTGCCTTATCATTTCGTAGTCATCGCCCTGCTCTGCTCTTCTCTGGCTGGCTATGTCCAATTGTTCGGGCTGCCGACCCCGGGCGTCACTGATGATATGGGCCTGACCGGTCAGGAGCTGACAGGCAACAGCAGGCAGCGAGAAAATCCTTTCAGGGACGGTGAAAATACTGCAGAAGATAAGCAAGCTCCGGTCGCAGTTGTTGTTTTTCGGGATGATTATGGACCACTGAATGGCTCTTATTACTTCAGAGAATCAGCCTACTCGCAATTTAACGGAGTCATGCTTGATTACAGCACTAGGGATGATATGGATCTGGACTTGATTTCCACATTCACGAATACCGAGGTGTCCGCGACATTGTTGCCTGAAGCAGAAGAACATCACAAGGAAGTGAAAACTACCGTCGGCATGTTAATTCCGCATCGTAATCCTTTTGGCCTTGAAAGCCCTGTGACTTACTCCAGTACAACCAATCCGAATGCTTCACGTTTCAAAAGGACCTATGACACAGTTTCTTGGGCACCAACTTACAATTTTGAGTTCCTGCTTGGGCGGGAAACCGGAAATGAAAACTGGTCAGATGCGGTTCGGTCAGAATATCTACAGTTACCCGATGATTCACGTTATCAAGAGCTGGCAGAATCAATCGTTGCCGAGCTTAAACCGGAATATGCCAGTGACCCGTTTGCCAAAGCCTGGGCGATTAAGGCTTATCTGGACCAAAATGGCATCTATAGCCTCAAGAACGATCACGCCTATGAGAAAGATCCCGCTGCATCGTTTCTGTTCGGTGATCTGACTGGCTACTGCATGCACTTTTCGTTCGCAGCGACTTACCTGTATCGGAGTCTTGGAATTCCCGCCAGAGTCGGCATTGGATACTCCGTGCCTGCTTCAAATCGTGCTGGAGGATCTGCCCTGCTTATCCAGGCTGTGCACGGACATGCCTGGCCAGAAATCTATTTCAAGGATATCGGCTGGGTGATTATTGATCCTGCCCCACAGCAAACGCTTGTCGATATGTCGACCGACCCACAGAATGAATTGCAGCAGCTGTTGGGAGACATGCTCAGGGACGACACCTCATACGCAGAGTTTATGGAGTCTCAACAAGCAGAGCTGATTGATATCAGGACGCTCGTGAATGCGATCGCTGCTATAGCAGCGGCGCTTATGTGCCTGGGATACGTAGTCCGCGCGTATCGTTCTTTAGTGCCAAGGTTTTGCAGTGCGGAACAACAGGACCAGCTAGCCTATCGGGCAATATTAGATCAACTGGCAGCAGTCGGTATGACCCGCCGCTATGGCGAAAGTCGAGAGCACTTTGCCGCCCGGGCGGCAAATACCTTCCCTACAATTCAATCTGCTACTGCGTCCCATCTGTTATGCTCTTTGGGCGCAGCTCGGCCGATCAGCAGTGTTGACTGGAACCGATTCCGTCGCGCTCTGGCACAGGAAGTTAGCGAAAACGTGCCTACCTATCGGCGGGTCCTGGCCTTCATCAACCCGTACTCCTGGGCCTTCACCCGCTGAGCGCCGACTCTCTGACGATCTTCAACTATTTTGGATTTAACTTATGTCCCAAGAATTGCCTGCAGACTCTAAGACTGATTCACACGCAGACGACAGTGCCAGCCAGCCAGCAGGCGATCAGAATCTGCAGCAGGCTATCTCGGTACTGCACGCGCTGGTAGGCTCAGTCAAAAAGCAGGTACTCGGCAGGGATGATGTGATTGATCTGGCGGTCATCGCTCTGGTTGCCGGTGGCCATGTTCTGCTGGAAGATTTTCCGGGATCTGGGAAAACCACATTGGCCAAAGCCTTGGGTGAAGCCATCAAATCGGAGGAGAGCGCGGAAGAGCAAGCTTTTGCCGCATTCAGAAGGATACAATTTACACCTGACCTACTGCCCTCAGACGTCACCGGTGCGCCTGTTTTTGACTCGAATTCCAATGCTTTTCACTTTCGCCCTGGCCCGCTCTTCGCCCATATCGTATTGGCAGACGAGATAAACCGGACTTCGCCAAAAGTCCAGGCGGCGATGTTGGAAGCCATGGGTGAAAAGCAGATTACCGTTGACAACACAACTTATCAGCTGGATGAGTTGTTCTTTGTCGTAGCGACACAAAATCCCCTTGATATGGTGGGCACCTATCCGCTGCCAACACCACAACTCGATCGTTTCCTGTTTAAAATCACCATGGAGCACATCGACCGTGACTCCGAAATGAATGTGCTTGAAACATATATTGATCGCAGGGATCACAAACTGAACAGCGAATTTGTTACCCGGCAGCAAGTGCTTTGTGCCCGACAGTCCATTGAAGATAAGGTCCACATTCACTCTGCGATCAAGGCTTGCCTGGTGGACATCTCAAGAAATCTGAGAGGTGATGACAGAGTTCTGCAAGGTAACTCTACGCGCAGTCTGGTACTCATGTTACCGGCGCTACAGGCTGCTGCTGCTCTGCAAAGCAGAAATTTTGTCAGCGCAGACGACATTGAATTGCTCCTGCCGAAGGTGTTAGGGCACCGAGTCGAACTGGCTCCGGGAGTAACAGACAAAGGCAAAGTCTTCAGTGATTGTATGCAGGCCCCGATGGAACAACTTGCACGCAGCACCTTACTTTGATGCCTATAAAGAAGTCCCTCCAAACCTGCCTAGTGCTGTGTTTCTGCTGCGCCGCTCTGTCGCTCTCCGCACAGGATGACTCAGAATTTGAAGCACTTTCCGAAGCCCTGCAGCAACCCCCCTGCTTTGGCTTTACCGATGTCGGCGATTCTTGGGCACTGGAAATCTGTGATGCGCTCAATCTACGGGAAAACGTAAAAGCAAGAGAACTCAGCGAGCAATGGGTCCGCGCAGAACCGGACTCTCCCGCTGCGCAATTTGCACTTTCCGAGGTGCTCTTAACCATTGAGGGCAATATGCCGAGGGCGCTATATCATCTGCATCGAGCCGAGCAACTGATGCCCTATCAAACATTCGAGCAATCACTGGAATCAGGTAATCTACAATGGCACTACCTGACACTCACCCAATTAAGCTATGTGAACCAATTGATGGGGGAGCAGGTCATCTCGCTTGAGTATCTGGAGCAGTTGGAGGCTGTCTACGGCCAGGATGTCGAATCCTTCAGGGGCTGGCCGCTGATCAAGCTCAAGCAGTATGAGGCAGCCCGCAACAGTGCCAGGAAAGTGCTTGAGAGCGAAGCAGACCCCAGAGCACGCGCCAGAGCCTGGAATACCATTTGCGCAGCAGACCTGGCTAGTCTGACCCCCGTGAGCTCACCGAGCGCTTGTGAGCGCGCCATTAATAAGGAAAATCCCCTCGAGCTGTCCTCCAGCGATACCGATACGGTGTATCTGACGAATGCCTCTGAGGTCGCTCTCAGTCTTCTGGAAATCGAACAGGCAGAAGACTACCTCAGCAGGGCGACACGTTATCTCAATCCCGACAGCGTTGCAGACCCCTGGATCTACACCCTGTATATCACCCTTAATCAGGGCCGTTTTGAAGAAGCACATGACGCTCTCGAACGAATGTTGATCTGGCGCGAGCAGCAAGAACCCATCGTCAGCGTAATGAACAGAGCTGAGCATTTTTTGGTCAGCGCCAACTTTCTCATGGTGGCAGGCTACGCAGATGACGCGATCAAGCTGTCTCAAACCGCAATGAATCAACCCGACCGGAACGGTTCATACAGCGCTGATAAAGCGCAGAAGGACGCCTATGCCGCTCTCGTTAATATGCATGCCAGTCGGGTCCAGCTGGAAATTGAGAAGGAAAACAGTATTGGTCTGAGTTGGGCAGAACTGGCTGCGCAGAGCGCAAAGAGACTTGGTCTACGCCTGCAGGCCTGGCGCGCTGAACGTCGCGCCGCCTCTCTGTTTGCAGATTTCGAGGTATTGCAAAGCAGGGTCAGGCCCTACGCACCATTGGACGTTCATATTCCGGAGTGGCTGGAGCCGGAACTCGTCTCGGTAATTGGTACCGGCATTATGACCGAAGTGCTGGATCAAGCGTTGGAGAACGGAGCGTTTCAGCTCAATGACAGTTACTACCAGAGCTATAAAGCCGAAATTTTGTACCTGAACAAAAACTTCGAGGCCGCTGCGACGGCTGCTGCGACAGCCCTCGCCGGACTTCCTCAACAGGAAGTGCTTCTTAAGGCGCGCCTTTCAGCGCGCCTGGCGGAATCACTCTGGCAGATGGGAGATTTTTCAGAAGCAAACCATTACTTCGCCGCCGCACTCCGAACGGACCCAAGCGTCATGCGGAGGCTTCAAACCAGCCTGCCCGTGGACATTGTGTCTGATAATTCGCCAATGGCTGAATCAGTCAGAAAAATGATGGCTGAATCACCACGTTTCAGAGCTGGACAGTCCGGTCTGATACTCAGCGTCTCTGCAAGCCCGGAGCCCCTGATTTGCCTGAGAACCCGGCTGGGTGAAGCGATTTCATGCGCCAGTCATTCAGTCGACTCACTGCAAGTTCTTCGATCGTTCTCCGCCGAGTTTGCCCGGAACTTCCATAAACAGACATTCGGTATCGGAATTGAACTCAGTCAAGCCGAGCGAACCATACTGATGGGCTCAAACGTTATACTGAGCGCGCAAAGAAGTTCGACCAGACAGAATAGCGGAGAGGTTTTCCTCAAGCGTTAAGCGTTAGACCCAGGATACCGACTCTCCTGTGCAGATATTACCCAATTAACCGGAACCGACTAATTACTTTGTCCAGCCCTACTGTATTGACCAAGAAACTGATTGTTCTGGTGGCTGTGGCTTCCGCTTTAGGACCTACCGCCATGCAAATTTTGCTGCCGGCCCTCCCGGTTATTCAGGATACCTTTACCGTCAGCAACGAGATTGCCCAACTGACTCTCAGTCTCTCCATGCTGGCCATCGCGCTGGGAACGCTTTACTACGGACCACTTTCTGATAAGTACGGCCGCAAGCCGGTGATGTTGATCGGCCTGTGCATTACCTTTGCAGGCTCTCTGGCCTGTTTGTTCGCAGACAGTATCGAATTTCTTATCTTGGGCAGGTTTGTTCAGGCGTTTGGTGGCGCCGTGGGACTGGTACTGGCTCGCGCCATGGTTCGCGACGTCTATGAAGCGAATGATGCCGCCAGAGTCATAGCCACTCTCGTTATGGTGATGGTCGTCATTCCAATGCTCTCACCCGCCTTAGGGGGAGAGCTGATGGCAAGATTTGGCTGGCAATCAGTATTCTCGGTTGTGGCGTGCTTCAGCGTGGTCCTGTTTGTCGTCATGCTTTATCTGCTGCCCGAAACTTTAAAAGAGTCTGTTCCTTTTGAAGGGCTCTCTGCGATGCTGTCGACATACGGACTGCTGCTGCAGTCCGTTACTTTCAGGAGCTACGCCCTTTGTGTTGCTTTTGTCTCTGTCGTTTTTTTCAGCTTTATTGCTGCAGCACCAGAGATAATGGTGAGTGCATTTAATCGCCCTCCCAACGACTATGGCTACTATTTCATCATGATCCCGCTGGGGTTTATGGGAGGAAACTATGCTACCAAGATGCTGAACCAGCGATTCAGCATCAATCAGCTGATCAGCCTTGGGGGCAGCATTGCATTAGTCGGCATCAGTGCTGCGCTTGCTTTTCAGATGCTGGGGAGCGGCCACCCTCTGGCTCTTTTCGTGCCTGTCGCCATCGCTGTCTTCGGCAACGGGATTACCCTCCCCAACGCTCAAGCAGCGGCAATCAATGAGTTCCCTCAATACGCCGGTAGCGCGTCAGGCCTGACCGGCTTCATGCAAATGGCGCTTTCAGCTGTTGCTGCCCAGGCGGTGGCCTGGATCTACAATGGAACCGCATTTCCCCTGTTGTTGATGATGCTCTGCGCGTCGGTATTGTCTTTGGGGCTGTTCCATTTCGGCATTAAAAGCCAGCTCAGACCGGTTTGACCGATCTGATCAGTGTACATTCAGCGCTGAAAGCTGGTCGACAAATTCATGCTCGTCACGCAAACAGCGCATGTCAAGAAGATACCTCCCATCGCTTATCCGGCCAACGACGGGACGGGGAAGCATTCTGAACTGACGCGCAAGATTCAGCAGAGCAGCATCTCTCTGCCCTCTTTCCGCTATCGGATCAACGCAAAGTGCAAAGCTGTCAAGAAGATCCATTGGCAGCGAGCCGGAACCAATCTGGCTTTTGCAGGGCACCACGTCGACCGTTGCTCTTCCAGCCAACCCGTCCGACAGCAGTGGCAGTAATCGTCGGCAGACAGTTTCAATCTCATTGGGCGGGCGGGTGAGGTCGCGTAGCAAGGGTAAGCGGCTCTTCAGCAGATCTGGCTGCCGGTAAAGTTCAAGGACAGCGACCAGTGCCGCCATGGTGATCTTATCAATGCGCAGCGCCCTCTTAAGCGGGTTACTCTTTAATTTTTCGATAAGATCCTTGCGGCCGGCAACAATTCCCGACTGAGGACCACCAAGCAATTTATCACCACTGAAGGTGACCAGGTCGGCTCCTGCTGCGAGCGCACCGGCCACGGTAGGCTCTTTGGGTAACCCATACTGCGTAAGCTCGATCAGAGTTCCACTACCCAGATCAGAGACAAAGGGAATACCTGATGCCACCGCCAGTTTCGACAATGCCGCATCCGCCACATCTGCGGTAAATCCATGAATCTGATAGTTGCTTGCATGCACTCGCATGATCATTGCGGCCTTTTCATCAATTGCCTTCTCGTAGTCCGCAAGGTGTGTTCGGTTTGTTGTTCCCACTTCGCGCAAGCAACAACTGGCGCTTTCCATGACATCTGGGATTCGGAACGCCCCTCCAATTTCAACCAGCTCTCCGCGCGAAATGACGACGTTCTGACCTTTCGCAAGAGAATTGAGAACCAGCATCACCGCTGCAGCATTATTGTTGACCACCGTCGCTGCCTCGGCACCGGTCAAGTCGGCAAGCAGCTTTTCAAGGTGTGCATCTCGGTCACCTCGGCGGCCAGACTCCAGGTCATATTCGATATTGACATCACCCAAGGCAGCGACTTCGATGGCCGCAACCGCTTCGACAGGCAACCGGGCCCTCCCCAGATTTGTATGGATCACCGTGCCCGTGAGATTGAAAACTGCTTTTAATGTGCCTGGAGATCGATCCGCAAGAGAGACGATAATTCGCTGACAGATCTCCTTTTGTACATCAGACTCAATCACCCAGGCGATGGTCTCAGGGTCATTCAGTGCGATTTGAGAGCGCAGCTGTTCTACCTGATTCCGCGCCTCTTGCTTTACAACTGCAAGCTCTGCGACTGACGTGAAATCGGAAAGCTCTTCGCGATTGAGCAGCTTTTCGATAGCAGGTAGCGCCATGTATGCGTCAGATTGCCGCGACATTGATCATTTCCTTTGCCTCGTGATGGGCAAGTTTACCGCGAGTTTCTGGTTACTCGGAGTCAGGTCTGGCTTGCAGTGAAAATGACGATGGTACTACACTGCCCCTGCGATTTCTCAGTCAATACAGGATTAATGCCACGCATGGCAACGCAGGACCACGTAATCATCGTTAACCCATTCCATCCGGAGACGCTGGAGCGATTAGATTCAGCCTATCAGGCTCATCATCTCTGGAAACTCGAGCGCCCTGAACAAGAACAACTGCTCAAGTCTCTAGAGGGCCAATGCCGGGTTGCTGCCAGTGCCTCCTGGAACTGCGATTCGGTTATATACCGGCTAAAGTCACTCAAGCTCATCGCCGCCTTCGGGGTCGGGGTAGACGGAATTGATTTTGAAACGACCCGCAACTTGAGAATTCGCGTAACTAATACACCCGGCGTGCTCGACGACGGGGTAGCAGATTTGGCAATGGCGCTCATTCTCGCCATAATGCGCAACCTTATCAGAGCCAACAGTTTCAGCAGAGATAATCTATGGAAAGATGGACCTTTCCCTTTCGGCACTTCTATGGCGGGCAAAACCCTCGGCATTGCAGGGCTGGGGAGAATCGGCTCTGCCATCGCTCTGCGGGCCGAGCCTTTCAAGGTCAATATTGCTTACCACAATCGCCAGCCTAAACAGGTACCCTATACGTTTTGTCAAAGTCTGGAAGACCTAGCCGAGATCTCCGACATTCTTGTGTCCGTCTTACCAGGCGGGGCCGAAACCGATAATCTGATCAATACAAACGTCCTCAAGAAACTCGGACCATCAGGGATTTTTATCAATGTCGGACGAGGAAATTCAGTTGACGATGAGGCACTTATTGAAGCCCTGAGGTCTGGCGCCGTCCGGGCAGCTGGGCTTGATGTTTATAAAAATGAGCCTCAAATTCCAGATGCTTATAAAACCTTGGAAAATGTAATTTTGCTGCCGCATATTGGCAGCGCTACAGTAGAGACTCGGCGTGCGATGGGAAATCTCGTTTTTGACAACATCCGGGCCTTTTTTGAACACGACACGCTCGTTTCTGAAGTGATGTAATCGATTGATGATCCAACAGAGCCTAGAAAAATCTTTCTGTCCCTACTGCGGCAAACCGATAGAATTGCTTATCGATACATCTATTGCCGAACAGGAATATGTCGAAGATTGCGAGGTATGCTGCAGGCCAATGGTAGTAAGTTGCGTCGTGACACAAGAGTTTTCTGACGAGGCGCTCGTGTCGGTCCGCAGGGAAGACAACTAGCTATTCGAGCAAGTGATAATAGATGTATCTCGCATCATTGCCGTACATCACCCTAAAATTCCCTACAAGACCGCTATCTCTTAGATCAATCTCAATAAACATGTCATTTTAATGAGAAACAGCAAAACAAAGAGCATGGAAAGATTCCTGAATATGGTCAATCCCGAAATCCTATATGAGGGTGAACCAAACCAAATGTCAGGGCAAAAAAACGCATCAAATGATTGACGTAAGTCACTCGACGAGATGGAGCATTATTCTGCATACCCCGAAATACATTCAACAATCTTATCACCGAAAGAGGAGTTCCGCGCGTCATGGGAATCAGCAACTAGTCAAAATTTCCAGAGCGTAGGTATTCAGGCACACTGCTCCTTAGTATGAGCATATTCGCGATGATGTCCTCGCAGGAAGTTAGCAGCGAACAAAAATTTAAGCCATTTATCTCACCACATTATGATGCAATTCACGAGCATAAATCGCATCAAGATAAAGGTATGATGGTAGAATATGAACTTGATGGGGTGTACTCGACGCGCACCCGTTTTTATTAAATGCAAGAAGAATACTATGGCACCGGTTACAAGCAAGAGAATGAGCAAGAAGAACGCTCAAGTGAAACAAAGCAAATTCGTTTTTGAATTCGGCACCAAGACTGACGGAAATGCGACGATGCGAGAATTGCTGGGAGGCAAGGGAGCGAATCTGGCAGAAATGGCTTCCATAGGGCTTCCGGTGCCACCGGGATTCACCATCAGCACTGAAGTCTGCACCTATTTCTACGAGCACGACCGAAAATATCCAAAAACACTCGCTACCGATGTGAAAAAGGCAATCGCATCGGTGGAATCTCAGCTAAACAAAAACTTCGGAGCGAGGAAAAATCCTCTACTGGTTTCGGTCCGATCTGGCGCCAGAGATTCCATGCCGGGCATGATGGATACCATTCTTAACCTGGGACTAAATGACGAGACTGTCGAGGGCCTCACGGAAGTTTCCGGAAATTCCCGTTTCGCCTGGGACTGCTATCGACGTTTCATACAGATGTATGGCGATGTGGTGATGGGAGTGCAGGCGCGAAACGAGGAAGAAGAAGATCCATTCCATCATGTACTTGAAAAGCTCAAGGAACGAGCTGGCGTTTCCGTAGACTCAGATTTGACGACCAGGGATCTCAAGGAACTGGTTAAACGCTACAAAGCGCTGATTCTTAAGCGAACGCGCTCTGCATTCCCTCAGGATGTCAACGAACAACTTTGGGGAGCGATTGGTGCAGTGTTCGGATCCTGGAAGAATGAGCGGGCAATTCTATACCGTCAGCAATACGGGATTCCCGCAGAATGGGGAACTGCAGTCAATGTGCAAGCCATGGTCTTCGGAAACGCAGGCGAAACCAGTGCTACTGGTGTGGCTTTTACCCGGGATCCGGCAAATGGTGAAAAAGTTTTCTACGGGGAATACCTGATCAATGCTCAGGGAGAAGATGTGGTGGCTGGTGTGAGGACGCCACAGCCAATCTCGCACATGGCGATTTCGATGCCAAAAAGCTTTCGGAATCTTGAGCAGGTCAGAAACAAATTAGAGCGCCACTTCAAGGACATGCAGGACTTTGAATTCACTATTGAGAACGGACGCTTATTCATCCTGCAAACCCGCAATGGCAAGCGAACAGGCCTGGCAGCGGTTAGAATCGCGGTAGAAATGCAGCGCGAGCGTCTAATGAACCAGAAAGCCGCTTTGCTCAAAATTCCAGCAGAATCGATCGATTCCCTTCTGGTTCCTGTCTTCGATCCCAAAGCACTAAAAGCCGCGACTGTCATCGCTCGGGGCTTGCCCGCCGGCCCAGGCGCCGCCACCGGCCGAATCGCATTTACCGCTGCAACCGCTGAAATTGAGACCCGCAAAGGCAATAAAGTGGTGCTATGCAGAACAGAAACGTCACCGGACGATTTGAAAGGCATGTTGCACTCACAGGGCATCCTAACGTCAAGAGGCGGCGTCTCCTCCCACGCCGCTCTGGTTGCCCGGCAGTTGGGTAAGGTCTGTGTTTGTGGCGCGGCCGAAATCTCAATTAACTATGAAAAGCGCACCCTAACTGCCGGTAAAGTAGTCCTCAGCGAAGGTGACTATATCTCCATTGACGGCAGCACCGGAGCCATCTACAAGGGCATGATTGAAAGCGCCGACTCAGAGGTAAAACGGGTTCTGGACGGAACGATGCGCGCTAACAAAAGCTGCACCTACGAATTATTCCAGACGGTGATGCAGTGGTCAGACAAATTCCGGACGCTTAAGATCAGGACTAATGCAGATACCCCCAGCATGGCCAAAAGTGCTGTCGCCTTCGGCGCGGAAGGTATCGGGCTATGCCGCACGGAACACATGTTTTTTGATGGCGATCGCATTGATTATATGCGCCAGATGATTCTGGCGGTGGACGAAGTCCAGCGAAGGGCAGCGCTCAAAAAATTGCTGCCTTTTCAACGAAAAGACTTCGTGGGGCTTTTCAAAGCAATGAACGGACGGCCGGTTACAATCCGACTGCTCGATCCGCCACTTCATGAATTTCTGCCACATGACGACGTGGTGCGGCGTCAGCTTGCTGAAAAACTGGGCGTACCCTTTGATTTTGTAATCGAACGGATCAAAGCGCTTCACGAGGAAAACCCAATGCTCGGTTGTCGCGGATGCCGGCTTGGTATTCTTCATCCCGAGATAACGGAAATGCAGACCCGCGCAATTTTTGAAGCGGCCGCACAGGTTCTTAAAAGCAAAAACAAGGTCAAAGTGAACCCTGAAATAATGATCCCACTCGTAGGATTCAGAGAAGAACTTGCTGACCAGCTACGAACCGTGCACCGGGTTGCTAAAGAGGTCATGAAAGCACGAAAGGTAAAAATCAACTATCTGGTAGGAACTATGATCGAAGTGCCACGTGCGGCAATCACTGCCGATCAAATAGCTGAAGAAGCCGACTTTTTCAGCTTCGGCACCAATGACTTAACGCAGACGACACTTGGACTATCCCGAGACGACATGGGGCTGTTTTACGACGAATACCAACGAAAAGAGATTTACAATCAAAACCCTTTTGCCAGTCTTGATCAATCCGGTGTAGGAAAACTCATGCAACAGGCTGTCGCCAGCGGCAGGACAACGCGGGCAGATCTCAAGCTTGGCATTTGCGGCGAACATGCAGGAGATCCGTCATCAATTGATTTTTGCCATAGATTGGGATTGAACTATGTCAGTTGCTCGCCCCCAAGAGTACCGGTCGCCCGACTTGCAGCGGCGCAAGCCCAGTTAAAAAACAGCTGAGGCGGCAGACTATCCTCCGAAGTCTGTTCGTAGGTTGTATTGGAAAGTTCATCTCATCCGAGCTAGCCACCGGGACTCGGCCCATCCTGAGCAAGCTTTGCATTCACCCACGGCTTCGGCTCTTTCAGTTGTTTTGAGCAAGGCCCCATGCTGACACAGCGCCAACCTTCAACACGGCGGAAGGCGTTCATATCCCTGCTCTATTCAGACTGATAGCAACGAGCCGCCGGCGAGAATGCCAGCCTATGAGCGAACCCTTCCGCTTCCAGTCTGACCAAGCTGAAACGATACCCTCTATGACAGTCCTCTCGCTCGCGTAATTTGCTGCTCCCCGCAGCAAAAACAGCGGAATTGCGCCAATCCTGTCTGAACCGCGGTTTATCTACTGGACGATAATCTGCTAAGCTCAAGACAGTGTCAGTGCTTCAACAATAAAAATTACAGCGGCGGAAATTTGCCATGAGCACCAGTGTCCTAGCCCTTCTTTCACTGCTCCCGATCATTTCGGTTGCCATTTTTCTGGTCATACTCAGATGGCCTGCCAGCAGGTCAATGCCGATTGCTTACGTCGTCGCCGCTGGCCTAGCCTACTTTATCTGGGAGGTTTCGGGCACAAAGATAATGGCGGCAAGCGTTAACGGCCTCATTGTTGCCGGAACCCTGATCTACATTATCTTCGGCGCCATTTTGCTGCTTAATACACTCCAACAAAGCGGCGCGATTGCCACTATCCGCCAGGGGTTTTCTGACATCACCCCGGACCGCCGCATTCAGGTCATCATCATTGCCTGGCTTTTCGGCTCTTTTATTGAGGGATCAGCAGGATTTGGCACACCCGCAGCGGTCGCGGTGCCGCTCATGGTCGGCCTCGGTTTTCCGGCCATGGCAGCGGTTGTGGCGGGCATGATCATTCAAAGTACGCCGGTGTCATTCGGAGCGATGGGCACCCCTATCTTAGTGGGGGTAAGCACCGGGCTGTCGGCGGATCCTGACATGTCTGCCTATGCAGCAACGCGCGGGTTCAGTGAGTTCGAGCCATTTCTTGAATTCATTGCAGCCAAGGTCGCCTTGATGCACGCTCTGGCGGGGACATTCATTCCTCTACTGGTTACTTCCGTGATGACACGATTTTTTGGCGCCAGCAGATCATTCGCTGAAGGCTTTCAGGTCTGGCAGTTTGCCCTGTTCGCCGCTTTTGCGATGACAATTCCTTTTCTGCTGGTGGCCACCTATCTCGGCCCGGAGTTTCCCTCCATGTTTGGCGGCATGATCGGGCTCGCCATTGTAGTCAGCTCCGCTAAAGCGGGATTCCTCATGCCTGAAAAATCCGATGCATGGGATTTCGAATCACCAGAGCAATGGGAGAAAGAATGGAGCGGCGAGCATCAGAGCAAAGTTGAGCCGCAATCAAAAAGCATGGGCTTAATTACGGCGTGGTCGCCCTATGTTTTTGTGGCGGGACTGCTCGTACTGACAAGACTCAGGGTCCTGAATCTGGAAACCTTTCTGCGCGCTGATCATCCCTTAACCACTTGGAGCTGGCCAGAGATTTTCGGCAGTGACATTTCTGCCTCGTTCCAGCCGCTGTGGTCTCCCGGTACCATTTTCATTCTGGTCAGCCTGATCACAATCGGTCTGCACAGGCTCAGTGCCGCCGAGTATCAACGGGCGCTATCCAGCTCCCTGAAGACGCTGCTGCCGGCCTCGACGGCGCTCGTTTTTACCGTGCCCATGGTCCAAGTCTTTTTAAACAGCAGTGGTGGAGCGGCAGGCTATGAACAAATGCCGCTCGCTCTCGCTGAGGGAGTCGCAAATCTTGCCGGTTCAGCCTGGCCGTTCTTTGCAACCTTTATCGGCGGGCTAGGCGCTTTCGTAGCCGGCAGCAATACCGTCAGCAATATGATGTTCTCTCTTTTCCAGTTCGGGGTCGGCGAGCGTATCCTGGTTGATCCAACCTGGATTGTGGCGCTGCAAGCAGTTGGTGGTGCTTCAGGCAACATCATATGTGTCCACAACGTAGTTGCCGCCTCTGCTGTTGCCGGACTGATCGGTAAAGAAGGTGCAGTGATCAGAAAAACTCTTCTGCCGTTCTTTTACTATGCACTGATGACAGGTTCAATCGGCTACGGGGTTGTCAATCTCAATCAGGGCCTGTTAAATCCCGGATTTGCGATTGCAACGATGATTGTGTTTGTCTTTATTTATTACATCGTCAAATACAACCGCACCCGTCCCGATTGAACAGGCATCAGATCAGATCTGCTGAACCACAATCAAAGTCCAGTGCATGAGCGACGCGCCTCCTCGAACTTATCCCAGTGATTCCAGACAGCTGATCGTTGCTACCGCCGGTCATATCGACCACGGCAAGTCCGCGCTGGTCAAGCAGCTCACCGGGATAGAGACAGACACGCTGCAGGCAGAAAAAGAGCGGGGGCTGACCATCAATCTCGGCTACGCCTATCATCACTTCAGGACTGAGGGGGAGCCTGCCGGAGCGCCAATCACGCTGGGCTTCGTCGATGTTCCCGGACACACCGATTTCATCCACAATATGCTGGCCGGCGTCAGCAGCGTCGACTCAGCACTACTGGTGGTTGCTGCAGATGACGGCATCATGCCGCAAACCCGCGAGCACCTCGCAATCCTGAGCCTCTTAGGCATCAAGCAACTGATCGTTGCAATTTCCAAAATCGACAAGGTTGACGAATTCAGAGCAGTGGAAGTTGAGCAGCAGCTCAGTGAACTGCTGGCCACATTCGGATTTTCTGCCCCTGATTTTTTCCCGCTCAGCAATGTCAGCGGAGAAGGTGTCTCTGAGCTTAAAACCCATCTGATGGCGCTGGCAGCGGAAAAGCTGAGCCCCAAAATTAAGCCATCTGATCAGGAAGCCCGCTTTCTCATCGATCGGAGTTTCAGCGTCAAGGGTATAGGCACAGTGGTGACAGGTTGCCTGCGTTCAGGCCAGATGAACACTGGAGATCAGCTTGTACAGGGTCTCAGTGGTGATGTCGCGCGGGTGCGCAGCATTCGTCTGGATCGGGACACCATACAAACGCTGCGCGCAGGCCAGAGAGCCGCACTCAACATCAATCTTGACCAGACCAGCGTCAAACGAGGCGATTGGTTGCTGGCCAGTCCAATCCATCACACCGTCAGGCGTTTTGATTGCCGTATTCAGGCAGCAGAGCTTCCGCATCGTTTCAAACCGAGCGCCCAATATCACCTCTATCACGGTTGCGGCCACCATCTCGTCAACATCCGAGTTCTGGATCCTGATCAGGGCTTTTGCCAGATTCTGAGCTCAACGCCGCTGTCTCTGGCGTATGGTGACCGTTTCATTATCCGGGATCCGGCAGCGGCGACAACGCTTGCCGGAGGACATGTGATAGATCTGTTCGTGCCCAGGCGTGGCAGAGCGACTGAAGCACGGCTCAATGCCCTCGCTGCGGCAGACCATCCAACTCAGACCGCGCTGAAAAAATCACTCAACATATCCCCGCTCGGCGTCAATCTTGAGCAGTTTCGTCTCAATCATGCGCTGAGGCAAGATTCATTGGAAAAGCTCCTCGCCGTCATTAACCCACCCCCGATAAATTTAAAGGCGAACGACAACAATGGGGGTTATTGCCTGTCTAAGGAGCATTATCAACACTGGTGTGACCGTACACGCCTCTTGCTGACCGACTTCCACAGAGAAAGCCCGAGTGAGGGGGGCCTTGCAGAATCTGCTCTGTCAAATCAGCTCAACTTTCCGGGCGCTCACAAGATACTTAGTCAGATGCTTGAGTTAATGTGCTCGAGCGGTCTGATTAGCCGTAGCGGAACCCTTTTTCATCTACCCGGTCATCAGGCACAACTCAATCGGGAGCAGCGCGAATTTCAGGAAAAGATACAGCCGCTGCTGAAAGAGGCTGGTAAGGTGCCGCCCAGAACCCGAGAATTAGTGGAGATGACCGGCATCCCGTTAAAAGAAATGCAAAGAATTTTAAAAGAGGCCGGCAGATCAGGTAGCGTCATACAGGTTGCGGACAATCGCCATTACCTGCCCGAGACGATCTCAGAACTCGCCTCTTTTACTCAGGCGCTGGCAAATCAGGACGAGGAAGGTGCTTTCACAGTGATCGCGTTCAGAGATGCTTCCGGCATTGGAAGAAACCTCTGCATTGAGATTCTGGAATACTTTGATGCCAAGGGCTTTACCCGAAGAGAAGGTAATAGCCGTCTTATTCGCACACAAAAAAAGAACATTTTCGGCTGATAGACAGTGATCCCTGCGGGCCTTTATGCGCAGGCCATGATTACAGCGTATGCGCTACCCGCCACGCCTGCGCTTAACCTTTCGCTTAACCTTTTAGAACCATGGGATAAGTTTTCAAGTTGACTTAGGACAGCAGCGAACTGCTCTGGGCTCTGATCAGTACTCGGATCAGGATTCTGATCTGGACTCTTCCTATACCCTGCCCTGCGCCCTTCCCGACTTTCCGCCGCGCTCTCTGCTGTCCGGCGCCCCGCTTAATTCAAGCCATGGAGCTTGACTGGCAGATGGGTGTAGCCTTTCACAAAGCTGGAGTAAACCCTTTCTGGCTGCCCTACAACCTCAACCATGTCGAAGCGCTGCATGATCTCTTCCCACAGAATACGCAGCTGCATCTCAGCCAGGCGGTTGCCCATACAGCGATGAAGACCAAAGCCGAAGGACAAGTGCTGACGCGCCTTGTCCCGGTCAATGAGAAATTCATCCGCTCTGTCTATTACCTCGCTGTCCTGGTTGCCTGACGCGTACCACATCACCACTTTATCGCCGGCCTTGATCTGCTTGCCGCCCAGTTCTGTATCGACCAGAGCAGTGCGCCGCATGTAGGCAAGCGGAGTCTGCCAGCGGATTATTTCAGAAACCATGTTGGGAATGATGCTGCGATCGGCGCGCAGCTTGTCATACTCTGCCGGGTTTTCATTGAGCGCCATCACGCCACCGGAGATTGAATTTCTAGTGGTATCGTTACCCCCCACAATCAGCAGGATGATATTGCCCAGGTACTCCATAGGCGACATGTTCTGAGTAGCCTCACCATGCGCCAGCATGGAAACGAGGTCATTCCCCGGCTCGGCGTTTACGCGTTCGTTCCATAAACCGGTGAATACCTGCAAACATTCTTCCATCGCAGCCCAGCGTTCCTCGTTAGAAGCCACAACGCCTGCCCCCGGAATCGCTGTGGCGGCATCGGACCAGAACGTCAATTTGTGCCGGCTTTCGAACGGGAAGTCGAACAGCGTCGCCAGCATCTGCGTCGTGAGCTCAATGGAAACCTCCTTGACCCAATCAAACTCTGTTTCCAAGGGCAATTCATCAAGGATGTTGCAGACCCTCTGACGGATAAGATGCTCAAGACGCTTGAGATTGGCAGGTGCGACTACCGGCTGCGCGATTCGTCGCTGCTCATCATGTTTCGGCGGATCCATGGAAATAAAGCTTGGCAGCGTATACTCATCATAAGTATCCACAATGCCGATAGTCGGTTCTGAAGAGAAAATTTCAGGGGAGGTATCAACCTGCATGATGTCTTTGTACTTAGTGATGGACCAGTAAGGTCCGACCGCCGACTCGGCACAGTAGTGCACAGGATCTTCAAGACGCAGGCGTTCCATAAAAGGCAGAAACTCATTGGCCTGCCAGATTCCGGGATGCGACAGATCAATCTTTTCAATCGGCATGGTCCAGGGGTCTTTCCCCACCATGCTCCATTTACTCTGATCGGCAGAAGCGTCAGTCATCGTGTTTACCCTCATTTTCCTGCGTGATGCAATTTTTGGCTCAGAATTGGAACTCGGGCATCGTAACAACCAGCCCGTCTAAGTCCTCGGTCACCTGAATCTGACAGGAGAGCCGGGAATTGTCTTTTCGGTCAGTACTGAGACTGAGCATAGCCTCTTCTGTCGGGTTGATTTCGCCAGTTTTCTCAAGCCATTCCTGATCAACATAAACATGACAGGTTGCGCAGGAGCAGGCGCCGCCGCAGTCAGCATCTATACCCGGCACGCCATTGCTGACTGCTGCAATCATAACGGAGGCGCCGGGGTTGGTTTCAACATCGTGTTCCTGACCAGAATGTTCAATGAATTTAATCTTCACCATAAAACGGGGTCCCTTAATCTCGAGCGCGCTACGATACCAAGAAGTGCGACGCAACAAAAGTGAAGACCGCTCTGCCGCGTGCAGACCAGCCATTTTTCGCCACTCTGAAACAGTGCTCTCAGGAAGCCGTGCTCAGCACATTGAATTTTCAGCCCTGAACGCCCGCAACTGCTCAGTTCGCCTGATCAAAATTGTCAATTATTTCGGAACTGTAACAACAGGGTAAAATAACGACACAAACAAACGAACCAGTGCTGGCGCTACAGGAAGTGGAGTGATTTAATACGCGGCATAACAAGACTAGATCGGTTTCTCCATGACGCATTCCATCAGCACATCGCTCGGTTTTTTGTGCGCTGACGCGCCCGCAGACCGCTCAGCCAATAGCCGTACAGCCACGCGCGCCTAGCCATGTCGGAAATTCTTGCCCAGCATGGCACCTTACTGCTCATTCTTGCCTGTGTGTTCGGCTTTTTCATGGCTTATGGCGTCGGCGCTAACGATGTAGCAAACGCGATGGGCACGTCGGTGGGCGCTCGGGCGATCACCATCAAGCAGGCCATCATCATTGCGATGGTATTCGAGTTCGCAGGCGCCTACCTCGCAGGAGGTGAAGTCTCCTCAACGATCCGAAGCGGAATCATTGACGCAGATACCGCAGGTTTTGACACGAATCCGGAACTGCTCGTTTACGGCATGTTGTCCTCCCTGTTGGCAGCCGGTGTATGGCTGCTGATCGCCTCCTGGAAAGGTTGGCCGGTGTCTACTACCCACTCAATCATTGGGGCAATTATCGGCTTTACCGTGGCTGGCGTGTCTGTCGACTCCGTGATGTGGGGGCAGGTGCTGTCGATAATCGCAAGCTGGGTGATCTCTCCGGTATTCTCCGGAACGATCGCCTTCGGCTTGTTTCTCAGCGTCCAGCATCTGGTGCTTGATACCGATGATCCTTTTGGCAACGCCAAACGGTATATCCCGGGCTACATTTTTCTGGTGGGTTTCATGATTGCCATGGTGACGCTAATCAAGGGCTTGCGTCACGTGGGGCTGGAAGTCAGCTATGAAGAAGCCGCACTATACGCCATGGGCGTCGGAGTGCTCACGATGGCCATTGGCTTTCTCGCGATTCGCAACATCAGACCTGAGCAAGCCGGAAATGCCGAAGACCGCACGGCGGGTCTCGAGCGCCTGTTTGGCGTGCTCATGATATTCACCGCCTGCTCGATGGCGTTCGCCCATGGCTCGAACGATGTCGCCAACGCCATTGGCCCTCTGGCGGCGGTTAATGGGGTTGTGCAAAACGGTGGCGCCTTCGCTGCCCAATCAGAACTGCCGGTATGGATCCTTCTGCTCGGCGGCGGCGGCATTGTTGTGGGGCTTGCGACTCTGGGCTATCGGGTCATCGCAACGATCGGTCGTAACATCACAGAACTGACTCCCAGTCGCGGGTTTGCTGCAGAACTGGCGGCTGCAACTACGGTGGTGATCGCCTCGGGCACCGGGATTCCCGTCTCCACCACTCACACACTCGTCGGTGCCGTGTTGGGCGTCGGCCTGGCTCGCGGCGTCGGCGCCCTTAACTTAAAGGTAGTCGGAAAGATCTTCCTCTCCTGGATCGTGACCCTGCCCGTAGGCGCGCTCCTATCGATCGTCTTCTTCTTTTTATTTAGGGCTCTTCTCGGCTAAGCTCAGCAATCAGAACCACTGACGAACTGCTGAGGCAAACCTGCCTATATCCTCTCAGAAAATGCCAATCGTCAAGTCACAGACCCCTCCCTACCAAGCAGTGCTCATCAGTTCGTGCCTGCTGCTGGTGCTATCCTTCGGCTATCGGGCGGGCTTTGGTCTGTTTATGGTGCCGATGTCAGAGGCCAGAGAATGGGGACGGGATGTCTTTGGCCTCGCGCTCGCTGTTCAGAACCTGTCCTGGGGCGTGTGTGCAATTCTGGCGGGGGCACTGGCTGATAAATACGGCAACCTGCGGGTGCTTCTCGGCGGTGTGGCGCTCTATGCAATCGGTATGCTTGGCATGTCCCTATCAGGCACAGAAACGCAGATTGTCAGCACCGCCGGACTGCTCGTCGGCGCCGGCATCGCAGGCACTTCTTTCGGCATCGTCCTGCCATCGATTGCCCGGGCAGTGCCTGAAGAAAAACGTGCCCGCGCCCTCGGTATTGGCACTGCTGCCGGCAGTTTCGGGCAGTTTCTGGTGGTGCCTGTCATTGCATCCGTGGTGGATGTGGTCGGTTGGATGCACGCCTTACAGTACCTCGGACTTAGCGCTTTTTTGATGGCGCTCCTCTGCATTCCCCTGTCTAAATTCGGCGGGGCGAATGACACTGCGGGAGCAGAATCCGACGCGTCAATGAGCCTGAAAGACGTCGCTCTGAAAGCTTGTTCGATTAAATCCTACCGCCTATTGGTGTTCGGCTTTTTTGTCTGCGGATTCCACGTTGCTTTCATCACAGTGCACATGCCCGGCTATGTTGTCGATCTGGGCTTTGATCCGCAGATTGGTGCCTGGAGCATCAGTCTCATTGGCCTTTGTAATGTGATCGGAGCCTACTACGCCGGCGTGTTGAGCAGCACGCACTCCATGCGGGGCCTGCTTACCGTGATTTATCTCGGGAGGGTGGTGGCAATCACGGTATTTTTGGCTATGCCAGTTTCAATTTTGAGCATCATGGTGTTCAGCGCCGGCATGGGTTTTTTGTGGCTGGCGACGGTTCCACCCACCTCCGGGCTGGTCGCACTATTTTTTGGCACCCGCTATATGTCCTTTCTCTACGGCATTGTGTTCCTGAGCCATCAGCTCGGGAGTTTCAGCGGGGTCTGGCTTGGCGCCTGGCTGTACGAGCAGTACGGGACTTATGATGGGATTTGGTATGCCGGCATCTTGCTCGGAATCGTCGCAGCTCTGCTGCACTGGCCCATCGAGGAGAAAGATTATTCAGAGAGTCTGCTGAGCACTGCCCAAACGGCTTAAGAGTTTAACGATGGCACTACGAATTTTCAGAAACGTGAGTCTCTCCAAGAGGAGTCGGCCGATGAACGGTCGGATGAGACGGGCGTCAATAGCCTGTACCTGCGCTATGCTGACTGCCTGCAGCAACGTCGTTGTAATGCCCTCGGCCAATTTCAATAGCCGGGTCGACTATCTGGTTATCCATGCAACTTCTGAAGACTTTGCCGAATCCCTGAGGCTGTTAACTCAACCTACCGCGAATCCGGTGAGCTCACATTATCTGGTGCCTGCTCCGTTCGATCCGACTTACCCCCGAAGCGACTTGAAGGTCTATCAGCTGGTGCCTGAGCTTGACAGAGCGTGGCACGCAGGAGTCAGCTACTGGGCAGGTGAGAGCGCACTTAACGACCGATCCATCGGCATTGAGGTGGTTAATGAATTCAAATGCACCGGAACGAACAACCCAATTGAAGAAACGGCACCGGATGACTTTAAGTGCGAGTTTCCGAGCTATGATGACGATCAGATTGCACTGCTCATTCAACTTGTTTCAGAAATTCTGGACAGATTCCCATCCATCGACCCTATCGACGTGGTGGGTCATTCAGACATCGCTATATTGAGGAAATCTGACCCTGGGCCTCGGTTCCCGTGGCGGCAGCTTTATGAAGCCGGCATCGGCGCTTGGTACGAGTCAGACACCAAGGCAAAATATGAAGAGCGCTTTACCAGCGAGCCGCCGCCTCTGCACACCGTTCAGGACGCACTTAATCGTCTCGGTTACAAGATCGAACCCTCCGGCAATTATGACCGTGCAACACAGTACGCCATGCGCGCTATGCAGTTGCACTTTCGCCCGGGCGATTTTTCCGGAGCGGTAGATCTCGAATCTATGGCTATTATCTGGGCTTTGCTGGAAAGATACAGACCGGAAGAGCTTGATGACTTATAGGCCAGCCGCGCTTGATCACGAAACGGTCTTTGCCTGATGCCTTTACTCGACAGGCATTGGCAACAGCAATTCGGTCCCAATCGGCCGCTGAACATCGAAGGCTTTCAGCGTCATGGCTACGAAGTTGTTGTAGCCAATCAGACCAACGATATCCATCAGACCCTCGCTTCCGAACTGCTCAATGGCCTGCATGTATGTATCTGAACTGACTTTTTCCTCACTAACCAGTTCCCGAGTGAACTGAATGAGCAACCTCTCCGTCGCCCCAAGACCTGCAGTGGCAGGCAACTCCGCCAGATCTCGCCGATATTTTATAACCTCGATAATTTCCTGCTCGAGGCCTGCAGCCTGAGCAAGCGACTCATGCGCAGACCACTCATACTGATGATCAATTTCGCGTGCGGTGGATAGAATAATCAGCTCGGTAAGTCGCTGATCCTTCGTCGTCCCGTATCTCACACGCTGGCGAACGTCGAATATAGCCTCTGCCAGCACCGGGCTATGCAACCACATCGCAACCGGCCCGCGCGGTCCATTTTCATAGCCCGTTCCCGGGCGGACGAAAGTATCATAAGCTTTACGGCAGACATCATCGAGGGCTTCCCGGTTCACCTGCGGCAGTCTTGCCATTGTTTCCAAAATGATGTCATCTGGAATAATGTCGGATGTTTGAAACCCCTGCTGTCTATACTCTCGTTGTTGAGCATATATTGGAGCTGAGATCGCAAGTAATACGATGCACAGCAGTGGCAGTAAAAATTGCACTTTGATTGTGGTCAGCAAACGTTCGTTCCCCTGCAAGGTCACCAATAGCTACGTTATAGCCTCGGTTCTGACTCACTGACAGAGGTCGGTGATAATCAGAGAAAATCGAAATCCTATAAAGCGAAGCTTCTTAAATTGGCGTCGCACGCCCGTTCTGAAATTTGTGCGCCAAGAGGATAGCCAGCGGGATAGCTTTGTACTATGGCCCAACGTCTGGCGCAGAATTTATCGAATGCCTTAGCTTGCATTCGTCATAAGAAATAGAAGCAGTATGCTCTCGAACGCATCGGCAATTCCAGGCACAAAAAGAATTGAAAGAATAGTAACTATCGAGCCAGCACCGCAGAGGATCAAGTAATTTTTTAGAGTCATTTTTGGTTTCTCCTTAATTTATCGGGGCTGTAACTCAAAAACCCACGTGTCACCAGATTCAAAACTGGCTCTAGTGTTCCGTGTGACTTCTTCTGAGGCAGGTGCTGGCGCTCCACCATATTTGATCGCAAGCTTGGCAGCGACCCCATTCAGTGCATCGCCGTCTTCAATTCGAACCAGCCTTCTCAGGTAGCGAATCCCATTGACCCGCAATACGCCTTCGTTGTTCCCCGCATCAGCTTCAAATGCCCATTCTTTCCATATGCGACCGAGGAGCGAACGCATGTAACCCGACACTACATAGATCTTGCCTTCACTTTCTATAATAAAGATTCGCCGAGAAGCCATGGGCTCATTTAATTGTAAATCGACGGTGTAGATCTCATCCGTGAAGCTCCAGTCGGGTTCAGGGCCAGCGTGTAGCTCCCCAGACGTCATCTCCCCCCCTGGAAAAAGAATGGACGGGCCGTCAGCTTCGCTGTACTGAAACCGCAAAGTGACAAGCGCCATAACGAAAATGAGCACGATGAAACCTATTATTTGGCCCAATATTTTTATAGTTTTCAATTGCCCTACCTCTATTCTTGAGTTTCAGTATTTCTTCATTTAGCGCGCCTTGTTGAACGCAAATAAAAAACAGGCTATTTCGTAAACCGCTTGCTTGTACCAAAAAACCAAGCCCTGTAATTTGGGTTATCAGCACTCAGAACCCTCATGAGAAGGCGTATCAGGACGAGTTATTATTTTAAGGCTGAGTAGTCAGTTGCACTCATAAAAAATAGCTCTCTTTGGACTGGTACATTGTATTTTTCTCTCAAAGCTAACCACTCAGGGTCAGCCCGGAAACTGCTGAAAACCTCATCCCGATGAGCACGATCCCTGAAAGCCAGGAGCCAAACAATCGTATTTGGATTGTCAAGCCTCTGCCAATAGCCGATCAACTCGGCGCCGTGCATAGTAAGCAACTCTTGTTGCCTCTCACGGAATCTTTGATGCAAATCGTTGACTCCACCACTTCCCTCAACGGTAGCGTCAGCAGTATAAAAACGCAGTTCAAAGCATCTCGAATCTTGGGCCACGTTGGAAGCAATCTCACTATCAAGAACCCTAGCCGGACCACAAGGCTCTCCATCTTGAGCGTTAATTGATGGAAACATTTGCAGAAACAGAAGTAAGGTCATTACTAAATATTTAACGCTGTTCATATATAACACTCCAAATGTGAAGGCCACAAAACTCTATCCAAAAGCCTGGATATATTTGAGTTCTTAACAAGTTTTGCTGATAGACATCAAGGTATCATGTTTTTTAGCGAGAGACAGGCGGCTGGATTCGTTTCTCTAATCGCAAGATAAACCTGTCGGTATTCCTTTCTAAACTGGAGTCGAATGGCGGAAGTACATGGTCGTCGTTTAAATTCTCCAAAATGCGGCTAGTTCCTGTAAGAACGAACCCTGCCCGCATGCTGGCTTCTACCGCGTCTTCAAAAGTTATCCTATGCAGCGCTATATTATCTAGCCCTTCGCTGCCCTTGTGGTCGATTATGCCGAGCACGCCGCCAGGCTTAAGAGTGTTGTAAATATCCTTCAGTAGCTGGATTGCTTCATCGGGTGATCGGTTATACACATCATGGAAATTGAGCGCTGTAATCGCAAAATCAACCGAATTTTCGGGCAAGCTCCCTATCCTCCCTACGTAATCAACCACATTTTCCAGGCGACTTGCTCGCTCTGCTCTTTCGTTAGTAGTTCGCTCAGTTATTGGTATAGGGTTATTGTGCATGTATACCTTTCCCGACGGACCAGACGCCAGGGAAAGAACTTCTGAATACCATCCACCCATCGCAATAACATCTAGAATGTTATCGCCCGATTCAACGCCAAGAAAACTTAACACTGCGGTTGGATTGCGGTTTTGATCCCTCTCTTGATCGGCAACTGGACGGGACGAACTGCTCAATGCCTCCTCTAAGTTAGTTGGCATTTGCGAAAATGTAAGCGGACAAAAGAATAAAAGTATGAATCCAAGGGACTTTGTCATAAGGGTAATCACCTCTAAAACGGCATCGAAAACACATGTAGATATGGGATTGATCGAAGGAGCGAACCTGACGCTGTTGTGGCGGAAGAGGCAGGAGTCGAACCCACCAAGCCTGCTATAAACAAACTTCACCGGGTTTGAAGTCCGGGCACCCCACCGGGGATGATACTCTTCCGTTCGAAAGTGTATCACAGGCTCGACCACGCTGTGGAGTAACCCAGTGCGACGGTGATCAACGGTCCAGCGAATTCAGACGCCAGTCATAGCGGCTGAACCGGATGCGCATCTGACCCGACATCAGTGCTGCCTTTTTCGCCTCCGAAAGCCCGAGGGCCTCGCCATATTCGGCCAGAAATATCGTGAGGGACGCATATCCACCCCAGCCATCCTGAAAATCTTCCCGGTACCAGCGGAAAATGGGAGAGACATAGAGATCACTCCCAAGCTCGTAATTTCTTGACCGGTCTTTTAAAAACTGGCGAGCCTTTCTATCCAATGCTTCATCCAGTGTTGCTCCGCTGTAGGCGCGATCTGACAGCGCCGGGCAACCGACTGCCGCGCAGTTCACAGCGAAGTGAACGCGGGGCTCATGAAAGCGACCCCAACCGCGAATCATGTCGTGCTCCAGATTATCAAGGGACACCTTCCGTCCGAACAGCTCGACAATCCTGATACGCCATGCCGCGCCCGGCAAGAACCCAATGTCGCGAATCGACTCAATCCCGGGATAGTGTTCAAGAATCAATTCAACCGTCCAGGCATTATAAGCATTGATCAGAAAAGCCAGCTGCTCAGACACAGGCCAGCGATCAAAATCAACTCTGGACACTGAGGCCAATTGGCCAAGATAGGCCGCCAGCTTCTGTCTGGATTCCGCGAAACCGTCATAGTCCACCTGGCTTGCAGAGCCGTCAGCCAACAATTTCACAAAACGGGTCAACAGACCGTCCCATGTTTCATGAGAAAAGCTGGGCTCAGCCTCTGCTGCCCCCAGTGTCGAGCCGCACAAAACTACGCTTACCAACAATAAACATTGAGTTTTTTTCATAGCTTTGTATTTAGAAAAACGCCGGTCACGGGGAAACAACGTCAGTCTCAATCCCACAGTTTAAAACCTATCCAGTGATACTAAAATGAAGTATTCTTTCAAGATACCAAATCACTCGGCCCGAAGCCCGCCCGAATAACAAAATAAGCAGTGCCACCGGGCCCTGCCTCTGGAAAAAACCCGCATTCCCCGGTTCCGGAATCGCAACACAGAGCGCTGCAAAGAAGGAAAACGGATGCAACACGCTGAAATTACAGGTTGGGGTAAATGTGTTCCGCCTGCAGTCTTGAGCAATGATGACCTGGCTACTTTTATGGAGACGTCAGACGAGTGGATCACGTCCAGGACCGGCATCAAAGAACGGCGCATCTGTCACTGCAATTTTTCAGACATGGCTCTGGTCGCCGCACGTCGTGCACTGGCAGCGGCCGACCTCGATGCCAGCGAACTTGATCTGATCCTGCTGGGCAGCCTGACCAACGATTCCATGTGTCCCAACACTGCCTCTCTGGTTGCAGATGCGCTCGGTGCAAGAAACGCCGCAGCGCTGGATATTAACTCCGCCTGCACCGGCTTCCTGTATGGTCTGCATATCGGCACGAATCTGATCCGCACAGGCGCCCATCAAAAAGTGCTGGTCATCGGGGGCGAGTTTATTTCGCACTACATGAACTGGGCACGACGGGACGTAGCCGTGCTGTTCGGCGATGCCTGCGGCGCGGTGATACTGGAAGCGTCCGATCAGCCCGTGGGCCTCATCTCCGCCAAAATCGGCTGTGAGGCAGATGCAAAATATGCCATTCAGATCACGAATCTGGGCTCTGCCTACTCGCGACTGTCGACTGATTTCCTCTACACAGGCTGGAACTTTGAAGGTCAGGAGGTGTTCAAACGGGCCGTGAAAAGCATGGCACAGGCGTGCGCTGATGTTCTCGAAGAGTCCGGTGTGAGCGTTGAGGATGTCAACCTGGTGGTTCCGCATCAGGCGAACAAACGGATTCTGGACGCACTGGCGAAACGCGTCGGGGTTGATGAGAGCAAAGTTTTCGTGAACGTGCATAAGTACGGCAATACTTCTGCCGGCACCATCCCGGTGGGGCTAACTGAGGCGCTTGAAGAGGGGCGTGTGGCGCCGGGTGACTATATCTTGTCCGCGACTTTCGGCGCGGGACTGACCTGGGGCGCCGGGCTGATTCGCTGGGGAGAGCGGGTTCAGCCGCTTGCCAACTCTGATGCCGAACTGCCTCCCTGTGACAAAACCGCGCTGGAAATACTGGAGCCGCACATCAAGCGCTATATTGAGCACGCGCAAGCCGGCTGATGGTTTTTAACCGGCTACGGACAACCTGCAGGGGACACTCACCTTGCTTGACACCTGTTAGCACCTGCGGCATCTGCCCTGCGCTGTCGACAAGCTGATGTCTCTGGAAGCAATTTTTATCCTGACTCTTCTGGCCGCGGTGGCCAGCTTCTGGTGGCAGAGCGACAAAATCAAGCGCCTCGCGATCGATTTTGTCCAGCATCGCTGCGCAGCGGAACAGCTGCAGTTACTGGATCAGACTCTGGTGCTAAGAGGTCTGGCTCCGGTGCGTAACGAGGTGGGTAATCTGGTCCTGAAACGGCACTATCAATTCGAATTCACCAGCACCGGTGAAGCCAGGCATCAAGGCTTCATCACCATGCATGGACTCCGGGCCGTCAACCTGCATCTTGACCCCTATCTGCTGCCGGACGAGCCGGGTGAATTCCACTGACAGTCAGATTCACCACTACCAGCCGTTCAGTCACCCCAGCTTGCTTAGCATTTGCGGGAAATAACGGAACAGCACTATCGCCCTGACAACGACATAGAGAATCATGGCCCACCAGAGCCCCGGAATTCCAAAGCGCGGCACAAGCATCCAGCAGACCAACAGAAAGAACAGCACAGATTGGATGGCGCCATAGCGCATCTGCCGCGTACAGGACGCGCCGATGAAAATACCATCCAGCTGAAATGCTGCAACCGACAGCAGGATATAAATCGCTGCCAGATAGGTCAGATTGGAAGCAGCCAGCCGTACGGCTGGTAAATCTGTCAGAGCAGCAATCAGATCCGCGCCGGATAGCAGAACGATTGAAGCCAGAACAACCGCCGATATTGCAGCCAGCACACTGGTGCGCCTGACCGCAGTCATGAACTGCAGTGAATCGCCAGCGCCGAAAGCCCGGCCCACGAGACCCTCAGCAGCGAAGGCAAACCCGTCCAGGAAGAATGCGCTGAATGAGATGATCTGCAGCAGAATATGATTGGCCGCCAGAGCGATATCTCCGAACCGGGCCCCCTGATTGGTGAAGAACGCGAATGAGAAAACCAGCAGCAGCGTTCTGATCATGATATCTAGATTCGCGGCCAGCGACTGCGCAAGTTTCTTCTGGTCCAGTATTTTCTCCAAGGGCCAGAAAGATTCTCCTCCCGAACTCATCTCGAGCAGCACCCTGTGCAGAAGAACCGCACCAAGAAGCACAGCACACCATTCTGAAATAACTGTTCCAAGGGCTATACCGGCCGCGCCCAGACCCAAGACACCGGCAAGCAGAATATCAAGCAGAATGTTCAATACGTTAAGAAAGAGCTGCAGCCCCAGCAGGGTTTTACTGCGCCCAATCCCAACGAGAAATCCCGTGCCAACAAACCCCATCAGAGTTGCAGGCGCGCCCCAGATACGAATCGAGAAATACAGCGCTGCCATCTGCTCCACGTCGTCACTGCCGCTCAAAAAGCTGAATGCCAGCCACTGAACCGGCAGCTGCAAGACTATCAGGAGACACCCAAGACCGGCAGCTAGAAGCAAAGAGCGGCCCAGCACGGCACGCACCTCAAGAAAATCTGAGGCTCCGGCAGCCTGCGCCACAAATCCGGTCGTGCCCATCCGGAGAAAGCCGAAACCCCAGTACACAAACAAAAAAATCAGCGCGCCAAAGGCGATCGCGCCGAGGTCCTGGGCTGCCCCCAAATTACCGATCACCGCCGTATCCACCAAACCCAGCAGCGGCACAGCCGCGTTGGCGAGTATGAAAGGCCAGGCAAGCCCTATAACCCGACGATAACCAAGAGGGGAAGTTTTCATGTAAGAATCTGGAGTATCGGCTTCACGGCTTCAGTCTTCGCGTTTTTCCGCGTGCGCCGACGTACTGTAAAGCGACCGGTCGAGTCGATCCGCACTGGCCAGCGACTCTCTCAGGACAAATTCGATCTGGGCATTGATACTGCGCAGGTCATCGTTTGCCCACTTTTGCATCGCCTCGAGAATATCCGGATGAACTCGCAAGGGAAAAGATTTTCTCTTCATCAGAATCAGACCTGCAGGTCATCGACCAGGCTAGAGCTTGCTCACTCGCCTCACAGGTCAGCCTAGGTATACAGGCTGCTGGCATTGACCACCGGAGAGGCCGCGTGCTCTCCACAAAGAACGACCAGCAGATTGCTGACCATGGCTGCTTTCCGCTCCTCATCCAGATCAACGACATTCTGATCAGCAAGTTTATTCAGGGCCAGGTCTACCATTCCGACTGCCCCTTCGACAATTTTCTCCCGAGCAGCAACTATTGCAGAGGCCTGCTGCCGCTGCAGCATGGCGTTCGCAATTTCAGGCGCATAAGCCAGATGACTGAGACGCGCCTCGATGACCTCGACTCCAGCTTTGCTGAGGCGGTTCTGAACTTCAGTCTTAAGAAGCGCAGCCACCTCCTCCGGGCTACCGCGCAGGCAAAAATCCTGTCCTTCCTCGCCGAAACTGTCATAGGGATGTGTTGTTGCCAGGTTACGCAGAGCGGCTTCGCTCTGAATCTGAACGTAGTTCTCGTAGTCGTCGACTTCAAACAACGCCTCGGCGGTATCAACAACTTTCCAGACGACAACGGCCGCGATATCAATCGGGTTGCCCTTGCTGTCATTGACCTTGAGCGTACCGGACTCAAAGTTTCGAACCCTCAACGACACCTTAGCCTTCATATAGAGCGGATTCGCCCAACGCAAACCTTCACTGCGCTCACTGCCTACGTACCTGCCGAACAGCTGGAGTACCCGGCCCTGATTCGGTGCCACCATAAAAAAGCCGAGCCAGCAGGCAAGCACCAGCAATCCGAACAGAGCCATCGGGATCTTCAACATCATCGGCAGAATCCCAATGGCAACCGGTGTTGCCAGCGTGAGCAACAGCAGAACAATAATCGCTGTGTAACCGTTAAAGGTTGAGGCCTGTCGTTCTTCTATCATGAATTACCTCCCGCATCCCGCAAAAGCCGGGGATGTGAACCCCGACCGAAGCCTGCCGATTGAATAATATCAGATTGATATCATATTGATGTATTTCTTGTCAACCACACACAAGAGACCGGGCCAGAGCGAAAGCGAGGCGAATCAGACGAATCGAGCCGTCATCTCGATAATTCAGCTCACAAGAACATTGGCGGCAGATCTGCCAGACGGCCAGAGCACGCAGAAGACGTGACCAGCCGAATCAGGCGTTTTGGCTGTGATCAGCTAACCAAGAAGACACCCGCTGGAGAATGTCGTGAGGCCGCTCAAGCGGCACCAGATGACCGGTCCCGGCGATTTCCTCATAACGATGCTGTGGCGACCTGTCACGCCACCGCTGCCACGAGCGCCGGGTAAGGACATTGGATCGCTCACCCCTGATGGCCAGAATCGGCATTTTCAGTTTATCCAGTAGGGGCCAGATATTTTGCACATTCAGATAACACTCGGCTTCCCACTCCCGGGAAAACGCCAGCCCGACACGGCCATTTTGACGCTCAGTGAGACCGTAATTCACATAATCCCAGAGCGCATCGTCGCCTATGCGTTTGAACACGGCTTTCGGCCGAAAATGATCGAAGGCCTGCTGCCGACCGGACCACTCCTGCTGTCGGACGAGTGTGCGTCGCACGAGCGGCAACGTCCTGCGGACAAGCGGCTTGAACATTCGCAGCGACCAACAGTAGCACGCCGGCACCAGAACCGGCTCAATCAGTATCAGGCCCTTGAACAACTCAGGCCGGCGTGCCGCAGCGGAAATCAGCGCAGCCGTGCCCATCGAGTGCCCCATACCAAAGACCGCCTGCTCCCGCGAAGCCAGCAGCGACTCCACGTCAATACCGAATACCCGCCAGGATTGCAACGAATCAGGAGAATCAGGCTCCGGCCAGAGCGGACGGTGCAGCCCGGCGATCACCTGATGCGACTGTGTCAGAGGCTCCAGCAATGAACGGTAGGAAAGCGGCGGATAGCCATTGGCATGCGCGAAAAACAGACATTCACCCTCTCCTCCAAGCTCAAGACAGGGGACGGAACCGGGTTCACTGATCAGCCTCACTAAAGTCAGGACCCTTCAAACACGATCCACTGCCCGACAGTAAACCACCGGACCAGCAGATAACCTACAAGACCCACCGGCCCAAGTAAGAAGGTAAATAATAGGCAGGGTACGACCACTGCGTGAGGAATCTGATGCTTGTGTGAATCCTGCGTTTCCCAGCATCCGACAAACAGATCAAAGGCCAGATAATGCACCCACCCCGCTGTCAGCATGTAGGGATTTTCGAACAGCACGGCTACTTCCTGAACCGAGCCGAAGCCCCCGCCCTCTGGCCAGACCGAAGCCTGGTAAACCACCAGGCTCAGGTAAACCAGTCCCAGACAGAAGGGAATGACACCCGCGCTGATCGCCGCGAGGGTCCACTGCCACCGCGGCAGAAAGAGCAGCAGAAGCCAGCCGGGCAACACCAGGGTGCTGCAAACAGAAAAAACAGTCTCCGCGCTCATAGAACTCCTTGCTAGCCAACCGGGTAAGCGCCCTTCGGGCAGGAACAGCACTTTGCATCGGCAGTATACCGTGCGCGGAGCTGATGTGAACTTCCGGTCGGCTGACCTGAGTTCATTGGCAAGTCTGGCTGGCTCTTCACACCACTGCCACCGACTGTCCGGGGCGGCCTTAACTGCCGGATTGAGCAACATGGCGGCGATTCACCCGACCCTGTCAGTAGGGTACACTTAGCCCATGATCACAGAGTCAGAGATACGACCTACTGAACCATCCGCTTCTGAGTCCGAGGGACGCGCATTCATGAGCAAACTCCTAGGCGGCGAATTTGGTCTGGCTGTCACCTACTGGCTCCTGTTCTTTCTGGGCGCCGGCAGCTTCTTCATCTTTGGCAGTCAGGCTGTAGACCGTGAGCGGTGGCTGCTATATCTGGGCATCGTCGTCACAGCACTGGCCTACACCTTTCTGTTGATTCTGGGAATCAAGGCTGCCTACAAAGGGCCACAGCTCTGGAAAGTGATGTCGCGCACCTCTTCGATCTTCATGATTATCAACGTACTGGTCGGCATCTCTACACTGGGTTTCATCTACTGACCTCTATCTCCCTGCGACTGACATCATGCCTTCATCAACTGCCGCCAGCTACTCGCTTTTCTTGAAAAAATCCTGCCCGACTTGTGAACTGATCGGGCCTGTCGCCAAACTGCTGTCCGAACACCTCGGCAGTCGACTGTCTGTTTATATTCAGGACGACATGTCTTTCCTCGAAGGGATTGCCCAGCGGATTGACGACGGCGAGTTAGAACAATCCTACCGGCAGAACATAGAGATCGTGCCAACCCTGATCCGCCATGATGAAGACGAACAGCGCATCGTCGGTTGGGACAAGCAGCAGTGGCAGGACTTTACCGGCATTCCCGAGCTTGGAGCCGAGCTCATCGATTTCAAACCGGGTTGCGGCTCTCTGACCGAAGACCCCGGAATGGCTGAAAAGCTGGCCGCCAAATTTAACAGTCAAAAACTCAAAGCACGACGTATCCAGCTTGCCAACGCTGAAGACGACATGGAAGCCTGCTTCGACCGCGGTTGGTCAGACGGCCTGCCTGTCGTTCCGCCGACGCCTGTGCGGGTCATGCGAATGCTGGCCGGAACCGAACTGGAAGCCGATGAGCTGATCGGCATCGTGCCACCGGACAACATCCCCTGCAGCGTCGAGAAAGTGGCGATCAATGCCGTCATGGCCGGTTGTAAGCCCGAATATTTCCCGACCGTCGTTGCCGTTGTGAGAGCTGCACTGCAGGATCGCTTCTGCATGCATGGCCTGCTGTGTACCACCTATTTCTCATCACCTGTTGTTATCGTTAACGGTCCTGAAAGCAGACATATCGGCATGAATTCAGGGGGCAATGCACTGGGTCAGGGCAACCGCGCCAATGCAACCATCGGCAGAGCTCTCCAGTTGCTGATCAGAAATGTCGGTGGCGGCAAACCCGGCGGCATCGACCGGGCGACCCTCGGAAATCCCGGCAAATACACCTTTTGCTTTGCGGAAGATGAGTCAGATGACGCGTGGTCTACACTTGCCATGGATCAGGGATACTCGCGCGAGGAATCCGTAGTCAGCCTGTTCGCGGGTGACGGCGTGCAGCCCATTCTGGATCAGCTGTCGCGGACTCCTGAATCGTTGGCGAAAAGCATGGCTTCCAGCCTGCGATCCGTCGTACATGTCAAAAAGTTCGGTCTGGCTGATGCCGTGCTTGTGGTCTGCCCCGAACACAGACAGGTGCTGCGAACGAACGGATGGCACAAGCAGGATTTACTGCAGGCCATTCACGACGAACTGGTTACCCCGGGCGCTGATCTCGTCAGCGGGACCGGCGGCATCGCAGAAGGCATGCCGGACAGACTGAAAGACAAATTACTGAGCAAATTCCGGGACGATGGCCTGCACATTGTTACTGCTGGCGGCACGGCCGGCATGTTTTCGGCCATCATCAGCGGCTGGGTGGCTTCCGGAGAAAGAGGCAGTCAACTTGTCTCTCAACGCATTCAATAACGGAGACTCAAATGAGCACTATGACGATGCTGGACCCGACCAGCGAACACAGTCCGGCGGAACGGCAACTTCTGCCTCGCCTGGACACACTACGTGAAACAACCGTTGGCCTGTTGGATATTTCCAAACCACGCGGCAAGGAATTTCTCGATGAGGTCCAGGTCGAACTTGAAGCGTTGGGGGCGACAGTACTCAGGTACGCCAAGCCGACATTCGCTCGTGTGGCACCCAAAGAGCTTTACCAGCGGATCAGCAGTGAATGCGATGCCGTCATTGAAGGGTTGGCCGACTGAGGCTCATGTACCTCGTGCAGTTTGCATGACATCATGGATCTTGAAAGTCGCGGCATTCCCGCCGGATTCGTTGCCTCTGCTGAATTTATACAGGCAGCAGAAGCGCAGGGAAATTCCCTGGGCATCCACCCTAAAAGCGTATTCGTTCCGCATCCTATTCAGGACAGGACGGATGAGGAGATGAAAGAATTGGCCAGAAATGCGATAGAGCAGGTCTTGCAACTCGTGGTCGAAAATTAGTAACCGGAGCAAAACATGACAAAAGAAGCAGTAATCGTAGCAACCGCAAGAACACCTATCGGCAGAGCCTACAGAGGGGCTTTCAATGATACCGACGCCCCCACACTTGGCGGCCACGTGATTGCTGAAGCAGTCCGCCGGGCAGGGATCGAGCCGGGTGAGGTCGATGACGTCATCATGGGCTGCGCCATGCAGCAAGGCACATCAGGCTACAACATCGGCAGAACGGCAGCTGTTGCAGCAGGGCTGCCGAGCTCAGTCTCAGGCATGAGCATAGATCGACAGTGCGCATCGGGCATGATGGCAATCTGTACTGCCGCCAAGCAGGTCGTCAATGACAACATGCCCATTGTGATCGGAGCAGGGCTGGACACTATCAGTCTGGTGCAGAACGAACATCGCAATGGCTTCCGCGCACAAAGCCCCAGCGTCACTGATAAGTCCGAGCACGCTTATATGTCGATGCTGGAGACTGCCGAGGTTGTCGCCAAGCGCTACAAAATCAGCCGCGAGCAGCAGGACGAATACGCGCTGCAAAGTCAGCAGCGGACCGCCTCCGCTCAGCAGGCAGGTGCCTTCGATGCAGAACTCGCACCTCTGCATTCGAAAATGGTCTTCGTTGACAAAGAAACCAAAGAGCAGAGCGTCCACGATGTTCATCTCGAAAAAGACGAAGGCAACCGACCCACAACGACCCTTGAAGGGCTGAACGGATTGAAGCCGGTATTCGAGGGTGGGGTTATTACCGCGGGAAATGCCAGCCAGCTGTCTGATGGTGCCTCTGCTTCCGTAGTGATGGACAGCAAACTGGCCGAGCAGAAAGGCCTGAAACCGCTCGGTGCCTATCGTGGCATGGCAGTTGCCGGAGTCGAACCTGATGAAATGGGCATTGGCCCGGTTAAAGCCGTCCCGACACTGCTGGAGCGCTTCAATCTGTCCATGGACGACATTGGCCTGTGGGAGCTGAATGAAGCATTTGCCGTGCAGGTAATCTACTGCCGGGACGAACTGGGGATACCCAATGAACTGCTGAATGTTAATGGTGGCGCGATTTCAATTGGCCACCCGTACGGTATGAGTGGCGCCCGCATGGTCGGTCACGCACTGATCGAGGGTAAGCGCCGGGGGGCGAAATACGTCGTCTGCACCATGTGCGTTGGCGGGGGCATGGGTGCTGCCGGACT
This sequence comes from uncultured Pseudohongiella sp., assembly GCA_902537815.1. Lineage (GTDB taxonomy): Bacteria > Pseudomonadota > Gammaproteobacteria > Pseudomonadales > Pseudohongiellaceae > UBA9145. The sequence goes on along the minus strand of CACBCS010000001.1, from coordinate 79,861 downwards.
TTTCGAAGTTTACTAAAGCGGCCTGCCGTGGGTGCTTTTGCACCCACAGCTCCCGGGAACCCAGAATGACTCGGCAACTGACACGTTCAATTCGTATCCGGCTGCTTCCACCGCTACTCCTGATATTCCTCAGTTGGGGCGTCCCTGCGCTTGCCTGGGATTCGGTGGGCCACCGGCTCAGCGCTGCAGTGGCGCTGGAATTCATGGAACCGGACACTGCTGCTGAATTAATGCGCATCTTGCGAGCGCACCCTCGCTATCAGCAGGACTTCATTGATCAGATGCCGGGCTACATTGATCGCGATAACGAAGAGCAGATGACGCAGTGGCTGCTTGGTCAGGCCGCATTCTGGCCAGACATTGCCCGCGGCCTGCCTGTTGAGGAACGCGCACGATACAACCGCCCTTCATGGCACTACACCGACGGCGCCTGGATCAGAGACTCGGCACCCTTCCAGGGCAATGTCTATCTGGACATCGACGCGTTCGCCGACGTTGATGGCATCGACCGAGGCGGGGTAGACAGCGAAGAGAAGGTATCCAATGTGGTTACCGGCATTGACTACAACGCGTCGGTGCTAAGCAACGCTTCCGCACCGGCGCCGGCGCGCGCAATCGCCTTGTGCTGGGTGCTGCATCTTATCGGTGACATTCACCAGCCCTTGCATACCGGTTCGCTTTATACCGCTTCTCTGTTCGAGACCGGAGACAGAGGGGGAAACGCAATCCGGATCGGCGACGGCAACCTGCATGCCCGTTGGGACAGGGCGCTGACTGCGAGCGGAGTCAGCCAGGAGCTGCCAATTCTTGTTTCACGGGTCACCGGATTTTCAAGGCCGACGATTCAGGGCGTTGAAAGCGACTGGACGGCCTGGATGAACGAAAGCCGGAGCATTCTGCAGACATCTGTTTATCCCGCAGATCTGCGCGAAGCGATTCTTGACGCTGAAAGTAGCAACACCGGTCTTTCCGGCCAAACACTGGACGACGTCTATGTCGCCCTGATGCAGAATATTTCCCGCCAGAGGCTCGGGCTGGCCGGCCTCCGTCTTGCCATTTTTTTCGAGAATGAGCTGCCCTGAATGTGCTCCGGGAGCGGAATTGCTAGCCCGCTTTCTGTCTCAGCACGATCCTGCGGCCTGAATTCAACATTGTTTTTTTTGCTCTATTCAGAGATAGTCAGAAGATCAGAATAAGAATCCCTCAAATCATCCGGGCATGGATGAATCATCATTACAGAGGACACTGAGGCTATGAGAGCACTGCTCCCCTTTTTACGCCTATTCACCACTATCACAGTTGTACTGCTCGCCACCGCGCAACTCGGTTTTGCCGCCGACTTTTCCCACGTCAGGCCGGAGCGAGCCGGCATGTCATCAGAACGGCTCGACTGTCTGGATACGGTCTTGAAATCATATGTAGAGAATGAACAGCTTGCCGGTCAGGTTGCCATGGTACTGCGTAAGGGTCGGGTAGTTTTTTCGGCTGCTAACGGCTGGCAGGACAAGGCAGCAGGGATCCCCATGAGTGAAGATTCCATTTTCCGGATCGCCTCTCAGACAAAAGCACTGATGAGCACCGGCATCATGATACTCCATGAGCGCGGCCAGCTTGATATCAGCCACCCTCTGAGTCGCGATATCCCAGAATGGGAACACATGAAAGTTGCCGTTAGCGAAGCGAACGGCAGCTATCGCCTGGAAGACGCCAGACGACCCATCACCATTCGCCACCTGCTTACCCACACTGGCGGGGTCAGCTATGGCAGCGGTCCGGCGCGGGATCAGTGGCGGCAAGCAGGTTTTCAGGGATGGTACTTTGCTGACAGAACTGAACCGGTTCTGGAGTCCATCAAGCGGATGGCCGCCCTGCCCCTGGACCAGCATCCGGGAGAGGAATACATTTACGGGTACAACACAGACATCCTGGGCGCTGTGATAGAGGTCGCCAGCGGCAAAGATCTGAGCACCTTTATGACCGAAGAGCTGTTTGAACGCCTGGCAATGACCGACACCCATTTTTTTCTGCCAGAAGACAAAGCAGCGCGACTCGCTGTTGTTTATGAGCCCGCACCAGGAGGCGGCATACGTGCGATCGACAGCAGCGACGGCATGCAGAGTCAGGGTCTCTAGGTGAAGGGCAGCGGTCCTAATACCTCATTCTCCGGCGGCGCCGGCCTGGTTCCCACCGCAAAAGACTACGCCCGATTTCTGCAAATGACTCTGAACGGTGGCGAGCTGGACGGGCAGCGCATCCTGTCGCGTAGGACGATCGAACTGATGACAACTGATCATCTTGGAGGCATACCGTTCCGCGATGGCCAGGGGTTTGGTCTGGGTTTTTTTGTTGTCACTGATCTGGGTGAGAGAGGCATTCTCGGCTCTGAGGGAGAGTATGGCTGGGGAGGCGCCTACCATACAACCTACTGGGTAGACCCGTCTGAAGAACTGGTTGTGGTTTATCTGACTCAACTGATCCCGGCACAGGGAATAGACGATTACAGCAAACTCCGAAGTGGAATTTATCAGGCAATCATCGATTAATGCTCTCGTCGACCCGTTAAGGAGAACAAAACCTTGAGAACACTGCTTTCAGCTTTACTGTTTACTCTATGCAGCCAGATCGCTCATGCGCAACTGGCAACTCCCAATGGCTCCGGCATTACCTATGGCCATATGCATCTCAATGTATCGGATATTGCACAGCATATTGAGATTTGGACAGAGCATTTTGGCGGAGAAGAAATCAGTATCGGACCCCTGCGCGCCGTAAAATTCCCGAATCTGATTGTGATGTTTGCCGAGCAGACGCCCACCATGGGCTCGCGTGAAACGGTGATGGACCATTTTGGTTTCAAAGTACGCAATATCCAACAGTTCATCGATAAATGGGAATCAGCAGGGCTGGAAATGGGTCGGGTATTCACCGGTGCCGAAGGTCAGACCAACGCCTATGTCACACTACCGGACGGTGTCTATGTCGAACTTCAGGAGGACCAGGGCCTGCATGAAGAATTCACCGGCTATCACATCCACTACTTCACGCAGGACTATGAAAGTCTGCTGGACTGGTATGTGGAAATTTTTGATCTGGAAATCCGTCCACGGGGCACAATCGCCACGACAACAAACGTGCCGGGCACCAATCTGAGTTTTGGTAATGCCAGTGCCCCAAGACAACCCACTCTCGGAACCGCTATCGATCACATCGGCTTCGAAATTGAGAACCTCCGGGAATTTTGCCAGCAACTTGAAGCCAAGGGCATCCAGTTCGAGGTGCCTTATCGTGAGATTGAAGCACTAGGATTAGCGATCGCTTTTTTTACCGATCCCGGTGGCGTTCGAATCGAACTGACTGAAGGGCTGGACGTACACTGACCCGCAGTCAGGCTGTTCGGTTATTCGCTCTTTGGGGTGTTTTTATCCCGGATACGGGTCAGAACTTCGCTGACCGATTGTGCCTTCGAGCGCTTAGCCAACTCAACACCTGACCAGAAGCTGACATAAGCCACCGACACCCAGACCAGCAAAGAATCTGCAGGCCAGTAACTCCACCAGATCATTGCCTGAATGACATTCATCAGCTGGTTAACGACAATCCCCAGAATGAAGGCCGCTATCCCGCCCTCATCCATACTCGCGAACCGACCCGGGTCGGCCAGAAAATCCAGCAATTCACCGGCCTCAATGACGACTAATGTCCAGAGACCAGCCAGACCATAAAAGCCGGTGCCAGATTTAACCCACTTATCAAAAACCAGTTTGCGTCCTGTTTTCCCCGCAGACCATCCAGAGGTCTGAGTTTTTTTACCTGCTTCTTGAATGCTGCCCTTTTCTCGCCACGGCCAATTTTGCCGCTGCTGAAAATCCAGGAGAAAAGCACCCAGCTCAGTGCGGCCACAGGCATACGAAGGCTAAGAAACGCTCTGAATAAATCAGCAACATTCATTAGTCAGTTTGTCCTCTTATCAGACTGAGCTTGCCCCGGCCGGATACCCAAAGCGGACCGCGCCGCGTTGAGACAATCCTGCACCTTACTCAATTGATATCGGCAGCATGCTGCTTCAGTTTTTCCAAAGGGACGATCTCGAGTGCCCGTTTGTGCGTCCTCGTCAGATACACTTTCGGCGCCTTGCCGTTGTGACAGGCCTCGAGCCAGCGCGCGGCACACAGGCACCAGTTGTCACCGGGAGACAAACCAGCAAAACCGAATTGCGGGGCCGGCGTCATCAGGTCATTGCCCCGCGAGCGGGAAAATTCCAGGAATTCCTGTGTCACTTCGACACAGACCGTATGGGAGCCGTGATCTCCGGCGCCTGTATTGCAGCACCCATCGCGGTAGTAGCCCGTGACCGGATCTGTCCCACAGGGAATCAGCGGCTCGTCATACACATTCAAAGAGTCGTCCATGTGTCCTCCAGCAGATCATGTTCATTTTGCAGACTCAAAGGCCCGCACCTTATGTGACTTTGACTATCCACGGTCCAGATTCAACCACTTGGTTTCCGTCGGGGGGCTGTAGTGCGCAAATTTATCCAGCAATCCGGCCGGCGAGTCAGACCAGGCTATCATCGATTCATGCTGCGTCCGGATGAATTGCTGATCAACCGCATGGGTCAGAAATTCTGACAATTTATCGTAATATCCGGCAGTGTTGAGAATGCCACAGGGCTTACTGTGAATTTTCAGCTGTGACCAGGTCAGTATTTCAAATAACTCTTCAGCGGTTCCGAGACCACCGGGCAGCGCAATAAAAGCATCGGCCAGATCTGCCATAATGGCTTTGCGCTCATGCATGGTGCTCACCTCAATCATCTCCGTTAAATCACGATGTGGCACCTCACGGCGAAACAGACCGACTGGCATGACCCCCGTCACCTTTCCGCCGCCATGTAAAACCGTATTCGCCAACTCTCCCATCAGCCCGATACTGGCACCGCCATAGACGAGTTCAATTTCCCGTCTCAACAGCTCCTCACCCAGCTCGCGCGCACCCTTCAGATACGCCTCCCCTGCCCCGGACCCGGAACCGCAATATACACAGACTTTTTTTACCACTTCCATAAACCCTTCCCACGGCGCTGACGCCGGCAGACTATCTGCGAAACAGCAGCAACCACCGACTGATATTCAGAATATTGGCCAGAGCGGCTGAAAAGTAGGTCAACGCCGCCGCTTTTAGTATCCGTCTGACCGCCGGGATATCCGTTTGTTCGATGTAATCCCCTTCAATCAGAATCGGCAGAGCTTTATTGAAACTGGCGTCCCATTCTTCTGGCAAGATGATCAGGTAGGCCATGGCACCCCCTAACTGCAGGCATAGCGACAGACCAACCATGATTGCCAGAGCCCCGGGGGGGCGCAGCAATATCCCGACAAAAGGAATGAGCCACATGATCAGAATTCCGCATCGATTCAGAGCCGAAGCCACTGGCAGATATTTCCTACGCAGCTGAAAGATCTGCTCTTGCCGATAAAACTGAATCGCATGGCCCACTTCATGTGCCGCTACTGCCACAGCTGTCAGAGATTTTCCCTGATAATTTTGCGGGCTCAGTCTGACCGCCGGCCCCTCGGGATCAAAGTGATCTTTAAACGGAGGGCACTCCTCCACAGTGATACCCTTGAGCTGAAATCGATCAATCAAGTGCCGCGCCAGCTCTGCGCCCGTACCCCGGATAGCGACACTGTCGCCCCCGTATAAGCCCATGACGCGGCGAACCCAGAAAGAAGGCAGGTAAATGAGCACCGCAATAACGGCCGCAAAACCGGCAAGTAACATTGAGCAACCTTTTAGGGTCTGAAATCAGTCAGACCTGCACAGAGAAGTATTCACGACGGCCACAAGGCATACTGGACAGGCCCCGGGCGCGACGTGAGACAAGTCATCTTAATATCGCGCAGCTTACCTGAATCTCCGGACTGAGCGGGCTTTATCGCAAGGCAAGTCTTAAACGGAATCCACAGAAGCGTTAGTACGGCACCAGTCTGCTGCTCCCACACCACTTCAGCATCGGCGCCGCGCGTCTGCAGCATTGCGCGATAAGAACTGCAGTGCGTCACAAGACTCAGGCATTGACGCAGACCGTCTCCGGATTCTGCATTCAGAAATTATGCAGCGTTGCGTAACGGTCGCGATGGAAGGAGGCGTCACCCAGAAACTGCTGTGCCACTCTTGCCCGCTTCAGAAAAAAACCGATATCAAATTCATCGGTCATTCCGATGCCGCCATGCATCTGAATCCCTTCGTTGCTGACTCTTTCTGAGACTTCACTCAGTTTCGCTTTCGCGAGACTGGCCATGCGGGCACGGTCTTTCGCGGTAGCCGAAGAATTGTCCAGACATCGCAAAGCGCCGAGAACTGCCGATTTACAGAGTTCAATCTCACTGTACATCTCAGCCGCCCGATGCTGCAGCGCCTGAAACGCACCGATCTGCACGCCGAACTGCTCCCGCTGTTTCAGATACTCAACAATGCGCTGGAAAACCTCCTGCACACTGCCAAGCATCTCTGAGGCAACCCCGATACGCGCAATATCCAGCGCAGCATCCAAAGCCGTAAATCCCGCTCCTTCCGAACCGAGCAGAGAATCTTCAGAGATCCGGACCTGATCCAGCACCAGATTGGCCGCATTGCGACTGTCTACCATTTGGGTTCTCTGAATCTGCAGGCCCTGACAGCCCGCTTCCAGCAAAAACAGGCTGATTCCGTTCTCTGAGCCCGGTTCACCGGATGTACGCGCAGCAACAATCAGTTTGCCTGCAATGTGGCCGTCAAGGACAAAGCTTTTCGCTCCGGTGAGCACATATTCGGCGCCTTGCTTTATCGCTGTGCATGCGACTCGCGACGGATTGTGATGCGGTCCCTCATCAACACCGACAGCCAGACGCAGTTTACCATTAACAATTTGAGGGAGGAGCTGGGACTTTTTCTCTTCATCACCCGCTTCAGACAACAGACTGGCACCCAAAAGAACCGAAGCTATAAGAGGTGAACTGGCAAGGGTACGGCCGGTTTCTTCCAGAACCAGACCGAGTCCGGTGTAGCCAAATTCAAAGCCTCCATACTTTTCAGCAATTGCCATTCCCGGCCATCCAAGCTCGATCATTTGCTGCCAGATGGCTTCGTCGTAGCCAAGCTCTGATTTCCCGTCTCTGAGGCGACGCATCACTGAGATCGGTGCGTTGTCCTGACAGAAACTCCTGGCTGAATCTCTGAGCAGCTGTTGGTCTTCACTCAATACCATCGCCATAACCACTTTATTCCTATTTCTTACCGGCGAGACTCATCATGTCCGGCAGCCCGAGAACACGTTTAGCCACAATGTTCAGCTGGACTTCAGCCGTCCCGCCCTCGATAGAATTGGCTTTGGAGCGCAACCACTCACGGGTAACCTGCAGCTCTTCTGCCTCAAACTCGTCTCCTTCCCAGCCAAGCCCCTGGCTCCCCATTGCCTTAAGGAAAAGCTCGTACCGTCGCTTATTGAGCTCACAGCCGTAATATTTTAGCATAGAGGAAGTCGCATTCGGCCCACCCTGCTTACTCTCTTCGCTGGAACGCTGCGAAGTTAGCGCAAAGGCTTCACTGTCAATCTTAAATTGAGCAATCTGATCACGCAGAGCAGGATCAGTGAGGCGATCCTTATCCTCTCTGTAATGCATGGCAGCCCCCTCCAGACTCGCAGTCGTGGAAGTGGTTCCGCCGCGATCGCCCTGCCCGCTGGCCAGCCCGAATCCGGAAATCATGGTTCTCTCGTGCTGTAGCAGACGCTTGGCAATGGACCAGCCTTCATTCAGCCTGCCCATCAGATTCGCGGCCGGCACCCGCACGTCATCAAAGAACGTTTCACAGAATGGAGAGGAGCCACTGATGAGCTGAATCGGTTTCGTGCTGACCCCTTCACTCTTCATGTCGAACAGCAGAAAACTGATGCCGGAATGCTTGGGGACCTCAAAATCCGTTCGAACCAGACAAAATATCCAGTCGGCTTTATCCGCATAGGAAGTCCAGACTTTTGAGCCGTTAACAACGTACTCATCGCCCTCAAGAGTCGCTTTGGTACCCAGACTGGCCAGATCTGAACCGGAACCTGGTTCCGAGTATCCCTGGCACCAGCGGATCTCACCGCGGATTATTTTGGGAATATGCTCCATTTTCTGCTCGTGAGTGCCGTATTCCAGCAGTACTGGTCCAAGCATGCTGATGCCAAAACTGGTCAAGGCGATGCGCGCATTGATGCGCGCCAACTCTTCAGCGAGTATTTTCGCCTCTTCGCTACTCAGACCTCCGCCACCGTACTCGGCAGGCCAGGTTGGGCAGGTCCAGCCTTTCTCGGCCATCCTGTCCAGCCAGAGCTTGCTTTCGGGATTGGTAAAGTCCGCATTACGACCGCCCCACACAATTTCTTCCGGCACCATGGGGGTACGCATACTGGGAGGACAGTTCTCCTCCAGCCAGACACGGGTTGAATCCCGGAATTGCTCTAATGCTAGCAATGCTTTTCTCCTTTTTGGAACATTCAGTCTACTATCAGAACCTGCCGGCCTTTCACTTTACCTTGTTTTAAGTCTGCCAGGGCAAAACTGGCCTCGGAGAGCGGACGCTCCTGGATGTCGATGGGCGCTATCTTGCCCTCACGCACCATCATCATCAGCTCCGCCATGTCCTCAGGACTGCCCACATAGCTGCCCTGAATCACCCGGGCGTTCATTGGCAGAAAAGGGATAGGCAAGCTCAGTGCACCGCCAAACAGACCGACGACAAGCAGCATGCCTCCTTTGCGCAGCGTAGCGAGCCCATAATTAACACTGGATTCTGCACCGACAAAATCCAGCGCAGCATAAACCCCGCCGTTCGCCTTTCGAATTGTTTTCGCAGAATCTATATCTGATGAGTCGTAGGTGCGCGTCACACCCAGTCGTTGGGCTGCTTCAAGTTTCGCTGGGTCAATGTCAACGACAATCGGATCAATTCCCAACGCCCTGGCTATCTGAATCGCCATCATCCCGACGCCCCCGGCACCGATGATGACCACCTCGTCTGCCGGGTTCAGCTTGCCCAGCTTTTTGATCGCGCCATAGGCTGTCAGCCCTGAACAGGCATAGGTGGCTGCCAACGCGTCCGGCACCGCTCCTTTGTCGAACAAGTAGCGACTGTGGGGTATCAGCACATGTGTGGCGAAACCACCTGCAGCCACAATGCCCAGAGCCCGACCCGGGGTACACAGGTGCTCCTCACCACGCTGACACACCGCGCATTCACCGCAGCCTATCCATGGGTAGACGACCCGGCGGTCCCCCACAGCAGCGTCCTGCGCATCCGGTCCGACTGCGACCACTTCCCCGAAAATTTCATGCCCAAGCACATGCCCTTCACGGCCAACATTCAGCACCTTGCCTCCACCAAGTTCGAATCTGCCGTCATGGAGGTGAATATCTGAATGGCAGACTCCACAAGCAACAGTCTTTATCAGCACCTCTGTCCCGGTGGGTGCAGGGGTTTCTGATTCAACCTCAAGTAACGGGGTACCCGGCGCTCCGGTTTGATACGACAGCATTACGCCAGACTCCTTTCTCTGTCCCATTCAGCAAAAGTCTTACCTTCTTTTGCCAGCTGTTCAAGCAGCGGTGCGGGTTGCCAGTACTGCTCACCGTAGCGGTCACGAAACTCGCAAATTTTGTCATACACATTTTTCAGACCAACCTGGTCTGCGTAGAACATCGGCCCACCTTTGGCGACCGGAAAGGCATAGCCAAATACATACACCACATCGATGTCGCTGGGCCGTTGCGCAATGCCTTCTTGAAGAATTTTCGCTCCTTCATTGATGAGGGGATAGAAACAGCGGGCCAGAATTTCATCCTCTGTCACATCGCGTTGCTCAACGTCCAGCTTAGCGGCTTCCGTCTTGATCAGTGATTCTATTTGGGGATCCGACTGACGGCGGCGGGTCTCGGGATCATAGGTATAGAATCCTGAACCGGTTTTCTGGCCAAAGCGCCCCATTTCGACCAGTAAAGTGCCCATGCGATAAAGCTTCGGGTCATCAGGCAGATCCGTCCGCGCCTGTCTTGCTTTGTACCCCACGTCGAGACCCGCAAGATCGCCCATAGCCAGTGGACCCATCGCCATACCAAATTTCTCCAGGGCGGAATCGACCTGCGCCGGCGGGCAGCCGTCAAGCAACAACATCTGCGCCTCCCTGCCATAGCCGCCAAGCATCCGATTACCGATAAACCCGTAGCATACGCCTGACAGCGCACACACTTTGCCGATTTTCTTGCCAATCGCCATGGCCGTTGCCAGAGCATCGTCTGCGGTTCGGTCTCCCCGAACCACTTCCAGCAGCTTCATGACATTGGCAGGGGAAAAGAAATGCATCCCAACAACATCCTCAGGCCGACCCGTCGCCGCAGCAATCGCATCGACATCCTGATAGGACGTGTTAGTTGCAAGAATGGCTCCGGCCTTGCAGACCGAATCGAGTTTCGCGAAGATTTCTTTTTTGAGGTCCAGGTTTTCAAACACTGCCTCAATGACCAGATCCACATCAGCAATGTCGTCATAGCTGGTCGTACCACTGATCGTGCTGATCAGCTGCTCCATCTTGTCTTCGCTGAGTTTGCCCTTCTGTACGGTTATGGAGTAATTCTTGCGGATAATGCCAAGACCACGCTCCAGCGCCTCGTCATCAACCTCAACCAGCACCACCGGTATGCCAGCTCCGGCAAAGCACATGGCGATGCCTCCACCCATTGTGCCACCACCGATAATAGCCACTTTCCTGATGTCTCTGGTGGCCGTATCTTTCGGCAGGTCCTTGATCTTGGCAGCCAGACGCTCCGCGAAGAATATGTGGCGCATTGCCGCTGACTCAGGAGATGTCACCAGTTCGCCGAATAATTCACGCTCTCTTGCCAAACCTTCATCCATTGGCAGACTCACCGCGGCCTCCAGACAGGAAACAATGCGGTCTTGCGCGATCTGCCCGCGTGCCCGTTTTGCCAACCGGGCTCTGGCTTCATCAAAGAATCCAGCCTCCACTGTGGCTGGGTCGATCGTAATGTCGCGTACACGTTTCAGAGGCGCACCTGTTCGCTGCGATTCCTGCGCATAGGCGATCGCACTGCTCTCCACATCCTCGCCAGTCAGCACTTCATCAATCAGCCCCATGTCTTTGGCCTTGGCGGCAGAAATTGGATTACCTCCGGTTATCATGTCCAGGGCTGCCTTGACACCCGCAAGCCGGGGTACTCGCTGCGTTCCGCCAGCACCCGGAAGAAGACCCAATTTGACCTCTGGCAAACCCACTTTCGCTGAAGCAATCGCGCAGCGATAGTGACAGGCCAGAGAAACTTCAAATCCACCTCCGAGGGCAGTGCCATGAATTGCCGCGATCACCGGCTTACTTGAGTTTTCTATCGCCGAAAGGACCTCGGGCAGCCCGGGTACCTTTGGCGGCTGACCGAACTCACTGATGTCGGCGCCAGCAATGAAGGTACGACCATCACAGCGCAGCACGATTGCCTCTGAGCTGTCCTCCTGCGCCTGATTGACAGCGTCAAGAATTCCTACACGCACAGATTGCGACAGCGCATTTACCGGTGGGCTGCTTACCACAATGACACCAATGTTTTCCTTTAGCTGATAACTCACAACTTCCGACATATTTATTCCTTACTTTTTAAATGAAAGTATTTCAGTCAACTCGTTCCAGAATTGCCGCCAACCCCTGACCGATACCGATACACAGACTGATGGCCGCATAGCGCCCACCGCTCCGTTCCAGCTGCCGCATGGCCGTCAGGGCAATCCGCGCACCAGAAGCACCAAGAGGATGTCCGACGGCAATGGCACCGCCATTGGGATTAACGCGTGAATCCGAAAAATCAACATCAAGCAACTTGAGACAGCCAAGCACCTGGGAGGCGAAGGCTTCGTTGATTTCAATAATGTCCATATCCGACAGCCGCAGGCTCGCTCGCCCGAGGGCTTTCTGAATCGCAAAGACCGGACCAAAACCCATCACCCGGGGCTCGACACCGGCGACCGCGCCCGCCACGATGCGAGCCCTGGGTTTGACTCCATAGCGCTCACCTACTTCACGACTCCCAACTATCAGTGCGGCAGCTCCGTCATTGATCCCTGAGGCATTCCCAGCGGTAACGACACCGTTATCGAACAGCGTTCGCAGTCCGGACAATGATTCAAGCGTGGTTTGGGGCCGGGGGTGCTCGTCCGTGGCGACGGAAACTGGCGGTTTTTTTCTTCCCTGGGGCACATCGATGGCAACTATTTCATTTGCAAAAAAACCGTCCGCGCGCGCGGCTTCATATTTCGCCTGAGAAGCCGCAGCAAAGCGGTCGCTGTCTCCCCGGGAAATCTCGACGTCCGACGCGATGTTGTCTGCTGTTTCCGGCATCGTGTCATTACCAAACCCGGCAGCGAAGGCGGGGTTGGTAAATCGGGCGCCCAGAGTACTGTCTGCCAGTGATTGACCACGGTCATAAGGCCCGTGCGCCTTGGACAACACCAGGGGAGCGCGGCTCATAGATTCCACGCCGCCTGCCACGAACAGTTCTCCTTCGCGTATTTTCACCGAATTCGCAGCGTGCAGGGTCGCCGCCAGGCCGGAGGCACACAGTCGGTTAACCGTCAGTCCGCCAACCTCAACGGGCATCCCTGCAAGCAGCGACGCAAAGCGTCCAACATTCCGGCAATCTTCTCCGGCCTGGTTTGTGTTACCGGCAATAACATCCTCAAAGGCTTCCTTCGGGAAATCATTTTTTTCGACTACCGTTCTGATGACATGAGCCAAAAGATCGTCTGGTCGGACCGGCGCAAGGGCACCTGCATGGCGCCCGAAGGGCGTTCTGATGCCGTCGTAGATAAACGCATCGGTTAAGGCAGTTTCAGACATCTCGTACTCTTTTTATTTGTCGATTGAGCGTGGCGGGATTGATAACCCAGGACGAATTACCTGAGTACAGTTTGTGTATAGCGGGAACCACAGGCTTGGGCACCCATGTGGTAACCTGAATTTGCGCCGCAGCGCCGATCTGCCGGCATTCTAGCATAGGCGCGCAGGCCCGCAAATCGGGGCCAAAGTCGCATAAAACCTGCGGCTGTGGTAGTTTAGCCGCACCGAAAAAAGGGGGTCTACATGATCAGGGATCAGGAAACAATTAAGCAGCTTGTCGATCTGATTGAACGCTTTGTCAGGGAGAGACTTGTACCTAATGAAGAGCGTCTGGCTACCGAAGGCAGGCTACCTGACGACATTCTCGAAGAGATGAAAGCTCTGGGACTCTTCGGGCTCACCATTCCGGAAGAGTACGGCGGTCTCGGCCTGACCATGGAAGAGGAAATCCTGGTTTCCATCGCCCTGGGAAGAACATCCCCCGCTTTTCGCTCCATCATGGGAACGAACAACGGCATCGGCTCTGCGGCAGTGGTGTTTAATGGCACAGAGGAACAAAAGCAGAAGTATCTGCCGAAATACGCCTCAGGCGAATGGATCTCCTGCTTTTGTCTCACGGAACCGGAAGCCGGTTCTGATGCCGCCTCACTGAAAACCGCCGCGGTCAGGGATGGCGATCATTATGTTCTGAACGGAACCAAACGCTATATCACCAATGCTAAGGTTGCACACACCTTCAACGTGATGGCGCGGACCGACCCGGACAATAAGGGAGCGAGGGGCATCTCTTCTTTCATCGTTGAGCGGGAAACCCCGGGAATTACCCTTGGCTCAGTAGACAAAAAAATGGGGCAAGCCGGCTCCATGACCTGTGATGTAATTTTTGAGGACTGCAGGGTGCCCGCCGAAAATCTGATCGGAGAGGAGGGTGAAGGCTTCGTGACAGCGATGAAAGTTCTGGACCGGGGCCGCCTGCACATTTCCGGCGTGAGCGTAGGCGTCGCTGAGCGACTGATTCACGACTCGCTTGAATACGCTCTGCAGCGCAAACAATTTGGCAAACCAATTGCTGAACAACAACTGATACAGGGCATGCTGGCAGACTCACAGACTGAGACCTACGCCGCGAAATGCATGACCCTTGAAACCGCCAGAAAACGCGACAGCGGAGAGAACGTGAGCACCGAGTCTTCTGCCTGCAAGCTGTTTGCCACTGAAATGGTCGGCCGCGTCGCGGATCGCGCAGTTCAGATCCATGGAGGAGCTGGCTATATGTCTGAATATGCGGTAGAGCGCTTCTACCGGGACGTGCGTCTGTTCAGGCTTTACGAGGGAACCAGCCAGATTCAGCAGGTCATTATCGCTCGGAACATGATGCGGGATTTTTCTTAACGTCACGATGACCGTGCCGCCAGCTGCTGTTTGGCTAAGGTGTCAGGCAGCATTGTTGAATTCAGTGATCCCGACTCATAAAGCGGTCCCGCACCCCAAAAAGCCATCAAAGGCGGGGACAGACCCTCATTTGCCTCGTAGCAGGTTAGCCGGAGCGTATTGATCGGTGAGTTGCCTGCGGCTCATGTCCCAATCGACCCGCGTGGACAGCCTCGAGGGGTACTCGAGGATGGGGACGCCGTATTTCTCCAAACGACCTGCAAACGACTGGGCTTTTTCCACCAGCTGGGCTCTGGGAGGCAAAGGCTCCAGCTGGGTAATGATTATCCGGTTTCCTGTGGTGGGTAACTTGAAATTAAAGAACTCACCAAAGGCTCGCTGATAGGTCACCGACTCATGATCGTAAAGCCTGCTGGTTGAGAAGGTATTGGCGACCAGCACCGACTCCGGTCGCATGATGTTTCTCACTTCATCCAGAAATTCGCGGGTCAGCATGTGCTCGGGAATATAATCGCCGCTGAAAGCATCCAGCACGATGTAGTCATATTTCTCCCGCCTGATTCCTGCTCGCTTGATAAATGGCCGGCCGTCATCGACGTAAACCGCCATATTCTCGGTTTCTTCGAAGAAGAAAAATTCCTCCGCAACACTGACTACGGCCTCATCGATTTCAACGACATCAATCCGGGCGTCGGGAAACAGATCAGCGAAGGTCAGAGGAATAGAGCCGCCTCCCAGGCCGATCACCAGAATGCTCTCAGGGCGATCATTGAGCAACAGACCCGCAAAACTCATGCGGGTGTAGTCAAACACGAGCCGCTGCTTGTCATTGACCAGAACACAGGTCTGATTACGATCACCCCGATGCACGTTAAACAGCAAGCAGCGCCTGTTCCCAACCTCAGTGACAGTGATATCCCGATATTTGGAGCGCTCCTCATGGATAGTTTCTGCGGCGACCACGCCTGCCGGCACACTGCTTAACAGCGCGCTTATCGCAGATACAAACAGCATTGATTTACGCACAATTGACTGCCTCGGCATGCGCTGCCCTCTTATCCTTCCCGAAATAATGCGCCGCAAGTATTACCAGACCAGCAAGCAGGAGAGTAAAGATAGCACCCCATAAAATTTGATTGACCTCAAACCAGAGCACGAAATAAAAACTGGTCCCGAGGGTTCCGGCTGCGCTTCCCAGCGTAGAGATAAAGTAGAGTAAACCCGCCATCTGCCCGCTGTGGGCTTCGTTCTGCACCATGAGCCGAACCGCGTAAGGCGAAATCATGCCGAGGATACTCGTCGGAATAAAGAACAGGAATATGGCAGCAAACAAAGAACCATAACGAGGGTCCTCCAGCGCCATAAAAATCGGCTCCATAATCGCATCCGAGAAAACAATAATGGGAATGGAGAAGACTGCCGCCCCGATGAAAAATCCGGCAAAGGTTATTGCGCTGGGTTTACGCGCGGACAGTTTGCCACCCCACAAATACCCCAGCGCCAGCGCTAACATAAAGATTGTAATGATGCTGCCCCATACAGAAAGGCTCCCGCCAAAATATGGCGAAAGGATACGCGCACCCAGCATTTCCACTGTCATGATGCAGAAGCCGCTGGCGAACGCCATAGCGGCAACAATGGCACGGGGAACGGTAGGTAAAGAATTGTCGCTCACGATAGTCTGCCAACCAACAGTGGGAGGTTTGCGCTAAGTCCAGAGACTACAGTAGCACCAAGCCGAGATCATTGGGAAGGTTTCAGCGCAATTAGTCTTGTCTGGCACCCAGCTGCCGTCCACCGTCCAGCGCGATCACCTGACCTGTCATGTAACTGGTCGCCGGCGAGGCCAGATAGATGGCCAATCCCCCCATATCTGTGGGGTTGCCAATCCGTCCCAGAGGATTTTCCGCTTCGATTTTATCTCTGAACTGCGAAAGCATATGGTCCATCATTTTGCTCTCAAACGGGCCGGGCGCAATTGCATTCACGGTCAGCCCTTTACCCGCCAGGCGCACTGCCAGATTCTTTGTCAGAAAGTGCACCGCCGCCTTACTAGCCCCGTAAGCGAAGTTGTCCGTAGTGGAAACGCGCAGACCGTCTATGGAACCGATATTGATCACTCGACTGGGGTTATCCGGACTGGCACCCTCTTCCAGCAAAGGCAGCAGATCACGGGTTAACATAAAAATGGCTTTTACGTTGATTTCCATGACTTTGTCATAGCCCTCGTCTGGGTATTCCTCAAATGGAGCACCCCAGGCAGCGCCGGCGTTGTTCACCAGAATATCGAGTTTCTTTTCCCGGGCTTTCATTTCGGAAACAAACTGTTCTCTGCCCTCCGACGTTGAGAGATCCACAGGCAGCGCAACACAGTCTCCTTTTTGGTTCAGTTCATCCGCCGTTTGCTGACAGGCCGCCTCTTTTCGGGCAGTGATGTAGGTCTTCACGCCGTTTTGAACATACGCCTCGGCGATCATCCGACCGATGCCTCGCGACCCTCCGGTAACGACCGCCACCTTACCGGCCACGTTAAATAACTCGTTAATTGAGACACCCATCAGTCTGTCACCTCACCTTTGATAGTCAGTTCACACATCTGCTGGAGCACGAATGCTTTCTTAAGAAACCCCGCGAAACGCTCATCTTTGGTGTGCCCGTGATAGTAGCGATAGTAAATCTGCTGGCCGATCACACACAAACGGAACAGGCCGAAGCAAAAGTAGAACGGAAAATTGTCGACAGAGAGGCCAGTTTTTTCCTGAAATCTCCGGATAATTTCCCGCCGCGTCGGCGCGCCTTCGATGTCTGATGGCATGGTACGCGACTCCCGGAAGAAATCCGGATCGGAAACCTGCACCCAGTAGCCCAAGGTACAGCCCAGGTCCATCAGAGGATCTCCGACAGTAGCCATTTCCCAATCCAGCACGCCGATAACCTCAAGCGGGTTGTCGGCGCTGAAGATCACATTATCCAGCTTGTAATCATTGTGAATCACGCTGGCCTTGCCACTTTCGGCAGGCATATTGTCGTGCAGCCACTGCATGGTGGCGTAAACGTCAACCGTATTCGGCGTTGCAGAGTCGGCCCAGCGGCGACACCAGCCTTCAACCTGACGACGCACATAACCCTCTGGCCGCCCGAAGCTGTCCAGGCCGGCGGCTACCAGATCCACCGAATGGAGATCCGCAAGCACGTCAAAAAAATTCAACAACTGCTGTCGTATCTGAGTCGGACTTAACTGAAGGCCGGCAGGATACTCGCGGCGAATCACCAGGCCCTCAATGCAGTTCATCAGATAAAAATCACAGCCAATAATCTCGTGATCGTCGCAGAAATGTTCCGGCACAGGCCCGAAGGCAAACTCATCTTTCAGAGCCGAAAGAATCCGATACTCTCTGGACATGTCATGGGCTGATTTCACCTTGCTGCCAAACGGCGGACGCCGCAGTACCCACCGCTGATTGCCGGCAGACAAGAGATACGTCAGATTTGAGTGTCCGCCAGGGAACTGAGTGACTTCCAGAGTTTTTGCCACGGGTCCGAGTATCGGTTCCAGATAATCGCGCAGCCGGTCAGTATCAAGTTCTTCGCCGGCACGAATATCACCGGCTCGGTCAATCAGGTCCACACTAGACAATCTTTATTTTCCTTATTATTGGTGGATGTTTAGCGGTAGGTTATCAGATGTTGCTTATCCTGGCGCTCTAAATGAGGCAGGCTGTTGAATTGGCTCAGAGAGATTCTGCCACCCCCGTAGCGCACCTTGGTAACGGAACTGTTGTGCACCATCCAGTTGGTTGCAATCACCTGCTGATCGGAAAATCCGAGCACCCGCTGCAGCGCTGTGGCGATCACGCCACCGGAGGTTGACACAAGAACCCTGCTGCCGCCGCTGTGTGCTGCCATAATCTGATCTACTGTCCCGTAGACCCGCTGCTTGAAGTCTCGCCAATATTCGAATCCCTGATCGCAGTCCTGAGGTTCAAGCTCATCCCGGATCCAGCAGGCGGAGGCGGCTTCTAGGACCGATTGAAAGGTTCTGTTGTCCTTAATCGGCCACCCGTCAGGTGGCGCGACACCCTCCCGCGCGGCGTGATCGCGCAGATAGATATGAATCAGCGGGTCGCCATGGTATTCATTCAGAGATTCCAGGCGCTGCGGCGCGGCCTGATCCTTGACCACTGGAGCCAATTCGGCGGCCGTTTCTCTTTGTCGTTGCAGAGTCCCTGAGTAGATAGCCTGAAATGACTCTCCCGTTTCCAGCCAGTGCCTGGCAAGCTCACGTACCTGCTCGAAGCCGCGCTCGCTCAGCGCATCGTAGGAAGCTGCGCCGAACGAAGCTTGTCCATGGCGGACAAAGACGAGCTCGCTCATCAGACGTGGGGTTTTTAGAGCGCGGCAAAGCGCTGAGTATGATAATCGCCATCGCCGTAGGCGAGATCCAGGGCGGTTACGCGCTTGAACAGATGACCCACATCAAGCTCTTCAGTCATGGCAATACCGCCGTGAATCTGTATCGCTTCCTGACCAACGCTTTTTATGGCTTTCCCGACACGGCTTTTGGCAGCAGCCACGGCCTTGGCCTTCTCATCGGAAGAATCATCACTGTCCAGAGACATCGCCGCCATGATCACGGTTGAACGGGCCAGCTGGCACTGAATAAACATGTCAGCCATCCGATGCTGCAGGGCCTGAAAAGTACCGATAGCGGTACCGAACTGCTTACGGGTTTTGCTGTATTCAACCGTTTTCTGCAGCAGCACTTCAAGGGACCCTACCGCTTCTGCACTGACAGCAACGATTGAGCGGTTCAGCGCGGATTCAATACCCGGCAGTGCGGCACCTGCGTCGCCCAAACGATTGCTCGCTGCGACTGAAACGTGATCAAGGGTGACTTCAGCCGCCTGCTTACCGTCTACCGTGCGATATTTTCTGATCTTCACGCCGGGCGATCCTGCTTCAACTGCGAACACAGAGATGCCTTCGACGTCCCGAATTTCCCCCGACTCGCGGGCGCTCACCAGCAGAGTGTCCGCATTCGGGCCGTTTTCAACAGCGATTTTCGTGCCGTTGAGTATGATCTGATCTCCGTCAGCAGTGGCCGTAGTCGACACACTGGCTGGATTGTAACGACCATTTGGCTCGGCCAGTGCCGGAGCGATCTGCAGCTCGCCGCCAATAACGCCTTCGAGCAGTGTTTCTTTCTGCTCACCGGTGGCCAGGTTCGCAACGAGCGATCCACCCAGTACTGCGGTGGCCGTATAGGGTTCAACAAGATTGGCTTTACCAAACTCCTCCATGATCACCATCAGGTCAACAGCAGACCCTCCGAGCCCGCCATCTTCCTCGGAGAATGGCACCGCCAGCCACCCCAGCTCCGCAAACAACTGCCAGTTGTCCGCACTATAACCTGTTTCAGAGCCGATTATTTTATTGCGCGTGTCGAAGTCATAACTCTTCTGAACAAATTTCTGCACTGAGTCCTGCAGCATCTGTTGTACTTCTGTATAAGAAAAATCCACGTTTAAAACCTCTGCTATTGGCGACCCTGTGACCGCCCCTTCCGCTTAATCTGTTACTTACAGGCCCAGTACCGCTTTGGTGATGATATTGCGCTGAATTTCATTGGAACCACCAAAGATCGAGAGCTTGCGATTATTAAAATAGGTCAGTGCTGCTGACGCGGAATCGCCCGGACCAATCGCATCGCCATCAAATCCGGATTCGAACTGCTCGGGCACGAACGGGAGACAGTTATAACCTGCCAGCTCAACGAACATTTCATCCATCTTCTGTGCCAGTTCAGTGCCGACTATCTTCAGAATCGAAGATTCAGGTCCAGGGGCTTTGCCCACACTCAATGCGGCCAGCGTTCGAAGTTCAGAGTACTCAAGAGCCTGCAACTCAATTTCAATTTCCGCAAGCCGCTGCTTGAACGAGGCATTTTCCAGCATGCTCGCGCCAAAGCCATCTTCGGTCTCTCCTGCAATGCGCTTGAGCGCTTTCAGCCGGCGCTTGCCTCGGGGAACCCCTGCAATATTGGTGCGCTCGTGGGTAAGCAGCACTTTTGCGTAGGTCCATCCTTTATTTTCCTCGCCGATCAAATTTTCTGCCGGAACCCGTACGTTATCGAAGAAAACTTCGTTGACCTCCGGAAACCCATCAAGAAGCACGATTGGCTTGATCGTGATGCCGGGCGTTTTCATGTTAATCAGCAGAAAACTGATCCCTTCCTGTTTCTTGACGGTGTTGTCCGTCCGGACCAGACAAAAAATCCAGTCCGCGTACTGGCCGAGCGTATTCCAGGTTTTGCTGCCGTTGACAACATATTCATCTCCCTCGCGGACCGCTGCAGTCTTCAGTGACGCAAGATCGGATCCGGCGTTAGGCTCGGAGTATCCCTGGCACCACCAGACGTTACTCTCCAAAATGTCGGGCAGGAATCGCTGCTTCTGCTCTTCGCTGCCGTAGGCCATGATGACAGGCGCTACCATTTTCATCCCGAATGGAATCGGTTCCGGTGCCCCGTAAAGCCCCAATTCGGTCGCAAAGATGTGAGTTTTGGTGTGACTCCAGCCCGTGCCACCATATTCAACTGGCCAGGTAGGTGCTGCCCAGCCTTTTTTGAACAGAATCTTTTGCCAGCGGACCATGTCATCCTTGTCCAAGCGGACACTGGCTTCTACCTTCGCCTTGAGGTCAGCAGGGAATTCGTTTTGCAGGAACTCTCGAACTTCTTCCTGAAAAGCCAGTTCTTCGGCTGTAAAATCAGCATTCACGTCGTTTCTCCTAAAACCAGGAATTTTTGAGTCATTGGCAGCGTGGGGGAATTGCGGTGCTTGTTGCGATGTAAATTGGCAACACTGAAACCACGCCAACACAGGATCGAAAGGTTACCACCACCGACCGCGGAGTGAAACAAAAACCGAACGATCGTTCGACGAATAACTGGGCAGCGGTAACGACAGAGCGTCAGCACAAATATTCCCGCTGAGAACGATGAAAAATGCTTGCGGCCAATAGATTTGCGCGATTAAATGCAGTATGCTTTCATCTCTAGTTAACACACTGTATTGGTTCTATTTTTTAAATCGGGTCTTCTGATCTCTGGAGTCGCCATGAAAATAACTCAACTGACAAAATTGGCCTTTGTTATCTTTGCGCTCGGCGGGCTTGCAGCCTGTAGCTCGACTAGCGAAGACACCGCTGCAGACAGCAGCCAGACTGAGCAGACCACCAACAGCTCGAGCGAAAGCGGCCAGAGCGCCGCCGAAGCCGCTGCGGCCGCGGCAGAAGAAAGAGCACGCCGGTCTGCGCTGGCAACCCGGATCTTCTACTTCGATTTTGACGTTTCCGAATTCCGCGGATCAGACCGCGATGTGCTGACCTACCATGCCCGCGACCTTGCCGCCAATCCTAGCAAGCGAGTCCGCTTGGAAGGTCATGCTGACGAACGGGGAACCCGCGAATATAACCTGGCACTTGGCGAGCGACGGGCGAACGGCATTCTGAACTATCTGATTGTAAACGGCGCTGCACGCAATCAGATCGAGGTCGTCAGTTATGGCGAAGAGCGTCCAGCAGATCGCTCTACCGGTGATGCCGCCTACCAGCGCAACCGTCGGGTTGAAATCATCGACCCCTGATTGACAAAGACATTGACTGACAGCACAAAAGCTTCAGTCCAGCCGTTATGGAAGATCGGTCGAGCCGAAAGGCTCGGCCTTTTTTTCGACTCCGAATCAGGCCAATTCTGTCTGCAAGGCAGTTCCGATTCGACGCAGGGCATCATCCCCTGCCCGGATACCTCCAGCGAATGACAGAAATGCATGAATCTGATCGGTGTAACAAATGTGCTCTACCCTCACATCACTCTCTTTGAGTTTGTCCGCATAGGCCTGCCCTTCGTCTCTGAGAGGATCGAAGCCGGCAGTGATCACCATCGCAGGTGCCAGACCAACCAGATCCCGGCTCAGAAACCTCAATTCAGGATCCAGAGCCTGATCCGGCGATTCCAGATAATGCCGCCGGAACCAGGTCATTCCAGCTTTTGTCAAAAAATACCCTTCAGCAAATTCCTCCACTGACTGGAACTTCATTGCTGGATCGACGGACGGATAAATCAGCACCTGGAACCGGGGTTGCGGGACACCCTCCCTTTTACACGCCAGCGTCACGGCTGCCGTAAGATTGCCACCGGCGCTGTCTCCGGCCAGCGCAATCCGGTCCGAGTCAATTCCGAGATCAGTCCCGTGTTCGCGAACCCAGCGATAGACCTCTAGACCGTCCTGATGGATTTGTTTTACCTTGCTGGCGGGAGCCAGTTCGTAGTCCACCGACAGGACATGACAACCGCTGTTAGCAGCCAGATGCTGGGTGAGCGTGTCGTATTCATCGACATCGCCGAGCACAAAGCCCCCACCGTGGAAATAAATACAGCACGCAGCACTGGCCAGCGCTGCATTTTCGGGTCTGTAATGCCGAACCTTCACTTGTCCACGGCTCAAGGGAATCATGAGATCTTGAGTCTTGCGCATCACCCTCAGCGAAGGCGCAAAGGGATTGCCTCGCTTTTTGCGCCAGGCACGAACCTGCTCAGGGGTTCCATCTTCGATCTGGGGCAAACGTGCCGCCGAGTCAGCAATTTTCTGAGCGAACTCTTCAAGACTCGCGGCTTTCTCCGCCCTCGGACTAATACATAACTTGCCTGCTTCACCCATCGCGACCGGCCTCCGTAATTACAAGAACATGTTCTTGGATCTGGCAGGTTCGAAACCCACTAGCCAGATCAGTAGGGTAAAGAGCAACAACCCGGGCACTACATTTACCGCCAGGTCGACAATAACCTGGTCAATCAATTCGAAAATGGCGGCAACGCCATAGGCAAGCATGGCAACTACATGAGCCAGCAGGTAATTGTTGATAAAAGGCGCACTGTTATGACTCATTGGCCAGGGACGACAGAAAAGCAGCCATCGAAGTGCGATTACTACGCCCAGCAAATCGGTAGGCCAGAACAGGAGCAGATTGAAGTTGTGGTGCGTATCAATGTGGTCCGAGACAAACCAGCTGCTCAACATCAGCAAACCCAGGACACCGCTGAATAAAGCCGTCACCACACCCACTAACCCAAGCAAGCGGAAGCTCAGTCCGGCGGCTCTGAGACTGATGCGCGCATGCGTCGCGAAGTAGGACATGGGTATCCGCTTCAACATTACCAGCAGAACCAACACAGGCACCAGCAATCCCACCGACGCGATCTGATATCCACTCTGCTGAACGGTAGGTGGTGAAAATTCCATCATCTGCTGATGGTCTGACAGTAGCGGCAGGATTTGCTCAGCGCCGCCCACAACAGAACTCATCGCCTGCAGACGTTGGCGTAAACTCAGGGGTAGGAACATGTCCTCCCATTCGCTCACCTGCCGGTCGATATTGCTGTTCATCAGCACGTCCAGCGAAAAGCCGATCAATGAAAGTGAAGCGTAGTGCTCGCGTATGTAATCGCGGAACGTCTTTCCCGTGACGCCGCTGTATTGAGCAGAGATAGCCCCGCCAAGAGCTTCATCCAGATAGTCACGGACGCGAGTTGTGCAGTTATCAAAGAAATAATGGTATTCATAGGTGAGATTTTCCGCCTGCAGATTCCACATCAACCGGCGGTAAAGTTTTTCTTTCTGCGGATTGGTCAGATTGATGCGATCCTGCCAAACCGTTCTGCCCTGGGCGCGATAGACATCGAATTCACGGCTTGGCAAGCTGGTCGCAAGACGATAGTTCATCACGCCTTTAAAAAAATTGTAGGAGAAGTCGACCACGCCGCCACTGATGTCAAACACCCCCCAGTTGAATACCATATCGATGTTTGTATTTTCGTCATAAAGACGAAGCGCAGTGTGCCCAAAATTGTCCCAGACATTGTTCCCCACATCCACCGTGATCAGGTAGAAGTGCAGGCCATTCAGATCAGCGGGTATTGCCGTTTCAGCCTGATCAGGAGGCGGCAGCTGGGCGAGGACAGTACCGTTGAATGTGAGCAACAGGAACGTGGTCAGGGTGAGCCATCGTCGGATGCTGATTAGAGTCAGAAAGCCCACTGGTTTCATTGCTTCTGAAGTACCCACTAGATGCGTCGGAGAACTGGGAAGTCATCATCGTATCAGAGAAGGTAATTAGATCAAGACAGCACCCGGTTGTGCTCCGGTCAGCCCGAACAGGCGCACAAAAAAGCCGACTGTCGCCGGCCTTTTTTTGGCTAGATGATGACGCTTGCCCGGGTTATCGAGACCACTCCGGCCTGCTTAACTTCCTCGCGCTTCCGCCATGCGCTCGCCCCGAAGAATGTTGACCATACCGTAATTGCCTTCATGACAGGCATATTCATACAGCTGCCCATCCACTTTAGACATCACAGTCATCACCTGAATTTTGTCAGTAAAGGTCGCAGGGTCTTCAAGCGTGTACTCGTACTCCATGGTAAACGGCCCTGTTCGCGTGAATCGCTCGGTCAGCACTTTGTTTTCGGCAGATCCGTAGACGCTGAAACTCTGGGTCAGGCTATTGAAATTTTTGGTCTCAATCACCAGCGTATCCCCTTCCCAGTAGCCGCGCGAATCGCCTGTCCAGAGCCTGATATCGTCATCAAGACCAGGGCGGTTATCCAGCGGAACAATTCGCGCGTCGTGAATCATTTCCGTCATGATTACGGCGGTGTCCTTATTCTGGATAACCTGAACATTGTTGTTATAGAGGTTTGGCTCAAATGGAGGCCCCGAATTGAAGCCGACGATGCATCGCTCGGAGAGACCTCTGTCCTCCGGCCCATTTTTGGCGATACCGCCGACCACCATGCGTACCGGGCGCTCGCCGGGTTCATCAGGCCCCAAACCGCCAACCTGCACAGGCACACCTTCAACAGTTGCTGGAAGCTTACCGTTCTCAGGATAGACCAGCCTGGCGGTCCGGTTATCATCCCCGTTGCCCATCTCAGTCCAGAAGGTGTTATATCCCCCGACACCCTGATTATTCAGCGCCTCGAGACCCAATTCAGTCTGCGCTTTGAAGGCCTCAATTTCCTGCGGCGTTAACTCAGTCTTGTCACCAAAAAATGCCGGGCGCTCAAGAGGAATCACTGAGCTAAAATTCCAGACTCCCTGAAGATCAGGTTGGCCCCATTGAGTACGCTCCGTTGAATACGTGCCCTGTGCCAGCACCTGGCCTGTGGAAAGCAGCCCAGTGATAACAGCTGCGAGTGCATGAGCCTTCATATGAATCTCCAAATTTTTCAGTGTGACGTCTGACGGAGTGTACCTGAATTTCTATACGGAGGCAGTGCCAAACCGGCTCAAGCGAGAAATCCGAAGCGGTTTTACTGACCACCCACCGCACCAATAGAGGTGTCCATAGTGTCATATCCGTGCCGGTGGCCCTACTCCAAGGCGAACTTGATGCTATGATTAAGGTCCGCATCGCAACAACACTAACATTCAGGATGTCAGAATGAACGGCGCCACCGCACTGATCAATACGCTCGCCGACTGCGGCGTAGACTTTTGTATAGCTAACCCCGGCACCTCGGAAATGCATCTGGTTCAGGCCCTGGATGCGGTACCGAAAATGAAATCGGTACTGGCCTTGTTCGAAGGTGTCTGCACCGGTGCTGCCGACGGCGTCGGCCGAATGACCGGGAAACCGGCGGCAACGTTGCTCCATCTGGGACCCGGCATGGCCAATGGTATTGCCAATTTGCACAATGCGCGCCGGGGCAATGCACCAATGATCAACATTATTGGCAATCATCCTAATTATCACGTGGGCTTTGATGCGCCGCTCACCTCTGACATTGACACTCTGGCGAGGAATTTCTCCTGCTGGATAAAGTCTTGCTCAACGTCGGAAACCCTAGCCCAGGATGGCGCAGATGCTTACACCGCCTCGCTTCGACAAAGCTCGGGCACCACCGGACAGATCGCAACGTTGATTATGGGAGCAGACGCCGCCTGGGGAGACAGTCACGGCCCCGTCAGTCCCAACCCAGAACCCGTCCGCGCCACGGTGAATGAAACCGCCGTCATAGAAGTTGCCAATATCCTGTCCAAGGGAGGAAAAACGGCGCTGCTTCTGGAAAATCAGGGCGCCGAGCAGGCGGCCATGGAGGTTGCCAGCCGCATCGCGAGCAAGACCGGATGCCGCTTGCTGAATAGCACCTTCCCCGCTCGCGTAGATGGCGGGCCGGGCCGGGTTTCCGTTGAAAGACTGCCTTATTTTCCGGAACAAATACTGGCCGCTCTGAAAGGCACCGAGCACCTCATTCTGGTGGGCGGCGAAATCCCGGCTTCATTTTTTGCCTACCGCGGAATTCCCGGACAGATGGTGCCGGAGGGTTGCAAAGTGTCCCGGCTGTCCTTCATTGAAGAAGATTCCCTTGAGGCACTTCAGCGGGTGGCCGAACGCCTCGGCGCGATGCAATCAGAAGTTACGCGTTTTCAGAAAGCAGACATCGGTAAACCCACGGGAGAACTGGACAACAAATCGACGGTTCAGGCTATTGCCGCCACAATGCCGGAAGACGTCATCGTCTGCACCGATTCCGGCGGCGGAAACGCTGCCTATCCGTTTTGTCAGAACACGGCCCCCAATAGCTGGCTCAGTCTTACAGGAGGCGCAATTGGTCAGGGAGGACCCTGTGCAACGGGTGCGGCGCTGGCCTGCCCCGACCGACCGGTACTGGCCTTGCTGGGAGATGGCGGGGCCGCTTACACCATTCAGTGCCTCTGGACTCAGGCCAGAGAACAGCAGAATGTCACCACCGTAATATTCGCCAACAATTCCTACAACATTCTTAACGTGGAATACGCCAGACTGGGCGTTGAGAATCCGGGCGACATTGCAAACAGCCTGTTCGACATCGGCAATCCGGAAATCGACTGGGTAGATCTTGCCAAGGGGTTCGGCGTACCCGGGGCCAAAGCGCAGTCGGCTGAAGACTTCTGCACGCTGCTGGAGAAAAGCTATGCGACCCCGGGACCGTTTCTGATTCAGGCAGGCAGCTGATAGTAAAAAACTCAGGCCCAATCGAAGTTTCGCTTGATGCTTCCCAGCCTGACATAGAAAGACTTAGCTCTCTCTTCATCACCGTCTGGTCTGGATCCCATCAGGCTTACGGCCGGGATCACTATCAAAGGCAGCATTAGGGTCAGAAATGAGGGGTCCCGCCATTCACCAAGATAGGCGATCAGTTCATACCATGCCTGCGCAAACCCGCCGGCTGTGGCATTTTCCGCCCCGCCGAACAGCGTGTTGAACAACCACATCACCAATCCACCTGCAAACCCGATCGCCATACCCCAGAACACGCCCTGCTCAGTTGTCCGCCGCCAGTAAAACACATATCCGACCGCGATAGCCGGGGGCACAACCATCGCAAAGCCCAACAGCAGCAGTTGCAGAACCGAGCTGATATTTCCCAACCAGGCGATCACTGCCGCTGCAGTACCGTAAAGCACCGTCACTATTTTGTAGGCGCGCAGCTTGCGGTCGGAGTCATATTCTTTGGCTGCGGGAATCCAGTCATTCACAAACATGGTAGCGCTGGCTAGCAGAATCGGCGCGCCGGACGAAATGACCGCCGCCAACACCGCGGCCAGAGCAATGCCACCGAGAATCGGCCCGGTGTCCATGGCCAGCTGCGCGATATTCAGATAGCTGGTCAGGCCGCTTTCAGACCCGTATGTCGCCATAGTCAGAATACCGATAAAACCAGCCACCAGGGGCATCAAGGCCGCAATGATTCCGGCCAGAAAGAACCCGGGAATCAGGTAGTCCTGCTTTGCGGCCGAACTCGCGTAATTGGCGTACACCGACGCAGCCGGAGTGTGAATCGTCGCAGAGATAAAGAGGGCAATAATGGTCGCCCAACCAATGCCAGTGAAGCTCCACCAACTCGACTGCTCTTTACCCGCGTCAGCCAGCATGCCGTCAGCCAGTGTCGTCACGGCTTCCCAGCCTCCAAGGTTATTCATGGCTATTGTGCCAACCAGCAGTAAGCCGAGAATAATCACAGAACAATGGACGACGTTGGCAATAGCGGTGCCTTTAAGCCCCCCTGTCACTGTGAACGTCACAATCAGGAAGCCTCCGATGGCAACCCCTACAACGAACGGCAGGCCGGTCACACCGCTGACAATTGAGCCAATGACATAGGGCTCGATAATGTTCACGAC
Source organism: uncultured Pseudohongiella sp. (assembly GCA_902537815.1). Lineage (GTDB taxonomy): Bacteria > Pseudomonadota > Gammaproteobacteria > Pseudomonadales > Pseudohongiellaceae > UBA9145. Next base: position 51,328 of record CACBCS010000001.1, on the reverse strand, counting down.
CAGATACTCAGCCTGCACGCAAAGGCTGGTAAGCCATTGGCACCGATAGGAACCAAACCGGTAGTCGAAGACCTGACCCACACTGACAACCTGAAGACGGCGATAGGGAATCGCAAAAAACATGCCCACCAGAAAAAGTGCTGCGAACGAGTTTACTCCGTACCAGAGATGACCCAGGCCCTCGCTGATCACATCGCCTGCGACCCCATAGGTCCCGGCACCGCCAATGCGAGTGCCTGCCACACCCGCGGCAAGCATGAAAATACCGAGGCTGCCACCCCCGATCGCCCAGTCACTTGCAGTACTGTTATTGCGATTTAGATAGATGCCGAATGCAGCAAAGAACCCCAGATAGAGAATGATAACGGTGGCGGTCATACTCATGCGCGGCTCCTGCTGCAGAAATGAGACTTGTTGTTATTGTGTTGTCGGCGTCGCACCAGTCCTTGGGGTGCATGCGGCCCGCCTGCCTGTTGTCTGGCCCGGCGCTGCCCGCGCCGCTGACATGATCACGATTGAGCGCTCTTGATGCTCTGTGAGCAGAGCCAACAAGTTGAAACGCTATCGAAGTCAATGCAGACTGCATACTACACTAGCAGAGCATCCGGTATCCACAGCGCAGACAGTGGGCCAAAGACGCGTGCGACACATTCGTGAGGAGCCTTGATATGGCGCAACCGACACCGGGGAGCAATGACTGGTTAAATCAGGTCAAAGAAGAAATCATCGACCCTGATCGACCTATCATTGACCCCCATCATCATCTGTGGAAAAGGCGTTTCGGCAGTGATTATTTGCTGGACGAACTCTGGTCTGACACCGGCAGCGGGCACAATGTGGTCCACACAGTATTCATGGAATGCGGAGCATTTTATCTGCGCGAGGGGCCGGAGTATCTCAGACCTCTGGGCGAAACCCGCTACATCTCCGAACTGGCCTCTACAAGCACCGCCACTGCCGACCGCGCCACTGTTGCCGGCATCATCGGGCATGCTGACTTGAGGCTCGAAGAGCCGAAGCTTTCTGAATTACTCGGGCTGCACCAAGCGGCTTGTAAAGGGAAATTTCGCGGCATTAGGCATGTCGGGGCTTGCGATGGCAGGCCTGAGGATTTGTTTATCCCGGGCCCGGCGCCCAAAGAGCTCTATCGCGATCCAGCCTTCAGAGAGGGACTCAGGCTTCTGGGAAGCCTCGGTTACACCTATGACACCTGGCACTATCATCATCAAAACTCAGACTTCATTGAGCTCGCACAGGCAGTTCCTGAGTGTGTTGTCGTACTGGACCACTTCGGAACACCTCTTGGAGAGGGTATATACCGCAACCACAGAGAAGACATCTATCAAAGCTGGAAGGAGGATATGCAGAGACTTGCCAGACTCCCCAATGTCTATGTAAAACTTGGCGGGCTGGCGATGCCGGATAACGGCTTCCGGTGGCATCAGGCTCAGATACCACCCAGCTCAGATGAAATTATTGCGGAGCAGGAGCAGTACTACCTGCATATGATTGACAGTTTCGGCCCTGAGCGCTGCATGTTTGAAAGCAACTTCCCGGTCGACCGGCTTTCCGTAAGCTATCACGTGCTTTATAACGCCTTCAAAAAGATGACTTTACGTTTTTCTGAAGACGAAAAGCATGCCCTGTTCTTCGGCACAGCGGAAAAAGTCTATTCACTGCAGATTAACAAAAGACATGCGCTACACCACATTGATCTTTGATCTTGACGGCACGCTGAGCGACCCGGCACTGGGGGTAGTTCGCTGCATGAACTTTGCACTAACATCCTGTGATCAGCCACCCCGCGCGGATCATGAGATAACACAGCACATCGGACCTCCCCTTGAACAAATCCTCGCCCTGCTGAGTGACAATAATGATCCGGCATATGTTTCTGCGCTTGCAGCGCTTTATCGCGAGCGCTATGCAGAGCTGGGGTACCGGGAGAACACCCTCTATCCTGAGGCAAAGGCAACGCTTGCTGCCCTGAAAAAATTCGGCTTTCGGCTTGGGGTATGCACCTCCAAGCTCAGACCTAACGCCCTTAAAATTCTGGAGCTATTTGAATTGGTCCGTTTCTTTGACTTCATCAGCGGCCCCCTTGCAACTGAGACAAAATCGGAACAACTCAGGGATCTGCTGCAAAGCAGCACCATTGATTCAGACGCGCTGATGATAGGGGATCGCGCAATTGACCTGCAGGCCGCTCATGAAAATCGACTACAGAGCGCCGGCGTACTCTGGGGCTATGGTGGCCGCGAAGAGCTGGAATCTGAGCATCCGACCTTCCTGTTTGACTCTTTTTCGGAGCTGTTTCACGCACTGACTCACCGCTGAACGCGCAGAATAGCTATTTCTTGCCCAGGCGTTTTATGACCGCGCTGCTGGTCAGCACGATTTGGTCACCGGCCCGAAGCAGAGAGCGCATGAATACCATATTGCGACCGCGCCGAATGGTCTCCGCCTCTCCCGTGATCAGTGCTCCCTCACTGGCAGGCGCGATGAACTCATTGTTGCAGCTCACGGTCACAACGCTCTCCGCCTCAGAGCCTCCGTTCGCACCGAGACACAGCGTGTAGTCTGCAAAAGACATCAACACACCACCGTGCACCGTCTGATGCGCATTGCAATGGCGGGCCTGAACTCTGAACGCCGTTCGCGGGTGCTCTCCGTCCATGTAGAAAAAAAACGGCCCGATATAGTCCTCTGCCGCATCTCCGCCCCAATGACGGTAGCTGTCGGGAATGTCGTAATCTTCGGGGTTAAAACTCATGATATCTGAACCTTTTGCCTGCTCGCTCTGCCCATCAGGGGATGAGGGCGTCCACCGCAAGCCCAAGAATCTTGAGAGGCAGGGTCGCCACTTCCGCCACGACCGAGACAACAGCGCCAGCAGCTGTGCTAACACATGCCGTGAGCAGAACAGAAAGCAGCAGAATACAACAAACTGTTCGCAATTTTTTAACTTTGGCCATAGCGATTCGATGATTGCGAAGTTTACAGGCATGTTATCGATCTTTTGCCCGACTTCTTCAAGGCTGGGCACGGTTAGTCGAAACCTATACGACACAGATAGCTGAGCCATCGCCTGCAGCGTTGGGTCGCTCTGCCCGACTAGACAGGCCGGTCGGAAAAATCCCTGATGATCAAACGTTCCGGATCTTCAACCCCTTGAGCAAACTCCAGTGCCAGTTCGTGGCTGTAATCCAGCACCCGGCTCCAGTTTGCCAGCCTTTCGCTTTCACTGTATCGCTGGAAGTCATTCCGGTCGGGGATTTTGCCACCCGGCAGACGGGCAGTGAATTCAGCACTGGGAGTCAGTAACATGACATTGTCGAAATGTTGTGATGAAGGCTGTCGCCAGAAGAGCTTTTTGTCAAACCATCCGGGCGTGATGACAGGGCTGAAATGTGGATAGAGAACGAGGCCGTCAATTGCGTGAAATGGCAGATCAAAATGATAGTCAGTGATGCCGCCGTCCCAGTAGAGACCCTCGGGGGCTCCCTTGACATTCCTTACCCCCTCCAGTAAAAAAGGAATAGAACCACTAGCTAACATGGCGTCAGGGACGTTGTCCTCGGTTAAAGGGACTATTGCGGTATCCAGATCCGTCAAGGACGCAAACGGACTCTGCCCGCTTGCTCGCATGGTGGTAAAGATCGTTCGCTGGAAGAACCACGAGAGCGAGCGCCTGCTGAACACGTTCGCAATCGCACTTCCCGCCAGAGACAGTTTCTGCAGGCTGGCGGATTCAGAAGCTGCCAAACCTTTGCAGCGGTCTGCCACGATATGAGTCTGAATCAGCTGATTCGCTGCAATCTCAGCAGCACCGGAAGATCCCAGCGCCGCCGCTAACATCGAATGCATTTTTTCCGTAATTTCCGCAACGGTCGGCTGGGCAGAGTAAGTATCCCGACTGTAACGGGCAGCCAGTTCGTCTATTGCCCGCAGTGGGGTCGCGGTACCAAGACAGCTTAAACGCCAAGCCCCTGCGGATGAGCCGAGCGTCATCAGAGGCTCTTCCCTGCTGGCGAAATATTCACCGAACAGGAAGCGGTCCAGGCCGTACAGCACGAACCATTTTGGCCCTCCCGAAGCTCCCACCAACAGGGAAAACTGAGCAGGATCGAGCCCGTTCTCTTTTATTCGGCTTTTGGCTTTCGGGCCAGCATAGATCTCAAGCGCAGACATAAGACAAGATGATATAATCCAGTTGGCCACGGCGCTAGCGCGCCTTGCGTCTCAGTCGGGTTATCCAGCCGGACACCCACGTTCCAATTCGGTAGAGCAAGGATGAAAGCAACAGCCCTGAGCGCAGCACTTCAAGACCGGAAGACTTTTCTCTACCTGTTGGCCATAGGCAACACCATCGCATTCGCAACCTGGCAAGTCATGCTGAACAATTTTGTCGTTGAACGGGCATCTTTCGGCGGCGAGGAAATCGGCATATTGCAGAGCCTGCGGGAAGTCCCCGGCTTTCTGGCGTTCACTGCCATATGGGTGATGCTGATAATCCGTCAACAGAGCTTTGCCGTTCTGTCCTTGCTGCTGCTCGGTTTCGGCACTGCGATTACCGCGTTCTACCCGACCGCTATTTGGCTATATTTCAGCACGGTCATTATGTCGATTGGCTTTCACTATCTCGAAACGCTCCACAATTCACTGAGCCTGCAATGGCTCTCGACAGATGAAGCACCAGAAGTACTGGGTCAGCTTATGAGTGCAAGGGCCATATGCAACTTTTTAGTGCTGGGGAGTCTGTATTTTTACCTGTTGATTTACAGTGTCAATTACGCGCTGGTGCACCTGATCGCGGGGGGCATAGCCATGGCGATCGCGATCAAGACCTACTTCCAGAAAATTGCCAAACCTGAGGACATTGCGGCAACTTCCTCAATCAGCTTTACCATCAATCACATTGCTGCAGTCGTCTTGCCGGCCTTGCTGGGTTTGGTCTGGGGCATCAATCACAGTGCCGTTTTTCTGATTGGAGCCGGCATTGCGCTGGGTTCTCTTCTGCTGTCGCAGCTGATTCCGGATTTGCCGGAATTTGGACAGGAAACACGGATCGCTGATCGACTCGATGCCGCCGCCAACCAGTCGAGCCTGTCCTGAGGCAACCCGCTCTGGCCGGTCTGTACCCCGGGCCGTATGTCGGGATGCCTGATGGGTCTGCTACAGGTACAATGGCTACAATTCTCGTTAAACTCGAGCCACGCAGAGACAACATTCAGGTCAACCACATCGTGTACCCGTTCTCTCAAAAATGAATATCAGCCCGATAGTCAAACACTTGGTACTGATCGGTGGCGGCCACAGTCATCTGGCGGTACTTCGCCAGCTCGGCATGCATCCTGTACCCGGCCTGGCGGTGACGCTGATCACCCGAGAGGTCGTGACCCCGTACTCCGCATCATTGCCTGCGCATCTTGTCGGTCACTACAACCTAGAACTGATGCACATTGATTTGCGCCCACTGGCACAGTTCGCCGGCGCGCGCTTGATTCAGTCAGAAGTCACAGAGATCAATCTCAACGACCGAAGCATCAAGCTCGGTAATCGGCCAGATATTCCCTTCGATTGTCTGTCATTGAACATCGGCTCACGCCCTGACAGCGCATTGATTACCGGAGCTACTGATCACGCATTGGCAGTGAAACCTATTGACAGGTTTCTTGGGAAGTGGGAATCCATCAAACAGCAGGCCAGCACCACGATGGCAGCAGGCCGGGACTACAGACTGGCTATCATTGGCGGTGGTCCCGCCAGTGTGGAGCTGGCTTTCGCCTCGCAAATTGCGATTGATCCGGTCGAGAGTGGAAACAAACAAGCCCCCGGACGACTGCAGATCTGTCTCGTCAGCGCAGGTGATCAATTGCTGTCAGGACATAACGCCAGAAGCCAGGAGTTTGCCCGGCAGGAACTCGAGCGCAGGGGCATTGAATTCCGCTTTGGCAGTCGCGTCGACCGCTTTGACAAAAACAGGCTCGTGCTGACGGATGGCACGGAACTGAAGTGCGATTCGGCAATTTATGCAACCGGAGCAAAGCTGCCGGAATGGCCGTTTCAGTGCGGACTCGCAAAGAGTGAAGATGGGTTCATTGAGGTTGGCCCGACGCTGCAGACCACAAGCCACGAGTTTGTCTTTGCGGCCGGTGATGCCGCCACCATACGCAACGAACCAAGACCGAAATCCGGCGTCTATGCGGTGCGTCAGGGGAAAATCCTGGCAGAAAACTTGCGCCGCTTTGTCACCGGTCGATCACTCAAGCGCTACCTCCCGCAAAAAAAGACACTGGCCCTCATCAGCATGGGCAACAAGTCGGCCATCGCCACCCGTGGCGAATGGTTTTACCAGGGTTCCAGCATGTGGCGACTTAAAGACACTATCGACCGGCGCTTCCTGAAAAAATACTCAGAACTGCCGCAAATGCCCGTGGAACTGAACATCGCGCCCGGACTACTGGACCAACAGGCCCAGACCAAACTGCGCAATCATGCTATGCGCTGCGCTGGGTGCGGGGCAAAAGTCGCCAGCAGCGTGCTGGAAGAAGTGCTCAGCGAGCTACCCGAATTCAAAAGGGACGATGTACTGAGCGAATCGGGTGGCGCTGAAGATGCGTCACGTATTCGACTGTCGGACGGACGAATACTCCTGCAAAGCCTCGACTTTATCAAAGCATTTACCCGCGATCCGTTCCTGTTCGGCAAAATCGCAACCAATCACAGTTTGAGCGATATCTATGCCATGGGAGTGCAGGCTCACTCTGCTCTGGCTCTCGCCGGGCTGCCGTTCGCGGAGAGAAAGTACAGCAGGCAGCAGTTGCGGGAACTCATGCTTGGCTGCACTGAGGCACTGGAAGAAAATGACTGCAGCCTGATCGGCGGGCATTCGGCGGAAGCCGAACAATTGCAATTCGGCCTTGCCGTCAATGGCTTTGCGGCTCCGGAAACTATCCTCACAAAAAGCAACCTCAAAATTGGGGATGCACTGATACTCACCAGACCACTGGGTTCCGGAACCCTGCTGGCTGCTGACATGCGCCATCAGGCACGCCACGAATGGATAGACGCTCTCATGCAGAGCATGCTTAGCTCGAATCGGAAAGCATCCGAAATTTCTGTGACACATGCTGCCCATGCCTGCACAGATATCACAGGCTTTGGGCTGCTGGGTCATCTGCTGGAAATGCTGGCAGACAACGACATGGGCGCGACTCTGTTTCTTGAACAGATTCCGACTTTCTCAGGGACACTGACAACCCTCGGCAGAGGCATAGTCAGTTCACTTCACGCTGACAACCGACTGAATGCGGCCCGAATCAGCAATCACACAGAATTTCAGAATCACGAGCTTTTTCCTGTATTGTTTGACCCGCAAACCGCCGGCGGACTGTTGATCAGCATTCCCCGTTCCCGGGCCGAGGACTGCCTGAAAATGCTGCTTACAACCGGTCACGACCGGGCGGCAATGGTCGGCGAAATCACCGAAACAGAAGAAGCCGGCACGGTTACCCTGTCCTAAAAGCCGTCGTCAGGCGCTGCTGGCAGCAGGCCTGAAGCTCAGGTATATTCTCGGTTGCCTAACTGACGGATAGAAAGGATTGTCCATGACTGCGCACCAAATTGCCTGCTTCGCCGCACTGGGCATACTTCTGCTGTCGCCGCCAAGCAATGCGCAGGATGGTGGCGCAAGCGCCGTGCTGGACCGCTACAACGGACTGTCGCTGCCTCGACAGGGGCCGACAATCGACGCCAGTCTGGCACAGAGGTTGTTCCGTCGCGGCAACACGTTCAGCAGTCTCGGTCGTCATGAGGAAGCCATCGCGGAATACAGGAAAGCCATCAGTGCAGATCCCAGTTTTTCTGACGCAATTCGTAACCTTGCCAACACCTATTACTTCCTCGAAAACTACGAAAAAGCCAAGCCGCTTCTGGCGCGATTCATTGAGCTCGAAACACAAACTACCGCGTCTCTGATTGCTGCCGTACAAACCCTGGGCGAGCTGGAGCGGAACAGCAGGAACTATGAAAGCGCCATTGAATACGACGAACGCGCAATCGAGCTGAACCCAGATGACGATTCACAAGTACATATAATGGCGAATACCTACAACAACAACGGCTATCCGGAACTTGCGATACGCGTCTATCAGGCCGGCATCAGGGCGATGCCCGGGAATGCGTTTTTTGACCGGAGCCTCGGTCGTATGCTGGAACGGTCGGGTCGGTTGGAAGAGGCATTGGCAGCCTATCGATCGGCCTCGGCCAAGGATGGTGACTCCGATTTCTATGCAGATCTGGTCGACAGCTTAGAGCGTCGCCTCACCAGACAGTGAATTGAGCCGTCTCAACGCCTCTTCCCTCGCCGGCGCTTCCTGGTCGGCCAGTTCGGCGACACGTCGGTAGAAAGCACTCAGCTTGCCTTCTTCCTTATCCAGCAGCATCTCGAATGCCGGCACCCAGTCATTGTATGAAGCCACCGTAGACAGCTGGGCATTGTTCAGATCTCTGGCAAACCAGGCATCATAGCCCCCGTACCCCTGCCAGCTTTGCTTAAGCAACCGGTAGGCTGCACGCAATTCCGACTGCAGCGCCTGCTTGCGACTTCTCTTTTCCGCATCTGGCAGCTCACTTTCGTAGATCTCGTGCAATTGACTGCGCCAGAGCGTCACAAGCGCAACGAAGTCAGACTGGCGTGAAAGACTGAGCTCAGCGCCGTCAAGCAGACGCTTATCATTGAGAGATTCAGACCACCTTCTGATGCCTTCTCTTTCAACTGCAGTAGCAAAACTCTCGTTGAAGGTGGTGTCTCCTGCGGCAAAGGCCACCTGATGCGCCAACTCATGAAAAACCAAGCCTGCCAGCTGATAGTCCGAGCGATCCACCACGGTACTCAGCAGCGAATCATCAAACCAACCCAGCGTTGAATAGGCGTCAACACCACCGGTATAAACATCCAGCCCCTCTGATTTAAGCTGCTGAGCGTACGCCAGCGCCTCGGATTCCGAAAAATAGCCCCGGTAGGCCAGACATCCGGCAATGGGGTAGCACCAACTGACAGCCTCAGTGGACAATTCGGGCGCAGCGAATACATTCCAGACCACATGCTCGCGCCCGATATCCACGTAGGTTAAGTAGTTGTCACCAACGGGAAGCTCCAGTTCAGCAAGGGCGAATTCTCTGATCTGGAGTATCAGTTCAAATTTATTCCGCAAATTCTTTGGCAGATCGCGCCTGTCAAGCAGGGTCTGAATTTTCTGGCGCCCTGTCAGAATCTTCAGCTGTCCTCGTGCCGCGTGAGTATAGTAGGTGATCGCTTCGCAAGAGATGAGCAAGACAGAGAGCAGCACAAGACCCAGAAATCTGGCACCGGTGCGCAAGCTATGCGCCAATGCAGGAAGCGGAGTAGGCCTGCTCTCAGCCGCAGCCACTTACGCCGGTTCCCCGTGCAGGGTGACAATTACGGTCCGCTCGGCAGCCCGGTTTCTGTGTTCACCCAGATAAATACCCTGCCATACCCCCAACTGCAGATGCCCCTCCCGCACGGGAACGGTGAGCTCGCTGCCCAGAAGCGCAGATTTCAGATGAGCAGGCATATCGTCCGGACCTTCTTCAACATGCTCGAAATACGGCGCGTCTTCCGGTGCCAGCCGATTGAAATAGGATTCCATATCGCGGCGGACGGCAGGATCAGCATTTTCATTCACACTCAAAGAAGCTGACGTATGCTGCAGAAAAAAATGCGCCAAGCCAACGGACAAACGAGCCAATTCCGGCAGCTGCCGGCAAATCTCTTCAGTAACCAGATGGAATCCTCGCGACCTGGCTTTCAGCCCGACAAGCCTTTAAATCCACATCAAAGAGCCACCAGCTCGATTTCGAACAGGTGTGCCCAGTGTTTACCGGTAACGAACAGCCTTTCGGACTCGGCGTCCCAGGCAATACCGTTCAAAACAGCTTCGTTGCTACCCAGCTCGGTCCGGCCGGATAAACCCGTAAGATCTACAAGAGAATTGATGGCGCCCGTCACCGGATCAATCCTGACGATGAAGTCCGTTTGCCACACATTCGCCCAAACTTCACCATTAATATATTCCAGTTCGTTCAGGTTATTTACCGGCGATCCCTGCAGCGTGACTTCAACCGAGCGAACAGGAGAAAAATCTTCAGAGTTAAGAAACTGAAGTCGGGCGGAGCCGTCGCTCAGAATTAAGTGCTCCCCATCAAAAGCAAGCCCCCAGCCTTCGGTCGGATTGTAGTGCGTGCCCAACTGAGCGAAGTCATTTTTGTCGTAGACAAAGACCATGTGCGATTGCCAGGTGAGCTGGTAGATTTTCTCTCCGACAATCTGGATCCCCTCACCGAAGTAGCGGCGTCCGAGCGGTTTACTCATGATTTCACGAGCATCTTCGAGAGAAACCTTACTGAGCTTGGAAACCCCGCGTTTTCCGGTTCCTTCGTAAAGAAAACCCTCATGAAAAACCAGCCCCTGCGTAAAGGAGGACATATCATGAGGATAGACATTTACCACGTGGAACCCATAACGGGAAGGTTCGGTCTGCGCATTCGCGACACAGAGCGAGAAGGCAAAGCAAAAGACGAGCAAAAATGGGCGCATGAAATTCAACTTCGAATTGCAGAGCTTTAGTTATAGCATATTGACAATCAGGAAGAGCTGTCGATGCGGCGTCTGCATCGATCTGCCGACCAAAATTTCGACCAGCGGGAGTGACTGATGTCCAACGATTGTTTGTTCTGCAAAATTATCTCAGGCGATATACCCTCGAGCAAGGTCTATTCGGATGATCATGTCTACGCTTTTCACGACATCAATCCGGCCGCACCGACACACGTGCTCGTCATACCCAGAAAGCACCTCTCAGCGGTCAATGATCGCTCAGAAGAGCATGAGCCGCTGCTGGGTGCGCTCATGGCCGCGGCCAACAGAATTGTCGTCCAGTTAGACCTGGAAGCATCAGGCTTCCGCTATGTCATCAACACGGGAAGCCACGGCGGCCAAACCGTTTTCCACCTTCATCTTCACATTCTTGGAGGCCGTCCCTTGACTTGGCCTCCAGGCTGAATCAGCGGTCAGCCGCGCCCTGTAGAGCAGAGATTGCCTCTGTCTCAGCCTTTACCGCTCCATGTTCTGTAATCAGCGCAGTAACCAGGCGGGCAGGAGTCACATCGAAGCCCGGATTGTTAGTCCTGACTCCCGGCGGCGCGGTGCGAACCCGTCCGGGCAGCCCGTCAGGCATGATTCCGGCCACCTCAGTGACTTCATCACTGTCACGCTCTTCGATGGGGATCCGATTCAGCCCCGATTCAAGGGAGAAATCAATTGAGGAAAGCGGAAGCGCCACGTAAAAAGGAATGCCGTTGTCATAAGCAGCCAGGGCCTTCAGGTAGGTGCCAATCTTGTTGCAGACATCCCCGTTACGGGCGGTCCGGTCGCTGCCCACCACACACACGTCAACCTGCCCTTGCTGCATAAGATGACCGCCTGCATTGTCAACGATAAGAGTATGTGGGACGGCAGCCTGCCCGAGTTCCCAACAGGTCAGCGCGGCGCCCTGATTACGGGGCCGGGTCTCATCAACCCAGACATGTACAGGCACGCCTCTCTGCACCGTTTTGTAGACCACAGACATTGCGGTGCCCCAGTCGACGGTGGCCAGCGAACCGGCGTTACAGTGCGTGAGTATGTTCAGGTGATCCTGATCCTGAGATTTTCTTTGCCAGAGCTGCTCCATCAGGTCGGCTCCATGTTCTCCCATTGCTTCGCAAATGGCGACATCTTCCTGCTCGATGTTCTGGGCGAGTGCCAGAGCCTGCTCAACTCTCCGGTCGAGAGGCATACCGGCCAACCGGTCTCGGCATCTTTGGAGTGCCCACTGCAGATTGACTGCCGTAGGCCGGGTGGCGGCAAGAGCGCGGCAGACCCGATCCAGTGAATCAGGATCTTCCCGCAAGCCCAGGTAGACCCCGTACGCTGCGGTCACCCCGATCAGAGGGGCTCCTCGCACCTGCATTGACTGGATGGCGACACAGGCCGACTCAAGATTCACCAGTGACAATACCTTGAACTCATGTGGCAAGCGGGTCTGATCAATGATCAACACCTCATCGCCTGACGCGTCGTACCAGATACTCTGCCGATTTTTGCCGTTTACAATCACATCTTATGTTCCCGGAGACTCGAGTCAGATTACCCGCTCGTTTCCTCCGTCAATCGGCACCTGGGCTCCGGTAGTTTTCGCGAACCGCATACTGAGGAGCGCGCAAATCACCTCGGCAACGTCTTGGGAGCCTAATTCAGTCCCGAGTACATTAGCGGATTTATAGTCTTCCACTGAAACACCATAGTGAGCCGCGCGACTGGCAAGCACTTCTTCTGTCCAGATGGCCGTGTCGTAGACCGCATTAGGGTGAACCGCGTTACATCGGATACCCTTTTTGCCCAGTTCCAGAGCCGCAATTCGCATCAATTGTGTCATCCCCGACTTGGCAACTGAATAGGCCCCTGCTCCGGGTCCCGGAGCGGGTACATTCTTGGAACCGACGAACACCACTGCCGGCTCATGGCCCTCGGACAGATACGGTTCACAGCAGCGCAGCAGGCGCAGGTGAGCGCTGAGATTCAGATCGAGCGATTGTTGCCATGTGGCTTCATCGATATCTGCCAGCAAACTGCCAGACGGGAAGCTCCCCGCGTTACTGACCAGCAGATCGATTCCTCCAAAATGTCGAACCGCTGAATGAATCGCCTCCTGCAGCGCAGTCCCATCGGTCACATCGACCTGCAGGCAAATCGCAGCCTGAGGCAAGTCCGAATTGTCTGCTGAGCGGTTAAACGCCACATCAAGCGCAACCACTGCAGCCCCTCTGGCGGCGAGAGCTTCAACTGTGGCCAGACCAATACCAGAGGCTGCGCCTGTGACCAGGGCCACCATCCCCTCCATCTCAGGCTTGAGGGTATGGGTTTTTAATTTCGCCTGTTCCAGTTCCCAGTATTCAACGGCGAACAAATCCTCCCTGGACAATGCCTCCCAACCACCGAAAGCCTCAGCCTGCTGGATTGCGCTGAGCGTGTGAGTCGAGATATCCCTGACGATCTGTAAACGCTTGGCATTCGCAGCTAGATAAATCATGCCTTTGCCGAGCCAGACTCCAAAACGCGGCATCAGGTCGAGAAGCCGATGTTCGGTAAGACGATACGAGTCGAAATAGGCGCGGTACAGCGCTGCAAATTGAGCAAGGTCAGAGGGCAAATTGTCCTCAAACACTGCGCCAAATGGCTTGGTGTGGATACTGTGATCAGGCGTCAGAGGACCGCGCTGGACGAGCTCAGCAGCATTCTCAAGCGCAGCAAAGCCGCAGGCCGGTTCGGACCCGTCCCACTGAATCAGCACGGCTGCGCCAAAAAGCTGTGAAGCCGCTTTTCTGAGTTTTGCCAGTGCCAGCTCTTCCTGCCCCGAGGTGACCAGATGCTTTGTCGGCCTGCACGGTACAGAGCGGGTGGCCAGTCGTTTCTCTGCCATGCTGACCAGTTCAATCATATTGCTGTAGCTCTGTTCAGCCTCTTCATGGAAAGTGAAAATACCGTGATGCAGCAGCACGATGCCCTTGAGACGCTCCCAGTCGACGTGCAGGGTGGCTTCTGCGACCTGTCGTGCCAGAACGAACCCGGGCATGGTATACGGCAAGATCAAGACCTCATCGCCGAGGAGGTCCTGCAAAAGCTCAGTGCCGCCGGGGGTATTACTCAGAGTGACCACTGCATCAGCGTGGGTGTGATCAACATATTTGCAAGGAATAATCGCGTGCAGGATGGCCTCGACGGACGGCGTGGGCCCCGCGGGGTCCAGCAGAGCCAATCGCAGCTGTTGCATCATGTCAGTGTCAGACAACTCGGCTAACGCGCCCAGCCGCTGCAGGTAGGCCAGATCCACGGGCGGAAATCCGGCAGCCTCAATGGTCCGCAAATCCCAACCTGAGCCCTTAACATAGAGCGCCGGCACGGACTCGCTGAAAACATTGGTGAATTCGGCTTTGACGGATGTGTTACCACCGCCGTGCAGCACCAGAGACGGCGCTGCACCCAGAAGCCTCGAACTGTATACGCGCAGATCCAGCTCGCTGTTGCAGGCTGCGGCGTCTGAGTGATTCCAAAGGTTTTTCATTTCATCCAAGCGCTTGCTTAGCTGATCACAGCCCTGAGCATGAGCCGGCTATCCTTCCGGCTCGCACCACCACCAGACTGACGCCCAATAAAAAACGCACCATCTTGCGAGGGTGCGTTTTTACAGTAAGTCCGTCTGAAGACGAATCAGTTCGGCTCAACAATAGAGATATTGGCCATCCCTGCCTGACGGGCTGCATCCATGATCATCACCAAAGTCGACACTTCAGAGGAATTGTCAGGCTGAATGATCACTGAGGCTGCCGGGTTTTCCGCTTTCAGCTGGTCGATGTTAGAGCGAACCTGCGTCGCAATAATCGGCCGCGGATTGCCGTTCAGAATGATCTCGTTATTCGGACCAATCTCAAACAGGATATTCTTCTTGTCAGTATCTTCCGGAGGAGTTTCATTGTTGTTGTTGTCACTACTGGCCGCGCTGATGGAGGTCTCAGACAGGAAAGTTGCCGTCACCACAAAAAAGATCAGAAGAATAAAGACCACGTCCAGCATGGGCGTAAGATCGATTTTGGCATCGTCTTCGGAACGCTTACCGGATATTTTTTTCATTGTAATTTCCTAGCACTGTTCTGGTATTGCCCAAGTATATCAGTGCTGAATCCAGATGCAAAAGCTCTGCTTTTCCCACGACTATGGACACAGCCGAGTGTTACCGATGGCCTCACCTGCCCGTACCCGGTTGGGTTCGGGCTACTTCTTCAGTGAATTGATGGTGAACCTCGCCAAATCCTGCAGCTGGCGGGCATTCTTGCCGTCGCGCGAATTCACACGCAACCCGTGCATCATATTCATCAGGACATCGGCCGCAGTTTCGACTGACACCCCTTTCTTGAGCTTGCCTTTTTTCTGCGCCTCTTTTAGGCGAACCAGCATTGCCTTACGAATACCCGCCAACACGCTGCGCACCGTGCGCTTCATGTCCCGGTCGTAATTGATGCTTTCACAGAGCGAGTTCACCAGCAGACACCCCATGGCCCGGTGCCTGTTGCTGACGCCGGCCACTGATTCGGTGAAATAGGCGCTTATCGATTCCCACGGACCAAGCTTTTCATTTTTCAGCGAGGCATCAAGGTGTTGCTCGATAATGTTGCTGTACTGATCGACACAGGACTTAAAAAAAGTGTCCTTGTCGCCGAACGAATTGTAAAGAGTGCCTCGATTAATGCCGGTGCAGTCGAGAAGCTTCTGAACCGAACTGGCTTCGTATCCTTCTTTCCAAAATTGCTCCATCGCGCTGGTGAGGACCTTCGCCTCATCAAATTCAACTGGTCTAGCCATACTACTTGCTCACCTTACTACTGAATTAGGTATCAAAAATGTATCGACAATACCGCGAAGTCCGGCAATCTGAGTTGCCTGAAGGGGAACTTCAGGTTCGATGCGAGAAACAGCGCAAGCGTTGCACGATTTTCAAGCGTCAC
The DNA here is from genome assembly GCA_902537815.1 of uncultured Pseudohongiella sp. Classification (GTDB taxonomy): domain Bacteria; phylum Pseudomonadota; class Gammaproteobacteria; order Pseudomonadales; family Pseudohongiellaceae; genus UBA9145. Next base: position 35,704 of record CACBCS010000001.1, on the reverse strand, counting down.
CCTAAGCGGGGAAACGATTGTATTACAGCACCGACATCTTTTCACCAACCAAAGCCAAAAACTTGTCACAAAAACAGTCTCTAATCTAAGGTTTTTGAATGTTCGATGCGTTAAATGGCCGAAAATGGCCTGTTCCTTAGGGAGAGACTGTGATTTATCTGATTATCGGCGATGCCGTTCCAAAACTACTCTCAGCGCCGGCCCATCGCTGGGTGTTCAAGCGTCAGTCACCGATCGTCTCTTTACAATTTTCCGCGAATCAGAGGCGACCACCCGTACTACCTCTGACCATTGAGAAGAGTCACCACCAGCCCAATCATCCCGCCGAAAGCACAGCCCCAGACCACTAGCCAACCCAGGTGTTTGTGGATCATCTGCTGAACAATGTCCTTTACCATTTTCGGTGTCATTTCATCCAGGCGACGGTCAATCAAGTCGGCCACTGTCTGACGGATTGATTCCTCATCCAGCGCGCCTCGCAGTGCATTTTCAATTCTGGACTGAAATGTCCGGTTGGCGAACTGAGCCCTGAAATAGTCCCGCATGCGCTCAACAAAGGGAGTCTTCAGGGGACTGAGCGCGTCCTTCCCGCCGAGCATGCCCAACATGCCCGAAAATGAGGAATTCATGATGACGTCAAGCAGAGAATCAAAGGCCGAATCGAGATCCAGATCTTCGATCGCGCCCTTCAGCTGCTCACCCAGCCGATCAGCTGTGTTACCGGTTTGCTGAAAAAACGCCGACAGATCCCCATGATTGAAGAACTGCTCCATGATCAAGCCGCGGATGCCGTGTTTGAATTCTTCGAAACGCAACTGCACGACCCCAGAACCATAGAGACCCGGTACTCGCTCGAACAGCATATGTACTGCGAGCCAGTTGGTAATCCCACCGGAGAGTGCGAATAAGCCTGTGTTCAGAATGTAACGCTGAAACGGGCCTTCCATCAGATATCCGACGATCACTAACATCAGAGCAACCGCGTTGCTCAGCAAGCTCTTGTTGATCATCTGATCCCCTTGTTTAGCTGCGTTGAAGAAGAAATGATAATAGAATCAATCTGTCACAGGCAATCTTCGCCCCGGAGGCGGCAGCAGATCTCGGGGGGGTCTAAGGTTGTGTCTGGCGGGCTGACGGCGCACCGAAGGCTTGCTTAAACTGGGGCTCTAGACCCTCAAGCGGGCCTGACAGGGTATAGGTCGCGCTGGACAGACTGTCGACCTGACTGCCGAAGATCTGATCAAACAAATAAGCTCCAACAGCCAGAGGGATATTGGAACTTAACAGCCCTATCCACGGAAGATTGTTGCTCACCGGCAGTGTAATGGACATTTCGCCTTCCACTGTCTCCTCAGCAAGGTCCACTTCTCCGTTAATTTGGTAGAGACTGCTTGGACCGGAGATGACTAGCCGATCCTTTATTTGCAGCAGGCCATCGTTGATATCGAATTCCCCGGTAATTTCGTCGAATGCCAGGCCGTTGCGCACCAAATCACCACTAAAGCGCAAGCGCTGAAAAATCGCAGACAAGTTGATAAAGCTGACCAACCTTAATGCACCCCCACTATCGGAGTCGCGCAGGAAGCGACCATCATCCACGCGCATATCAATACGACCACCAAGATGGTTATTAGAGAAGAAAGCGGGAGATCCAGGCCAGCCCACTTCTGTCACGAACACAGCCCGATCACTTTCAACACTCGGAGCATAGCCGTTAGCTTCCAGCACACTACTGATGTCATCAGCGACCAAAACGCCGGTGAGTTCACTTCTGTGCTGGACCCCGTCGTAGAACCAGCTGAAGTGCGGCTCCAGAAATTCAATGCTGTCATCCAGATTGTCTCTGCCCAAGCGTAATCCTCTGAAATCAAAATCAATGTCATGAAACTCTGCGCCTATCCCGGTCGGCGTGAGCGTAAAAGCCCAGCTGCCGTACGCGCTCTCACCGATCCTGAACTGATCAGTCTCAAACCGCATCAGCGGGAGTTCTCTTGGATCCAGACTCTCAAGTGGATCGATTTCAGGCTCATCGGATACAGTATTCTCGTTCAACGGCACCGGCACACCTCTTCCGGACAGCGCCGGATCGGCCTGTGTTGGCGCCTCTTTCCCTGGCAGGTAGAGATAATCAAGGTCGACCTGCAGGTAGAAGTCACTGTCATAAGGAATGATCACCTGACCCTGTACTGATTCACTGGTCAGTCGAGCCACCCATCCTGAGTCAGGCTGGGAGGGTTCCACGCGAAAACCCACTTCGGGAAGTTCCTCTCCATAGAGGGAGAAAACATCCGCCCAGATATCAGCAAAGGCTATTGTCTGATCCAGCTCGGAATCAGACTGGGCGCCATCCGACATGCCGGAGATAAACTCAACCCAGGGTTCAAGCTCAAACCTGTCGAAATCACCCAGAACCGACAGTCCCGGCGGCAAGCTTTCTGCCAGCGGGTCGAGACTTCCGCTTTGCTGACCGAGCATAACCAGACCACGGGTCGGCGCATCAGCGGGCTGATTCAAAGTAAAGCGCAATGAATCGCCCAATCTTCCGACAGACTGCTGACTCTCTTCCCCAAACTGAATGCGCAGATCCAGCGGAGCGGCCGATCCAGCTTGCTTGCCGTAGGGCGGGGGCAAATTCATGCTCACACCCTGCAAATCGGAGCGAATCTCAAGCACTCTGCCCGATTCACGCGCGGCGACCTGGTTCATCGTGATCACCGCTTCGTAGGCAAAGTCACCTTCCATATTGGCAAGCAAGCTTCTGACAAATTCATTTTGCCGGGGCCACTCAATCATCGCCTGAGGGGACGTCACACCCGCCCCTTCAACAACAATACTGGCAAGCGCTCCCTGCTCATGAACCGAGGACAAGGTCGCCTCCATTAACCCGTCAAACACCTGGCCGGTCAGTTCCGTCGGCTCAAAGCCTGCCTCCGAATCATAAATGACCGAACCGGATAACTGGCTGATATCAAGATCGTAATCCGAGATGATCAGATCGTTTTCTTCCAGCAACAGTTCAAGGTGAACCGCAGTGTCAGCTTCCGGCTGATCAAGCGGAATCGACAGCGACAGATCGCCGGCAACGGCGCCTTGCGACTGCCAGCTTGCGAGCGCATTCTTGAGACCGTCACCAACAGGCGCGGCTCGCAGGTATTCCAGAGCGCTGGATGTCTCGCCGGTTGCTGAGCCCAGAACGGTCAGCCAGTTTCGAGAGGCCGCGTCACGTCGGACTGCGCCGGTAGCGGTTTCGAACTGCAGACCGAGGCTGCTGCCTGAGTCCACGGTAATATCAATATTGTCATCATCGGTTTGCACTGTGGCAGTCAGCGATTCCAGATTCGGCCAGTCATCGCTGAAATTTATCTGCCCGTCACTGAGCTGCCAGAAACTCTGAAAGGTTTTACTCAACGCATCGGAACCGCTGACAGTTGATCCCCGGTAGAGAATCCCGCTGTTGTATACCTGGCCATTAATCAGGGCCCGTTCCAGGAATTCCATGGTGTTGCGGAGATTGTCGCTGATGTTCGGACCATCAGGCAGGTAGAGCGATTTCTGGGAGCCCTCAATGCGATCTGCCCCCACCATAAGATCAAGCCTCGCATCACGACTGCCATCGGCGAAGCGTTCAGTGATCGAGGTGAATCTGACACTGCCGTCGAGAGCATCTGACTCAACAACGATTCTATCGCTGGCAAGCTTCACGACCTGACCATTCGCCATTGACACGCTAATGTGCAGGCGACCGTTCACCCGGGAGTAGTCCCAGACTCTGGTGAATGTGGACGGAATATTCATACTGAAGTCGGATGAGTTCACTTCAGCAACACCGGTCAGCTGTTGGACAGAGCGGTCAAACTCGAGCTCAACGAAGCCGTCCATTCCCCAGAGATTGGGAGAATTTCTGACCGACTCCAGCTGCAGGTCTGCAATATTGGTTTTCAGTATAAGCGGTCGACTCTCTGTCTCTGAAATCGGCAGACTCAGATAAACGTTCTGAAGGGAACCATCCGGATTGAAACCCTTCAGGTCCGCTTCCGCAGCATCCGGCATAATCCCGCTGTCACCTGCTAGGCGTGCCAGCAAGCCCAAATCCAGATGATCAGCAGCGATTGTCAGAAGCTGATCCGGCGTGAACAGAAGCCGTGCGTTAAAAGACTGCCATGAGTCAGCACGATAGGTCATCGACATATTTGCCAGCGCCAGCTCCCAGGCACTCTCTCCGCTGCGGCGACTTAACCTCGCCAGGCCTTTCAGGTTCGTCAGACCCAGCAGTTCAGATTCCGGTTGACGGTACGGCTCTTCTCTTTGCCTGCCAGCGGTCAGACTGGGGATGTCAAATTCAGCCGTCGCAGCACGCAGCTGCCCTGCTTCGATTCCTATCCACGCCTGCCCGCTGCCCTCCAGTCCGAGAATGGCCAGAGCGCCCAGATCCTGACCGGCAAACACCCGGGAATAATCGGCTTTAGGGACCAGAATATGCAGCATGCCGCTCGCCTGATCCAGGGCGCTACCCTGCACTTCGAATGAAACGGTCAGTGGCTCAGGGTTCCCCTCAAGGCTGGCGTTAACGTGCAGGTAGTGATTTTGTCCCTGATTGCGGACGGAAGCTGTACCCTGCACAAAACCGAAACTGTCACCATCGCGAGGATGGACATTGATAGCGACATCTTGCAGCTCGAGCTGGTTGAAAGACAGGAACGTCTGATAGAGGGCGTTCAGATCGACCGGATCATTGCTGCCCGGAGTCGCAACGCCTGACAACTGCCATGACCCGTCAGCGCTCTGGGTTATTTCAATCCGGAGGTTGCGGATCACAAACTCGTCGAGCACCCACCGCCTCTGCCAGATTGATCTGCCCATATCGACAGCAATTCTTGCCTCAGAAAACTCTAGCGCTGGCGATTCAGCGCTGTCGTCAATCGTCAGCTGCAGATCCGAGAGTAAGAGGACGGGATTAAAACCCGAAAATTCCCCTGCCACAGAGCCAATGGCCACGGGTAGCCCGGTTCTTTGGGCTATCTGCTCCTCCAGAAAAGCGGTGTAACTTGAAATCGCGGGCATGAACTGACGCCCGAGCGACAAGTAAGCTGCCAGAGCAATCAGCGCAACGATCAACAGCAGCAAGAGTTGCTCGTAGAGTTTCTTGATAAACGCGGTGATCATGATTTTTAGGCACGCGGCGAAGCTGGGCTGATACGACGACACCGATCAGCGGATGTTGTTGCAGCCTGAGCGTTATATCTCCCGTACACTGAACAGTGGCTTAAATTCCAGTCGTCGGGCACAGGCCGGACCGCTAGGTCAGAACGACGTCGAACTGCTCCTGAGTATACATAGGTTCGACTTCAAATTTGACCGTCTTGCCAAGCAATTCCTGAAGACTCGCGAGCGTAACAGACTCCTCGTCCAGCAATCGATCTACCACACGCTGTGACGCCGTCACCAGCAAAATGTCGTTTTCATAGGCTCTGGCCACTCGCAAGATTTCGCGAAAAATCTCATAGCAGACAGTTTCGGGCGATTTCTGTGTGCCGCGACCTTCGCAGACAGGACAGTCGCTGTTAAGAATCTGACCGAGACTCTCCCTGGTCCTTTTCCGGGTCATTTCAATCAATCCGAGTTGCGAAATACCCGTAATTGAGGTGCGGGCCCTGTCCTTCTCGAGCGCCTTGGCGAGCGTTCGCTGCACCTGACGCTGATGCTCAGGATCTGTCATATCAATGAAATCAAGAATGATGATCCCTCCCAGATTACGCACCCGTAACTGACGGGCAATGGCAGTGGCGGCTTCGAGGTTGGTTTTCAGGATCGTCTCAGCGTGATTCCGACTTCCCAGATATGCACCGGTGTTGACATCAATCGTCGTCATCGCCTCAGTTTGCTCAATCACAAGGTCTCCACCGGATTTCAGCTTCACCCTGTTACTCAGCGCCCGATCGATTTCATCTTCAATACCGTAAAAATCGAAAATTGGTCGCTCACCGCTGTAGCATTCCAGTCTGGTATCCAATTCCGGCACAAAATCCTCCAGAAACTGAACCATCTCATCGAATTTTTCCTGATTATCAACCCGAATCTTCTCAACTTCCGGCCGGATCAGATCTCTGACCGTCCGCATGTACAGGGGAACCTCGCGATAAACCGCCTTGACGCCGTCCTTGCGTTGAATGCGCTGTTCGACTTTGTCCCACAGTCGTTTTAAAAATCTGACGTCTTCGACGAATTCTTCTGCCTCAATCCCTTCCGCAGCAGTGCGGACAATAAACCCCCCGGGACCACTCCAGTTTTCTTGTCTGAGCACTTCATGCAGGAGTTCCAACAGACGTTCCCGCTCCTCTTCGTCTTCCAAGCGCTGTGAAATGCCCAGATGGTTGTTGCGGGGCATGAAAACCAGGTTCCGGGATGGCAGAGTCAGATGAGTCGTCAGCCTCGCGCCTTTACTGCTGATAGCGTCCTTCGCAACCTGAACAATAATGTCCTGCCCGTCTTTCAGCCTCTCCTGAATAGGCGGAGAAATCTCATCCCGCTGTTCGCACCCATCCGCATCAAGTAAAACAATGTCCGAGTTATGGATGAAAGCGGCCCGGTCCAAACCAATATCCACGAAGGCTGCTTCCATGCCCGGCATTACCCGCACGACCCTACCTCGAAAAATATCGCCAACATATCCGTGTCGATTGTGTCGCTCAATAAAGATTTCCTGCAGAAGCCCGTTCTCGAGCAAGGCCACCCTGGTATCCATCATCGTGACATTAATGAGGATCTCTTCGCTCATGACTGCGCATCATCCTTTTCGCCGACGGCGGCGGGTGATAGCCAGAGCGGCACACCAAACTCGGCTAGCAAGGCAGCGGTCTCGAACAAAGGCAGACCCATAACTCCGCTGTAGCTGCCGCTGATGGATTCAACAAACACGGCGCCGCGGCCCTGTATGGCGTAGCCACCGGCCTTGCCCTTGGGTTCTCCAGTATTCCAGTAGGCATGTGCTTCCGAATCAATAATCTCTCGGAACCGCACCCTGGTTTCGCTGAGACGAGAAGCAGATGACTCCCTTGAGGCCACGCTGACAGCAGTACAGACCCGGTGAATCCGGCCCGAAAGCTGAAGCAGCATACTTACCGCATCTTCGCCGTTGACCGGCTTTCCCAACAGCGTGTCATCGACATCCACCACAGTGTCTGAACCAAGAACCAGCGCCCCGGCATGGCCGGCATCTGCAAGGGCAGACTGGGCTTTTTCATACGCCAGCCGCAGCGACAGCTTTGTTGCACTTTCTCCGCTCTGGGGAGTCTCATCAATGGCCTGTGGAAGCACGTCGAAGCAGACGCCGAGCTGTGTCAGTAGCTGAGCGCGGCGGGGAGACGCTGATGCCAGGATTATTCTGTGTGTCATGCCAACTTCCAGATGCAAACGTCAGTGGCGCTCAGTGAACGTCGAAACTCCGCCGAATCTGCCGTAGCAGCTGAAAGACGGAAGGCCAGATAATCGCGCTGGTCAGTGCAGCCATTAAGAACAAAAGGCCCGAGGCGACCGTCTGTCCGGTTAATATCAACAGCCAGTGATTCAGCATCAGATTGATACCGACCATGGCAAAAACCAGGCCCGCTTGCTGCAGCGAGGAGAACATGCGCAGGCGCTGATGCAAGCTCAGGGTGATGTAAGCGATGACAACCAGGCCAAGTGCATTTAAACCGAGCACTGAGCCCTCGAGCACATCCAGTACGATCCCTGCCACCCAGGCGGAGCCAATACCAACCCGGTAAGGCAGCGCCATAACCCAGTACATGAGCACCATCGGCACCCACTCGGGTCGGTAATCCATTGCCCACTCAGGAAATGGAACAATCGCCAGCAGATACGCGAGAAAAAACGTGAGAAAAATGACCCAGACTGCATGTGCCTTTTTTTGCATAACGGGGCTACTGACCGGCAGGGCTCAAGTTACGCTGTGACACCCGGTTTTCAGCGGAGCCGGTGTCCGCCCCACCCTGACCCTCCGCCGAGATCTGCTCGAGTTCGAATTCAGGCATAACGGTCTCATTCTTGGTAAAGACCAGCATGACGTGTCGGGTGCTGGCCAGCTGAGCGAGAGGCTCTGCCAAGACTCGCGCAAAATCCTGCCCGGGATCTTTGGAAATACTTGTTATTCTGGCCACCGGATAGTTTTTTGGATAGACCTGCCCCATTCCCGAACTGACGAGCATGTCACCCGCCTGCATATCCTGAGTCTGGGTGACGAATTCAAGTTCAAGCTCGGTTGACGTCGTGCGACTGCCGCGAGCTAAAGCCCGTTCGCCGTTACGATTCACCTCAACCGGTGTGACGTGATGAGAGTCGGTGATCAGCAGCACCCAGGCGGTGAAGGGTAGCAATTCATCGACCTGCCCCATCAGCCCGCGGGAATCGAGCAGAGCTTGACCTACGAATACTCCGTCAGCGGAACCTTTGTTAATCAGAACTCTCTTCGAATAGGGGTCAGGAGACACATTGATGATCTCAGCCGGCAGCACCTCACCGGTGATCACCTGAGTCGCCTCCCGAAGATCGCGCAACCGAGAGTTCTCACTGGCCAAGGATTCAAGAAGCTGCAATTCCCGCTGCGCAATCAGCAGGTCTTCCCTTAATCGCTCGTTTTCTTCAAGCAGGTCCGTCCGGGAAACGAACACATCATCGATCCAGAATGAAACCCGGCTAGGAATGTCTGCAACCCAGTAAACCGGCGTAGCCGCGTAGCCCAAACCGAAGCGCAGCTGTTCCAGATACGAAAACCGGCTATCTGCCACCATGAGACAGATTGAAAGCAAGAGGAAAGACAAGGCCCGGTATTCGAGCGCCACACCTTTGATGAAAAGCGTTTTGTCGATGAGCTTACCCTCACAATTTCCTGAATTGCTGCCGCCACCGCGGCGTTCGGAGCTAACGCCCTGACAGAGGCACGCTGTTAATCCAGCGTCAACAGATCCATGTCGTGCGCATCCATCAACTCCATCGCGGTGCCGCCACCCCGGGCGACGCAGGAAAGCGGGTCCTCGGCCACGATAACCGGCAGACCTGTTTCCACCGACAACAGCTTGTCGAGATCTTTCAACAGCGCACCACCCCCAGTCAGAACGAGACCGCTCTCAGCGATGTCTGATGCCAGTTCCGGCGGAGACTGCTCAAGCGCACTTTTAACGGCCTGCACAATCGCAGTCAGCGGCTCCTGAAGCGCCTCAAGAATTTCATCGCTGTTCAGTGTGAAACTGCGCGGTACACCTTCTGCCAGATTCCGCCCGCGGACATCGATTTCCCGGACTTCGCCCGCATTACCGGCATAGGCACAGCCGATTTCTTTCTTGATCCGCTCGGCAGTCGCATCGCCGATCAGGCTGCCGTAGTTGCGCCTGACATGTGTGGTAATGGCTTCATCGAAGCGATCGCCGCCCACTCTGACCGACTCTGAGTAGACCACACCGTTTAGCGAAATGATGGCAATTTCAGTCGTACCACCACCGATATCTACTACCATGGACCCACTGGCCTGCTCGACCGGCAGACCCGCCCCGATGGCGGCCGCCATCGGCTCTTCTATCAGGCGCACATCCCTGGCGCCGGCGCTGGCCACTGATTCCCGTATTGCCCGTCGCTCCACTTGAGTCGACTTACACGGCACGCAGACCAGCACCCTGGGACTGGGCGGGAAAAAGCTGTTTTCGTGCACTTTGTTAATAAAATGCTGAAGCATTTTTTCCGTCACTTGAAAGTCGGCAATCACTCCGTCTTTCAGAGGCCGGATTGCCGTGATATTGCCGGGGGTCCGGCCCAGCATCCGCTTGGCATCCGAACCCACGGCCGTCACCGTTTTCTGTCCGTTATGGGTTCTGATCGCCACCACAGAGGGTTCGTTCAGAACAATACCTTCATCCCGAACGTAGATAAGCGTGTTTGCCGTCCCCAGGTCGATCGACAGATCGTTGGAGAACATTCCCCGAATTTTTTTGAACATGAATAGCTGTCTTCCTTAAAAGATGATTCCAATCCCGGCAACGGTTGTTATTCCATAATTAGACGGCAAATGAGCCTAATGATTGAGTGTGCGAGGCACTTTTTTTGGAACGCTGGAGAGGATTAGTTTGGCTGATGGAATCTCCCGGAGCCCGCCATCGGCAAAATCGACCGAAATTCACCTAAGTTGCCGAATTTCCTGTATAATCTCGCGTCCGCGCGAATTAGCTCGAACTCTAGCAACCGCGGGTGGCGAGAGCAAGTGGCAGCCTCGAAATATCTGGCTCACCACGTCACAGACACATCTTGGCGCGAGCCGGAGCACCTAGTATGGCATTCGACAAAACAGAAGTAGAAAAAGTCGCGCAGCTGGCGCGTCTTCACATCAGCCACACAGAAAAAGACGAAGTGACCGGACGAATCACGGACATTCTTGCCCTGATCGATCAAATGCAGTCGGTAGATACAGATGCTGTCGCACCGCTCGCCCACCCGCTTGACATAACCCAACGACTGAGAGAGGACGATGTGACCGAATCCAACCGTCGCGACGAACTCCAGCAGCTTGCGCCGGAGGTTGACGAAGGCCTCTATCTGGTCCCCAAGGTCATTGAATAGTGCCCTCTACGCAAGATTCGCCCACTGAAATCCGTTAAATTCAGGCCAAATTAACTCATGATAGAAAAAACAGTCGCAGAACTCTCCGGTTCGTTGAGTCGTGGTGACATCTCCAGCGTCGAACTGACGCAGGCATATCTCGACCGGATCAATCAGTACAACAGCACTCTTAATGCCTTTGTTACGGTTTGCGAGGAATCAGCACTCACCCAGGCAGCGCAGGCGGATACAGCGAGAGCTGACGGACTGACTTCCCCTTTGCTCGGCATCCCCCTCGCTCACAAGGACATCTTCTGCACCTCGGGCATCAAGACAAGCTGTGGCTCAAAGATGCTGCACAACTTCATCGCCCCCTATGACGCGACCGTCGTGAGCCGGTTCAACGACGCTGGCGCAGTCATGTTGGGTAAAACCAATATGGATGAATTCGCCATGGGATCATCCAATGAAACCAGCTATTTCGGGCCTGTCAAAAATCCCTGGGACACAGACCGGGTGCCCGGTGGCTCTTCCGGCGGGTCTGCCGCCGCGATAGCAGCTGACCTATGCGCTATGGCAACCGGCACCGACACCGGAGGCTCGATTCGACAACCTGCCGCGTTTTGCGGGATCACCGGGCTAAAACCCAGTTACGGGCGGATTTCTCGCTGGGGCATGATTGCCTTCGCCTCCAGCCTTGATCAGGCCGGCCCGATCTGCAAAAGCGCCGAAGACGCAGCTCTGATGCTCAACGCCATGGCCGGGCTTGACACCAAAGACAGCACCTGCGCCGATGTGCCGGTGGAAGACTATACGGCCGACCTGAACAACTCTCTGCAGGGTTTGCGCATCGGGATTCCCCGGCAACACTTCGCCGAGGGCCTGTCTCCTGAAGTTGAGCAGGCAGTGCGAGAAGCGCTTGGCGTCTATGAAAAGCTTGGCGCTCAACTGATCGACATTGACCTGCCGAACAACCACCTCTCCGTGAGCGCGTATTATGTGGTCGCGCCGGCCGAGGCTTCTGCCAACCTGTCGAGGTTTGATGGCGTGAGATACGGCTATCGCTGTGACAACCCGGTCGACCTTGAGGACATGTACAAAAGATCACGCAGCGAAGGGTTCGGAGATGAGGTCAAGCGCCGGATCATGGTCGGGACCTACGCACTGTCAGCGGGCTTTTACGATGCTTACTACCGTAAAGCGCAAAAAATTCGACGCCTGATCAAACAGGATTTCAACGCCGCTTTCCAGCAGGTTGACATCATTATCGGTCCGACTTCACCGCATACGGCGTTCACCCTGGGAGCCAAGACAGATCCGGTCGCCATGTATCTTGAGGATATCTATACGATCGCGGTGAATTTGGCAGGATTGCCCGGTATGTCCGTGCCCGCCGGTCTGGCGGACGGCTTGCCCGTTGGTATGCACCTGGTGGCCAGCGATTTCGCCGAATCACTCCTGCTCAATGTCGCACATCAGTTCCAGCTGAATACAGATTGGCACCGTTTGCGGGCAACCGCCTTCGAGGAGGGTCACTGATATGGAATGGGAAGCCGTTATCGGACTTGAAGTGCACGTATCACTGTCCACCAACACCAAACTGTTTTCAGGAACTGCATCCATCTTTGGCGCTGAGCCGAACACTGAAGCCAATATTTTCGATCTGGCCATGCCGGGCACTCTGCCTGTGCTGAATAAAGAGGCACTGCGGATGGCCGTCAAATTTGGCCTGGCAATCGATGCAGAAATCGGAAAGCGGTCAGTATTCGACCGGAAAAACTATTTCTATCCGGATTTGCCCAAAGGCTATCAGGTCACCCAACTCGACTTCCCCACAGTCGGCAAAGGCTCACTGACCATCTCACTGGAAGACGGCAGCGAAAGGCACATAGGAGTCACCCGCGCGCACATCGAAGAGAATGCCGGCAAGTCCCTGCATGAAGATTTCCACGGCATGTCAGGTATTGATCTCAACCGCTCGGGAGAACCGCTGCTGGAAATTGTGTCGGAGCCAGAAATCAGAAATGCCAAAGAGGCTGTAGCCTACCTCAAGAAACTGCATGCCATCGTGCGCTATCTGGATATTTCCGATGCGATCATGGCTCAGGGTTCCATGCGTTGCGATGTGAATGTATCGATCAGATCAAAGGGCAGCACTGAACTCGGAACGCGCACCGAGTTGAAAAACATCAACTCGTTTCGATTTGTCGAAAAAGCCATTAATTCAGAAATTCAGCGTCAGCAGGATGTGCTGGAAGACGGCGGTACCGTGATTCAGGAGACCAGGCGCTATGATGCCGAGCGCGATACCAGTTCACCCATGCGCAGCAAAGAATTCGCCAACGACTATCGCTACTTTCCTGAGCCGGACCTGCTGCCAGTAGAGATCGACGACACCTACATCGAGGCGATACGGGCCACCCTGCCGGAATTGCCCGATGCCAAAAGCGCGCGGTTTGTCAGCGAATACGGCCTCAGCGACTATGATGCTGGCGTCCTGACGGCGACCCGCGAAATGGCCGAATACTTCGAGACTGTGGCGCGCAGCAGTGGCGACGCCAAGATGGCAGCGAACTGGGTGACCGGAGATCTGCAGGCTGCCCTGAACAAGAACAACTGGGACCTTGCCGAGTCGCCTATTCAGGCCGAGCGTCTGGCGAGGCTGATCCAGAGAATCAAGGACGACACCATTTCTGGCAAGATCGGTAAAACTGTCTTTGAAGCCATGCTGGAAGACGGATCCGACGTCGACCAGATCATCGAATCACGAGGACTGAAACAAGTCACCGACAGTGGCGCAATCGAGTCGCTGGTAGACGAGGTCATCACCAACCACCCTGAACAGGTGCAACAATTCAGAGATGGCAAGGAAGCAGTGCTGGGCTTCCTGGTGGGCCAGGCCATGAAACTTTCCCAAGGAAAGGCCAATCCCGGCCAGGTCAATCAATTGCTGCGGGAGAAGATGCAGTAAAGAGCGGCTCAGCGTCGGCGAGCACCACCGCCCCGACTGGGTCGGGCACTCTTTTCCTTAAATCGTGAGGGTCGTGAGAACGCAGGCGGCGTCTCCAGCAAACTCTCTTCCGGGTGGGTGCACTCCAGGTTTTGACCCAGTTTTTCTTCAATATCCGGCAGCAGAAATGAGTCTTCCTCACAGGCAAAGCTGATTGAAGTACCCACCGCTCCGGCCCGACCGGTACGCCCGATGCGATGGACGTAGTCCTCCGGCTCTTCCGGTAAGGTGTAGTTGATGACATGCGTGACACCATCAATATGCAGGCCTCTGCCCGCCACATCAGTCGCGACCAGCACCTTGAGCTTGCCTGATTTGAAGTCCTCCAGCGTGCGGATTCGCTTATTCTGCGCGATCTCGCCGGACAGCAGACCACAATCAATACCATTGCGGTAAAGATTATCAGCCAGCCGCCGCACCTGATCGCGACGATTGCTGAAAACCATCACTTTCTCAACTTCCGGTTGAATAACAAGCTGATACAGCAGGTTGTATTTGGCAGCATTTGTCACCAGGTAAACGACCTGATCAACTGCATCTGCAGCGACCTTTTCAGGCTCGACTTCAACCATGATAGGGTCCATGGCCCAGCGGGTAGTCAGCTCGGCAATTTCAGGGGTAAAGGTTGCGCTGAACAGAAGCGTTTGCCGACAATCTTTTCTTGGCGTTCTGGCCACAATCTGGCGCACCTGCGGAATGAATCCCATATCAAGCATGCGGTCAGCTTCATCCAGCACCAACAGCTCAATAAGGCCCAGGTATAAATTATCATTGGACACGAAATCCAGCAGTCGCCCGGGAGTCGCAACCACGAGATCAACCGGCTTGGCATCCAGCGCCCGGTTTTGTTTCTGATAGTCTTCTCCGCCCACCAGGGTAACCGTATGCAGATCACAGCAAGCAGTCAGCTTGCCGGCATCGCTGGCAATCTGTATCGCCAGCTCGCGGGTCGGAGCCACGACAAGCGCTCTTGGTTCAGCCAGATACCGTTTTTCTTCGATCGGGTTGCTCAACAGGTCGTTGATGATCGTAATCAGGAAAGCCGCTGTTTTGCCGGTGCCTGTTTGCGCTTTACCCGTCACGTCGTGTCCGGCCAGAGTGTGGACAAGGCTTTGCGCCTGAATCGGGGTACAAAACTCAAAACCGAGCTGATCGATTGCCTCTCTGAGCGGTTTTTGCAGCTCAAAGTGGTCGAACGACAGCTGTTGCTCGCCGGATTTGTCTGTCATGGTTAATTACTGCTGATAGTTGACGCCGCAAGGCCAAGCGCCGGCATGATAGCTAGATGGGTATACATAAGCAATTGGAAGATCGGCGGGACGATCGCGAAAACCGGTCAGGCCGGCCGGTGGCGGCAGGCCACACAGTTTGTATCCCGCGGCAGCTTCACCTCGCGCCAGCTCATTGTCAGCCCGTCGAAAATAAGCAGCCTGCCGACCAGCGGTTCACCATAACTGGCAATGACCTTGATGGTTTCCAATGCCTGCAATGAACCAATGACGCCGACAACGGGCGCCATGACACCATTTGCCGAGCAAGAGCTGTCATCACTCCCTCCCGGCCGATAAAGGCACTGGTAACATGGGCTGGCAGGATTTCTCGAATCAAAAACAGCCACCTGCCCCTCCATGCGAATCGCTGCACCGGAGACCAGTGGCTTACCTACCTGGATCGCAGCCGCATTGACGGCAAAGCGCGTAGTAAAGTTATCGCAGGCATCAACAACCACATCCACCTGCTCAGCCAGCTCGCAGAGGCGGCCAGCATCAACACGCTCATTGATCGCAAGCACATCCACCCCCGGGTTCAGAGCTGCCAAAGTATTTTTTGCTGACTCCACTTTGGATTGGCCCAGATCACGTTCAGTGTGGGCGATCTGCCGCTGTAAATTGGTCAGTTCAACGGTGTCATCATCGACAATAATCAGGCTGCCGACGCCGGCTGCTGCCAGATACATCGCAGCAGGACATCCGAGGCCACCCATACCGACGACAAGCACCCTCGCTTCGTTCAGACGCTCCTGACCGGCTATATCGAACTCCGGCAGCATGATCTGGCGGCTATATCGGAGCAAAGAAGCATCTTTCATGATGTGCAGGATTCTTTTCAGTTAACACGGCGCGGATGTTGTCAGCCATCCGGATTATGACAAGTTATACGGAGTCTAGTCACTCACTGGACCGGGCCAACGGGCCTGTACCATTCGCGGCACACCGGCAAGATCCTTCTTACCCTCCACATCGCTGTAGCCAAAGTCCCGCAGCAAGGCCTGCAATGTCTCCTGCTGCGCATAGCCATGCTCCATCAGCAGCCAGCCTCCTGATGCCAACTTTTCGCTCGCCTGTGCCGCTATGCACTGCAGATCCCGATAGCCATCTGAGTCGGCACGCAAGGCCATAACGGGCTCATAGCGCAGCTCTCCCAGAGTCAAATGCGGGTCGTCCGGGGCGATATAAGGCGGATTGGCGATAATGATATCCATTGTCCCGCCCGCTAACACGTCGCACCAGGAACCCTCCTTGAAGGCGACATTACCCAAGCCCAGAGTCTCCCTGTTTTGCCGGGCGATCTCCAGGGCGTCGGGACTGATGTCTGTCCCTGTGATGCGCCATCGAGGTCGTGATTTCCCGACAGCCAGTGCGATGGCACCGCTGCCGGTACCAAGATCCGCGACCTGTCGCGATGTGGCACAGACGCCGAGGCCCAGCGCAGTTTCAACCAGCAATTCCGTCTCCGGTCGGGGAATCACAACTGCAGGGGAGACTTTCAGCGTCAGATCCCAGAAACTTTTCTCACCCAGCAAGTAGGCAATCGGTTCTGACTGAGCGCGTCGACGGACGAGTTCGTCAAACCGCTGACTGACGTCACTACTGAGGACACGGTCGGAATGCGCGTATAAATAGCTGCGCTCAACTGAGAGGCTGTGAGCAAGCAGGAGTTCCGCGTCGAGTCGCGGCGAGTCGCTCTGTAAAAACTCACCCTCGGCGACGGCAAGCGCCTGCTTGATCGTGTCGGTCACGCCGGCTCAATCCTCCGCTGCCAGACTGGCGAGCAAATCCGCCTGATATTCATTTATGAGAGGCTGCAAAACCGAACCCAGTTCGCCCGCCATGATCTCCGTCAGGTTATACAGTGTGAGCTTGATCCGATGATCTGTGACCCGGCCCTGCGGATAATTGTAGGTGCGAATTTTTTCCGACCGGTCACCACTGCCCACCATCTTGCGGCGGACATCGGATTCTTCCTGTTGCTGCTCTGCCTGAGCCTGATCAAGCAGCTTTGCCTGCAGCAGCGACATGGCCCGGGCTTTGTTCTTGTGCTGAGAGCGCTCATCTTGGCATTCGACCACAATACCGGTGGGCAGATGGGTAATTCGGATTGCGGAATCGGTTTTATTCACGTGCTGTCCGCCGGCACCGCTGGCCCGAAACGTGTCAATGCGCAAATCCCCCTTATTCAAATCCACTTCATCAACTTCTTCCAGTTCAGGCATGATGGCTACCGTACAGGCCGACGTATGAATCCTTCCCTGTGTTTCCGTCTCCGGAACCCGTTGCACCCGATGGGCACCCGATTCGAATTTGAGCTTCTCATAGACGTCCTTGCCTTCAATGCGGGCAATAATTTCCTTGAAGCCGCCATGCTCCCCCGGGCGCTCATTGATTATCTCTGATTTCCATTTCTGCGACTCAGCGAAACGCGAGTACATCTTGAACAGATCACCCGAAAAAATAGCTGCCTCATCGCCACCAGTGCCAGCGCGTATTTCAAGAAATACATTGCATGAGTCCTTGGAATCCTTCGGCAGCAACAGCTTCTGCAGATCAAGGTCCAGCTGTGCCAACGCCGCTTCTGCCTCTTTGATTTCATCCTCTGCCATAGCGCGAATGTCCGGATCATCGTCGGCGACCATTTCCCGGGCCTGCTCCAGATTCGAACTGATTTCCTGAAAGCGGTTAAAGCTTTTTACCACTTCTTCCAGCTCCGCATATTCTTTGGAAAGCTCCCTGAACTGACTCTGATCTGAAATAACATCAGCATCGCTCAGCAGCGCCTCAAGCTCATCAAATCGGTCTTTGAGGTTTTCCAGTTTGAGTCGGATTGAATTTTTCATGGGCTAATTTCTGTCTCTTTAGCAGTGACGTCTGAGGCACTATTCGCCTTCGTTCAGATCGAACAATTCCCGGACGTGCTCAAGCATTTCTTCTCTGCCGTCAGCGCTGGCCCGCTTCATCTGCACACTGGGAGAATGAATCAGTTTGTTAGTCAGATTCCGCGCCAAACTTTCTATCACAGCTTCTGTCGCTTCCCCTTTCTGAATCGCCTTATAGGCTTTTTCCAGCTCAAGCGCTCTTATGCCATCGGCTTTGTCCCGAAAGGCCTTGAGGGTGGTGACCGCATTTAAAGATCTTAAATTCTTCTGAAACGCCTCAACTCCGCGTTCGATTATTGAGTGTGCCTGCTGCGCCGCTTCCTCCCGGCTCTTCTGGCTGTCCTCAATGACTTCGCTGATGTCATCAATACTGTACAGATAGGCATCCGCAACCTGACCCACTTCCTGCTCGATATCCCGGGGCACGGCCAGATCGATCAACAGCATGGGTTTGTGCCTGCGCGCCTTCAGGGCTCGCTCCACCGCTCCTTTACCCAACAAAGGAAGCTGGCTGTTGGTCGAAGACACCACCATATCAGCGTCGATCAGCCTCTCAGGAATCTCAGACAGCAGTGCCGCAACGGCATCGAAGCGCCCCGCAATTTCCAGCGCGTTGTCCAGCGTGCGATTGGCAACAACCAGTGATCTGACGCCCCTTTCAACCAGATGCCTCGCCACCAGTTCAATCGTGCGGCCCGCGCCAATCAGCAGCACTGTCAGGCTTGGCAAATCGCTGAAAATGCGATCAGCCAGAACCGCCGCGGCGTAGGCAACGGATACCGGACTTTCACCAATTGCCGTTTCAGTACGAACCTCCTTGGCGATGGAAAACGCGCCCTGAAACGCCCGCCCGAGCGCTGCGCCCACGGCGTCGTGGTCTTTTGAGAGTGCGAAGGCAGACTTGATCTGACCCAGAATTTGCGGCTCCCCGAGAATCATGGAATCGAGGCCACACGACACCCGCATCAGGTGACGAACCATTTCGTTACCTTCATGGAAGTAGCAACTCTGCGCCAGGTGCTCCGGGTTCAGGTCATGGTACCGGGATAACCACTCAATGACCGGATGGTAAGCCGGTTCGGCGTCATCGGTGTGATCAACCGTCAAATCGACGTAAATTTCCGTCCGATTGCAGGTTGAAACAACCACGGCCTCGGCGACCGCCGGCAGTGCCATCAGATCGCTCAAAGCCTCGCTGATAATAGCCGGCGGAAAGGCGACCTTCTCTCGCAGATCAATCGATGCGGTGGTGTGGTTTATCCCCACTAACAGGAGCGCCATAAATCTTTCAAAACCGTCAGTATTCAGTTAGGCACGCAGTGACGCCGACAAAGGGCGCCTATGGTACTAAAATTCGCCCGAGCATGCTCATTTCATCCCGGCAGATGGTGAGAAAAGAAAGCAAAATCAGAAAGGTAGCCCTGAATAAGTGATACAAACAGAGCCTCGGAGCGTATATTATTTGGTCGTTAAAACGAGGGCAGCACAATTACCGGGCCTGGCAAAGGCCCAGACTGCCACACTGAATCCGGGCGACAGTACGATAACTATGTTAATCCGAATTATTCTCTATTGCTGCGCTTGCATGTGGTTGAGCGCGTGCAGCAGCACTTCAAACCGGTCTGACTCCGCCTCTGTGGCAACTGAGCCGGTCGCCGGAGACCCAACCAGCGAGCAGGCGCAGACGGCCTCCATGCCTGAGCCGGAAGTCGAGTACGGCAGCTTTACCAAAGCACAGCTTTTTCAGGCAATCATCAGTGAACTGGGCGCCCAGCGCGGTGTCCTGGAAAACGCCGGTGATAGTTATTTTAATCTGGCGCTTGAAACGAAAGATCTTGGCATTATCCGTCGTGCCGTGCAATTCGCGTCAGCAAATAATGACCTCAATGCATTGTTACAGCTCGGACTGCTTTGGAGTGAAATTGATCCAAGCGACCCACAACCGGAACTGATGCTGAGCTTCCAGTTCCTGGAAACCGGAAGCTACGAGCAGGCGCTTTCCCGCATGGCGCGGGTTATCGAACTGGGCGGTGAGATCGATTTTTCGGCCTTATCTGCCAGAACCGGGCAACTCGATGCCCCCGCCCGCGCGCGCCTGATCGCCAATCTGCGGCAGCTGGCCCGGGAATTTTCAGACCAGCAGTCCATCCAGCTGACCCTGGTTCAATTACTGGCTCAGAACGGCGACTACCGGGAGGCTCTGTCCGAGTTTGAGCAACTGCTTGACCTGATGCAACTCAACCCCCGACTGGTTCTGTTACAGGCTCAGATCCTGCAGAGCGCAGGTGACGCCGATGACGCCCTTGAGACACTTGCAGAGGGAGTTCGCGAGTTCGACGACAACAGAAATCTGCGCCTGACCTATGGGCGGCTGCTGATCCAGAATGAACGCTATCAATTGGCGCAGGCACAATTTGCCGCCATGATGGCTCAGGATCCGCAGGACTGGGAAACGCTGTTCTCCATGGCGCTTCTCAATGTTGAACTGGAACAGTTCGACCAGGCCAGTGACAAATTTACACAGCTGGCGGAAGTCGATCAGCGTGCTGACGAGGCCAACTACTATCTCGGATATGTTAATGAACAGCGCAACAATCTGCCGCTCGCCATAGCCGCTTACCGAGAAGTCAGAATCGGTTCTCAGAACTTTCTGGCCGCCCAGCAGCAGGCAACGCGCCTAGCAATTCAGCTTGGGGACCTGGATTCTGCCCATGACCACCTCAGTCAGCTTTCGAGAGGTCAGCCTAGTCTGGATATACTCTTTCACACGATTGAGTCTGCTGCGCTCATTCAGGCCGGGCATCCGGACAGAACACGGGAACTCCTCGATCGCGCGCTGAACAAATACCCCAATGAAACGGACTTACTGTTCGCCCGGGTACTGCTGTTCGACAGTCTGGGGGACAAGGCTGGATCAGAACAGGATCTGAAACAGATCATTCGGGTGCAACCCGAGGACTCCAGAGCACTGAACCACCTTGGCTATATGCTGGCAGACCAGACAGATCGCTATCAGGAAGCACTGGAATTGATAGAACGCGCCATCGCCATTTCGCCCGATGATCCCGCCATCATTGACAGCCTCGGGTGGGCGCAGTTCAAACTGGGCAGATATGAAGAAGCCCTGACCAATCTGCGGCGCGCTTACGCGGTTTTTCCTGATGCCGAAGTGGCTTCACACGTCGGCGAAGTACTGTGGATGATGGGACGCGAACAGGAGGCCGTTGAGGTTTGGCGCGGCGCGCTTGAGATTCAACCTGACAGCAATCTTATTAAAGAAGTAGTTGATCGACTGCAAGCCGATCTCTGAGCGGCGGGGAATCGCGGTCTTGATTTCTTACTTCAATTCTTCCTCATGCTCAATGGTCGGAACAGGCGGCCTGCGCTTGGCCAACGTGTGCCTGTTAACGGCAGCGCTTTCCGCCTGCACCAGTCTCGCGCCACCGGCAAATGAAAACAGTATCTGGGCTCTGCAGAGCCAGCAGCTTGAAAAACTGACGCACTGGCAGCTCCGTGGCCGGGTGAATGTGCGCTATGACAATGAATCTCAGACGCCGCGCATCCAGTGGCAACACAGCAACCGAGCCTACCGGATTCGATTGTGGGGTACTTTTAATGCCGGCAATACGCTGATTCAGGGCGAGCCCGGGCGTGTCAGCCTCGATCAGGGAGACAAGCATTTCAGTGCGAAGTCGCCAGAAGAGCTGATTCTTCAGCAGCTGGGATATGAACTGCCCATTTCTTATCTGGAATTCTGGATTAAAGGTTTTCCGGTTCCAGACAGGCCAGCTGCGCTGTTGTTCAATGAACTGAATCAGCTAACGGCATTCGAACAAGCCGACTGGACGATAACCCTGTCTGACCTCAGAGATTATGGGGGGCTGACACTGCCACGCAGGGTAGACATCATGCGCAGTGAAAACGACGCTGAATTGCGCTTCGTCGGGCTGACCTGGACCTTGCCAGAGAATCAGGAGACAGCCCGTTGAACGAGTTCGCGCTGCGCTGGTTCGCACCGGCGAAACTCAATCTCTTTCTGCATGTTCTCGGACAACGCGATGATGGCTATCATCAGCTTCAGACCCTGTTTCAACTCCTGGACGAAGGCGACACGCTGCAGTTTGCACCGCTCAGCGACGGCGAACTCCGGTTTGAGGTTCGCAACAACACCACCGGTCAGAGACTGCCCCTGGAAGACAACCTGATTCTTCAGGCAGCGAGACTCTTGCGCACGCATGCCGGTGTCCCTGCTCTGGGCGCCAGGATTTCTGTGGACAAACGCATACCCACGGGCGGCGGACTGGGAGGCGGCAGTAGCGACGCGGCTACCACACTGATTGCCCTAAACAGATACTGGCAGCTCAACCTGAGTCAGACTGATCTGAAAGCGCTCGGGCTGCAGCTGGGCGCTGACGTCCCGCTTTTTATTGACGGCAGATCGGCATGGGGAGAGGGTGTCGGAGAACAACTGCAAGCGGTTACCCTGCCACCCAGATGGTATCTGGTGGTCACGCCAGATTGTACGGTGTCCACCGCGGAAATATTCAGTCATGAAAATTTGACACGGAACTCGCCAACCATCACAATTGCCGACTTTCTGGCGGGGGGCTCCCGAAACGACTGCGAGCCTGTGACCTGCGAACTTTATCCGGAAGTGGCGCGAGCGCTGACTTGGCTCACTCAGTTCGGGCTGGCCCGGATGACCGGAACGGGAGCCAGCGTCTTTGCGAGTTTTTCAGCAGAGAAGACCGCGAATGCCGCGCTGTCTCAACTGCCGGCGAGCTGGCAGGGATTTGTGGCCCGCGGCCTGAATTCTCTGGAACCCGGCAGGTATCCGACCTAAAATAGAGGTTTGAACGTAGTATCGTTTTTTGGGGTGTCGCCAAGTGGTAAGGCACAAGGTTTTGATCCTTGCATGCGTTGGTTCGAATCCAGCCACCCCAGCCAAATACTGAGCGACGTCATGATGACATCGCCGTCGCCGACCCGAGGGGGTCAGGGTAATTTTTGTTGCCGGCTGTCAAGGCCGAAGGGGAAATCCGGTTGCAGCAAAGACATCACCCTGACCCCCTTATCGATTAGCCAAAAATAAGCACAACAAATAGGACAATGTCGTGGCAACCAACTTGATGGTTTTTACCGGTAACGCGAACCCTGAACTCGCAGGCGCCATCGCCAGACACATCGGAGTGCCACTTGGTCATGCCAGCATCAGTAAATTCAGTGATGGCGAAGTGTCCGTCGAGCTGAACGAAAACGTGCGGGGAAAAGATGTCTTTATTATTCAGCCGACCTGCGCGCCGACCAACGACAGCATCATGGAGCTGCTGCTGTCGGCCGACGCTCTGCATCGGGCCTCGGCCAACCGAATCACTGCGGTAATTCCTTATTACGGCTACGCCAGACAAGATCGGCGGGTTAGATCTGCCAGAGTCGCGATCAGCGCCAAAGTCGTGGCAGACATGATCAGTGCAGTAGGCGTCAACCGGGTTCTGACCGTTGACTTACACGCCGAACAGATTCAGGGCTTTTTCAGTATTCCGGTAGACAACGTTTACGGTTCACCAGTACTGACTGAGGACATCGAGCGGCAACGCTACGAAAACCTGACTGTAGTGTCTCCTGATGTGGGCGGTGTAGTGAGAGCCCGCGCCGTGGCGAAACAGCTTAACGTAGATCTGGCCATCATCGACAAACGTCGCCCGACCGCCAATGAAGCGCAGGTTATGCATATTATAGGTGATGTTGAAGGCCGAAGCTGCCTGATTGTCGACGATATGGTGGACACTGCCGGCACCCTCTGCAAGGCAGCGGAAGCGCTCAAGGACCACGGCGCTCAAAGGGTGGTGGCCTACGCAACACACCCCATTCTGAGCGGCCCGGCGATTGAAAATATTGAACGCTCGGTGCTGGATTCACTGGTGGTTACGGACACAATACCGCTGTCGGCTGCAGCCAAGAATTGCAAGAGCATTCGTCAGCTGTCCATGGCAAAACTACTGGCGGAATCGATAAGACGCGTCAGTAATGAAGAATCCATCAGCGCGATGTTTGATAATACGTGAGACGTGACATCAGCTGAGTAAATTTACCGGGGTGCGGACAGAAACCTGCATCCTTTTTTGTGAAACGCTCCATGCAGCCGGTCGCAAGCTGCCTGGAGATACTGTGAAGAGGACTAACTATGTCTGCAGACCAATTCGAGCTTAACTGCTCAGTCCGGACTGACTCAGGGAAAGGTGCGAGCCGCCGCCTGCGTCGTCTGGAAAACGCGATACCGGCAATTCTTTATGGTGGCAACAAGGACCCCATGGCGCTGACCATTGCCCATGACGACATCTTGCACGCTACCGAGAACGAAGCCTTTTTCTCCCATGTCATCACACTGAATATTGGCAAGGATAAAGAAAAAGCTGTTATCAAAGCGCTTCAGCGCCATCCGGCCAAGCCCTTCATCATGCACGCCGATTTTCTGCGCGTCGATGAGAAGCAGACGATCACTGTAAAAGTGCCGCTGCACTTCATCAACGAAGACAAGTGTGTGGGTGTGAAGCTCGGCAGCGGAAGCATTCGTAAGACGCTGAATGAGATTGAAATCTCTTGTCTGCCCAGAAATCTGCCTGAGTATATTGAGGTGGATATGCTTGAGGTGGAAGTCGGTCAGACCCTGCACATTTCTGATATTGCCTTACCCGACGGCGTTACCAGTGTTGCCCTGTCTCACGGCGAAGACAGTGATCTGTCGATTGTGCAGGTACAGGCACCACGCGGGGGCGGTGACAGCGCGGATGCTTCAGATGCTGATGAGGATGACGCCACCACTGCAGATGGCTCAGGTGACAGTGCCGACAGCTAGGCCAATGTCACCAGCCAGGTAACACTATGCCAGGCGATTCTCTCAAAGTGATTGTGGGTCTGGGAAATCCGGGCCCCAAACACGATTCCGACCGCCATAATGCCGGCGTGATTTTTCTTAACCATCTCTGTAAGAGCTACGGTGGCACACTCCGTGGCGAAAGTAAGTTTTTCGGCGAATTCGGCAGTATCAGCGTCGATGGACATGACATTAAACTGCTCTTTCCTACCACCTTCATGAATCACAGTGGAAAATCCGTCTCTGCCCTCTGCAAGTTCTTTAAGATCGAGCCACGGAATATGCTGGTAGCCTACGATGAGATTGATTTTGACGTCGGTGTGACAAGGTTCAAGGAAGGAGGCGGCCACGGCGGCCACAACGGCATCAGGGATATCATCAGCGGACTGGGTGGGCAAAACGGGTTCTATCGCCTGCGAATCGGTGTCGGGCACCCGGGCCACAAGTCCATGGTGGCGAACTATGTGCTGAGCCCTCCTTCAAGGTCTGAAGCGCAGATCATTATGTCAGATATCGAAGAAGCCATCAGGGTCATACCCAAGGCCGTCGCCGGCGAATGGGAAGACGCCATGAAATTGCTGCACACAAACTGAACGAGCAGAGGATCACAGCAATATGTCGGTAAAATGTGGGATCGTAGGATTGCCCAATGTAGGAAAATCAACTCTATTCAATGCCCTGACTGAAGCCGGCATTGCTGCCGAAAACTTTCCCTTCTGCACTATCGAGCCCAATTCAGGAATCGTGTCGATTCCCGACACGCGATTGGACAAACTTGCTGAACTTGTCAAGCCAGAAAAGCTTATCCCCACCACGGTCGAATTTACCGACATTGCAGGTCTGGTGGCGGGGGCCTCCAAGGGCGAAGGGCTTGGCAACCAATTTCTCGCCAACATCCGAGAATGTGATGCCATTGCCCATGTGGTGCGCTGTTTCGAAGATGAAAATGTCACCCATGTGGCCAATGCGATTGACCCGTCTGCGGACATAGACACAATAAATACCGAACTGGCGCTTGCGGATCTTGAGACGGTAGAAAAGAGCCTCGATCGGGTGAGCCGTGTCGCCAAAAGCGGCGATAAAGATGCACAACGTCAGGTCGCCTTGCTGGAAAAAGTGAAAGCCCATCTCGATACTGCCCAACCGGTGCGGACTCTGGAACTCTACAAACAAGAACAGGCCGATCTTAAAAACCTTCATCTGCTCACCGGTAAGCCAGTGATGTATATCGCCAATGTGGATGAACAAGGCTTCTCAGACAATCCGCACCTGGAGAAGGTACAGCGCATTGCTGCCGATGAAAGTGCCGAGGTCGTCGCCATCTGTAACAAACTGGAAGCGGAAATTGCGGAACTCGAAAATGAGGAAAAGGCCGAATTCCTTCAGGACCTGGGCATGGAAGAGCCCGGCCTCGACAGAGTGATACGCGCCGGATACTCACTGCTGGGATTGCAGACCTACTTCACCGCCGGCCCGAAAGAAGTGCGGGCCTGGACCGTCAGAGCCGGTGCAACAGCGCCGGAAGCTGCGGGCGTCATTCACACCGACTTCGCAAAAGGATTTATCCGCGCTGAGATCGTCGGTTATAATGATTATGTAGATAACGGCGGGGAGTCAGGCGCAAAGGACGCCGGCAAGTGGCGACTCGAAGGAAAAGATTACGTCGTCGCCGACGGAGATGTCATCCATTTCCGATTCAATGTGTAGCACAACGTTTCAGCAGGTGATTGTAGACTTCGCGATCCGCCGCGATCATTCAGGAGGCTAGTATGAGTATGAGCATAAGAAAAGGATTATTGGGTTTTCTGCTGTTCGGAATCAGCGTTGGCGCAGCGAGCCAGACTCTGGAAGATGAAGCGGTCAGTTGGCTGCAGCAGTACATTCGGATCGACACCATCAACCCGCCCGGCAATGAAACGCGCGCAGTAGATTTTCTGGCAGAGATCTTCGAGGCCGAAGGCATTGAATATGAGACCGCTGAAAGCGCGCCCGGCCGAGGCAATATCTGGGCCCGGCTGGAAGGCGGTGACGAACCGGGGCTGATTCTGCTACAGCATTCAGATGTAGTGCCGGCAAATGAAGAATTCTGGACTATTCCGGTGCTGTCCGGTGCGATTCGTGACGGCTTCATCTTAGGTCGTGGCGCTCGTGACATGAAGGGTCTTGGCACTCTGCAACTCGCGACTTTTCTCGCCCTGCATCGCTCCGGCGTTGCTCTAAACAGGGATGTCGTGTTCCTGGCTACTGCCGATGAGGAGGCCGGCGGCTTTTATGGCGTTGGCTGGCTTATTGAGAACCGCCCTGAAATTTTCGAGGACATTGGCATTCTGCTGAACGAAGGCGGCGGCGGCAGCCGCAGCGAGGAAGACGATATAGTGTTCAGCGTCGAGGTCACGCAGAAGGTTCCGGTATGGTTACGTCTTAACGCCATTGACACGCCGGGCCATGGCTCGTCCCCTCGCACCACCAGTGCAGTGACTCGAATTGTGCAGGCGCTCAACACCCTGCTGGAAAACCCCTTCCAGCCTCGAATCATCGGACCGGTGGATGACTATTTCGGCGCCCTGTCGGTCGATATGGGGGCCGACTGGGCAGGCTCCTACGCCGATATCCAGTCGGCCATTCAGGATCCCGACTTCGTCACCCGGCTTCATGCGGCGCGGCCGGGGCACAATTCCCTGATCCGCGATACCTGCTCCATGACCAGAATGAGTGGCTCAACCAAGATTAACGTCATTCCGCCAACGGCCTGGGCCGAGCTGGACTGCCGCATATTGCCGGACAAGCCCGCCGCACAGTTCATCAGTGAACTGGACGATCTGATAGGCTTCACAGGTGTGGAGATTGAAACGATCATGGCTTTCACGCCGGCGATATCTGAGACAAACACGCGGCTGTTCAGAGCAATCGAATCGGTCACTCAGGAATTACACCCCGGTTCGCGGGTGCTGCCCAGCGTCAGTACCGGGTTTACCGACAGCCACTTCACGCGGGATTTGGGCATCGTGAGTTACGGTTTCAACCCGCTGATCACTGATTCAGGTGAACACACGGGCGTCCATGGTAATGATGAGCAAGTCGGAGAATCCGCCTTCCGTCGCGCCGTGGGCGATTACTACGCGGTAGTACGTAACGTGGTGTTCGACTAGTCTGAATCTTGACATTTACCCGTCGAATGGCCAAAATTCGCGGCCTTCTGAGTTACGCGTTCATTGTTTTCGTCTAACAGGCAATGTTTGCATCACAGGAGCAGAATTCAGGGTGCCGTCGCGAAGACAGCATTCGCGACAGTCATGGCTATGTAGCTCAGCTGGTTAGAGCACAGCATTCATAATGCTGGGGTCGGTGGTTCAAGTCCACCCATAGCTACCAAACACCAATCCGATTCAATCCAACTGAGTCCGATCGCTCTTCGTAAAGCCCAGTATTTCTGGGCTTTTTCGTATATAAGATCTCCGTTTTACCTCTGTTTGTTCTTTGGTGCAAAAATTAAGCTGTCCTCGATCTCCAATTGCTGACTAGATGTTCGGCGGTGCGCCAGGCGAGGGCTTGGACTGTGAGAGTCGGATTCCTCGAACCACTAGTTCCCATCAATGAAGCGCCAAGGATCCCTAAATTAGGAGCTTCGTGACAGAACCCCCAGCGGTCAGCGACATTGGTATCGGGACTATCTCCCATTCTCGTGCCACCATATGCATGCGTAGTAGCACCCATCGCGTTACCGAGCCCAAATCGAAGTACATGAGTTGCTCCAGCTGCACGATACCATTCTTCCATTTTATCTTGCGCAAAGTCGGCAATACGCAGTTCATTCTCGCGATAACGTGCTGTGATACGCGTAACGGGCAACCCAATGCTATCTTTCACGCTTGGATCGAGATCAAGGTAGTTATTTAAGTAGGGAAGCGTAGTTTTTTGTATGTATGACGTATTACTTCTATCAGCATTACGCGCAATAAAGGCTTTCCAGTCTTTACCCCAGCTAGGCGCCTCGCCGAAAGTGTCCATCTTGGCTGCCCCGATAGGCTTGCGGTCAGTATGCACCCAAAGGTTTGCGCCGCCGATAAACTCAAGCCCGGAATGATCGAAATTATCATCTGCCCAATCATCTAAGGCGACGCCTTGAGCCGGTAATCCATACCAATTGTGCAGATCTTCTGGAAACAAGGCGGCAACTGGTGAGCCTTGATGATGGCTCATATAGTGCTTTCCCACCTGATCTGAATTATTTGCAAGTCCGTTGGGAAAAGCCGAAGACTTTGATAGCAGCAGGAGGCGGACATTCTCATACGCGTAACTGGCAATCAAGACGACCTGTGCAGGTTGAAAAAATATCTCGTTTCCTTTTAGGTATTCAACGCCGGTGACTTTGCCGGACACATCGGTTCTGATTTCTGTAACTCGGGCAAATGTGACTATATCAAGATTACCCGTATCTATTGCCTTAGGTATTGTGCTGAATGCTGTAGAGCTTTTCGCCTGGATGTGACAGCCACCTTTGTTGCAAAAACCATGATATTGACACGGAGGACGTCCGTCATACACTTCGGTAGTGATTGCAGCAGGTCCCTGAAAAGGATGCCAATCCATTTTTGCAGCTGCGCTGCTCATCAGATCAGTAAACGGCGAACTGCGCAGTGGTTGCATGGGATACTCACGCCTTCGCTGACCTTCAAAGATATTGCCCGCCGAATTAATTACCCCCTGTACATTCCCTGCCCGGCCGGACACTCCGACCGTATATTCGACTTTGTCATAAAACGGCTCAAGGTCTTCATAACTAATCGGCCAATCTTCCACAGTTGAGTCTTCTGGAATGCGTCCGCGCCCGTAGCGCGCCAAAGTGGAGCTAACCACTTTGAAGTCCCATGGATTCAACCGCCAACTCTGGGCCCAGTAATGCATACTGGTACCACCAACTGCATTCATCATGGGATGGCCACCCTGCACAGCGGTTTCAGAGGGATTGGCGCGCACGGTAGGCGCTTCAGAAGCTGCCTTCTGAATCGTTTGAGGCCAGTTCCGGTCATTATTTCTCAATTCATCAGGGGCAAAATCTCGCGGATTTAACCAGCCGCCTGCCTCCAGTCCAACCACTTTTAGCCCAGCATTAGTAAGCGGCAATGCAGCAACCCCACCGGCAGCGCCCATTCCAACAATTACTACATCTGTTTCTGGGAGTGATCTAGGCATTTCGACTACCCCCTTGCCCCTTTGTTGTATTAGCAGCCATTTTTGTATATGTCGCATTGTCGTATGCTGATTGATGGTTAGGACTCAATGCTGAACCCTGTTTCACGTCGGTTTCTGAAGCGGATAACCTGATACCGGGATACTGCAGCATATCCCACCCAATAAAATCGCGATTACCACCGTAATAAGGATCACAGAATGTCCCGTCGATTGTGTGATCACGAACCAGCGCAAAAAAGCCTCGAGAGCTAGGTAAACATCCAGGAATCTGATCATTCTGGAGTGCCTCGATCAGCGTCACTTGCTTATCGCGCGCTACATTTTCAAAGGTAGCGCCGTAATTTTTTTGGGACTGCTCATTAAGAGCCGTCAGACTCTGTAGGTAATGCGCACGAGAATCGCGGTTGTGACTCGCGAGGGAGCGATCTATGTAATGCGCTGCCCTAGCCTCTTTAGCACCCGGCCCTGACTCATCAGAAGGAATTAAGCAATCGCAAATGGCTTCCAGTACCTCTGCTTCAGCAGCAGTAAGAGTTTCAAGAGCCTCAAGTGCTGGCGCGGAGTTATTACCGAGTGACTGACTTTCTGTAGCGACGACCACCCCTGCAGAAGAAGCGCTGACAGCTACCGCACCAGCCAATCCGGCCCCTTTCAACAATGTGCGACGCGAAGGGTCAGCTGGAAACGGTTGCGGAGGGTTATTTTTGTTGGGATTTTTCAATCTAAAGTTCCTGTTAGTGCATTAGTCCTGAATAGCAAGGTATGTGAAAGCTGCACCTTTCACAATACCCACGGCGTCGCAAATACATACTCTGAACTATATTGTGAGAAGGAATTCCGCTAAATTAAATCCTTTGTTTAGCTATCAAAGCCAACCAACAAAATAGGCAGCTTTCATGGAAAAGTTCGGCATTGGCCAGTCAGTTACCCGAGTCGAGGATCAGCGTTTCACCCGCGGCGCAGGCACTTATATCGAGGATGTGTCTTTGGACAATGAAACGGTGGGCGTTTTCGTCCGCTCCCCGCATGCTCACGCGCGCATCGTCGAGATCGATAAGGATTCGGTGACCGGACTGCCTGGCATCCTCGCCGTCTACACCGGAGAGGATCTGCGCGCAGACAACATTGGTGACGTACCCTGTGGCGCCGACGTCAACAACATTGACGGCACACCCTGCGTTAAGCCGGCTCGCCCCGCCCTGGCGATCGATCGGGTGCGACATGTAGGCGATGCCGTGACCCTTATCGTTGCCGAGACCAAACAGCAAGCGCTAGATGCTGCCGACCAACTGTGGATCGACTATGAACTGCTGGACGCCACCGTTGAGACTGAAAACAGTTTAAGTGCAGAGGCACCGCAAATCTGGGATGAGGCCAAGAACAATCAGTGCTTCCATTGGGAAAGCGGGAAGCAGGCTGAAACCGAAGCCGCCTTCGCCGTAGCGGATAAAACCGTTGAGCTCAAACTGGTGAATAACCGGGTCATACCCACTTCCATGGAAACGCGGGGCGCGATAGCCGCTACCGATCCTGACACCGGCCGGATGATCCTCCATGTATCCTGTCAGGGGGTTCATCTGCTCAGACGACTGCTGGCGGGCGCCATTTTCCGCTGCGAGCCAGAAGACATTCTGGTGAAATGCTATGACGTAGGCGGTGGATTCGGGATGAAAATCTTCCTGTTTCCGGAGTACGTCTGTCTGCTTTACGCCACGCGTAAGCTGAACCGACCGGTGAAGTGGATTGCTGAGCGCAGCGAAGCGTTCACTGCGGACAGTCATGGCCGGGATCACGTTAGCACGCTGCGGCTCGCGCTCGATTCGGCGGGTAAAATGCTGGGACTTGAAGTCGCTACCGTCGCGAACCTGGGCGCCTACCTCTCCAATTTCGGGCCGTTCGTGCCGACCGCTGCCGGTGTGTCAATGCTTGTGGGCTGTTACACGATTCCCACGGCCTATGTGCAGGTTAGAGGCGTTTTTACCAATACCGCCCCGGTCGATGCCTACCGCGGCGCAGGCAGACCTGAGGCTATTTACGCCATCGAACGACTGATCGACTTCGCAGCACAGGAAATCGGCCTCAGTCCGGATGAAATGCGCCGCCGAAATTTAATCTCGGCCGATGCCATGCCTTTTACTACAGCCTTTGATCTGGAATATGACTCCGGCGAATTCCAGCAACACATGGAGCAAGCGCTGGAAGAATCCGGTTGGCGCAATTTCAAGCAGCGACAATCGGAATCATCTGCCCGGAACAAATTGCGGGGTATCGGCATGGCCTGCTATATCGAGCGCTGTGCTGGTGGCGCTCCGGAGCAGGCGCGCCTCGCGGCAGATAGTAAGGGACACGTCACACTCTACATCGGGACACAAAACAACGGACAAGGCCATGAGACGGCTTTCCGCCAGATCATTCAAGAACGGCTGGGAATTGATTTCGCCGACATCTCAATAGTGCAAGGCGACTCCGATCGAATCCAAAGCGGTGGCGGCACCATGGGGTCCCGCTCAGTGCCGGTCGGAGGTGCAGCCGTAAGCGCCGCATCGGAAAAACTGATCGAATCTGCCAGACTAAAGGCTGCAGACCTGCTGGAAGCTTCAGCCGCCGATATCGACTTCGAACACGGGCGCTTTCATATAGTCGGAACCGATCGCAGCGCTAGTTTCAGAGAGGTTTGCGTGTCGGCCAAAACAGGCGAAGAACTGAGCTTTGACGAAGCGGAAACCTTTGCCCCGGGACAGGCAACTTATCCAAATGGCACCCACATTTGCGAACTGGAAATCGACCCCGAGACCGGCGTGATCGAACTGCTCGACTATACAGTGGTCGATGATTTCGGGAAAGTCATCAATCCGCTACTGCTTGAAGGACAGGTCCATGGAGGTATTGGTCAGGGGCTGGGACAAGCCCTGCTGGAGTCATGCGCTTACGATCCCGAGACCGGCCAGCTGCTGTCAGCCAGTCTGATGGATTACACGCTGCCAAGAGCGGACGATGTGCCCAATATTCGCTTTCTGCGTCGCGAGGTTCCTTGCACAACAAACCCCTTGGGCATCAAGGGTGCGGGTGAAGCCGGAGCAATCGGCGCTCCACCAGCGATCGTGAACGCCGTGGTCAACGCTTTAGCGCCGCACGGAGTCAAGCATGTCGACATGCCGCTCACTCCTGACGCAGTCTGGCGCCTGTTCAGCGGATAATAAGCGGGGGCAGATCCAGTTCGGTGCAAGGCTGTTCGGCCGAACGCCTAATTGCACTACTTTTGTGCTTTTTTGAAATTACACGCGTCTGAGTTCGTCTGCAGCGCGTAGGAAGGCAGCTTTTTAGAACGAACTCTAATTCTTAAATAGTATTAAATTCAAGTTCTTAGAAACAGTCCCGCGTCCACACTCGATCTTACCATCCCGATCAGAAAAGATTGGCGTGAAACTTGTAGCAGTATCGGACTTATGAACCAGAATGTTGCAAAGACTGCCCCGTTTTTGGTCTTTACTGACCTTGACGGCAGCCTCATAGAGCACGAAAGCTACTCCATGGAAGCGGCAAAGCCAGCGCTGGCGGAGCTGGCAAGGCGAGGCGTCACCCCGGTCTTTGCCTCCAGCAAAACGGCCGCAGAGATACTTGCTCTTCAGCGTGCTAGCCGTATCACCGCTCCATTTATAAGCGAGAACGGCGCCGCCGTCTACGACTCATTAGGCCAAATCCTGACAGCATTCGGCTTACCCCGGACGAACTGGCTGGACGCAGTGCATCAACTCAGAGAGCGACTATCACTGAGATTTACCGGTTTCTCAGACTGTCCGGTTGACCAAATTGCTGAGCTGACGGGACTGTCCAAGGGAGATGCCGGGAAAGCGCAGAGACGCGAATTTACCGAACCGATGCTGTGGCAGGATACGCAAGCCAATTTTCAGCTTTTTCAGAGCGAAATACAGAAACTGTCACTCACCACGCTGGAGGGTGGACGTTTCATCAGCATCCAGAGTCAGTTCGATAAAGGCAGCGCCATGCAATGGTTGCAGGCACGCCACAGCCAACCCCGTCCCTTCCTGGTTGCGCTCGGTGACAGCCCTAACGACCTATCCCTGCTTGCCGCCGCTGATGTGGCAGTTGTCATAAAGTCCAACAAGTCTGATCAACTTTATCCACAGGGCCCTGCGACTGTAATTCGCACTAGCATGCCCGGCCCGGCCGGCTGGAATGACGGAATCAGACAAATTCTAGACCTGCTCGATTCGCAGCAGTTGCTCATTAATTAGCGGAGGAATCATGGGTGATTTTCATCAAAACGGAATCGTAACAACCCTGCATAATCTCAGGCAGCGCCCACTGGAAGCCATGGAGGCAGACCTCATCCGGTTCCAGAAAAGTAGGCCCATGGGCTTGGTGTTACCTTCCCTGTTTTCTGAACTTGAAGGGCCGGCATTGTCGGGCATTGTGGAGGAGCTAACCAAAGTCCCTTATCTGAGCGAAATCGTGATCGGGCTAGACCGAGCCAGCGAAGATCAGTATCGCTTCGCGATCGATTACTTCTCCGGACTTCCTCAACATCACAATATTCTGTGGAACGATGGCCCGAGGCTGCGGGCAATCGACGCTCAGCTTAAAGGATTAGGTCTGGCTCCTGTGGATGAAGGAAAAGGTCGAAACGTCTGGTATTGTTACGGCTATGTCCTGGCTTCCGGAAGGGCCGACGCTGTCGCGCTTCATGACTGCGACATCCTGACCTATGACCGCAGCCTGCTGGCCAGGCTCCTCTACCCTGTAGCAAACCCAAACTTCAGCTACGCATTCAATAAAGGCTTTTACTCACGGGTTGCAGGTGATCGAATCTCGGGGCGTGTTGTCCGCCTCTTCGTAACACCGCTGATCCGAACGCTTAAGAAGGTATGCGGCTGTTCAGAATTCCTGGATTATATGGACAGCTTCCGCTACCCGCTCGCCGGCGAGTTCAGTATGCGTGCTTACGCCATTAATGATCTACGCATCCCAAGCGATTGGGGGTTGGAAATTGGGGTGCTATCAGAGATGAAGCGCAATTACGCGACCAATCGACTGTGTCAGTCAGATATCGCTGATGTTTATGATCATAAACATCAAGTTCTCTCTGTAGACGACCGGGAAAAAGGTCTGTCGAGGATGAGTATGGATATTGCTAAGGCTTTCTTTCGCAAACTGGCAACCAATGGAGAAGTATTTACACCCAATACGTTCCGAACAATCAAAGCTACTTACTATCGTATGGCCCTCGATTTTGTTAACACTTTTCAACATGACGCGGAAATGAACGGGCTAACTTACGATCGCCATACGGAGGAGGCCTCGATAGAGATGTTTGCGGGTAACATCATGGAAGCGGGCGAGCAATTCCTTGAAAGGCCCATGGAGACGCCTTTCATTCCGAGCTGGAATAGAGTCATGAGCGCCATTCCTGATATTCTTGAGCAGCTGAAAACGGCCGTTGACGAAGACCAGGCGGAATTCACTCCCTGACCAATATGCAAGAGCAGACTCAAGCAACCGAACAGGACCTTTTGCGGCGTGTTAAAGAACATCTTGCCGTCATTTACCCTGATCAAGATCTCGATGTCCTGAGTGGGGATCTGGTAACAGCGATTAGCAGGGGTCGCGATGTTCAGCGCCCGGTCCCACACAAAAGCCACTGGGATCAGAGCGACAGCGTGGTAATCACCTACGGCAACACCATCAAAAAGCAGGATGAGCTACCGCTTGTCACCCTCCGGCGTTTTCTGAACACGCATCTAAAAGAGACCGTCTCAACGGTGCATATTCTTCCGTTCTTTCCATTTAGCTCGGACGACGGCTTTTCCGTAGTCGACTACCTGAAGGTAAATCCGACCATCGGGGGATGGCGGGAAATCGAGGACATAGCCGG